>NZ_JBICTV010000002.1:0-703747 GCF_043197855.1 Dactylosporangium sp. NPDC048998
CCCGCCCGCCCCCCCCCCCCCCCCCCCCCCCCCCCCCCCCCCGCCCCCCCCCCCCCCCCCCCCCCCCCCCCCCCCCCCCCCCCCCCCCCCCCCCCCCACTCTTCTGGGAGGGGAAACCAGCTTTGGAAACGCCGTGGGTCAGCCCAGCAGTTGCTGCGCCACGGCCTTTGCGGTGTTGCTCGAGATCGCGAAGCCCACGCCGATGCTGCCGGCCGTCGAGCCCGACGTGGCGATCGCGGTGTTGATGCCGATCAGCTGACCGGCGGTGTTGACCAGCGCGCCGCCCGAGTTGCCCGGGTTGATCGCGGCGTCGGTCTGGATGGCGCCGGGGATCTTCGTGGCGGCGGTGCGGTTCTCCTCGCCCTCGTCGATCGTGCGGTTGAGGGCGCTGACGATGCCCGACGTCACCGAGCTGTCCAGGCCCAGCGGGCTGCCGACGGCGAGGACGGTGTCGCCGACGTGGACGGTGGAGCTGTCGGCGAAGGCCAGCGGCGTGTAGCTGCCACCGCCAGTGATCTTGACGATGGCGAGGTCCGAGGTCGCGTCGGTGCCGACGATCTGCGCCGTCGCGGACTTGCCGTCGGAGAAGGTGATCTGCACCGTGTTGCCGCGGGCGGTCGCGACAACGTGGTTGTTCGTCAGGATCGCGCCGTCCTGGGTGATGATCACGCCGGAGCCGACGGCCGTGCCGGTGTTGATCGACACGACGCTCGGCAGGACCTGGGCGGCGACGTTGGCGAGGTTGACCGAGCCGGACGACTGCGTGCTGGAGTTCTGCGCGCTGATGACCGTGCTGCTGCCCGCGGCCGGGCGCAGTTCCAGGGCCGCGACCCCGCCGCCGATCGCCGAGGTGACGGAGAGCGCGACGGCGGCCACCACGGCGGCGATGCCCTTTCCGAGCCGGCGGCTGCCGAGCGCGGGAACCGCCGTGACCGGCGTCACGTACGGTGAGGACGGGGGGTACCACTGCGGCGGGTGTTGCATGTGCGGCACGTGCGAGGGCACATGGTTCGACGGCATGTGCTGGTGCGGTTCCTCGGCCGGCTTCGGCGCCCATCCCTGCTGTTCGCTCATGATTTGAGCTTGCCGACGGCAGCTTGCGAGCTACCGGGAGCGGCCTGGGAAGCGGCTGTGAGGGGAAGGCGAACCTGGAAGGTGGCCCCGCCACCGGGCGTGACGAAGACCGAGACGGTGCCGCTGTGCACGGCGACCAGCGCGGCGACGATCGCCAGGCCCAGCCCGCTGCCGCTGTGAGCGCCGCCGGCCTGGCGCCGGGTGCGCGCCTTGTCGACGCGGTAGAACCGCTCGAAGACCCGGGCGGCCTGCTCGTCGGTCAGGCCGGGGCCGTGGTCGCAGACCTCGATCAGGGCATCGGTACCGTCGCGACGCAGCCGCAGCTCGACCGGCGTCCCGGGCGGGGTGTGCGTGAGCGCGTTGGTCATCAGGTTGCCGACCACCTGCCGCAGCCGGGCCTCGTCGCCGTTGACCTCGATCGGCTCGTCGCGCTCGATGTCGAGGGCGATCTCCCGGTCGGGCCCGACCGCGCGGGCCGCGGCGACGGCGTCGCTGGCGATCACGCGCAGGTCCATGTCGGCCAGGCTGAGCGGGCGCTCCTGGTCCAGCCGGGCGAGCAGCAGCAGGTCTTCAACGAGCAACCCCATCCGGGACGCCTCGTCCTCGATGCGGCGCAGCAGCGCGCCGGTCTCCTCGGGCTCGCGGGCGGCGCCCTGGCGGTACAGCTCGGCGAATCCCCTGATCGTGGTGAGGGGCGTGCGCAGCTCGTGGGAGGCGTCCGCGATGAACTGGCGCATCCGGTCCTCGGAGGCCTCGCGAATACGGAACGCCCCTTCGATCTGGCCGAGCATCGTGTTGAGCGCGGCGGCCAGGTGGCCCATCTCGGTCTCGGGCGGGCTCTCGGGCACGCGCTTGGTCAGGTCGCCGGCGGCGATGGCCGCGGCGGTGCGCTCGATCTCGCGCAGCGGCTGCAGGCTGGTCCGCACGATGGTCACGCCCACGGCGGCGATGACGACCAGCACGCCCGCGCCGATGAACAGCTCCGCGGCGACGAGCTCGTCCACCGCGTTGTCGATCATCGAGAGGTTTTCGGCGACGCCAAGCACGGTGTGGTCGCGCTGAGTGATGAAGACACGCCAGCGCTCGTGGGTGCCCGACGCGCGGACGGTGTACGGCTCGCCGAGGCGGTCCAGCAGTTCCTGCCCGGTGGTGGGCAGGGGCGGCCGGGCGCCGTCGTCCGGGACGCCGACCGAGGCCAGGACCGGGGTGCCGTTGTTGTCGGCCAGCCAGAAGAAGAAGTAGTTGCTCGGTACCACCGACTCGGTCTGCTGGCGCAGCCGGTTGATGTCGACCGTGCCCGCGAGCGTGCGCAGCTGGTTGTCGACCTTGTCGATCATCGAGCTGCGCATGACGAGCGCGCTGGCGACGCCGATGACGAGCAGCGCCATGGTGACGAGGGTGAGCACCGCCGCGATCAGTTTGACGCGCAGCGGTACGTCGGAGATGAACCGCACCGACGGCCCCGGGTCAGACAGGCAGGCGCAGGACGTAGCCCACGCCGCGCAGCGTGTGGATCAGCCGCGGCTCGGCGATGTCGACCTTGCGGCGCAGATACGAGATGTAGGACTCGACGATGCTGTCGTCGCCGCGGAAGTCGTAGTTCCACACGAAGTCGAGGATCTGGGCCTTGGACAACACGCGGCCGGCGTTGAGCATGAGATACCGCAGGAGCTTGAACTCCGTCGGGGACAGCGCGATCGTCTGTCCGGCACGGCTGACCTCGTGGGTCTCCTCGTCCAGCTCCAGGTCGTGGAAGACGAGCCGGTTGGGCCCCGGGTCGCCCGCGGTGCGGCGCAGCACGGCGCGGATGCGTGCGGTGAGCTCCTCGAGGCTGAACGGCTTCGTCACGTAGTCGTCGCCGCCGAGCGTGAGGCCGCGGACCTTGTCCTCGGTGCCGTCGCGCGCGGTCAGGAAGACCACCGGGAGCCGCACACCGCCCTCGCGGAGCCGCCGGATGACCTCGAACCCGTCGAGGTCGGGCAGCATCACGTCGAGCACGACGAGGTCGGGCTTGCTCTCGCGGGCCGCGGTGACCGCCTCACTACCGGTGGTCACCGCGTCAACCGCAAAACCGGCAAAGCGCAGGCTGGCGGAGAGGAGCTCGCGGATATTCGGGTCGTCCTCGACCACGAGCAGCCTCGCCTCAGCCTGCGCCACGCCTGGCGACGATGCACCCCCGGATTGTGCGACGCCGCCTCGTACCCCCATGCGCATATCTTTCCGCCCTCCGCTGGAGTAGGGCTGGTGGTTGCCTGGGAAGTTCCTGGGCAACGTTCTCACCTACCGCAGCAAGCGTCTCACCTGGTCGATCGCACCGTCCAACACCACGAGGGTGGCCCGCATCGTCTCCTGGCTCGCCCGGCCGGTGCGGGCAAGCCGGCGCACCTCGGCGAGCAGCTGCGCGGCCTTGTCCTCCAGCTCACCGACCACGTCGGAGGGCGGCTGCGGCGGGCGGGTGCTCGCCGAGCCCGGCCGGGGCGGATACCCCCAGCCGAACGAGGTCGGCCCCGGCGGCGCGCTGCGCACCTGGCGGCTGGCCTCCTTGAGCTCCCGCTTGAGGTCGCGCACCGAGCCGCGCACCCCCTGCTCGACCTCGTCGGCCAGCGTCGAGAGATCGGCGAGCGAGGCGTTGATGTCGGCCTCGAGCGACTCGAGCTCCCGCGCCCGGCGCTGCAGCTCCTCGACGCCGGCCTCGGTGATCTCGTAGACCTTGCGCCCGCCCTCCGCCGTGTGCGTGATGAGGCCGTCGGCCTCCATGCGCTGCAGGCGCGGGTAGATCGTGCCGGCCGAGGGCGCGTAGAGGCCGTGGAACCGGTTCTCCAGCAACCGGATGAGCTCGTAGCCGTGGCGCGGGCCCTCGTTGAGGAGCTTCAGCAGGTACAGCCGCAGCCTCCCATGGCTAAACACGGCACTCATGCTTCTACCGCTTCCTCGTCGTCAACGGGCCGCCGCAACAACGAGATCGTGCCAGATGTCGCGTTGGCGGCCAGATGCCCGCCGGTCCCCGTGCCGAGCCGCCCGGTGACCGTGTTCCTGCTGTGCTGGTCGAGCTCGGAAAACGCGTTCACGACGTGGCCGGAGATCGCGTTGAGGCTCACCCGCAGGTCGCTGTCCTCGCGCACCCGGGCGGTGATCTCCCCCGACACCGTGTCCAGGCGGACCTCCGTGCCCGCGGACGGGTTGTCCAGGTCGCACGTCACGGAGCCGGAGATGCTGCGCGCACTGACCTTCCCCGCCGTCGAGTCCGCCACCACGATCTCGCCCGAGACCGTCTCCAGGTCGACCTCGCCCCCGAGCGTCAGCCCCTCGATCGACCCAGACACCACCTTGCCGTTCACCCGCCCGTCGATGCCGAGCAGCGTGATCCGCCCGCTGGTGACGCCGACGGTCGCCCCGTTGCGCAACGAGGACGCGATGATCGTCCCCGACGCGAGGTTGAGCCGGACCGCCGCCTCCATCGGCACGACGACCGAGACGTCGACCTTGAACCGCGAGCCGAACAGCCACCCGAGAAACCCCGGCCAACCCTTGGGAAACTCGTGCGCGATCGTGAGCACGCCGCCCTCGAGCGTCACGGTGACGGGCCGGTCGCTGATGCTCGACACCTCGACGCGGGCCGGCCCGTCGGCCCCGACGACGTTGAGCCTCCCGGACACCAGCGACACGCTGAGGGCGGTGACGCCCTCCTCCAACACGAGCCGCTCGGGCTCGGCGATCTTCCACGCGGTCATCGCGCACTCCTCGCTCGCTCCTGCCCGCGAGCGTAGCGCAAGACGCGATACATCGCGACTGTCAATCACGACACACAGTCGCGTGTACGGCCCCTCAACGCGAGAGAGCGGCCACGGACGAACCGGGCCGCTCATGCGGGTGGGAGGGATGAGAAGGAGAAATGAGAAGTCGGGGTGTCAGGCGGCGACCACGGCCGTCGCAGCGCGGGCCAGAACGCGGCGGGGGTGGGTGTCCGGGTCACACGGGGCCGGGTGCAGCTTCGGGTGGGCACGCAGGCTGATCGACAGGTCGCGGGCGGCCACCACCCGCTTGAGCGAGGCCAGCAGGGTCTCGTCGCCGATGAACGCGGCCACCGTCGACACCACGCCCGACTGGGCGAAGGTCAGGCGGACCGGCACCACCGGTACACCCGCATCCACCGCGGCCTGGAACATCGCCGGGCGGAAGGTGCCGCCCATCCGGCCGCACCACGTGGTGCCCTCCGGAAAGACCGCCACGACGCCGCCGGCGGCGATGTTGCGGCTCACCTCGGCGACCGTGGCCGGAAGGCTCTTCGGGCGGGACCGGTCGACGAAGACCGTGCCCAGGGTGGCGGCCAGGCGGCCGATGAGCGGCCACGACCGCACCTCGCGCTTGGCCAGCAGGCGGGCCGGCGCATGGGCGAGGATCACGATGACGTCGAGCCACGACACGTGGTTGGCCACGAGCAGGGCGCCGGCCTGCGGGATCCGGCCGCTGGCGGAGTGCTTGATGCCGAGGCCCGCCAGCACCGCGCGGGCGAGGCCGCGCTGGGCGCGGACCAGGTGGCGCTGGGGCAGCAGGGCCAGGACCGGCACCGAGAGGGCGGCGAAGACGAGCACGGCGCCGGTGACGACGATGCGCTTTGCCATGATCAGCCGCGGCACGACGCGGGCCGAGGGCTCGGGCAGGCAGTCGGTGCCGCACGTCGAGCGGGGCAGCCAGAGGCTGTCCAGGACGGCCATGGAGCTCACTCCTGCCCGAGGAAGTGGCGCATGTACCGCGGGTTGACCCGGTCCAGCGACAGCAGCACGTAGAAGTCGGCGCAGTCGAAGTCGGGGTCGTGGGCCGGCGCGCCGCCCACCCAGGCGCCCAGGCGCAGGTAGCCCTTGAGCAGCGGCGGCACGTCGACCTTGGCGGGCAGCTCGACGTCGGCTGGCCAAGGATTGCGCGGCCGCACCCGCCAGGCCGGCGGCACCAGGTGCTTGCGCTGCGCCAGGTCCCACACGCCCGCGGCGGTCGCGCCGCCGTCGGCCAGCGGCACCGACGCGCAGCCGCCGAGCCAGCGGTGGCCGTGCAGGTGCATGTACCGCGCGATGCCCGCCCACATCAGGTTGATGACGGCGCCGCTGCGGTGGTCGGGGTGCACGCAGGAGCGGCCGGTCTCCACCAGCCCGCCGCGCAGCTGCGCGAGGCCGGCCAGGTCGAACTCGGTGTCCGCGTAGAGGCCCCCGGCCGCGATGGCGCGGTCCGGCGGGAGCATCCGGTAGGTGCCGACGACCTCGCCGGTAAGCTCCTCGCGGATGATCAGGTGGTCGCAGTACTCGTCGAACGGGTCGGCGTCGAGGCCCGGCTCGGAGCTGTGCAGGGTGGCGCCCAGCTCACCGGCGAAGACCTCGTGGCGGAGCCGTTGTGCGGCCCGGACCTGGGCGCCGTCGGTGGCCACCAGCAGGGTGTAGCGCTGCAAGTCGCCCAGCTCTTGCGGGCCGGCGGCGACGGCGAGAATCGTCATGCGTTCGGTGTAAGCGTCGACCCCTGCGGATGGCTGACGCTGACTGGTTTCCCTGATGGCGTGCTGGTGAACTGTGGTTACCGTGGTCAACCATGGCGGGATATTCAGGCACACCGTTGCCGAAGAAGCTGGGTGTCAGTGCGGGGCATCGCGTCCTGCTCGACGGCGCTCCGCCCGGGTTCGAGCTGCATGACCTGCCCGAGGATGTGGTACTGCATCGCCGCCCCACGCCGGGGCTGTACGACGTCATCGTGCTCTTCTGCCCGGATCAGGCCCGCCTGCGCCGGCGCTGGCGGGTGCTGCACCGGCTCACCCCGCCCGCCGGCGCGCTGTGGGTGGCGTGGCCGAAGCGCGCCTCGGGGCTGACCACCGACCTGGACGAGAACGCTGTGCGCGAGTATGCGCTGGCCAACGGCCGGGTCGACGTCAAGGTGTGCGCCATCGACGAAACGTGGTCGGGCCTCAAGCACGTCATACGAGTGGCGGATCGGCCTGCATAGCCAAACCCGGATCTTCCCCTGAGACACGTGGGCCGGGGCCGCCGGACTGGTCCGGACATGCCATATTGACGCCTTACTTGTCTCATGGAGGGAGCGGCGCGTTGTCCAACGGGCAGATCGTCGTCTCCGGCCTGACGAAGCAGTACCGCAACGTCAGAGCCGTCGACAATTTGTCGTTCGCGGTCGAGCCGGGCCGCGTGACGGGGTTCCTCGGGCCGAACGGCGCCGGCAAGACCACCACCCTGCGCATGGTGCTCAACCTGGTCACCCCGACCGCCGGCACCGCGACCATCGGCGGCCAGCGGTATGCCGACGTGGCCGAGCCGCTGCAGCTGGTCGGAGCGATCCTGGAGGCCTCCGCCGCGCACAAGGGCCGCTCCGCGCGCAACCACCTGCGCTGCGTCGCGGCCGCCGGCGGCTTCCCGGTCTCCCGCGTCGACGAGGTCCTGGAGCTGGTCGGGCTCACCCCGGCCGCCAAGCGCAAATTCAAGGGATACTCGCTGGGCATGAAGCAGCGCCTCGGCATCGCCCAGGCGCTGCTGGGCGACCCGCAGGTGCTGATCCTCGACGAGCCGGCCAACGGCCTCGACCCCGAGGGCATCCGCTGGATGCGCGGGCTGCTGCAGGGCCTGGCCCAGCAGGGGCGCACGGTGCTGGTCTCCAGCCACCTGCTGTCGGAGATGGAGATCCTCGCCGACGACGTCGTCATCATCGCGGCCGGCAAGCTGGTCACCCAGGGCCCGGTCGACCAGATCATCGGGCAGGGCTCGACCCAGGCCACCGTGCGGGTCCGCACGCCCAACATCGAGGAGCTGGTCACGGCGGTGCGCGACGCGGGTGGCGCGATCAACCCCAACGGCAACGGCGCGCACGTGGTCACCGGCCTGGACGCGGCCGCCGTCGGCAAGCTGGCCCTGCAGGCGGGCGTTGAGCTGCACGAGCTGGTCGCCGAGCGCCCCGACCTGGAGCACGTGTTCCTCGAACTGACCCAGGGAAGGGCGGCCATCCGATGATCCGGCTCATCCGCAGCGAGCTGCTCAAGCTGCGCACCACCCACATGTGGTGGATCTTGCTGCTCTGCTCCCTGGTGTTCACCGGCCTCGCGCTGCTGTTCAACACCGCGCAAGCGCACCAGGAGCTGCACATGCCCGGCTGGCTCAACCAGCAGCCGCCGCCGGAGCTCTCCCAGGAGGACCAGGCGCAGTTCCTGGCCGACCAGCAGGCCGAGCGGGCCCGGGTGCTGGCGGCCCGCAGCGCGGCCGGTCTGGCCAGGCACGCCGCCAACATCTATACGTCGGGGCAGTTCTTCGGGCTGCTGATGGTGATGCTGCTGGCCATCCTGCTGATCACGAACGAGTACTACCACCAGACCGCGACGGCGACGTTCCTGGCGACGCCGAAGCGGACCAAGGTCATCGTGGCCAAGCTGATCACCGGGGCCGCGATGGCGGTCGCCTTCTGGCTGATCGCCACCGCGATCGACCTCGTCGTCGGGGTGATCTTCTTCGCCGACGAGGGCTACACCAACAGCCTGGGCAACTGGGCCGCGCAACAGGCGATGCTGCTCAATCTGCTGGTGTACGTGCTATGGGCGATCTTCGGCGTCGGCGTCGGCGTGCTGCTGCGCAGCCAGATCGGGGCCACGGTCACCGCGGCGGTGCTGTACACCGTCGGCACCTACGCGGCCATGGCCGTGCTGACGCTGATCCACGAGTTCCTGATCAAGAAGGACTGGGTCATGCAGGCCGCGGTGTACATCCCGCCGTTGGCCTCCGAGCACGTGATCGGGACGCTGTCGGGGCAGCTCGGCGGCACCCACCTGCCGGCGCGCTGGGTCGGCGTGGTGATCCTCGTCGGCTACGCGGTCGTCCTGGGCACGATTGGCACGTTGATCACGCGCAAGCGCGACATCGCCTGATCGGCGACGATCAAGACTTCGGCAAGATGTGGGTGCAAGATCTAGGACAGTTGTGGCCGCCGAATGGCGGCCACAGTTGTAAGGGTGGACAAACCGGCGTCGTCGACACGGTCACTCCCGGCGGCGTCGGCGACGAACGAGCGTTAGGCAGCGCGTAGCCTGGACCCGGACATCCGTAACCCCTAGCAACTCGCGTTTGGAAGAGGCGATCAAGAACCGTGTCGACCCAAGCGACCAACTCGCAGGAGAATCCGCTGGCGGGGTTTGGCCCGAACGAGTGGATCGTCGAGGACATGTACCAGCGGTACCTCGCCGACCCGACCAGCGTAGACTCCGCGTGGCACGACTTCTTCGCCGACTACAAGCCCACCCCGGACGTCGTCCAGGCGTCCGCCGTCGCGGCTGAGCCGGCCCCCGCTCCCGCGCCCGCGAAGCCCGCGGTCGCGAAGCCTGTCGAGAAGCCGGTTGAGAAGGTCGAGAAGAAGGCCGTCCCCGCCACCAAGCCCGCGCCGACCAAGGAAGCGCCCGCCCCCGCCGGCGGTGCGAAGCACGTACCCCTGCGCGGTGTGGCCGCCCGCATCGTGCAGAACATGGACGCCTCGCTGGAGGTGCCGACCGCCACGAGCGTGCGCGCCGTGCCGGCCAAGCTGCTGTCCGACAACCGCATCGTGATCAACAACCACCTCGCCCGCGGACGCGGGGGCAAGGTGAGCTTCACGCACCTGATCGGATACGCGCTGGTCCGGGCTCTGGCCGCGCACCCGGAGATGAACAACAGCTTCGCCGAGGTCGACGGCAAGCCCAACCTGGTGCAGCCCGAGCGCATCAACCTCGGCATCGCGATCGACCTGGCCAAGCCGGACGGGTCGCGCACGCTGGTCGTGCCGAGCATCAAGGCCGCCGACACCATGGACTTCCGCCAGTTCTGGTCCTCCTACGAGGACACCGTGCGCCGCGCCCGGCGCAACGAGCTCACCATGGACGACTACGCCGGCACCACCATTTCGCTGACCAACCCGGGCGGCATCGGCACCGTGCACTCGATGCCGCGGCTCATGACCGGCCAGGGCGCGATCATCGGCGTCGGCGCGATGGAATACCCGGCGCCCTATGCCGGCATGTCCGACGAGACCCTCGCCGACCTCGGCATCAGCAAAATCATCACGCTGACCAGCACCTACGACCACAGGATCATCCAGGGCGCCCAGTCCGGCGAGTTCCTCAAGGTCATGCACGAGCTGCTGCTCGGCGAGCACGGGTTCTACGACCAGATCTTCACCGCGCTGCGCATCCCGTACGAGCCGGTGCGCTGGGTGCGCGACGTCGCCCGCACCTCCGAGGGCCAGATCGACAAGGCGGCCCGGGTCGTGGAACTCATCCACGCGTACCGTGTGCGCGGCCACATGATGGCGGACACCGACCCGCTGGAGTTCCGCATCCGCCGCCACCCCGACCTGGACGTGCTCGAACACGGGCTCACGCTGTGGGACCTCGACCGCATGTTCCCGGTCGGCGGGTTCGCGGGCAAGCAGAAGATGAAGCTGCGGGCCGTCCTCGGCGTCCTGCGCGACTCCTACTGCCGCCGCGTCGGCGTGGAGTACATGCACATCATGGACCCGGAGGAGCGGCGCTGGATCGCCGAGCGGGTCGAGAAGCCGTACGAGAAGCCGACCCCCGAGGAGCAGAAGCACATCCTCAACCGGCTCAACGCGGCCGAGGCGTTCGAGACGTTCCTGCAGACCAAGTACGTCGGCCAGCGCCGCTTCTCGCTGGAGGGCGGCGAGTCGCTGATCCCGCTGCTGGACGAGATCCTGCAGAACTCCGCCGAGAGCGGGCTGGACGAGGTCGTCATCGGCATGGCCCACCGCGGCCGGCTCAACGTGCTGGCCAACATCGTCGGCAAGCCCTACGAGAAGATCTTCTCCGAGTTCGAGGGGCACCTCGACCTCAAGTCGGCGCACGGCTCCGGCGACGTGAAGTACCACCTGGGCATGACGGGCAAGTACACGCACCCGGACGGCGAGCACGCCACCACGGTGTCGGTCGTCGCCAACCCGTCGCACCTGGAGGCGGTCAACCCGGTGCTGGAAGGCATCGTGCGGGCCAAGCAGGACAAGATCGACCTCAAGCTCGAGGGCTACACGGTCCTGCCGCTGCTGGTGCACGGCGACGCCGCGTTCGCCGGCCAGGGCGTGGTCGCCGAGACGCTGAACCTGTCGCAGCTGCGCGGCTACCGCACCGGCGGCACGGTCCACGTCGTCGTCAACAACCAGGTCGGGTTCACCACCGCGCCGGAGTACTCGCGCTCCTCGCTGTACTCCACCGACGTCGCCCGGATGATCCAGGCGCCGATCTTCCACGTCAACGGCGACGACCCCGAGGCCGTCGTGCGCGTGGCGCGGCTCGCGTTCGAATACCGCCAGGCGTTCAACAAGGACGTCGTCATCGACCTCGTCTGCTACCGCCGGCGCGGCCACAACGAGGGCGACGACCCGTCGATGACCAACCCGCTGATGTACGCGATCATCGACCAGAAGCGCTCGGTCCGTAAGATCTACACCGAGGAGCTCATCGGCCGCGGCGACATCCCGATCACCGAGGCGGAGGCCCTGCTCAAGGACTACCACGAGCAGCTGGAGACCGTCTTCAAGGCCACCCGCGACGCGTCGTCCTCGCCGGCCGCGCGGCTCACCCGGCTGCGGAAGCCGGAGCCCGAGCCGGTGGTCGAAACCAAGATCGATGAGTCGGTACTCCGGGCGATCGGCGAGGCCAACGTGAAGCTCCCCGAGGGCTTCACGCCGCACAAGCGCGTGCAGCAGCTGCTCGACCGGCGGGCCAAGATGGCCGTCGAGGGCGACATCGACTGGGGCTTCGGCGAGATCATCGCCTTCGGCGCGCTGGTCAACGACGGCGTCACGGTCCGCCTGTCCGGCCAGGACTCGCGCCGCGGCACGTTCGTCCAGCGCCACGCCGGGATCGTCGACGCCGAGACCGGCGCCGACTACATGCCGATGTCCGCCCTGGTGCGGGACAACGCCAAGCTCTTCATCTACGACTCCCTGCTGTCGGAGTTCGCGGCGATGGGCTTCGAGTACGGGTACTCGGTCGAAAACCCGGACGCGCTGGTCATGTGGGAGGCGCAGTTCGGCGACTTCGTCAACGGCGCGCAGTCGATCGTGGACGAGTTCATCTCCTCCGGCGAGGTGAAGTGGGGCCAGCTGGCCTCCGTCACCCTGCTGCTGCCGCACTCGCACGAGGGCCAGGGCCCGGACCACACCTCGGGGCGCCTGGAGCGTTACCTGCAGCTGTGCGCCGAGGACAACATGCGCGTCGCCGTGCCGACCACCCCGGCCAACCACTTCCACCTGCTGCGCCGCCAGGCGCTGTCGCCGAAGAAGAAGCCGCTGGTGGTCTTCACGCCGAAGTCGCTGCTGCGGCACCGGCTGTGCGTGTCGGGCGTGGAGGACTTCACCACCGGCACCTTCCAGACCGTGCTCGGCGACCCGGGGATCAAGGGCACCGCGCTCGACCCGGCCGCCGTGAAGCGGGTCCTGCTGTGCTCGGGCAAGGTTTTCTACGACCTGCTCCAGGCGCGCACCGACCGCGGCATCACCGACACCGCGATCATCCGCGTCGAGCAGCTCTACCCGATGCCGATCGACGAGCTGCGGGCGGCGCTGGAGCTGTACCCGAACGCGGTGGACTTCGCCTGGGTCCAGGAGGAGCCGGCCAACCAGGGCGCCTGGTCGTTCATCGCGCTCAACCTGCTCGAGCACCTGCAGGGCGTCGGCCTGCGCCGCATCTCCCGCCCCGCCGCGGCCGCCCCGGCGGTCGGCTCGACCAAGCTGCACGACGCCGAGCAGCAGGCCCTGATCGAGGCCGCGCTGCCGAAGCGCTGACGGCGACTGCTTTTCCCGGGGGCACGGCGGCGACGCCGTGCCCCCTGCTTCCGTGGAGGTTTCCGCACATGTACTTCACCGATCGCGGCATCGAGGAGCTGGCCGAACGCCGCGGCGAGGAGGAGGTCACGATCGAGTGGCTGGCCGAGCGGCTGCGCGACTTCGTCGACCTCAACCCGGAGTTCGAGACCCCGATCGAGCGCCTGGCCGTCTACCTGGCCCGCCTCGACGACGAGGACGACGAGGACTGACTCGCGCCGCTCACCGCCACCACCGAGCCAATCGCGCATAACCGAAAAATCGGAAATGTCCGTCACGGAGTGGCGGACATTTCCGATCCCGGGCGAGGCCGACCGCCAGGTCGAGGCCGACCGCCAGGCGAGACCGGCCCAGGTCAGGCCGCTCCCGAGGTGAGACCCTTCGCTGGCCTATGTCCGGAAAAATCGGATATGTCGGTCAAACAATGTCGACGCAGTGTGAAGGGGCGATCTTCGCGAGGGTAGCCTTGTTCGCCAAATGGGTCATCCACCGACAACCAGGTGTAGTCCGGCAAGCCAATCGATTGTCCCCGCTCGGGCGATAACGGCCTACCACGCCGCGCCCTTACATTCTTGACGTGCCTGCGCGCCGCACCCGGACCGCAACCGCGTCCCTGTTGACCGCCGCCCTCTTCATCGTGGGCGGCGCCGTTGCGGCGTCCGGCTCCGACGACAGCGGCACCCCGTTCAGCATGCCCGCCGGCGCCGCCGCCATCGAGTCCGCGCCGCCGGTTCCGCACGCGGTCGGCGTCCGGCACTTCACGTTCGCGCGCGGCAAGGATCGGCCGCTGCCCACGACGGTGTGGTACCCGGTGCGCGGCTCCGCCCGCCAGACCCGCGGCCGCACCCAGCTTGACGCGACGCCGCTGCCCGGCGAGTTCCCCCTGCTGCTGTGGAGCCACGGCTTCTACAGCAACCCGCAGCTGCAGGAGGGCATGACGAAGCTGCTGGCCGAGGCCGGATACATCGTGGCGGCACCGGCGTACCCGTTCACGAAGAAGGACGGGCCCAGGTTCGACAAGACCGACGTGCCCAACCAGGCCCTCGACGCGTCGTACGTCATCACGCAGCTGCTCAAGCCGGCCAACCGGCTCGCGGCGAGCATCGACCCCGATCGGCTCGGCGCGATCGGGCACTCCGGCGGCGGCACGACCACCGACTGGCTGTTCACCGGCCGCCGCGACCTTCGGCTCAAGGTGGGCGTCATCTTCGCCGGGCGGCCTACCACGGCATACAAGGGCACCCCGGTCCCGCTGCTGTTCATCCACGGCGACAAGGACCCGGTGGTGGCCTACAGCCAGGGGCGGGAGTCGTACGGCAGGGATCCCTGGCCCAAGGCGTTCCTGACGATCGTGGGCGGCGAGCACGGCGCCGGCACCAACGACCCCGAGCGCGGCCATGTGCAGGCGGTGGCCACGCTGCTGGACTTCCTCAACTGGGCGCTCAACGACGACGATGAGGCCCGGATGCGGCTGACGAACGACGCGACGCTCGCCGGAATCACGCGCTTCGAGTCGTCGGGGATCTATCCCAGCGCCACGAACAGCACCAGCGCGACCACGACGACCGCGACGCCGACGCCCACCCAGAGTAAGACCTTGGATCTGGCGGGTTCTGTCGGCTGATTCTGGCTTTTGTCCACCCACGCCTGAAACGCCTGAGTGTTCTGACTCGGGTCGATGTGCTCATCGGGCATGGCCGACAGAATACCGAGACGGCGACTTCCGAGAGTGGCCGAACTGTGTCGGATTGTGGCACTCTCCCCCGCGTGGGCTACCGCGAGCGTTCCTGGTGGGGCTGGGGCTATACCGACGAGGCCCTCGACGATGCGGCCTGCCGCCGCCTCGCGGAGCGAGCCCTTCGCCCCTGGATGCCGATCGACGGCTCGGTGCTGCCGCTGCCGTTCGACCCGCTGCTCGGGCCGCCGCGGCTGATCCCGCCCTCGATCATGGAGGAGGCGTTTCTCTCCGACTCGATGAGCCGGGCCTCGCACGCCTACGGCAAGGCGTTCCGGGACGTGGTGCGGGCCCTGCACGGCGAGTTGGACAACCCGCCCGACCTCGTGTGCCTGCCACGCACGGTGCACGACGTCGTGGCCGTGCTGGACTGGGCCGAGGCCGCCGGGGCCGCGGTCGTGCCCTACGGCGGCGGCACGTCCGTCGTCGGCGGGGTGGAGTACCGCGGCGACGCGCCCTGGATCTCGCTGGACCTGAGCCGGCTCAACCGGATCGCCGAGGTCGACGAGGTCAACCGCGCCGTACGGGTGCAGGCGGGCGTGTTCGGCCCGGCGCTGGAGGAGGCGCTGCGCCCGCACGACCTGACCCTGCGCCACTTCCCGCAGAGCTTCGAGTTCTCCACGGTCGGCGGCTGGCTCGCGACGCGCTCCGGCGGGCACTACGCGACCGGCCCGACGCGCATCGACGACTTCGTCGAGGCGCTGCGCGTGGTCACGCCGCAGGGCCCGGTCGAGTCGCCGCGCGTGCCCGCCAGCGGCGCCGGGCCCGCCGCCAACGCGCTGTTCCTCGGCTCGGAGGGCGCCCTGGGGGTGATCGTGGAGGCGTGGCTGCGGGTGCAGCGACGTCCTACGGAGAAGGCCTCCGCCGCCGTCCGGTTTCCGGTGTACCCCCAGGGGGTGGCCGCCACCCGCGACATCGTGCAGGCCGGGCTGCGCCCCGCGAACTGCCGGCTGCTCGACCCCGTCGAGGCGATGCTCAACGCCGGCGCCACGGACGGGCAGGCGCGCCTGATGCTGGGCTTCGAGGGGCCCGACGCGCCACTGCTGGGGCGGGCGCTGGAGATCTGCGCGGCGTATGGCGGCACCGAATCGGAACGCTCCGGAGGCTTCCGGGAGGCCTTCCTCAAGGCGCCCTACACGCGCGACGCCCTGATCCGGCTCGGGCTGATCGTCGAGACCGTCGAGACGGCGTGCACGTGGAGCCGCTTCGAGGCGCTGCACGCCGCGGTGCTGGCCGCCGCACAGGCCGCGGCGCCGACCCGGGTCGCCGTGGTGACCTGCCGGTTCACCCACGTTTACCCGGACGGCCCGGCGCCGTACTTCACCATCATCACCCCCGGCCGGCGCGGCGCCGAGGTGGCGATCTGGGACGAGATCAAGGCCGCGGTGAGCGACGCGATCGCGGAGAACGGCGGTACCATCACGCACCACCACGCCGTCGGGCGCGACCATCGGCCCTGGTACGACGACGAGCGCTCGCCGCTCTACCGCGACGCGCTGCGGGCCGCCAAGCGCACGCTAGATCCGCGCGGGATCCTCAACCCGGGCGTCCTGGTCTGAGGCCGCCGCCCGGCCCGGCAGCGCCCGGCGCAGCAGCGTGCCGAGGCCGATGAGCAGCATCCCGAGCAGGAAGAACGCGACCGTGAAGCCGAGCGAGTTGACCGTCACGCCGCCCGCGTGCTGGGTGTTGACGTCGATGAACGGGTACGGGTACTCGTGCACGAACACGCCCCGGATCAGCGCGAAGACGAGGTACGCCAGCGGGTAGGCGAGCCACACGGTGGCGTACCACCAGCGCACCCGCTCCCGCTCGACCAGCAGCCAGGTCACCGCGGCGAGGATCGGGGTGACCGTGTGCAGCAGGAGGTTGTGCACCGAGTGCGCACCGGAGTCCTCCTGGTAGAACGGGCTCGACGGGTTGGCCAGCAACGCGTGGTACACCGTGCCGGTGATGCAGCTGTAGAGCGTCGCCGCGCCGCGGACCGGCGCCGGCACCGCGCGGAACACCGCCACCGCCGACACCAGGGCGATGATGACGCTGCTCTGCACCGTGAAGTACACGAACACGCCCCAGTCGCCGTGGCTCCACGTCAGCAGGAACACGATCCCGGCGACGGCGCACACTGCCGTCAGGCCGCGGAACACGACAGTCATGCGCGGAACCTAGCGGGATTTCGCCCTCCGGGGAAGCGGCGATCCGCCGTGCCGCCCGTACCGTTGGTGGCATGCGCCCGCGCATCGCGATCGCCAACGTCGCCCTGTCCGCCGCGCTGACGGCCGGTTGCTCGGTCGGCACGGCCCCCGAGCACCAGGCCACACCGACCCCCACCCCGACGGGCACGGCGATGTCCCGGCTCGCCGCGGTCGAGCTGCCCCCGCCGCTGGCGCTGCCCCCCGATCCCCTCTCGGTGTCGTCCCAGCAGGTGACGTACACCCGGGAAGGAAGGACGCTGCGGACGCTCGTCTGGGCGCCGGACCGGCCCGGCCACTACCCCGCCGTGCTGTTCAGCCACGGGTTGAACGGCACGCCCGAGGAGTTCGCGCCGCTGCTCAAGGGCTGGGCGCAGGCCGGGTTCGTGGTGATCGCTCCGGCCTACCCGAACACCACCCGCGGCGCCCCGAGCTTCGACGTGTACGACGTGCTCAACCAGCCGGCGGACGCGAGCTTCGTGCTCGGCCGGGTGCTCGCCGGGCCGATCGGCCAGCGCATCGACGCCAAGCGGCTGGCCGCGGCCGGACACTCCGCGGGGGCCATCACGACCGTCGGGCTGTTCACCGTCGGGCGCGATCCGCGGCTGCGGGCCGGGGTCATCCTCGCCGGCAGCGGGCTCGGGGTGGGCACGGATTTCAGCGGTACACCCGCGGCGTTGTTCTTCGTCCACGGTGACGCCGATCCGCTCGTCTCCTACGCCAGCGGCAAGGCGACCTACAACGACGTACCGTGGGCGAAGGCGATGCTCACCATCCCCGGCGGGAACCACGACGATCCGTATCTGAATCCAGACTCACCGTCGTTCCAGACGGTCGCCGACAGCACCCTGCAGTTCCTGCGCCTGGAGTTGTACGGCGACCAGGCCGCCCGGTCCGCGTTCAAGCCCTCGGCGGACCTGGATTCGCACCTGTGACCAACGAAAAGTCCGGCACCTCCGGCGCCGGACTCTTCGGACATTCCACGATTTAACATTTTCTCAGCGGGAATGGTCGATGACGACCTTTCCGAATACGTCGCCGGAGTGCAGCAGCTCGAACGCCTTGCGGGCCTCCGAGAACGGCACGATCGTGTCGATCACCGGGCGGACGCCGGTGCGGGCCAGCAGCGCCATGAGGTCGGCGAGTTCCTCCGGCGTGCCCATGCTGGTGCCCAGGATCTCCAGCTGCAGCGCGAACAGCCGACGCAGGTTCACCCGCGGCAGGTACCCGCTGGTCGCGCCCGACACGACGATCCGGCCACCCACCTTCGCGCACTTCATCGAGTGCTCGAAGGTGGCCTCGCCGACCGTCTCGATGACCACGTCGACCCGCTCCGGCAGCCGGGCGCCGGGCTCGACCGCGATCGCCCCGAGCGCCGCGATCCGCTCGCGCTTGGCGGGGTTGCGGCCCGTGGCGTACACCCGGGCGCCCAGCGCCGTGCCGAGCAGCACGGCCGCCGTGGCGACCCCGCCACCGGCCCCCTGCACCAGCACGGAGCCGCCCTCCTCCAGGCGCCCCTTGGTGGTGAGCATCCGGAACGCGGTCAGCCACGCCGTGGGCAGGCAGGCCGCCTCGGCGAAGGAGAGCTCGGCGGGCTTGGGCACGAGGTTGGACGCCGGGACGGCGACCCGCTCGGCCACCGTCCCCGGGTAGTACTCGGACAGGATCGAGAAGTCGCCCTTCTCGGTATAGACGACGGGGTATACCACGACCTCGGCGCCGTCCGGGCCGATCCCGGCGGCGTCGCAGCCGAGGATCATCGGCAGCTGCCCCTCATGGAGGCCGACGCCCCGCAACGACCACAGGTCGTGGTGGTTGAGCGCGCTGGCGCGCACCTCCACCACGGCCCAGCCGTCCAGGAGCGCCGGCTCCGGGGCATCGCCGATCTCGAGCACGGAGAGCGGGTCGGCATCATCGAACGCGGTTGCGAATGCGGCACGCATGTCCGTGACCTTAACCCTCGTTAACGCGTGACGCCGTCGCGCCGGGCCGCCTCCGCGACCGCGGCCGACACGGCCGGGGCCACCCGCGGGTCGAGCGCGCTCGGCACGATCGCGTCCGGCGCGAGCTCGCTCGCGTCGAGCACCTTGGCGATCGCCGTCGCCGCGGCGACCTTCATGCCGTTGCTGATCCGGGTCGCGCCGGACTCCAGCGCGCCGCGGAAGATGCCCGGGAACGCCAGCACGTTGTTGATCTGGTTGGGGAAGTCGCTGCGGCCGGTCGCGACGATGCTGGCGTACCGCGCGGCGATCTCCGGGTGCACCTCGGGCGTCGGGTTGGCCAGCGCGAAGATCGCCCCGTCGGGCGCCATGCCGGCCAGCGCGGCCTCGCCGATCGTGCCGCCCGAGACGCCGATGAGCACGTCGGCGCCGCGCAGCGCGGAGGCGATGTCGCCGGTCACGCCGCAGGCGTTGGTCTCGGCGGCGAGCGCGGCCTTGACCGGGTTGAGGTCGGTGCGACCGGCGTGCAGGCAGCCGCGCGAGTCGAGCACGATGATCTCGCCGGCTTTCGCCCCGCCGGTGATGAGCATCCGGGTCACGGCGACGCCGGCCGCGCCCGCGCCGCTCACCACGATGCGCATGTCGCCGATGTTGCGGCCGAGCACCGCGGCGGCGTTGCGCAGCGCCGCGAGCACCACGATCGCGGTGCCGTGCTGGTCGTCGTGGAACACGGGAATCGGCAGCGTGTCCTCGAGCCGCCGCTCGATGTCGAAGCAGCGCGGTGCGGAGATGTCCTCCAGGTTGATGCCGCCGAACGACGGCGCCAGCGCGGTCACGATTCGCACGATCTCGTCGGGGTCCTGGGTGTCCAGGCAGATCGGCACCGCGTCGACGCCGCCGAACTGCTTGAAGAGGACCGCCTTGCCCTCCATCACCGGCATCGCGGCGCGCGGGCCGATGTTGCCCAGGCCGAGCACGGCCGACCCGTCGGTCACCACGGCGACGGCCTTGCCGACCCAGGTGAGCTCGTGGACGAGGGACTCATCGGCGGCGATCGCCTCGCACACCCGGGCCACGCCCGGCGTGTAGGCCATCGAGAGGTCTTCGCGGGTGGCCAGCGGAACGGTCGACTGCACCGACAGCTTGCCGCCGGTGTGCAGATCGAAGACGGGATCGGACACGGGATGGGACACGGAATCGGACACGGATGTAAGCACGGGGGCTCCTTTGCCACGGCTTGTCATACAGGAAGTACGCGCGGCGCGGGGTGAAAGCGCGAGAGAATCTGCGAATGCGGCGGGGGTCTCCCGTATCCGCAACACCTTAGCCTGGCACCCGCCGGAAGCGCACCGGTTGTGGCCACCATCGAAATGTCACACGGCCGACGACGTCCGCCGGACCATACCGCGCAGAATCATCACTGCCGAAGGGGTTGTCCCCCACGACCCACCACCCGTCGCCGTCCACCCGTTCCACCCGCTTGACCACGAGCAGATCGGGCCGGCTGCGGAAGACCGCCACCACGAGGTCACCCACACGGGCGGTTCGGGTGCGCCGCACCAGAATCCGGTCCCCCGCGCGCAGCGTCGGCACCATGGAAGGGCCCGACACGAGTGCCGTAAACCACGGCAGGCGCATGAAATCCCCGAACGTGGATAGGAGTAGGGTCAGCACTGAGGATCATCGCAAATCACCCTGGAGGGTTCGATGCGACTGTCGCGGCTTTTCACCCCGCGCACCGTGGTGAGCGCCCACTGCGACCTGCCGTGTGGTGTCTACGACCCGGCGCAGGCCCGAATCGAGGCCGAGTCCGTCAAGGCAATCTGTGAGAAGTACCAGGCGAACGACAACGCGGAGTTCCGCACCCGCGCCCTGATTATCAAGGAGCAGCGCGCCGAGCTGGTCAAGCACCACCTGTGGGTGCTGTGGACCGACTACTTCAAGCCCGCGCACTTCGAAAAGTACCCGCAACTGCACGGCTTGTTCAACGAGGCCACCAAGCTCGCCGGCGCCTCCGGCGCGAAGGGCTCGGCCGACCCGGGCGTCGCCGAGCAGCTCCTGGCGAAGATCGACGAGATCGCGAAGGTCTTCTGGGAGACCAAGCAGGCCTGAGCCTGGTTCGCCCGTCTCGCCCCCATCCCGCACCGCGGGGTGGGGGTCACGCTTTCTCCGGGAGAGTTCCTTGACCATCCGCCCCGCCCGCCTCTCCGACGTGCCCCACCTCGTCGACATGGTGTACGAGCTCGCCGAGTTCGAGCGCGCCCGCGACGAGTGCCACCTCACGCCCGAACGGCTGACCGCCGCGCTGTTCGGCCCGTCGCCGGCGGTGTTCTGCCACGTCGCCGAGGACGCCGGGGCGCCGGTGGGCATGGCGCTGTGGTTCCTGACGTACTCCACCTGGGAGGGCGTGCACGGCATCTACCTCGAGGACCTCTACGTGCGCCCGTCCGCCCGCGGCACCGGCACCGGCAAGGCGCTGATGGCCGCGCTGGCCACGGTCTGCGTCGAGCGAGGCTTCCGGCGGCTCGAGTGGGCGGTGCTGGACTGGAACCCGGCCCGGCAGTTCTACGAGGCCCTGGGCGCCGCGCCGAATGCCGGGTGGGTGCCGTACCGCCTCTCCGGAGCGCCCCTGGCCGAACTCGCCGCGTCATCGGATGCGCTGACGTCGTAGAGTCGCCTGCGAGGGGGTTCAGTCGCGTGACTCAGGTCGTATCGAAGAGGTCCGGCGCCGACGGCGACGACGTGGTGCTGCTCGCGGTGCCGGCGTCGCCCGCGTACCTGGGCGTGCTGCGCACGGCCACGGCCGGCCTGGCCGCGCGCCTGCAGTTCACGCTGGACGAGATCGAAGACCTGCGGATCGCGGTCGACGAGGCGTGCGCGATGCTGCTGGCGATCGCCGCGGACACGCCCCAACTGGGCGACACGGTCGAGCTCTCGTGCCGCTTCACCGTCACGAACGACGCGCTGACCGTCTACACGACGGTGCCGCTGGCCTCTCCGGACGAGCGCCTGCCGGCCGGCGAGTCCTTCGCGTGGCAGGTGCTGAGCGCGCTGGCCGACGAGGTCTCGGCGACGGTCGACGGGCATCAGGCCGGCATCCGCCTGACGAAGCGCCGCCCCTCTTGACGCTCGCCCTCGCCTCGCCGCGGAGGTGTCACAGCGGGACCGTGACGCGTTCCGCCGGGCGTGCGTTGTCGATGTGCGAGCGGGCCAGCTCCATCGCCCGTGCCACGTCGCCTTCGCGGATCGCGGCCAGCAGGGCCCGGTGGTCGCGGTCCACCGCCCACCAGAACGGGGGCGGCGCCGACGCCTCCACCGCACGCCGGCCCGCCATGTTGTAGAGCGGGCGCACCACCAGGCTCAGCAGCGGGTTGCCCGTCGCCGCGGCGATCGCGAGGTGGAACGCCGAGTGCGCCTCGATGCGGCGCTCGAGGTCGTCGAGGTCGGGGTCGAACATCGCGCGCTCGAGGTCGGCCAGGTGGTGCGACTTGCGCCTGGACGCGGCGAGGCCGGCCGCCGGCACCTCAAGCATCCGGCGTATCTCCAGGAAATGGTCGCTGGTCACCGCGCCGCTGGCGAGCAGCAGGCCGACGCCGCCGGAGAGGGTCTCGCCGAGCGCGCGGGCGTCGGGCTCGGCGACGAAACTGCCGCCGTTGACGCCGCGCATGGTGACGATCAGGTGCTGGCTGCTGAGCAGGCGCAGCGCCTCGCGGACCGTCGAGCGGCTCAGGCCCGACTGCTCGCACAGCTGCGGCTCGGTCGGCAGGCGCTCGCCGGGGCGCAGTTGGCCGGAGATGATGTCGTCGCGGATGCGCTCGGCGAGGACCTGGTAGGCGGGAGCGACCGTCACGGTACCTGAGCGTAGAGCAACGAGAGCGGTCTGTGACCGGGCAACGCGGGGTCAGCGCACTCCGAGTGCGATGCGGGTCGACGGTGCGAAGAGGAGCACCGCGCCGGTCAGGCCGAGCACGAAGAGCGGGGCGCCGATCCACGGCTGGCCCTGGCTCAGCATGGTCCAGCCGATCGGCATCTGCAGCATCTGCGTGACGATCCCCGGGCCGCGGGCCCAGCGCTGGCGGCGGTGCAGGGCGACGCCGATGCCGATGAACAGCACGGCCATCAGCCCCAGGTAGACCGTCGAGGACACCGCGCCGCCGGCGGAGGTCCACTTCGACGTCAGGTCGAGATACACGAACAGGAGCGTCAGCGCGGCGAGGCCGGCCCCCTCCAGCAGTAGCAGCCGGACCGCCCAGCGCAGGGTCGCCGGGGTCCGCTCGGGCGCTGCGTCGGCCGCCGCCGTCCCGCTCACCTGCACGTCCTTCCTGGTCGAGGTACATCTCACGGGGTTTCGCGGCTACAACCTTATCGCGCTGGGAAGCGGGTACAGTGCCGCCCATGCGAGCGCTCTTGGTGGTCAACCCCAACGCCACGACCACCACCGAACGCGGCCGGGACATCCTGGTGCGGGCCCTGCGCAGCCAGGTCGACCTGGACGTCGCCTACACGCAGCGCCGGGGCCACGCCGCCGACCTCGCCCGGGAGGCCGCCCGGGAGGGCCTGGACCTCGTGGTCACCCTGGGCGGCGACGGCACCGTGAACGAGGCCGTCAACGGCCTGATGACGTTCGACTCCGGGCCGGCCGCGGACCGCGCCCAGGACCGGCCCGCCCTGGCCGTCGTGCCCGGCGGCTCCACCAACGTCTTCGCCCGGGCGCTGGGGCTGCCGAGCGACTGGGCCGAGGGCACCGGCGCGATCCTCGAGGCGCTGCGGGACCGGCGCGAACGGTTCATCGGGCTCGGCCGGGCCGACGACCGGTACTTCACGTTCTGCGCGGGCCTCGGCATCGACGCCGAGATCGTGCGCCGCGTCGACCAGGCGCGGCACAAGGGCTCGACCTCCACGCCGTGGCTGTACTTCCGCGCCATGGTGGGGCAGTTCGTCGCGACGAATCGGCGCGTGCCGCTGCTCACGCTCGAGTTGCCGGGCGAATCGGTCCAGTCCGGGCTAACGTGGATGTTGGTCCAGAACACGGCGCCGTGGACCTACATCGGCGAACGGCCCGTGAATCCGAGTCCCCGCGCCTCGTTCGACACGGGTCTAGACGTGCTCGGCCTCCAGGTGCTGCAGGTCGCCGGCACGACGCGGACCGTCGCGCAGATCCTGTCGAACCGCCACGAGCCGAAGGGGAAACAGGTCGTGCGGCTGCACGATCTGCCAGGGTTCACTCTGACCGCTGCCAAACCGATCGCTTTCCAGGTCGATGGGGAGTACCTCGGGGAGGTCGACAAGTTGGATTTCGCGTCCGTACCGGGGGCGTTGCGCGTAGTGTGTTGAGTCACCCCCGGCGATCAGCCACCGAAGGGGGAGAAAGTTGCAGAGAGTCGCGACAGGGACACCGCGGCCGCATCCCCGAAAGCCCCTCGGTCGTTGACCAAAACGTACTACATTCGTCACTGACTGTTGCGATCCAGGGTTACGAATCACCACAAAACCGGACAAAAGGCGCGTGAGCTTGCTCACCGATTTGGATTTTTTTGGTTTGGACCCCTTGACATCGCGGTAGTTCGTGAAAGCATTCACAAGCGAAACGACCACTGAGCGTTGCCCGCACACATGTTACGGATCTTCAGGCTCCGCCTAGCCGAACCGTGCATGAGATGCATATAGGGAATCACCAACAACGATCCGCGAAAAAACAAGGAGTGTTGCCGCCATGTCGGACTGGCGCCACCATGCCCTCTGCCGCGACGAGGACCCGGAGCTGTTCTTCCCCATTGGGACCTCCGGACCGGCGTTGCTGCAGGTTGAGCAGGCGAAGGCAGTCTGCCAGCGCTGCTCCGTGACCAGCGAGTGCCTGCAGTGGGCGCTCGACTCCGGTCAGGACGCAGGCGTCTGGGGCGGGATGAGCGAAGACGAGCGTCGCCTGATGAAGCGGCGCGGCGGCCTCCGGGTCCGCGCTCACTCCGCCTGAGCCGAAAAGCCTTCCCGAACAAAGACGACGAACGCCCCGGCCGAACCGGCCGGGGCGTCGCTGCGTCTACGGCCCGGCAAAGAGCGGGCCGACCAAGAATGCATCAGTCGAACAGCTCGCCGAAGAAGCTCTCCCGGTGGTGCCGCCGGTGCTTCTTGTGGTGGCCGTAGTGCCCGTAGCCACCGTGCGCGGCGGGGTACGGTTGCTGGTAGGGCTGTTGCGGATAGCCGTGTGACGGCTGCTGGTGCTGCTGGCGACTGCCGTGCCAGGCCTGCTCGGCGTCGACGAGGCGCTCCAGTTCGCCTCGGTCGAGGAAGATGCCGCGGCACTCCAGGCACTGATCGACGGTGACGCCGCTGCGCTCGTACTGGCGCATCTCGCCGCGGCATTTCGGGCATGTCATCATCCGTCAACGGTAACCGTAACGTGCCACGTGATGGTTGCCCCGGCGCGGCGGAACAGGCCCGGAAACGCCCTCAGGCGGCTCGTACGAGCCCGAACGAGTCGATCCGGGACATCACCAGGCGGGCAAGGTCCAGGTTGCCGCCCAGCGGCGGAGCGACCGGCGACAGCGCGCCGGCCGCCAGCGCCGAGTCCACGACGGTGTCGTGCAGCCGGCCGGGGGCGAGGAAGTACGACGAGATCACGATCCGCGAGCACCCGCGGGCCCGCAGCGCCTCCACGGCGACCGCGCCGGTCACGGGGGACCCCGAGGCATAGGCCGCGTGGCACGCAACGCCCAGCGACGCCCCTAGGGCCCCCGCCGCCACGTCCACGGAGTGGCGGGCCAGGTCGTCGCGGGTGCCGGCGGCGGCGAGCACGACCCCGTCGTACGCGATCGGGGGCAGCAGGCGGCGCAGCGCGGCCAGCAGCAGCGGCGGCGTGCCGTCGCCGAGCACGGCGGTGGTCGTCACGCTCATGCGCAGGCCGTCGGCGCGGGCGCGGTCGAGCACGGCCGGCAGGTCGACGCGGCCGTGGTAGGCGGAGGTCAGCAGCAGCGGCACGACGACGGCCCGGGCATGGCCGAGCGCCGAGAAGGCGAAGAGCTGCTCGCCGGGGCGCGGGCCGGCGTGGTCCAGAAACGCGCAGCGCACGTCCAGGCCGGGCCGCTGGGCCGCGACCGCCCGCGTCAGGGCGCGGGTGGCCGCGGCCGCCCTGGGGTCCGAGGAACCGTGGGCAACGAGGAGTACCGCGGTCATCCGGAGGTGTGCAGGCCGCACTCGGTCTTGTCGAACATCGGCCAGCGGCCGCCGCGCGGGTCGCTGCCCGGTGGCGTGCGCCGGGTGCACGGCCAGCAGCCGACCGAGGCGTACCCCTGGCGCATGAGCGCGTTCACCGGCACGTTGTGACGCGAGATGTACGCGTCGACGTCGGCCTGCGTCCACTGCACCAGCGGGGAGACCTTGAACTTGCCGCGGGCCTGCTCGAAGCTCACGATCGGCGTGTTCGCGCGGCTCGGCGACTCGTCGCGGCGCAGGCCCGCGGCCCACGCGTCGTAGTCCTCCAGCGCCCGCTCCAGCGGCTCGATCTTGCGCATGAAGCAGCACTCGTCGGGGTCCCGGGCGTACAGCCGCGGGCCGTGCTCGGCGTCCTGCTCGGCGACCGTCTGGCGGGGACGGATCGAGCGGACCGTCACAGGCAGCGTGCGCTGGACGATCTCGCGCACCCGCAGCGTCTCGGCGAAGTGCAGGCCGGTGTCGAGGAAGATGACCGGCACGCCGGGCACGACCCGCGACACCACGTGCGCGAGCACCGCGTCGGCGAACGAGCTCGTCACGCAGAACCGGTCGCCGAACTGCGCGGCGGCCCACTCGACGATCTTCTCGGCCGGCTGGTTCTCCAGGCGGGCCGAGGCGGCCTTCGCCAGTTCGATGGACTCTTGCGTACTTCGGGCAGCACTTCCGACCGTGGCTGTGCTCATCGCTTGGCCTCCAACGCCTTCGCCGCCAGTCCCAGGAATTTCAGTGAGAAGACCCGCGCGCAGCCGCGGCACTCCCATGCGCCGTGCGAGTCCTCGTGTGGTCTGAGGTCCTCCTCGCCGCAGTACGGGCAGTACAGCGGCGCCATCCGTTCGCTCATGCCGCCGACTCGCTTCGCTCCCCGGCGGCACGAGGCTCCAAGTCGCGCTGAGTCATGATTCGCTCACTCCGTTCGCTCATCGCAGCTCCTCCTCGGGAGCGCGCATGACCCAGCGGGCGAAGGACTCGCCGGACTCGCGCCCGGCCAGGTAGTGGTTCGCGACCCGCTCGACGTAGGCGGGCAGGTCGGCGGCGGTGGTCTTGAGGCCGCGCAGCTTCCGGCCGAAGCCGGCGGTCTGCCCCTCGGCCATACCCAGGCCGCCGCCCAGGTGGATCTGGAAGCCCTCGACCATCTCGCCGGTGTCGTCGCGCACCAGCATGCCCTTGAGGCCGATGTCGGCGACCTGCGTGCGGGCGCAGGCGTTGGGGCAGCCGTTGAGGTGGATCGAGATGTCGGCGTCGAGCTCGGCGACCTTCTTCTCGAGGTGCTCGACGAGCTCGGCGGCGCGCGCCTTGGTCTCCACGATCGCGAGCTTGCAGAACTCGATGCCGGTGCAGGCCATCGTGCTGCGCCGCCAGGTCGAGGGGCGCGGCTCGAGGCCGATCTCCTGCAGGCTGCGCACGAGCGACTCGGTGCGCGACTCGTCGATGTCGAGGATCAGGATCTTCTGGTACGGCGTGAGCCGCACCCGGTCCGACCCGTGCTGTTCGGCCAGGTCCGCGACCTTCGCCAGCTGCGTGCCCGAGCTGCGCCCGGCGATCGGGGCGGCCCCGACGAAGTACTTGCCGTCCCACTGCTTGTGCACGCCGATGTGGTCGACCGGCTTCTCCGGCAGCTCCGGCGCCGGGCCGTCGATGAGGCGGCGGCCGAGGTACTCGTTCTCCAGGATCTGCCGGAACTGCCCCACGCCCCAGTCGGCGACCAGGAACTTCAGCCGCGCGCGGCTGCGCAGCCGGCGGTAGCCGTAGTCGCGGAAGACCTTCGCGACGCCCTGCCAGACGTCCGCCACCTCGTGCAGCGGCACCCAGGCGCCGAGCCGCTGGGCGAGCATCGGGTTGGTGGACAGGCCGCCGCCGACCCACACGTCGAAGCCCGGGCCGTGCTCCGGGTGGATGACGCCGACGAACGAGATGTCGTTCGCCTCGTACGGCGTGTCGGCGAGCCACGAGATCGACGACTTGAACTTGCGCGGCAGGTTCGACAGCTCCGGATCGCCGACGAAGCGCCGGTTGATCTCGGTGATCGCCTCGGTCGGGTCGAGCACCTCGCTCTCCGCGACGCCGGCGATCGGGCTGCCGAGGATCACGCGCAGGGTGTCGCCGCAGGCCTCGGTGGTGGACAGGCCGACCGCCTCGAGCTCCGACCAGATGGTCGGCACGTTCTCGATCTCGATCCAGTGCAGCTGGATGTTCTGCCGGTCGGTGACGTCGGCGGTGTCGCGGCCGAAGCGCTGCGAGATCGAGGCGATCGTGCGCAGCTGGGCCAGCGAGAGCTGCCCGCCGTCGCTGCGGATGCGCAGCATGAAGTAGCGGTCGTCGAGCTCCTCCGGCTCGAGCACGGCGGTCCGCCCGCCGTCGATGCCGGGGCGGCGCTGCGTGTACAGCCCGTACCAGCGGAACCGCCCGCGCAGGTCGGCGGGGTCGATGGAGTCGAAGCCCCGGTGCGCATAGATGTTCTCGATGCGGGCCCGCACGTTGAGCGGGTTGTCGTCCTTTTTGCTGCGCTCGTTCGGGTTGAGCGGCTCGCGGTGGCCGAGGGCCCACTGCCCTTCACCACGAGGGCGCCCACCGGCCGCACCACGTCCGCGGGCGGTGTTCACCGACATGTCGGCGTCCTCTCAGGATCGAGAGCACGCGACCAAGCGCCGGCCGTCGTCGGAGCTACCGATAACGGATGACGTCGATGTCATAAAAAGATCCGGCGCGAAGTCGCGCACCCGGGAAAAAATTCGGCGGGCGGCGTTCAGCAAGCCGGACAGATGGCGCTGCGCACGCGACCGTAGTCGACGTGTCGGCGGCTGACGAGCCGCAGAGAAGCAGCGTGCATGGTGTGCAGTCTTCCACGGAGAGCGGTCCTTACGCCACGCCCGCGTGAGGGTTGTCTCAACGCGATTTCACAAGGCGGTAACGGAAATAAGACTCAGCCGATAGGGATTGGAGGCCAGGATTGCGCGGACCGGCAGGCGCGTTTGCGCCGCCGTCCCACACTCCGGTTGGTTTCATCGCTTCGCCAGCGGTACCACCATGACCGCCTCGGTGCCGCCGCCCGCCCGCGCCAGGAGCTCGATCGTGCCGCGCAGCTCCCCCGTCGCCAGCGTGCGCACGATCTGCAGGCCCAGTCGCTCGCTCGCGTCCAGGTCGAAGCCCTCGGGCAGCCCGCGGCCGTTGTCGGCGACGGTCACGTGCAGCTGCTTGCGGAACCGGTGCACGGACACGACGACCTCGGGCGACTCCGGCGCGGATGCCTCGAACGCGTGTTCGACCGCGTTCTGCAGCAGCTCGTTGAGCACCATGACCAGCGGCGTGGCGATCTCGGCCGGCAGCACCCCGAAGTCGCCCTCGCGGCGCACCGCGACGTGGAACCCGGTCGCGCCGACCTCGACGGCCGCCGCGGCGACGCGGTCGACGATGCCGTCGAACTCCACGGCCTCGTCGGAGGACTCCGACGACATGGACAGCGTCTCGTGCACGAGGGCGATGGACGCCACGCGGCGTACCGACTCCTCCAGGGCGTGGCGCGCGGCCGGCACCCCGACCCGGCGGGCCTGCAGCCGCAGCAGCGCGGCGACCGTCTGCAGGTTGTTCTTGACCCGGTGGTGGATCTCGCGGATCGTCGCGTCCTTGGTCATCAGCTGCCGGTCCCGCCGGCGTACCTCGGTGATGTCCCGCACCAGCACGAGCGCGCCGATCGGCACGCCGGCCGGCATCAGCGGCAGGGCGCGCATGAGCACGGTGGCGCCGCGGGCCTCCAGCTCCTTGCGGGCCGGCGCCTCGCCGTGCAGGGCGGACTGGATCCGCTCCGTCGCGTCGGCGCCCTCGAGCGGGTCGTCGACGAGCCGGCCGGTGATCTCCGCCAGGCTCTCGCCCACGAGGTGGGCGGCGAGTCCCAGCCTGCGGTACGCCGACTGCGCGTTCGGGCTGGCGTAGGTGACCTTGCCCGTGGCGTCCAGGCGCACCAGCCCGTCGCCGATGCGCGGGGCGCTGGTGGTCTCGCCCGGGTGGCGCGGCGGCGGCCAGCTGCCGTCGGCGATCATCTGGGCCAGGTCGTCGGCCGTGGTCAGGTAGTTGAGCTCCAGCTGCGCCGGGGTGCGGGCGGTGCTCAGGTTGGTGTCGCGGCCGAGCACGGCGATGACCTTGGCGTGCCCCCGCCGGCGCACCGGGATCGCCTCGTGGCGGGCGGGCATGTCGCCGTACCAGACGGGGTCTCCCTCCCGCCAGATCCGGCCCTGCTGGCGCACGATCGCCAGGTGCGCGACCTCGGGACCGCCGGCGATTCGCCCGACCTGGTCGTCCTGGTAGGCCGTCGGCGCGGTGGTCGGGCGCACCTGGGCGACGCACACCCACTCGCCGCGCGCCTCGACGGGGACCCACATCAGCAGGTCGGCGAAGCTGAGGTCCGACACGATCTGCCAGTCGCCGGCCAGTCGGTGCAGGTGTTCGATGTCGTCGGGCTCGAGGCTGGTGTGCTCCTCGACGAGGTCTCGCAGGGTCGACACGCTGACAAGACTAAGGTTGCCGGGTGCGGCGATCTGTACTTCCCCTGCTGTTGGTGCTCTCGCTCGGCGGTTGCGGCTGGGTGGGCCGCCACGACGAGACGAGCAAGCCCGACGGGTTCCTGCTGCACGGCTACGTCAGCGTGTCCGGCGCCGCCGCGGGCGTGGCCGGCACCCCTTGCGAGGCGCCGGCCTCGGTCCCGGACATCGTGCAGGGCGGCACGGTCCGCGTCGCGGACACCGACGGCCACCTGATCGCCGCCACCACGCTGGCCGGCGGCGTGCTGGCGCAGCAGGCGGACGCGTACCGGTGCAACTTCGCCTTCGAGCTGCGCAACCTCTCCGGCGGCCGGGCGGCCTACGTGATCATGGTCGGCGACCGCCCGGCCGCGTCGTTTCAGACCAAGGCGCTGCGCGAGGGCAGTCCGGCGGTGATCCCGGTGTCGCCGGTCACAGCGTCGTCGTCACCTTCTTGAGCCCGCGCGGCGCGTCGGGGTCCTCACCGCGCAGCAGGGCCAGCGACAGCGCCAGGCGCTGCAGCGGCAGGATGTCCAGCAGCGGGGCGTAGCGCTCGTCGACATCGGGAGTACGAACCCAGCCCTTGGCACCTTCGACCGCGCTCGGGCCGAACACGACCGTGTCGGCACGGCGCTCGCCGAGGCGGGCCACCACGTCGCGCATCGACGCTCCGGCCGGGCCGTTGCCGACCACGGCGAGCACCGGCACGTCGGGGTCGGCCATCGCGAGCGGGCCGTGCAGCAGGTCGGCGCCGGAGAACGCGAGGCCGGCGAGGTAGCACGTCTCCATGAGCTTGAGCGCGGTCTCGCGGGCGGTCGGGTAGGCGTAGCCGCGGCCGGTGGTGACCAGGCGGGCGGCGAAGCGGTACCGCGCGGCGAGGTCCACCACGGCGTCGTCGGCCAGCAGCTGCTGCGCGTGCCCGGGCAGCTTGCGCAGCTCGGCGAGCTCCTCCGCGGGCAGGGCTCCCCCGCCGCGCACGCTCTCCACGAGCATGAGCAGGGCGAGCAGCTCGGCGGTGTACGTCTTCGTCGCGGCGACCGCCACCTCGTGCCCGGCGACGACGTCGACGTGCAGCTCGGCCACCTGGGCCAGGGGCGATTCGGGGTTGTTCGTGACGGCCAGGGTGTGCGCGCCCTGCTCGCGCGCGACCCTCAGCACCTCGTGCAGGTCGGGCGAGCCGCCGCTCTGGCTGACCCCCACGACGAGCGTGTCGCGCAGGTCGGGGCGGGCGCCGTACACCGTCATCGCCGACGGGCTGGCCAGGCCGGCGGGGATGCCGAGCCGGATCTCGGTGAGATAGGCGGCATAGAGCGCCGCGTGGTCGGAGGTGCCGCGCGCGGTGAAGACGACGCTGCGCGGGCGCCACTGCGCGATCTTCGCCGCGACCTCGGCGATCTGGCCGGCGCGCTCGTCGAGCAGGCGAGCGAACACCTCCGGCTGTTCGGCGATGTCGGCCTTCATCCCGGCGCCGGGCTGCTCGGTCACTGGATACCCCTCAGTTCATGCGAAACCGTCGTTCGGTGCGCGATCCTGCTCATAGTTTGGCAGTTTCGCGCACCGAACGCCAGATTCGGGGGCAACTTCGCGCAGGGGCTGCGCGAAACTAGCCCTCCTGCGCAACCAGTGTGCGCTCGGGCTGCTCGGCCGGCCCGCCGCGCAGTGCGACCTCGCGGATGAACAACGCCAGCACCGGGATGAGCGCGGCGGCCACCGTGGACCACAGGAACACGCTCGACGTGGCGCCGGCGATCGCGTCGACGACCGCCGTGCGCACCGGGGCGGGCAGCTGCGACATCGACGCGGGATCGATCCGGGCGCCCCCGCCGCCGCTGGCCATGCGGTCCGCGGCCGCGGTGCCGAGCCGTTCGCCGAGCAGCGCGTGCAGCCGGTTGTTGAAGATCGCGCCGAACGCGGAGACGCCGAACGCGCCGCCGATCGAGCGGGCGAACGTGGCGGTGCTGCTGGCCACGCCCAGGTCCTTGATCTCGACGCTGTTCTGCGCGATCAGCATCGTCGTCTGCATCAGAAAGCCCAGGCCCAGGCCGAGCACGGCCATGAACGCGCCGGACTCGAGCTTCGAGCTGTGCGCGTCGAGCTGCGCCAGCAGGAGCATCGCGCCGACCAGCACCACGCCGCCGATGATCGGGAACATGCGGTACCGCCCGGTCTGGGTGATGATCCGCCCGACCGCCAGCGACGTCACCAGCATGCCGCCCATCATCGGCAGCAGGAGCAGCCCGGAGTTGGTCGCCGAGGCGCCCTGGACGATCTGCTGGTACAGCGGCAGGAAGGTGATCGCGCCGAAGAGCGCGAAGCCGACCAGGAAGCCGACGAGCGCCACCAGCGTGAAGTTGCGGTTGGCGAAGATGCCCAGCGGCACGATCGGCTCCGGGTGCCGGCGCTCGACCAGCACGAACGAGACCAGCGCGAGCACCGCCAGCACGGCGAGGCCGCGGATCTGCGCCGAGCCCCAGGCGTACTGGTTGCCGCCCCAGGTCGTGATGAGCACCAACGCCGTCACGCCGATGGACAGCAGCGACGCGCCCAGCCAGTCGATGCGGTGCTCGGTGCGCCGCTTCGGCAGGCGCAGCCGCAGCGCGAGCAGGATCAGCGCCGCGCCGCCCAGGGGCACGTTGACGAAGAACGCCCAGCGCCAGTTCGCGTGGTCGGTGATGAAGCCGCCGACGAGCGGGCCGCCGACCATCGCGACCGCCATCACGGCGGCGAACTGGCCCTGGTACTTCCCGCGGTCGCGCGGCGGGACCAGGTCGCCGATGACCGACATCGCGCCGACGATGAGCCCACCGGCGCCGAGGCCCTGGAACGCGCGGAAGCCGATGAGCTCGGGCATGCTCTGGGCGACGCCGCACAGCATCGAGCCGATCAGGAACAGCGCGATCGAGGTGATGAAGACCGTCTTGCGGCCGTAAAGGTCGCCGAGCTTGCCCCACAGCGGGGTCGAGACGGTCGTGCCGAGCACGTACGCGGTGACCACCCAGGACAGGTGGTCGACGCCGCCGAGGTCGCCAACGATGCGCGGCATCGCGGTGCCGACGATGACGTTGTCGAGCATCGCCAGCAGCATGGCCATGAGCAGGCCCGGTAGGACGGCCTTGACTGTGGCCCGCGCCGCCGCATCGGGGCTTTGCGCTGCCGTTTCGGATGTTTCGGACATTTCTCCCCTGCCCCCGAACTTACCTGTCGACCGGCTAGTTAACTTACTAGCCGCACGGTAAGCTGATTACTAGCCGAGCGTCAAGTAGGATGAAGAGCGATGGAACAGATCGATCAGACCGCCGCCCGGATCGTCCGCGGCCGCAACCGCATCCGCACGGGCGAGTCCGATGGCGAGGACGTGCGCGCGCACATCCAGCGGGTGGCGCTCGACCTGTTCATCGAGGAGGGGTACGACAAGACGTCGCTGCGCGAGATCGCCGAGAAGCTGGGCGTGACGAAGGCGGCGCTGTATTACCACTTCCCCACCAAGGACGACATCGTCGCCAGCCTCATCGAGCAGCGCATCGCCGCCGTCGACGGGCTGCTGGAGTGGGCGGCCGCGCGGCCGCGCGACTCGCGCACGCGGCTGGAGTTCATCCGGCGCTACGCGACCCTGCACGACCAGTTCGTGCATGAGAAGGTGATCCGGTTCTTCGAGCGCAACCAGACGCTGATCAACACGCTCCCGGCGGGCCAGCGGCTGCGCGAGCAGATGACGCGGGTGTTCGAGCTGCTCACCGACCCGGACGAGTCGCTGGGCCAGCAGCTGCGGCGGGCGATGGCGCTGTTCTCCATCCACGCGAGCTGGTTCCTGCTGCGGGAGCGGCCGGGCACGCCGGAGCAGCGACGCGAGGCGGCGCTGGAGGTGGCGACCGAGCTGATGGGCTCCGCGGACCGGATCGGTTCCCCGCCGGCCTCCGCACCGACGGCTTCGTCACCGACGGCTTCGGCGGCCGCGGCGGACGACCGCGGCGCGACCAGCGGCGAAGACGCGGCCGGCGGCCGCGACGCGACACACGGCAAGGACGCGACGGACGGCGGGGCCGAGGGCGGGGCCGGCCTCGCCGGCGGTCTCGAGGACGCCCTGGTCGACGAGCTGAGCGAGGCGCTACTTGGCGAGGACGGGAAGCGGCAGGCGCAGGCCGAGGAGCTCGACGCCCGGCACCGGTGACCAGTCGAGGGCCGGGTCGCGCTCGAAGCCGAACCCGCCGTAGAGCCCGAGCGCGGCGTCGTTGCCCTGGCGCACGCAGATCACGACGGCGTGGCACCCGAGCGCGGCCGCCCGGTCGATGCACGCCTGCACCAGCGCCCGGGCCACGCCGCGGCGCTGGGCGGCCGGGTCGACCGCCAGTGTGCGGAACTCGGCCTCGCCGGGCCGGGAGATCTCCGCATACGCCCCGCCGGGCAGGGCGAACGTGACCGCGCCGAGCACGGCCCCGCCGTCGGTGGCCACCAGTACTTCGGCTGCCGCCGCCCGGCCGGCCACGTCGGCGAGGACGGTGGCGTATTCGGGGGCCGCCTCGAGCTGGCCGTCGGCGCGGTAGGCGTCGACGGACAGCCGCGAGACGTCGTCATGGTCGCCCGGCTCGATCGGCCGGACGACGATTGCCGGTGCCGTCACCCGATCACGGCGATGAGGTCGCCCTCCTGCACCACGTCGCCCTCGTTGACGGCGATCTGGCTGACCGTGCCGTCGGACTCAGCCACGACCGGGATCTCCATCTTCATCGATTCGAGGATCATGAGGGTGTCGCCCTCGGTGACCTCGGCGCCGACCTCGGTGGTGATCTTCCATACGTTCGCCACCATCTCGGCGCGGATCTCGTCGGCCATCCCGGTCTCCTTCGCGGCTCCTGCTTGCGCTCGCAGCATATCGGTGCGAGCCGCGTTCGCGCGGGAGCGACCGGGGTCTCCGTCCGGACCCGGTGCCGGCGACGGTCTAATCGGGGCGCAATTCTCGCGAGTCGGCGTTGACGACGAGCTCGGACAGCTTCGCGCGGAGGCGGGCCTTGAGCTCGACCGGGGCCAGCTCGGAGCCGCAGCAGCGGGCCACGAGGGCCTTGACCTCCTGCTCGATGCCGAACTCCCGCAGGCACGGCGAGCACTCGTCGAGGTGCTCCCGGATCAGCGAGCGCCGGTCGTCGGCGCACTCCAGGTCGAGGTAGAGATAGACCTCGGCAAGGACGTCACTGCAGTCGGTTTCGTGCGGGTCTCCACAGCTCATCGGTTTTCAGACCTCGCTCGGCTCAGCGGACGGGGTGCGGGTGAACCCTCGGTCGGCAGCATAAGCCTCGAGCTGCCGGCGCAGGTTGCGCCGTCCGCGGTGCAGGCGTGACATCACGGTGCCGATCGGCGTGTTCATGATGTCGGCGATCTCCTTGTACGAGAAGCCCTCGACGTCGGCCAGGTAAACGGCGAGGCGGAACTCCTCGGGAAGCGACTGCAGCGCCTCCTTGACGTCGGAGTCGGGGAGCCGGTCCAGGGCCTCGGTCTCGGCCGAACGCAGGCCGCTGGAGGTGTGCGACTCCGCCTCGGCGAGCTGCCAGTCGGTGATCTCCTCCGTCGGCGCCTGGACGGGCTGGCGCTGCCGGCGCCGGTAGGAGTTGATGTAGGTGTTGGTCAGAATGCGGTACAGCCAGGCCTTGAGGTTGGTGCCCGTCTCGAACTGGTGGAACGCGGCGAACGCCTTCAGGAACGTCTCCTGCACCAGGTCTTCGGCGTCCGAGGGGTTGCGCGTCATCCGCAGGGCGGCCGCATACAACTGATCGATGAAGGGCAGCGCATCATGCTCGAACCGGATGCGCTGCTGCTCCGCGCTCTCGCTGCTGACCACTCGTGCGACCCCCACCCTCGACCGTCCCGCCGAGGATACGCCGAGTTGCTGTGCGAGTTCTGAGTTTGTGGCGCCGGTCAAGCGCTCCCGGGCGATCGGCTGCCAGGACGGATCGGGCTCCGCGTCGGTCGTCACCGGCCAGGCCGGGCTGAACAGCAGCTCGCGGATCCGCAGATCGTCACGCTCAAGTGTGGCCACGCTGGGTTTCCCTCCGCAGACGGCGCCGTCGGCAGCGCCGCACCCCCCGTGTAACAACGGACCGCGCGCGCCCATTCCGCGTGACGGGGATTACGCCCCGCCCCCAAGATCGTCCGGGAAACCACCCGGCCTGCCCCGGCGACCGGCCACACTTGGGACCGGACCGGCCGCCGGGAACAGGATGGGCCTGGGAGGTTGTGGAGTGTGTCCGATTTGCACCGGTCACACCAGCCCCAACGAGCTTACGCCACCCCGGTGACGCCCTCAGCCCCCACGACGAAGTCCACCGCCGCCGCGGCCAGCGCCGCCGTGTTCTTCGACAGGGCGTGCGTCTCGCCCGGGAGCACGTGGACGCGGACGTGCGGCCGCTCCCCCGGCACGCCGAACGCGTCGCGGTCGCCGTTGAGGACCAGGGTCGGCACGCCCGTCTCCAGCTCCTCCGCGCGCGACTTCTCCGGCTTCCCCGGCGGGTGGAGCGGGAACGCCAGCGCCAGAATGCGGGCGGCGCCCGCCTCCTGGGCCGTGCGGCAGGCGACCCGGGCGCCGCTGGAGCGCCCGCCCACGACGAGGGTGGTGAAGTCCAGGGCGCCGCGGAGCTCGACGATGACGGCGAGCCAGGCCGCGTCCAGCTGCGTGGCCGGCGCGGGCGCGCGGCGGCCCGCCACCCGGTACGGCTGCGTCACCAGCGCCACGGCCACGCCCCGCGCCAGGGCCGCGTCGTGCACGGCGACCAGGTCGGGCGCGTCGACGTCACCCCCGGCGCCGTGACCGAGGACGAGCAGCGTGCCACCGTGATCGGCGGGAACGTCGAGCCGGTACCGCACGACACCGTGCGGCGTCGCCACCTCCCGCCCGGCGTCATCGGCCTTTGCCGGCGCGATCTTCCTCGCAGCAGCTTTCCCCGCCGCGACTTTCGCGGCCCCGGCAGCCTTTGCAGGCGCGACCTTCCCGGCCTTCGCCTTCGCGGCGGCTTTCGTCGCCGCGGCCTTCCCGGACCGGGCAGCCTTCGCGGGCGCAGCCCTCCCCGCAGCGGCTTTCCCCGCAGCGACCTTCGCGGCCCCGGCAGCCTTCGCAGGCGCGACCTTCCCCGCGGCAGCTTTTGCCGGCGCAGTCTTCCCGGCCGCAGCCTTGCCCTGGGCAGCCTTCGCCGACGCGGCCGTCGCCTTTCCCGGCGCGGCCTTCTCGCCGGCAGCGTTGGCCGGTGCAGCCTCCGCCGACGCCGCCATTGCCGCTCCCGCCGCAGCCTTCGCCGACCGGCCCGACGACGCCGCCGACCGGCCCGCGGCGGGTTGGCCCGCCGCGGGCGGTGTCTGCAGTCCTCTTGCCGGCCTCGGCGCCGGCCGAGGTGCCGGCTCCGGTGTTATGTCGCGCCCGCGCCCACCGGGTCCGGACTCTCCTGGCGGTCCTGAGCGCGCCCCACCCGCTGCAACGGCAGGGTCGGCAGGCACGTCACGGGGCCCAGCCTCGGTTCGGTCGCGCCGGGCGTGGTAGGCATCACCTGGCCCGGCACCTCGCTGCGCCATGCAACGAGCATCGCACGGCGCTCGCGTGGAGTGGTCGCTCCCCACACACCGTGGCAGTCGCCGACGTCCAGGGCCCACGCGAGGCAGGCGCCCTGGACGTCGCACGTGCGGCACAGCGCCACGGCGGCATCGGCCGGCTCGCTCGGAGCCGGGAAGAACGTCTCTGGGTCAACCGTCTGGCATGCGCCGCGGATGCGCCAGGCTCCGTCGCCTTGCTGCTCCTTGACGGCTCGCAACAGTCGCGGGTCTCGCCGCGCGGCTGCGACTTCGTGAGGGCGTGGCATCCTCGCCCGGGTCATTACACCCACCTCCCCCGTGGGTCAAACGAACGCAAGGCGGGTGAACGTCGGGATGCCCCCATCCGACATAGACCCACCGGCGCTGTGTTGTATCGCACAAACGACGGCAAATACAAGAGTTTTCAAGCCGATTCGCAAAATCGGCCGGATATTTATCTGGACTTACAGCCTAAAAAAGGGTCAGATCGATCGGCTCGACGTCACTCGATCGCAGCGGCGGAGCCGGAACTTTCGCGACCAGATCGGGGCCGTCGTTGTGGACATCGCCGACGCGAGGGCCTACGGGGCGTAGTTCCAGGCGTGCGACGTGCGACGACGGCGTCGGGGCGAGCAGGGCGGGATCCGGCTCGGCGGAGAGCCAGGCGTCCCACCGATCGACCGGCAATAGTAACGGCATGCGGTCGTGGATGAGCGCCAAGTCATCGACGGCCGGCGCGGTGATGATGCTGCAGGTAAGGAGCCGACCCTCGTCCTGACCCCACACCGTCCACAGCCCGGCGAATACGCACGGCTCGGCGTCGCCGAGCGTCATGAAGTACGGCTGCTTCATCGGTTTCGTCTTTTCCGTGCCCGGAGTCCTCTGAGTCCTCGGGACCCACTCGAACCACCCGTCCGCCGGAACCAGGCATCGGCGCTTGGCGAATGACTGGGCGAACGCATTGGAGGTCGTGACGGTCTCGACCCGCGCGTTGATCATGCGGGCGCCGGCCCTCGGGTCCTTCGCCCACGCCGGGACGAGGCCCCAGCGGGCGGTGGAGAGCACCCGGCCGCCCGCCGAGCGCGAGACGCGCACGATCGGCACCGGGTCGGTCGGTGCCACGTTGTAGTCGGGCTCGAGCCCGTCGCTCTCGTCCGCCGCCTCGAACAGGGCGCTCAGGTCGGCGTTGCTGCGCGAGGTCGCGTACCTGCCACACATGCCGCCCACCGTACCGACGGGGTATGACAAAAAACGCCGAGCAAGACCCGGCCGTCGCTACATATCGAGACTGACCGCACACTGAGCGCGTGGAGACGCACTTACCGTGGCCCGCGCCGACCGCCCCCGGCCCCCTCGACGCCTCGCTGCGGCTGCCCGGTTCGAAGTCCATGACGGCGCGGGCCCTCGTCCTCGCCGCCAACTCGCTGGGCTCCAGCACGCTGCGCGCGCCGCTGCGTGCCCGCGACACCGAGCTCATGGCCGCCGGGCTGCGCGCGATGGGCTGCCACGTGTCGACCGTCGATGACAACCTGTGGGTGCTGCGGTCCCGCCCGCTGCAGGGCCCGGCCCGGGTCGACGTCGGCCTGGCCGGCACCGTGCTGCGCTTCCTGCCCCCGGTGGCCGGCCTGGCGACCGGGGCGGTGTCGTTCGACGGCCACCCGCAGTCCCGGCGCCGCCCGATGGCGCCGCTGATCGGCGCGCTGCGCTCGCTCGGCGCGCGGATCGACACCGAGAACGGGCTCCCGTTCACCGTGCACGGCGCCGGGCGGATCACCGGTGGTGAGGTGACCATGGACGCCTCCGCGTCCAGCCAGCTCGTCACCGGGCTGCTGCTGTCCGCCTCCGGCTTCGACCGCGGGGTGGTGGTGCGGCACGTCGGCTCGCCCGTACCGCGGCCGCACCTGGACCTGACCGTGCACATGCTGCGCGCCGCGGGCGCCGGCGTGGACGACAGCCGCCCGGACGTGTGGTCGGTGGAGCCCGGCCGGCTCAAGGGACGCGCCTGGGACATCGAGCCCGACCTGTCCAGCGCGGCGCCCTTCCTCGCCGCGGCGCTGGTCACCGGCGGGACGGTGACCGTCCAGGGCTGGCCGCCGGCGACCAGCCAGCCCGCGCGCCGGCTGCTGCACCTGCTGGAGCGCATGGGCGGCCGGCCGGCGATGACCCCGCGGGGGCTCGTGATGCGCGGCACGGGCGCGGTGCACGGGCTGAGCGCCGACCTCGCCGGCATCCCGGAGTTCGCGGCGATCCTCGCGGCGCTGGCCACGGTGGCCGACTCGCCCTCGCACCTATTCGGGATGGGCGACCTGCGCGGCCACGAGGGCGCCGACGAGCTCGGCCGCCTCGCCGCGGCGCTGGCCGGCCTGGGCGCCGACGTCACCCTGGAGCCGGACGGCCTGCGCGTCCGGCCGCGCCCGCTGCGCGGCGGCACGCTGCGCACCCACGGCGACCGCCACCTCGCGCACGCCGGCGCCGTGCTCGGGCTGGCGGTCGAGGGTGTACGCCTGGACGACGTGGCATGCACCGCGAAGACGCTGCCCGACTTCCCCCGGCTATGGTCGACCATGGTGCACGGCTACGAAGGAGGGTCGGCTGAGGCGGAAGCGCGAGTACGACGAGGATGACGTGCGGGTGCGCCCGAGCCGGTCCTCGCGACCGCGCACGCGCCAGCGCCCGAAGCACAGCGACGCCGTCGAGGGCTTCGTGGTCGCCGTCGACCGCGGGCGGTACACGTGCCATGTCACCGTTCCCGGCCAGCGCGGCGGCGTCACGGTCACCGCGATGCGCGCCCGCGAGCTCGGCCGGCACGGCGTGGTGGTCGGCGACCACGTCCAGATCGTCGGCGACGTCAGCGGCCGCCCGGACACCCTGGCCCGGATCGTGCGCATCGACGAGCGTAACTCGGTCCTCATGCGCACCGCCGACGACGAGGAGGGCGGCACCGAGGGCCGCTTCGAGCGGGTCGTGGTGGCCAACGCCGAGCAACTGGTGATCGTCAACTCGCTGCAGGACCCGCCGCCGCGGACCGGGTTCATCGACCGGTGCCTGGTCGCGGCGTACGACGCCGAGATCGACCCGCTGCTGTGCCTGACCAAGGGCGACCTCGCCGCGCCGGACGCGGTCCTGGGCTACTACGCGGAGCTCGACCTGCCCTACGTGCTGTGCCGCCCGGACCGGCCGCTGGACGACCTCGTCGCGGAGCTGCGCGGCCGGGTTTCGGTCATGATCGGCCACTCCGGAGTGGGCAAGTCCACACTGGTCAACCGCCTGGTGCCGGGCACCGACCGGGCGGTGGGCTCGGTCAGCGCGGTTGGCAAGGGCCGGCACACGTCGACCAGCGCCCTGGCCCTGCAGCTACCCGGCGACGAGCCGGGCTGGATCATCGACACGCCCGGGATCCGCTCGTTCGGGCTGGCGCACGTGTCGGCCGACAGCGTGCTGCACGGCTTCCCCGACCTCGTGGAGGCCTCGACGCGCTGCCCGCCCAACTGCGACCACACGGGGGCGGGCGGCGACTGCGGGCTGGACAAGCTCGTCGCCGAGGGCGGCGCCGACCCGCGCCGGCTCGCGTCGTTCCGCCGGCTGCTGGCGTCGAAGGAGGGCACCGTCTCAGACGACGACGGGCCCGCCTGAGCGCCAGTAGACGTTCCGGTCCCGGGACAGCAGGCCGGCGTCCACCAGGTGCCGCCGAAGGGCCGCGTGGTCGTCGTGCCAGGCGCGCAGGATCGCGTCGACCTCGCGCTCGGGGTACCGGATGCCGGGCTCGAACGACGAGGCGATGTGCTCCAGCACGACGACGCGCTTGCCGCGGGCGGCCGGGATCTGCGTCAGCCGCCCGTCGGTGATGAACGTGCGCAGGACGAGGTCGCGCTGGCGGTCCTCGTCCAACTGCAGCGGCGGCGCGGCCGGCGTGGCGCTCGCGCGCACGGCGTCCTTGAACGCCTCCTGCGCGGCGACCAGGCCGCTGTCGGCGACGGCGAGCAGGCCGCCCTGCTGCAGCCGCCGGATGGCCGGCTCGACCAGCCGCGCGGGCAGGCCGGTGGCGGCCTCGACGGTGCTGGGAGTCCGCGCGCCGAGCACCACTGCGGCGAAAACGCGGAGACGATCGGACTCGGCGAGCAGGCCGCACAGGGCTGTGGGAGTCACAAACGGCGACAGTACTGCCAGAAGGTGGCGATCGTCGGCTAAGTTTCCGCGCATGGCGCGCTACGCGGACGACCTGGCCCTTGCTCATCTTCTCGCCGACACCGCGGACGCGATCGCCGTGCCGCGGTTCCGGGCGCAGGATCTCCACGTCACCGAGAAGCCCGACCTGACGCCGGTCACCGACGCCGACACCGCGGTGGAGAAGGCGCTGCGGGCCACGCTCGGGCGCGCGCGGCCGCGCGACGGCGTGCTGGGCGAGGAGTACGGCGCGACCGAGGCCGCCGCCGGGCCGGGCAGCCGGCAGTGGGTCATCGACCCGATCGACGGGACGAAGAACTTCGTGCGCGGGGTGCCGATCTGGGCCACGCTCATCGCCCTGATGGAGGGCAGCCAGCCGGTCGTGGGCCTGGTGTCGGCGCCCGCGCTCGGGCGCCGCTGGTGGGGGGCGCTCGGCCATGGGGCGTACGCCGGACGCCACACGGCCGCCGCGACCCCGATCCGCGTGTCGGGCGTGAACCGGCTCGCCGACGCGTCGTTCTGCTACTCGTCGCTGGGCGGCTGGGAGGAGGCCGGGCGGCTGGGCGCCATCCTGGACATCAGCCGCAGGACGTGGCGGCAGCGGGCGTACGGCGACTTCTATGGGTACATGCTGCTGGCCGAGGGCGCCGTGGACATCATGGTCGAGCCGGAGCTGTCGCTGTGGGACCTGGCGGCGCTGGTGCCGATCGTCACCGAGGCCGGCGGCACGTTCACCGACCTGCAGGGCCAGCCCGGCCCGGGCGGCGGCAGCGCCGTGGCCACGAACGGACACCTGCACGAGGACGTGCTCACCCGTTTGGGCAATACCCGACTGTCCGGATTGTCCGGGTAAAGCGAAAGGTCCTTATGCTCAGGGTGGCCACGGGGTCTATCCTGCCCGGGTGGCATCTTGGAGTTGGCTGTTCCTCGGCGCGATGATCGCCGCCTATGGCGTCGCCAACCTGCTGCAATCCATGGCCGCCGCACGCACCGACCTGCACCATGGCTTCCAGCCGATGCTGCTGCTGCGCCTGGGCCGCCACAAGTCCTACCTCGTGGGCGTGGCCTGCCAGTGTGCCGGGTTCACGCTCGCCTTCTTCGCCCGGCGCGACCTTCCGCTCTTCCTCGTGCAATCGGCCATGGCCGCCGGCCTCGGCGTGACGACGCTCCTGGGCGTGCTGATCCTCAAGTGGAAGCTGCCGCGCACCGAGATCGCGCTGCTGGTGGCCCTGACCGTGGGCATCGCCGCGCTCGTGCTCGCGGCCAAGCCGGCTCCGTCGCGCCAGCTCGGCATCGGCGGCGTCGTCGGCCTGATCTGCGTGCTCATCGCCCTGGCAGTGGTCGGCTTCTTCGCGAGCCGCCTGCACGGCGCGCCCGGCTCGGTCGTGCTCGGCGCGCTCTCCGGCATCGCGTTCGGCGCCGCCGCCGTGGCCTCGCGGCCGCTCGCCTCCGCGGACTCGTTCGGGCAGTTCCTCACGGATCCGCTGTCGTACCTCCTGATCGCCCACTCGCTCGTCGGCCAGCTCCTGCTGGGCCTGGCGATGCAGCGCGGCTCGACGACGGCCGCGGTGGCCGCCATGGACGCCGCCGGGGCCGTCCCGGCCGCGCTGGTGGGCCTGCTGTTCCTCGGCGACGGCGTGTGGCCGCACCGCGAGTGGCTGGTGGCGATCGGGTTCGTGGTCACCCTGGCCGGCGTGATCGGACTGAGCTTCTACGCTGAGCCACAGCACCATCACAAGATCGCGCCGGAGGCCGAGCGGCTGCCGCACGGCCTGGCGTTCAGCGGTCCCCCCACCACGCGGCGCGCCGGCCGCTAGGCCGCCCAACCGCCCAACCGCCAGGCCGCCCGCCGCCAGGCCGTCGGTCCCGCACGGTTCCTGCCCGATTTTTCGTGATATTTCATCATCTACTCGGGTCCGCGTCACAAGAAGACCGTTCTTCCCACGAGACACCGGTCGGCGCCGGGGCGCCTCCCTGCTAGATCCGCGGTGCCAAGGACAAAACCCGTCCGGCAACCCGGAGGACCCCCAGCCGCACCCGGGTTCTCGTTCAGAGTCCCTCAGCCCGACCGATCAGGGAGGTCGCAAGCCCGATCGTGAGCTGGAGGGAGGCGAACGGAGTTGCTCAAGAGCAAGCTCAGCGCCTGGTTCGCGATCTGGATGGCGCTGCTGACCGTGGCGTTCTACCGCTGGCCCCACATGCACATGCTGTGGTGGGGCGCGATCGGCCTGTCCAGCACCGTCGGCGTGGTCGTCGGCGTCCTCGTGCACCGGCCCAACCGCCGCTGGCCGTGGCTGCTGCTCGCCGCCGCGCTGGCCTGCTTCGGCCTCGGGGACTTCCTGTACAACGTCCTCACCGACGTGCTCGGCCTCGAAAACCCGTTCCCATCGTTCCCGGACGGGCTGTACCTGGCCATGTACCCGCTGGTCGCGGCCGGCCTGCTGCAGGCGGTCGCCCGGCGCATCAGCGGGGAGCTGTGCCCGACCGACACCGTCGCCCGCCTCGGCGGCGACGAATTCGCCGCGCTCATCGAGGCCGACTCGATGGCCGACCTCGAGCTCGCCGCCGGGCGGATCGTCATCGCGCTCGCCGAGCCCTTCGCGGTGGCCGGCGAGACGGTCAACGGCACCAGCAGCGTCGGACTGTCCACGACCGTCGACGCGGGCTCGGCCGAGGAGCTCATGCGCCAGGCCGACCTCGCGCTGTACGTCGCCAAGGGCGCCGGCAAGGAGTAGTGGCGGCGGTACCAGTCTGACCTGCACACGGCCGTGCTGGAGCGGCTGGAGCTGCGTACCGCGCTGGACCAGGCGGTCAAGGAGCACCAGTTCGTCCTGCATTACCAGCCGATCGTCGACCTGGAGACCGGCGTCCCGCTGGGCTTCGAGGCGCTCGTGCGCTGGAACCACCCGACCCGCGGCATGATCGCGCCCGGCCACTTCATCGAGGTGGCCGAGGAGAGCGGGCTCATCGTGCCGATGGGACGCATGGTGCTGCAGCAGGCGCTGGCCACCGCCGGCCGCTGGCAGCGCTCGTCCGCGCCCGGGGCGCTGCGGTACATGAGCGTCAACGTCTCGGCCCGGCAGTTCCGCACCCCGGCTTCGTCGAGGAGGTGCGGCAGATGCTGCACTCCTCGGGCGTCGACCTGCAGCACATGCCGATCGACGTGCTGAAGATCGACAAGTCGTTCATCGACGACATGCTCTCCTCGACGCAGCAGCGCGCGGTCGTGAAGGCGATCGTGCAGCTGGCCCAGACCTTCAACCTCTCGGTCGTGGCCGAGGGTGTCGAGGACCAGGAGCAGCGCGAGGCCCTGCACCAGATCGACTGCCCGTACGGGCAGGGCTACCTGTTCGCCCGCCCGCTGTCGGAGCCCGACGCGTTCGCACTCATCCCGAAGACCGCGCCGTTCGCCGCGATGGCGTAAGGAGACCTCACCAAGGAAGGCAATCACCACATGACCGTCCACCCCGCCGGGCCTCGGACGCCTCGGAGGGTTCGGATGCCTCGGAGGGTTCGGATGCCTCGGAGGGTTCGGTTTGGGAGGAGTTCAAGGCGGGCATGAGCCACGTCCGGGGCAACGTGTGGCTCTGGGGCACGTTCGTCGCGGCGACCTTCGCGTACCTGCTGTTCATCGGCCCGACCGAGGTGCTCCTGCCGTTCGTGGTCAAGAACGAGCTGCACGGCACTGCCGGGGACCTGGGCCTGGTGCTCGCCGGCGTCGGCGCCATCGCCGCCGCGGTCGTGGGCCAGCGCGGGGTACCGAGGGAGTACATGCGCTTCATCTACGTCACCTGGACGCTCGCCACGCTCGCCGTGGCGGGCTATGGCCTGGCCACCGCCTCGTGGCAGCTGGCGATCTCGTGCGCGCTGGTCAACGCCCTGGAGGCGGACGGAACGATCGCCTGGGCGACCGCCAAGCAGCGGCTCGTCCCGGGGGAGCTGATGGGCCGCGTGTCGTCGGTCGACTGGTTCATCTCGATCGCGCTCGTGCCGCTGAGCTACGCGATGGCCGCCCCGGTCGCACACGCGATCGGCGTGCGAAGCACCCTGATCGGCGCGGGCGTCCTCGGCGCGGCCGTGACGTTCGCGTTCCTGTACCTGCCGGGCATGCGCTCGCCGAGGCGACTGGTGACGGTGACGAGTTGAGTGACATCGTGGAGCTGGTGGACCGGCTGGGGCACGCGTTCCTGACCCGCGACCTGGAGGAGGCGCTCGCCTGCTTCGTGCCCGACGACGACATCACCTACGCCGGGTCCGAGGCCGGCGAGTCGGCAACGGGCCGCGAGGCCGTGCGGGAACTCCTGTCGGGCCTGTTCGCGCGCCCTTCGGCGTACACGTGGCAGGCCACCTCGGCAACGGTCCACACCCTGCCGGGCGCCGCGTTCGTGATCGCGGAGGCGGACGGCGCCGAGCACACCGCGGACGGGACGATCGAGCCGTTCCCGTACCGCATCACCGGCCTGCTGTCGCGCCGCTCGTCGGGCGCCTGGCTCTGGCGCGCGGTTCAGGGCTCCGAGCCGACGTCTCCGTGCAGCGACTTACAGTGTTAGTTTTAGGCCATGCGAACCGTGTACTTTGCCGCCGCGCGGCGCACGCCGATCGGGAAGCTGCGTGGCGCGCTCTCCCACGCGCGGCCCGACGACCTCGCGGCGGCCGTGGTCAGGGAGCTGGTCACCGGGATCGACCCGGCCCGCGTCGACGAGGTCTACTGGGGCGCGGCCAACCAGGCCGGCGAGGACAACCGCAACGTCGCCCGGATGGTGGTCCTGCTCGCCGGGCTGCCGGAGAGCGTGCCGGGGGCGACCGTCAACCGGCTGTGCGCGTCCGGGATGGAGGCGGTGACCGTCGCCGCCCGCACCATCGCCGCGGGCGAGGCCGACGTGGTCGTCGCGGGCGGGTCGGAGTCGATGAGCCGGGCGCCGTTCGTGCTGCCCCGCCCCGACGACGCGCTGCCCAACGCGATATCGATCGCCGACACGCGGCTCGGCTGGCGCCTGGTCAACCCGCGCATGCGCGAGCTGCACGGCCTGCTGAGCATGGGCGAGACGGCCGAGGAGGTTGCCGCGCGGTACGGCATCACCCGTGAGCGCCAGGACGCGTTCGCGCTGCGCAGCCACCGCAACGCCGACGCGGCGACGAAGAATGGGCACTTCGCCGGCGAGGTGCTGCCGATCGACGGGGTGAGCGCCGACGAGGGCATCCGGGCCGACACCAGCCTCGAGAAGCTCGCCAAGCTCAAGCCGGTGTTCCGCGACGGCGGCACGGTGACCGCCGGCAACTCCTCGCCGCTCAACGACGGCGCCGCCGGGCTGCTGCTGGTCAGCGAGGACGCGCTGCGCGAGTTCGGCTTGGAGCCGCTCGGGCGCTACGTCGCCGGCGCCTCGGCGGGCGTACACCCGGACGTGATGGGCATCGGCCCGGTGCCGGCGACCCGCAAGGCGCTCGAGCGCGCCGGCTGGAAGCTCGGCGACGTGCAGCAGGCCGAGCTCAACGAGGCGTTCGCCGCGCAGGTGCTCGCCTGCGCCGACCAGCTCGGGCTCGATCCGGAGATGATCAATCCGGACGGCGGGGCCATCGCGATGGGGCACCCGCTGGGCTGCTCGGGCGCGCGGATCCTCACCACGCTGCTGCACCGGATGCGGCGCACCGGGGACACGCGCGGCCTCGCGACCATGTGCGTGGGAGTGGGTCAGGGTTCAGCGGTACTGGTGGAAAGGTGACGAGCATGCGATTCGAGGGCAGGACGGCCGTGGTGACCGGCGCCGCACAGGGCATCGGCGCGGCCACCGCCAGGCTGCTGCGCGAGCAGGGCGCCGAGGTCGTGGTGCTCGACCTGCAGCCCGGCGAGGGCGTCGTGCAGTGCGACGTGACCGACAAGGGCCAGGTCGACGAGGTCTTCGCCGGGATCGGCCGGATCGACATCCTCGTCAACAACGCCGGGATCACCCGCGACAACCTGCTGTTCAAGATGCCGGTCGACGAGTGGAACGCGGTGCTCAACACCAACCTGACCAGCATGTTCCTGTGCTGCCAGGCGGCACAGCGGGTCATGGTCCCCGCGCGGTACGGCCGGATCGTCAACCTCAGCAGCCGCTCCGCGCTCGGCAACCGCGGCCAGGCCAACTACGCCGCCGCGAAGGCCGGCGTCCAGGGGCTCACCGCCACGCTCGCGATCGAGCTCGGACCGTACGGCATCACCGTCAACGCGGTCGCCCCCGGCTACATCGCCACGCCGATGACGGCCGCCACCGCCGCCCGCGTCGGCAGCACCGCCGAGGAGCACCAGACGCTGGCCGCCGAGCGCACGCCGCTGCGCCGGGTGGGGCAGCCGGAGGAGGTCGCCGCCGTGATCGCCTTCCTCGCCAGCGACGAGGCCTCCTACGTCTCCGGCCAGACGCTGTACGTCAACGGCGGCGCCCGCTGACGTACAGCCGCGACTGACCGCTACTTCAGGACCAGGTCGACCTCGGCGACATCGCCCGCCTGGCGGTCCTTGTGATCGCCGAGGTCGACCAGGCGCAGCTTGTAGGTGCCCGGCGCGTCCGCCTTCACCTGGAACGCCAGGTCGGTGCCGACGGCGACCTGACCGCCGTACAGCCCCTCGTTCGGCGCGGTGACCGGCCCCAGCTCGGTGCCGTCGACCGCCCCGAGCCGGAAGTGCTCCTCGCCGACGTACTCGCTGCTCTTGCCGGTGTACTGGATGTCGACCTTGCACATGACCACGCGATAGCCCTTCTTCGCCTGGCCGTTGTAGTCGAAGAAGCCGCCGCGCAGGTCGCACGTGGTGAAGGTGGCCGTGACGTCGTGGACGGTGACCTTCTTGTCCTTGACGAGGTTCACCGGCTCGTAGGCGACCACGTCGCCGCCGCCGAGCGGGATCTTCGGCTGCTCCCGGTCGCCGTCGCCGAAGATGAACTCGCCGGTGGAGATGCTCGCCTTGAGCGGGTCGTACACCGAGAAGTCCAGGTTGTAGTTGCTCTTCTGGCCGGCCGCGACCGACGTGGTCTCGCGGAACGAGCCGGTGTACTGCTGGCCGCCGACCGAGAAGACCATGGGAAAGTACGGCGTGTCGTTGCGTCGGCCGAGGTTCTCGACCACCACCTCGGCGGTGAGCTTCTTCGAGTCGGCCGTCGCGTCGTAGGTCAGCTTACCCACGGTGATCTTGTACTGGGTGTACCAGACCGACTTGTCCACCTGCACCGTTTGCTGGTCCGCGCCCGGCTTGGCGTTCTTCGTGTCGGCCGGCAGCGCGCCCGAGCCGGCGTCGCCGCCCGAGCCGCTGGTGCGCCCGGCGCTACCGCCGCCGGTACGCGGGTTACTCGGCTTGTTGTCGCTGACCGCTTTCCAGGCGGCGACGCCGCCGGCGCCGAGCAGCAGGACGAGGACCGCCACGACACCGACGAGCAGGGCGAGCTTGCCGCCGGAGCCACCGGAGCGCGGCGGCGGCACCGGCGGCCCGTACGGCGGCGGGGCCTGCGGCGTCACCGGGGCCGGCGGCGCGGCGCCGAACGCGGCCGTGACGTTCGGCGGACCGGAGCTCGGCGGCGCGCCGAACGCGGCTGTGACGTTCGGTGGGCCGGAGCTCGGCGGCGCGCTGTTCGGGGGGTTGCCGCCGAGCACAGGCGGCGACTGCGGGGTGGCCGCGGAGTGGAAGGCGGCCGGCGAGACGGGGCCGGGCACGGGCGCCGAGATGGGCGCGGTCGGCGGCATGCCCACGCCGGTGACCGGCATGCCCGAGACGGGCACTCCGGTCGGCGCCGAGACGGGCGCGTTCGACGGCGCGCCGCCCATGGCGGGCGGGGCCGGGATGCCGCCGGGCGCGGCGATCATCGGCGGGCGCGGCCCGACCGGCGGCGGCGTGGACGGGAACGGCGCCGGGCGGGACGGCATCGCGGCCAGCACGCTGCCGAGCGCGACGACGAGCTCCGGCTGCTCGATGAGCGTCGGCGCGACCCCGAGCCGCTGGTGCAGCAGGGTGCTCACCAGGGGGATGCGGCTGGAGCCGCCGACCAGGAACAGCCCGCCGATCTGGTCGACCCGCACGCCCGCGCGCTGCAGCGTGGTCACGGTCAGATCGACGGTGCGCTCCAGGTAGGAGCGGGACAGCTGCTCGAACTCCGAGCGCGTGACGTGCACGTCGGTCTCGAACAGCGGCAGGTGCACGCTCGCGGTGGAGCTGCGCGAAAGCTGCTCCTTCGCGGCCCGCACGTCCTCGCGCAGCAGGTGGCTGCGGCGACGGCCGGCGTCGTCGGCGGGCTCGACGAGCTGCCGCCAGCGCTCCGGGTCGCTCACCGTCATCGACTGCCCGAGGTGGCCGATGATCGCCGCGTCGAGGTCGACGCCGCCGACGTCGGGCAGGCCGTCGCTGGCCAGCACGTCCCAGCCGCCGTCGGGGCGGCGGCGCAGGATCGTCGTGTCGAACGTGCCACCGCCGAAGTCGTACACCACCAGGACGCCGCCGGGGGCGATGTTGCGCCCGAGGACCGTGGTGAAGTACGCGGCCGCCGCGATCGGCTCGGGCACCAGGATCGGCGCCGGCATGCCGGCCCGGGCCGCCGCGTCGGCCAGCACCGAGCGGCGGTGGGTCGCCCAGTTCGCCGGGTATGTCAGCACGGTGCGCACCGGCATGATCCCCAGCACCCGGGACGCCTCGTCGGCGGTGCGCCGCAGCACGGCCGCGAGCAGGTCGGACACGGCGTACTCGCGCTGGCCCAGCAGCACCGTGCCGTCGTCGACGCGGCGCTTCGGGTTGGGCTCGTAGCGGGACGGGTCGAGGCGCGCGCTGCGCTCGGCATCCCTGCCGACGAGCAAGTGCCCGTCGACCTCGGCGTAGACCGACGACGGCAGCAGGAAGCTGGCGTCGAACAGCAGCGGCTGGCTGCGACCGTCGGCGGCGGTCAGCGCGGCGACCGTGTGGGTGGTGCCAAGGTCGACGCCCAGCTGCGACTCGATATGCCTCGTCACGCCGACACCGTAGCGCCTCCGTTCAACGGCGGCCGTTGCTGGCTGCCCTTACCTCCTCCTCGGTGCGGACCAGCGGGGTGTCCACGAGGTGCTCGGCGAGGAACCACGCCTCCAGCTCGCCGGTGCGGATCACCTCGGAGACCAGCAGGTCGTTGGTGCCGTCGTCGCCGTTGTCCTGCACCCTGGCGGCGGCGTCGTGGCAATCCTGCAGGATCATCTCGTGGGCTTCCAGCAGGCGGGAGAGCATGGCGGGCACCTCCTCCGCCCCGTCCGGCGGCCGCGGCACGCGGGTCAGCTCGGCGACGTGGCGCGGGTCCCCCACCGCGATGCCGCCCAGCGTCTGCACCCGCTCGGCCACCGCGTCGACGAGCTCCAACTGCTCCCCCGCGTGCTTGTCGAGCAGCAGGTGCAGCTGGTAGAAGGTCGGGCCGCGCATCAACCAGTGATGCTTCTTGTACAGCGCATAGAGGATCTGGGTGTCGGCGAGCACCTGGTTGAGCCGCTCGCAGGAGTACATGCGGGCTTCGGCCGACAGCGCGACCGGAAACTGCCGGATCGCGCCGAAATGCTGAATCTCGTGGCCCTGCTGATGCAGCCAAGGCTGGCTGCCCTTCTTCTTCCCTGGCATGCGCGGCCACTGCCCGCCGAGCGCCGCTCAACCCTCACCCGGCGCGGTGACACTGCGCCCCTCACCCGGGCCGGTCTGGCTCCAGATCGGCGTGCGCGGCCTGCCAGTCGCGGTACCACGCCTCGAACCACGGCCGCCCGGCCGCGAGGGGCACGATGGTGGCCACGGTCTCGCGGAAATAAGAAGCGCGCTTGGCCGGGCGCGGGTGCGTGCGCAGCCGCTGGACGTTGCTGACCCGATCGGCGAGCTTCACCGCGATCGCCGCGTCGGGCGCGTCCCGCAGCCGCGCCAAGTAGGCGTCCCGGTCGCCGGTCTTGGTCACCCAGCCGACCAGCTCCGCGACCCGGTCGCCGAAGCGCTCCCGCACCTCGCCGACGGTGGTCGGGGTGTCCTCGACCACGTCGTGCAGCACCGCGGCGCGCAGCGTGTCGGGGTCGCGCTCGCCGGCCCCGTCAACGAGCACCTCCAGGGCCTCGAGCAGGTGCTCGAGGTAGGGCTCCCCGGCCGGGCGCCGCTGGTCTCCGTGGCGCTCGACGGCGAACGCGACGGCGTCGTCGAGCGCGGCGAGCGTGCCGGTGTCGAGCCGGTCGGCGAACCGCTCGCGCAGCACCGCCCAGCCCACCGAACCGTCAAACGTGCGCGGCACCGCCGGCTCCTCCCTGCGGATCGAAGTACGTGCGCCGATCGTACGCGGCCTTTCCCATTGATCCGATCTGAAATATCTACTAGCGTTCGCGGCGTGCAGCCATCGAAGCTCATGTCTCGCCGTACCGTGCTCGCCGCCGCCGGCGCGGGCGCCCTCGCGGCCCTGGCCGCCCCGTCCGGCGTCGCCGGTGCCGCCGCGCCCCGGTTGGACCCGGTGCTCGAGTGGTACGACCTCACGGCCTCGACCATCGGCGTCATCACCGGCCCCCAGCAGGTCACCAGCACCCGCGCCTGGGCGGTGGCCTGGATCGCCGCGTGGCGGGCGGTCGCCGCGACCCGCTCGGAGCTGGCCCTCGCCGGCGCCGTACACGAGGCGCTGGCGACCCTGTACCCGGCCGCCGCGCCGGCCCTGGACGCCGCGCTCGCCGCGGCCGTCGCGCGCACCGGCGGCCGCCACGCCGGCCGGGCGGTCGCCGCCGGCGCCGAGGCCGCCCGGGCGGTGCTGGCCGAGCGGGCCGGCGACGGGCTCGACCTCGCCTCGGTGAACCGGCCGTTCACCCCGCCGCCCGCCGCGCCCGGGGTGTGGCAGCCGACGCCGCCCGCGTTCGCCGCGGCGGTGCAGTCCGGCCAGGGCGACGGCCGGCCGTTCCTGGTGCGCGACGTGGAGCCGCTGCTGCCGGGCCCGCCGCCGGCCCTGGACAGCGCGGTGTACCTGCGGGACCTGGCCGAGTCGCGGACCGTCGGCGCGGTGGACAGCGCCGTCCGAACGCCGGCGCAGACCGCGGTCGCGCGGTTCTGGTCGCAGACGTCGCTCAACGGCTTCACCGGGGCGCTGCGCACGACGCTCGCGCCGCACGGGTCACACGCCGCGGACCGGCGCCCGCTCGAGCGGCGCATCGGGCTCGTCGCGCTGTTCCACGCCGCGACGATCGACGCACAGATCACGACCTACCGCGCGAAGTACCGCTACCTGTTCTGGCGCCCGGTGACCGCGATCCGCACCGGCGCGGTCTCGCCCGACCCGGCGTGGACGCCGCTCATCGCGACGCCGGCGCATCCGGAGTACCCCAGCGGCCACACCACCTACGCGGCCGCGGCGCAGACCGTGCTGGACACGCTGGCCGGCCCGCCGCGGGCGCCGTTCACGCTGACGAGCGCGGCCGCCGCCGACGTGACGCTACGGTACTCGGCCTGGTCGGAGCTCACCCGCGACAACGTCGACGCGCGCGTCTGGGAGGGCGTGCACTTCCGCCACACCGACGAGATCGGCGCCGCCGTCGGCCGCCAGGCCGCCCTGACCGCGCTGTCCCGCTGGCACGGCCGTCCCATCTGATGGAGTCGCGGTCGCCGCCTCAGAGCCCGGCGGGCGCCGCCGGGAAGGCCGCGGTGAACGCCTCGTGGACCGGGGTCCGGGGCAGGCGGTCGTAGATCGCGAAGACCACCCGGTCGAAGCAGGGCACCTCACGCAGCGCCTCGGCGAAGGCCCGGGCCACCTCGGCGGGCACGTTGCGGAAGACGCCGCAGCCCCACGCGCCCAGGACCAGGGTGCGGTGGCCGTGGGCGGCCGCGACCCGCAGCACCCGGGCGGCCCGGGCGCGCAGCACGGCGGGCACCTCGCCGGCGTCGGCGGGCTGGTTGCGCAGGATCGCGCCGAGGTTGGGGGCCGCGGCGGTCAGGAACGAGGTGCGGTACGGCGAGTCGAGCAGCCGTCCCTTGTCGTCGCGGAAGACGGGCACGCCCGGCGAGTAGATGACCCGGTCGCTGTAGCGCAGGTCGCGCTGACCCCGGTGGAAGTCGTAGAACGCGGGTGCGGTGCGCTGGCAGGCGTACAAGGCCGACGCGCGCGCCAGGCCCTCCTCCTGCGCCTGCGCGCCGCCGAGGAAGCCGCCGCCGGGATTCTTGGCCGAGGCGAAGACGAGCGTCGCGGCGTCCTCGGCGGCGCGGCGGGCGGCCGCGAGCGTCGACTCGCGGGTCACCTCGATCGCGGGCGGTCCGGCGGCGGGGCGGCCGGCGGGGAGCTCGTCGTGCGGCTCGTACAGGCGGGTGCCCGCCATCGCCTCCGCCACCGCGGCGGCGATGGAGACCGGCGCGCCGGCCGCGTCGGCGTATTCGCCACGCTCGGCGATCGCCACGGTCTGGCGGGCGATCTCCCGCAGCCGGCCACTCACGCGGGCCACCGTAACAGCGCAAGATGCCCTGCTGGAATCGATATTCGCGGCCGCGGCCAGCCGCAGTCGCTGCCCGAAGCGCGCGAGCCCGGATCGACCAGCGTGCAAGAATGCGGCTCATGGCCGCCCAGGAGCCCGAACCGCACGTGCTGGTGTCGTGGTCGCAGTACGTGGCCGCGGTGCGCGGCTCGGTGTCGGACCGCTACGCGCGGTTCTACGCGCCGCTCGCCCTCGGCATGCTCGCGCTCGCCTTCGCACCGCTCTTCGACCGGGTCGTGGTGCTCGACGCCTCCGGCGCGGAGCGGTACCGCGCCGACTACGGCACCGTGTTCGAGATGGCCGGCCGCCCGGGCGGCGGGCCTGCGCAGATCGGCGTCGTGCTGCTCGCCGCGCTCGTCGCCTGCCTGACGGTCGCGGCGTTCCGGGTGCGCGGCCCGGTGCTGCCCGGCGCGTCGGCGGCCCTGGCCGCGGTCGTCGCGCTGATGCTCATCACGAAGCCCGGCACCGGCAGCCCGGCGCCGCACCTGACCGGCTTCGGCGCGGCCGGGCTCGCGCTGGCGCTGTGCGCCGTGGTGCTCGGGGTCGCCCACGCGGTACACATGGCGCTGCTGCCCAAATAGCCCAAATAGATGGAACCGATGGCCGCCGCGCGCCGACGGCGGCCATCGTTTTACACGGCCACTTAGATGAGGTTGGGCAGGAGCTGGCCCAGGGCGTCGGTCACGCCCCAGATCGTGGCCAGGATCGCCGGCACGCCGACGATCCACGTCTGCAGGGCGCCCCAGCGCCGGGCGGCCCACGTGCCGCCGAACGCCGCCGCGGCCAGCAGCTGCAGCCACAGCACCAGGGGTACCAGGGCGTCGGGGTTGGCCTGCATCGCCTTCTCGCGGACGTCGATCATCGAGGGGCGGCCGGGCGGGCCGAGTTTGGGATCGCCCTTCAGCACCGAGTCCACGTACACCACCCGGTCCGTCGCCCAGCCCGTGCGCCAGCCCTGGCCCTCGGCCGTGGCCAGGATCAGGCGGCTGCCGCCCTTCTGCAGGGGCGCCGGGGTCGGGTCGTTGGCGTGGCGAATCCGTTGTACCTCGTAGTCGAACTCGCCCAGGCCCGTGGTGACGGTGAAGTGGTCGCCGGGGGCCAGGGCGGTGAGGTCGCCGAACGGGGCGCCGTACGCGGCGGCGTGGCCGTAGACGACGCTCGTGCCGGGCTGGCCGGGCAGCGGCGTGTCGCGGCGGTGGCCGGGGGCCGAGCGCATCACGTCGCCGTCGGTGCCCTCGACGATCACCTGGCTCATGCCGATGGCCGGGGCCACGATCAGGGCGACCGGCGTGCCGGGGTCGATCGGGCCGCCCAGCGGGGCCTCCGCCGAGGACAGCTTCTGGCGCAGCTCGTTGTACAGCTCGCGCTGGTCGTGCTCCTGCCGCAGGGCGCTGGCGCCCAGCAGGTAGGTGAGCAGCCAGGCGCAGAGGACGGCCAGGGTGAGCAGGCCGCGGGAGAGCACCTTCATCGCAGACTCCGTCGCCAGTCGTTGAAGCCGGTGATCATGCGCATGATCGAGCCCGCGCATCCGGCGCACAGGCCGACCAGCAGGATCATCGGCAGGCCCCACGAGGCCAGGACCGAGGAGAGCAGCGCGGTCGTGCCGACCGGCTGGGCCACCGGCGGGGCCGACGGGCTCGCCGACGCGCTCGGGGCGGCCGACGGGCGGGTGCCGGGGTTGGGCACCGTCGTGCCGCCGCCCGAACCGGAACCGGAGCCGCCGCCGTTGGAGCCGCCGTTCGAGCCGCCGGGGTTGCTCGGGGTGGGGGTGTTCTCCGGTATCACCTTCGGCACCTCGCCCTGCTGGTGCGCCACGGCGTCGGCGGCCTTCAGCGTGTACTGCACGTAGTCGCCGAACCCGTTCGCCGCGGTCAGGGGCAGGTAGCCGGGCGGGAGCTGCCCGTTCTCGGTGCCCTGGACCTGCCCGTCGCCGACGGCGAAGCGCAGCAGCTGCGCCAGCCGGCTCGGGTCTTCGCCGGGCACGTCGCTGGTCGCGACCGCGGCGTAGACGGGCAGCGTGCCCGGGTAGGCGGCGGCGCCCGCCGGGGTGCGCATGGTGTCGTACGGCATGATCCAGGCGTTGGCCTTGGCGTCCGCCTTGGCCAGCTTCATCGCGGCCTTGAGAGACTCGTCGCTGGGGCCGGCGAACGTGCGGCCCGTGGTGTCGGTGAACTTCGCCGACTTGCCCACGGTCGACGTCGTCTGCAGGGCCGCCATGTTGAGCTGGTAGTACTGCGCCTGCGCCAGCGAGGTGATGCCGAGCACGAACCGGTCGCCGCGGCGCTGCCGCCCGTACGGGCTGAGGTTCGCGTTCACGGGCGTGTTGCTGGTGTCGTAGAGGACGTTGCACCGGATGCGCGCGTTGGACTGGCCGAACTGCAGCCGGTCCACCGTCTGCATCATCGTGGTTACCGGCGAGGCGAGCAGCGGGCCGTACGGCTGCTTCGGGAACTGCTTGATGAACTCCTCGGGCAGGCCGCAGGCGCTGTACGGCGTGAAGCTCGGGTCGGTGAACGTGTCCAGCAGCGGCCAGAACTCCTGCGGCAGCTCGATGCCCTTGTAGCCGGGGTTCACCATCATGCCCCACGGGTCGGGCTCGCCGTTGAGGAACGCGCGGGCGTCGGGGTCGGCGTTGAGGTACGACGTCAGCGCCCACATCACGTCGGAGTTGCCGGACAGCGCGATGAGGGCGCTGGCCGACAGCGCCTCGTAGAGCGAGTCGCCGACGTCCGGGTTGAGCGCCTTGAACTCGGGGTCGACCGAGATGAAGGTCGGGTTGTTCGCCATCACGCGGTACGGATGGTCCTTCGGCAGCTTCTTTTCGGCCTTGAACAGCTCCGTCAGGTCGGGCCGCCCGGGGTAGGACTCGCTGAGCAGCTTCGCGATGAGCCGCGGGTTGAGCTTGAGGCTCTTGTACTCGTTGTGGTTCTTGTCGTCCATCACGTAGCTGATGGCGAAGCCGGTGACGGCTATCGGCGCGTTGACCACGGGTCTGTCGTAACCGTCGTCCGGTGGCCGGCTGACGAGCGCCGCACTGATCTTGCCGTCGCCGAGGTTGCTCTTGGCCAACGGCTCGCCCATCTGCACCTGGCGGAACTTGAACCGCGACGGGTCGGAGCAGAACACGGGAGCCCACTGGGTGGTGGCCTCCTGCATGAGCTCGGAGCCGAAGAGCTCCACCGGCAGCCGGGTGTCGCCGATGTCGCAGATGTTCGCCGCGCTGCCGAAGCCGAGCTTGACGCTGAAGTGGTTCTTCCAGATCGACGGGCTCCACCAGTCGGCCGCGGTCACGGCGGTGTCGACCTGGAAGCGTTGGATGGGCGAGGGCAGGAACTCGTTGACCTCGTGCTGGCCGGTCGCGCGGCAGGCCGCCTGGACGTCGTTGGACTGCCACCCGGGGGCGGGCCGGTCGTTGGCGGGCATGTCGGCGTAAGTCTCGTCGCAGCTCATGCCCATGATCGGCAGGATCACGAGCGAGCACGAGACCGTCGCCGAGCAGCCGAGCGAGGCGTTCTCCAGCCCGGTCCAGACGACGAACTTGGCGCTGCCGTTGCCGTCCTTGTCGGTGCTGGCGTACGTCGTGTTCCCCGGCGGCGCGGCCTTGTCCTCGACGTTGACCATGTCCGGCGCGAGCACCTTGCCGCAGACGTCGGTCTTGTCGTAGCTGGTCAGCGGCCGATAGACGGTGCCGTCCGAGGCCACGAACGGCTCGTAGTGCGCCACCTGGTCGACCGGGCCGGGGCAGTCGGCCGGCGCCGGGTCGGGGAAGCCGACCACCTGCTTGCGCTGGGCCGCGGTCGCGTCGCGGTCCAGCCGCCACGGCGGGAACATGTACGGGATGTTGTAGCTGTCCTTGCGCTGGTCGAAGCCTTGCGTCCAGCACCTGCTCGGGTTGAGCGTGCCGCTCTGCTCGTCGCCCCAGCACTGCATGATCATGACCGGGTATTCCTGGTAGAGCGCGTCGGCCGCGTTCTGGTTGTCGACCACCCCGAGGCTGGGGTGGGCGCCGCTCCACTTGACCTCGATCTGCTGCCGGGCCTTGAGCCGGTCGACCTGGCTCACCTGCACGGTCACGGTGCGGGTGTCGGCGACGGTCTCGGTCCGGTTCGCGTTGAAATGGCTGCGGACGAACGTCTTGGTCTGGCTGTACGCCGGGTTGTCGGCGCTCGCCGCCGGCGCGCTGAACGTGGCCGCGGGCAGCAGCAGCGCCAGGATCAGCAGGGTCAGCGCCGCGGCGCGGCGGCGGCGGTTCACCGCTCGTCCTTGCGGGCCGTGAGGCGGCGGGCGAACAGCGCCGGTACGAACAGCACGAGCAGCAGCAGGCCGGCCGCGACCGGCCCGAGCACGGAGGCGTACCGGTTGGCGCGGAAGGCGGCGAGGTCGGTCGGCGTGCCGATCGCGTTGGCGTCGCTGACGTTCCCGCCGCTGCCGCCGCTGCCACCACTGCCACCGTTACCGCCGCCGCCGATCACCTCGCCCGTGTCCGGGTCGACCTGCGTGCCGCCGTCGGTCCCGCCGTTCGTGCCGCCGCTGCCGTCGGTCCCGCCGTTCGTGCCGCCGCCGTTCGTGCCGCCGTTGCCGCCGCCGTTGCCGTTCCCGTTGCCGTTGCCATTGCCGTTGCCGCCGTTGTTCGAGCCGCCGTTGTTGGACCCCTTCGGCGGGCACGGGCCGGCGCCGATCTTGTCGCAGGGCTGCGGCATCGGCGCGATCTCCGCCAGGTGGTTGCGGTTGAGGTCGCCGGGCACGAACGTCGGGTTGTTGCAACTGGTGACCGGCTGGTCCCGCAGCTCCACCCCCGGGTCGGCCGTCTTGAGCTTCTTGACCTGCTCGAAGCCCGCCTGCACCAGGTTGAGCGGCAGCGGCGAGTAGCCCTTGGTGCCGATGCTCTGCTGGCCGGCGCAGATGGAGTAGCTCACGAAGTCGGCGAGGGTCTGGCGCTTCGCCGTGGTCAGGCGCTTCTCCGCCTTGTCGGTGGCGGCGGCGGTCGGCAGGATCATGTACGAGTACGACGACAGCGGGTACGTGCGCGCGTCGTTCTTGGTGTAGACGTCGTCGAGGTTCTGGATCAGGTACTCCGACGAGTTCGGATCGGTGTTGATCTTCGCCGAGGTCAGCGACACGGCGACGTTGTACTCCGTGGGCTCGGTGAAGTAGCCGGCCGAGTTGCCGATCTTGGCGACCGGGTAGTTGATGTTCAGCGCGTAGGAGTACTCGTCGTAGCCGATGGAGCCGTTGCCGGCCTTCGACACGATGAAGTTCATGACGCCGTCGGAGCCGGTCTGCGGCACGGCGTTGCCGTGGTGCGGGTAGTACTCGGTCGGCACGTTCTTGCCGGCGAAGCTGCCCCAGATGCTCGGGTGCTGCTTCACGAGGTACCGCGTGAACTGGGCGGTGGAGCCGGAGCCCTCGGCGTGCAGCACCGGGATGATCGGCAGCGACGGCAGCTTGCGCCCGTTGTTGTCCGCGGTGATCTGCGGGTCGTTCCAGTTCGTGATCTGGTTGGTGAAGATCTTCGCGAGCGTCTCCCCGGACAGCCGCAGGTCGCGCACGAGCTTGCCACCGACCTCGACGTGGTACGGGAACGAGGTGCCACCGGCGACGAGCGGCAGGTACGCGTACGGCCGGCCCTTCGGGGTGTCGTCCTCGCCGGTCAGCGGGTCCGAGCCCTGGAACGGGATGTCGGTGATCGCGAAGTCGTTGGTCTGGTACGCGAAGTCCTTGCGGCCGCTCGCCGAGCCCAGCGCGGTGAACACGACCTGGAGGCCCTGCGGCGTCACGTCGCTGATCCACTGGGCGAGCGCGTTGGAGCTCCACGACGATCCGGTGCCCTCGATGCGGACGTGGGCCGCGGCGGCGACCGGCCGTCCCGTGGCCACCAGCAGCAACGCCACGACGGCACTGAACACGGCCGCGCGCCGCACGGCCGAGCCGGCACGCCTTCCGGGCCGGAAGGCGGGGATGGTGGGCTTCATGCTGATCTTCCTCGCAAAATCGGGATGGTCCGGCATCGTCATGACAGGGGCTAGCGGCGGCCGACCCGCGGCCTGGCGAGCCAGCGGGTGATCGCGAACAGCAGCAGCACGAGCACGAGCAGCACCACCGCGGCGCCGAAGCCCCGGGTGATGTTGTTCGGCTGGCCGCTGCGCACCGCCGCGAAGATGTACAGCGGCAGGGAGTTCATCGTGTAGTGGAAGGGGTCCCAGTTCAGGAACGTCGAGGCGCCGGAGGTGAGCAGGACCGGTGCCGTCTCGCCGACGCCGCGGGCGATCGCCAGGATCAGCGCGGTGGCCAGGCCCGGGCGGGCGGTCGGCAGGACGACCCGGCGGACCACCTGCCACTGCGACGCGCCGAGCGCCAGGCCGGCCTCGCGCAGGCCGCCCGGCACGACCCGCAGCACCACGTCGGCGGCGCGGGCGATGATCGGCACCATCGTCACCGAGATCGCCAGCCCGGCCGCGAAGCCGCTCTTGGGGAAATTGAACGCCACGATGAGCGTCGTGTAGATGAACAGGCCGGCGAGGATGTCCGGCACGGCGGTCATCGCCTCGACCAACGTGCGCACGATCCGGGAGAACCGGCCGCCCACCTCCGTCATGTAGACGGCGGTCGCGACGCCCAGCGGCAGCGAGATGACCACGGCGATGCCGACCTCGATGAACGAGCCGACGATCGCGTGCAGGATGCCGCCCTGCTCCAGCGGCGCGTCGCCGGGAACGCCGGCCATGTCCTTGGTGTAGAAGTTCACGTGCGGCAGGGCCGGCGCGCCCCGGTACAGCGTGTAGAACAAGGTCAGGGCCAGGCTCAGGCCGACGAGCCCGGCGCCGGCGTGCAGCGCGGCCGACGCGACCCGGTCGGCGACCACGGGGCGCGGGTTGCCGACCGCCGTGACGACGGCGTAGAGCACGACGAAGGCCAGGTACCAGCAGATGAGGAAGCCGGTGAGGCCGGACAGCAGCAGCACCTGCGTGTAGAACAGCCAGGCCAGGGCGAGCGAGCCGGTCGCGGCGCCGATGACGCTGGCCCGGTCGTCGATGGTCTTGCTCTGCAGCTTCCGCGGCACGTCCGGCGGGAGCGCCGGCGCCGGCGCCGGCGGGCTCACCCGCGGCGCCGGGTCCGGGCCCGGCCCCGGGTCCGTCGATTGGTTCTGTGGCATGACGGCCGTCATGGCGCTCCCCCGGCTCAGATCTCGGTCGCCGCGCCGCTGCGGCTGCGGCTGACGATGACGGCGGCGATCGTGTTGACGATCACGGTGATAACGAACAGCACGAACCCGGCCGTGAGCAGCGCCGACAACTGGACCGCGGTGGCCTCGCCGAACCGGTTGGCGATCAGCGAGGAGACGGTGATGCCGCCGTTCTCCAGGATTCGCGCCTTGAGGTCGAAGATCGGGGCGATGATGAGCAGCACCGCCACGGTCTCGCCGAGCGCCCGGCCCAGGCTGAGCATCGTGCCGCCGATGATGCCGCCGCGGCCGAACGGCAGCACGACGGCGCGGACCATGCCCCACCGGGTCGCGCCCAGGGCCAGCGCCGCCTCGCGCTCGCCCATGGGGGCCTGCGAGAAGACCTCGCGCATGACCGAGCAGCCGATCGGGATCGCCATCATCGCCACGCACACCCCGGCGATGAAGATGGAGCCGGTGTACCGCGCCTGCGCCCACATCGGCGCGTCGGGGTCCGTGTTCACCTCGAACAGCGGGATGAACCCGAAGTTCTGGTGGATCCAGTGCGCGACGTCGAGCAGGTAGGGCTGCAGCATGAACAGGCCCCAGAGCCCGTAGACGATGCTGGGCACCGCCGCCATGAGATCGACGAGGGCCACGAGCGCGCCGCGCAGCTTCGCCGGGGCGTACTCGCTGATGTAGAGGGCGCTCGTCAGCGCCAGCGGGAAGGCCACGATCAGGGCCACCGCGGCGACGAGAAACGTGCCGAGCAGGACCTCGGACATGCCGACCTGGTCGCGCTGGGGCTGCCACTCGTTCTCGACGAAGAAGTGCCAGCCGTACCGGCGCAGGGTCGGCACCGCCGAGATGGCGAGCATGAACCCGATCGCGCCGAAGATCACGAGCACGAACGCGCCGATGCCGGTGCTGCCGGTGCGGAAGATCCGGTCGGCGAGCGCCGGCCGGCTGACGAGCCGGCGCGGCACGTCCGCCGCGTCCGGCCCGCTGTGGAGGTCCTCGATTGCCTGCGGGTCGCTCATCCGAACCTGCCGTGCACGTAGTCGGCGGTGCGCGGGTCCTGCGGGTTGCCGAACATCTCGTCGGTCGGGCCGTGCTCGACGATGACGCCGGGCTGGCCCTGCTCGGCCAGGAAGAACGCGCACTGGTCGGAGACCCGGTTGGCCTGCTGCATGTTGTGCGTGACGATGATGATCGTGACCTCGGCGGCGAGCTCCGCGATGGTCTCCTCGATGACCCTCGTCGAGGTCGGGTCCAGCGCCGAGCAGGGCTCGTCCATGAGCAGCACCCGCGGGCGTACGGCGAGCGACCGGGCGATGCACAGCCGCTGCTGCTGGCCGCCGGAGAGCGCGCCGCCGGGCTGGTGCAGCCGGTCCGCGACCTCGCGCCACAGGCCGGCCTTGACCAGGCACTCCTCGACGAGGTCGTCCTTCTCGGCGCGGCGGACCCGCTTGCCGGTGAGCTTGAGCCCGGCGACGACGTTGTCGTAGATGCTCATCGTCGGGAACGGGTTGGGCTTCTGGAACACCATGCCGATGTCCTGGCGGGCCTCGGTGATGCGCCGGCCGGCCGCGTAGATGTCCTCGCCGTCGAGCAGCACCTCGCCCGCGAGCTGCGCCGAGGGCACCAGCTCGTGCATCCGGTTGAGGATGCGCAGGAACGTCGACTTGCCGCAGCCGGACGGGCCGATCAGCGCGGTGACCTGCCCGGCTTGCATGGTCAGCGACACCCGGTCGAGCACCTTGCGCGTGCCGAACCAGGCCGAGATGTATTTGGCGTCGAGCGTGGCCGGCGGCGGCACGTCCGCGTACGGCACCTCGGCGAATTGGACCGTCTGGGTCATGACCGACTCCCGATGCGGGCGTTGCGCCGGCGGGCGGCGACGAGCACTGCGGCGCCGAGCGCCACGAGGCCGATGCCGACGCCGACGATGAACAGGATGTTGAGGCCGGTCCGGGGCAGGTCGCCGCCGCCGGGCGGGCCGGTCGGCGTGGTCGACGGCATGGGGCTGCCGCTCACGTTGACCATGATCGGTACCCCCTCGTCGCGGGCCGGCGCGCCGAGCGCCAGCCGGAGGCCGTCCGCGGGGCGGGGTCTCGCGGCGGCGTCGGACCGGGCGCTGAGCAGCGTCCAGGTGTCGCCCTCGACCTTCAGGTCCGCGGTGGCGTACGAGCTGTTCAGCGTCGGCTCGTTGGGCACGCCGAGGTAGATCCGCAGCTGGACGAGGCCGTTCCAGCGGGTGGGGTACTGCTTGATGAACTCCCCCAGCGAGAACCCCTGCTCCGGCGCCTCCACGGTCGGGTGGGCGGCATCGGAGTAGGCGTTCGCGCCGGTCAGGAACGTGCCCGCCCACAGCTCCGGGCTGACGTTCTCGCGCGGCTGGTAGGCCAGCAGGGTCGCCTTGCGCCCCTCCCCGTCGTACGGGGCGGGCGCGGCGGCCTGGCTGACGGCCTTGGCCACGAACGGCTTGTCGGACAGCTTGCCGGACGTCTTGGCCTTGCCGTCGGCGCCGTAGAGCACGATCGCGCCGGTGGAGCGCTCGTCGTGGTAGGGCACGCGCTCCTCCTTCTTGCCGCACGCGGTCAGCAGGGCGAGGGCGGCGGCGACGGCCAGCAGGGCCGCGCCGGTCGGGATACGGCGGCTCATTTGGCGGCTCCGGCGCTCGCTCCGGCCTTGTCGGCCGCGCCGACAGTGGGCTTGCTGACAGCGGACTTGCTGGCGGGAGACTTGCTGACGGAGGGCATGTCGCGGACGGTCCGCGCGGGCCGCTTGGGGCCGCCGGCGCTCGGCCGGGGCGGGGTCGGCGGGGTCGGCTTCTTGGGGTCGCCACCCTTGCCCTTGCCCTTGCCGGGGCGCGGCCGGCCGAAGCGCAGGCCGATGAGCACGGCCAGGCCGATGAGCACGGCCACGATCACGAGCGTCAGCAGCCACGGCACGGCCCAGATGGTCACCGACGTCTTGGTCGTCGCGATCTGCTGGCCGACGGGCTGCGCCGGGTCCGGGTAGGGCTCGAGCTCGACGTTGGCGTCGATCGGACCGGCCGGGAAGACGCCGTCGACGTGCGCGGTGTACGTCACGCGCTGGCCGGGCAGCAGCTCGGCGAGGTCCTTGCGGGCCTCGCCGCCCAGGCGGGTGCCGAAGATCGCGGAGGTCACGGTGATCCGGGCGTGGCTCGACAGCCGGATGTTGCCGGTGTTGACGACCGTGTAGGTGACGTCGACGCCGCCCTTGCCGATCGGGTTGCCGACGCCGTTGTACGTCGCCAGGACCTTCTGCGCCTCGAGCGTGGGACGCAGCAGCCCGGCGATCCTGAGGTACAACCGGACCGCCACGCGGGTGTCCAGCTTCACGTCGGTGCCGTTGGTGGCCAGGGAGACCACGACGCCGCCGGCGTGGTCCCCCGGCGTGGCGGTCTCCGGCACGTCGATGAGGAACGGCACCGAGATGCTGGCGCCGGCGTCGATGTCGACGGTCTGGCTCGGGAACTTCATCCACGAGCCGATATCGGTCGGCTTCGTCGCGGCGGGAAGCAGGTCGAACGCGCCGGTGTCCGTGTTGAACGCGTCGGTGCCGTAGACGACGAACGAGGCGCGGACCTTGCTGGAATTGGTGATCAGCACATGCTCCTCGACCTTGCCACCCAGGGCGCCCTGCAGCGTGTAGTGCGTGCGCTTGTCGGGCAGGCCGTCGGCGGTCGCGGGCCGCACGGACCACGCGCGATTGCCGTCGTCGGGCTCAGCGCCCGCGGGGGCGCCAGCCAGCAGCAGCGCAGCCACGACCGCGAACGCCGTCGCGAACAGGCTGGCCAGACGGAGGTACGGCTGGCTCGTGCGGGCTGATTTCATGATGGTTCCGTTCCGGCGCTGGCGAGATGGGACCGTAGATGCTGGGAGCCAGGCCGACCGGGGGGACCGGTCGACCTGGCACTTTGTGGTGCTGTCGCGGTTTGCGCCGCGGGTTACGGGCTGACCAGGGTCAGCGTCAGGGTGCTCTGGTACAGACCGGTCGGGGACGTGTCCGGAATCCGCAGCTCCACGGAGGCGCTGAGGTTCTGGGTGCCCAGACCGTTGCCCGGGGCGGCCTTGGCGAACAGGCTGCTGGTGTGCAGACCGTCGCTGCCGGCCGTCTTGAGCTTGGAGTCGACCGCGGAGCCGGCCGCCAGCGTGCCCTCGGCGTCGCCGCCGGTGGCGAGAGCGGGCGCCCAGCCGAGGTTGCTGGCCGTCACCGTGGTGGAGCCGTTGACGAAGTCGCTGGCCTGGCCGTTGAGCGTCCAGCCATCCTGCGACGGACGGGTGTCGTTCACGGACACGCCGGTCAGCGAACCGGTGAACACCCACGCGTGGCGGTGACCCGTCGGGTCGGTCGCCTGCGCCGGGTGGCCGTTCGGGTCGTTGACCGGAATCTGGGTCAGGTGCACGGCCGTGCCGGACGCGACCTGCAGCGACAGGGCGCCCGCGAAGGGCTGGGTGTCGTTCTGGGCGTCGACCGGCACGGCGGACGAGTTGCTGCCCACAACGGCGTAGTTGATGATCGACGAGGACGACGCCTGGTAGCCGTTGTCGCTCGGCGTGAAGGTGGCGATGAGCAGGTGGTTACCGATACCGAGGCTCGCGGTCAGGGTCGCGGCACCGGTCGCGGCGTTGTAGCTGCCCGCACCGAGGTCGGTCGCACCATCGAAGAAGTGCACCGAGCCGGCCGTGCCGACCGGGGCGACGGACGCCGACATGGTGACGGCGACCTTGCCATCGCTACCGGCGGTCGTGCCGCTCGGCGGGTTCACCGAGAGGGCGGTCGTGGTGGGGATGCCGGGCTGGTTCACCGTGTAGGACAGCGCCGTCGACGTCGAAGCGTTGAACGCGTCCGTGTTGGCCGGCGTGAACTGCGCGGTGAACGAGTGGTTGCCGGACGACGGGTTGATCTTCAGGGTGGCGACGCCCGTCGCGGCGTTGTAGCTGGCGGCGCCGAGGTCCGTGGCGCCGTCGAAGATGCGCACCGAACCGGCGGTGCCGGCCGGCGTGACGTTGGCGGTCAGGGTGACCTGGCTGCCAGCGGGCGCCGGGCTGTTCGGGCTGGCCGTCAGGTTGGTGGTGGTGGACGTCTTCGTGCCCGGGTACACCACCGACCAGGTGCCGGCCGCCGGGTCGACCTGGATGTCAGCCCGGTAGTACTGCGTGTTCGTCGGCTGGCCCGCCGCCGTGGTGAAGAGCCGCAGCTGGTAGATGTTCGCCAGGTTCTGCGCCGTCTCGGTGTTCGGGTTCGACGCGATGTAGCTCGCCAGCGTGGTGCTGGCGGTGGGCGACACCACCGCGTTGGTGGAGGTGTTCAGCGGCGCCGGAGCGGCCGCGTTCGGGTAGTTCGACGAGCCCGTGATCGTGGCGCTGGCGAACAGGTCCGGCGTGGTGCCGGCCTTCGGCGTGGCCAACCGCAGGAACGCGCGGTTGTCACCGGGGCGGCCAGACCCGTCCGCCTCCGCGTAGGCGACGATCGGGCTGTCGTTCACGCTGCCGCCGGTGATGACCTGACCGGACGCGTTGTAGAGCTTGAGCGCGCCAGCCGCGCTCGGGTCCGGCTCGAACGGCGGCGTGATCGTCGCCGCGAACGCGCTGCCCCCGCTCACGAGAACGCCGGCCGCGACGACCAGGGCGGCTGCCCCGACCATCAACGACCTCGAGCGAATGCCCACTTGGGGCTCCCTTCCTGTGGGACCGGCCGGCGGCGCCGACCGGGATTGCGAACGTGCGATGGAGCTGGTGGTGCGACCGGCGTCAGGCCGTGTGGCACAGGCCCGCGTCGGCGTACTGGTAGTTGAAGCCCGCCGCGTCACCGATCAGCGGCTGCGCCAGGAACGACGTCGACATGAACCCGCCCGGGGCGAACAGGTCCTTGTTCCACTTCTGGTTGACCTCGCTCTGGCGCACGACGATGTACACCGGGCGCGTCGTGCTGAAGCCGGCGTTGAGCAGCTTCACCGGGTCGGAGCTGAGCGGGGTGCCGTTGTTGAAGTACCCGTTGTGGATCATGACGATCCGAGCGGTCGAGAACGGCGCGATGGCGTTCGCGTTGCCCTGGATCGCCGACGGGTCGTGCTCCTCGGCCCGGACCACGTCCGCGCGCACCTGGGCCTCGGTCAGGCCCAGCTGCTGGATGAAGAACTGCTCGGTGCCCGAGGTGGACGGCGGCAGGATCGGCACGATCGGCGTGTTGGCCGCCGCGCCCGGGCCGTTCCAGCCGCTGACCTGGCCCCAGTTGCGGATGGTGCCGGTCGCCGAGAAGATCTGCACCAGGTCGGCCTTGCTGATGCCGTTGGTGCCGGCGTTGGTCGTCACCTGGTTCGACACGGCGATCTTCAGGCCATCCAGCGCCATCTGGTAGCAGTGCAGGCCGCCCCAGCCGTTCGCGGCGGCGGCGTCGTCCTCGGCCTTCGACGGCGGACGCGACATGCGCGCGAACTGCACCTTGTGCACCGCGCCCTTGTCGCTGTTGTTCATGTAGTTGATGCCGCCACCGGTGCCGTTGGGCCGAGTGACCGGCACGGTGCCCGCGCGCAGCACCACGCCGGCGCCGTTGGTCAGCTTGCCGTTCGCGTCGCCGGTCGCGTCGAAGTTGATGACGCGAGCGCCGGACGAGTTGACACCCGGGTTGCCGAGGTAGTCGCCGTCGGCGAGGAAGTTCACGGCGAACTGGATCGTGTCCGATCCGACGCCGACGACGTCCACAGCCTCGGGGGCGTGGTCGGCGTGCGCCGGGGTGGCCTGGGTAAGCATGAGGGCCGTGACCCCCAGGATCCCGAGGCCGGCCTTGCTGAGTCTTCTCATTGAAGAGCCCTTCCGCCTTGCCGGAGTTCCCTGACATTTCGCCGCACCCACGAATGGATGCGGAAGAGAACGCTGGCATTCTCGAACCAAATATCGGAGGTTGAATCATGAACGACGAATGAAGCATTTTTCGCGTCTTCGGGAAGGGCAGGCGCGACCGTCGCGGTCACCATTTCGGCCACCGCGATCGGATGAAGCTGTTCAGATATTCGGCGGAAACGGGCCAGGTCAGGCGACCCGCCAGGCCGGATCACGCCGCGCGCCGCGCTGCGCCGACGACGTCTCCACCACGCCGTGGCTCATCCGCTCGACCGCCCGGGGCGCCTCGCGCAGCAGCCGCCGGCCCTCGGTCAGCAGCGCGGCGGGCAGCGCCGCCAGGAATCGCCCGACGTTGTACTGGCACTCGCGCGCCCGCAAATACGAGCGGTGCGAGACCGCGACCGGCGCGCCGTCGAGCTCGACCCGCCACACCCAGTGGCCGCTGCTGCCCAGCGCGGTCGACACGGCGCTGAGGCGGTCGGCCGCGCGCACCACGCCGAGCACGGCCTCACGGCACTGCGCCTCGGTGTCGAAGGGGCGCTCTCCGCGGCCCAGGATCCGGTTGTTGGGCGAGCACAGCATCCATGCAGTCCGTTGTTGCCGGTCCGCAACAGACTCGTCATCGTCGGGTGTGACGATCGCCAGGAAAATGAACCGTGGCGGCAGCATGTGGACATTCCTCCCCGAATGTTCGTTACCGGCACGCCGGGACGCTCGTAGCATGCCGGCGCGCAGGCCACCGTGCTGACATTCGATATCGGCGATGACGGGCCGCGCGTACTAAACCGCACGCCAGACATGCACGAGATGAACATCAAGAAACGGGGAGTAATCCATTCAGCAGAAATGGCTGACCGAACAGGCGATAGCCACGCCAGCCTTAACTGTGTCTTAGGTGCTGGAAGCGCCGACGGAGCTCGGCCGGGGCATCAGCGCGCCCTCGACGTACGTGTCGACCTTCTCGTTGTAGAAGCTCACCAGGCCGGCGATCGACCGGCTCTCCGGCAGCGGCGTCGAGTACGACCACGCGACGTCAGAGTGCAGCGCACCGCCGATGCGGGCGGACCAGTACTCCGCCTTGCCCTTGTACGGGCAGCCGGTCGCGGAGTCGGTGTGCTCCAGCAGGTCCATCCGCACATGGGGCTTCGGCAGGTAGTACCGCACCGGCAGCCCGGTCTCGAACAGCAGCCGCGGCGCGTCGGAGTCGGCCACGGTGACGCCGTCGATCTCCACCCGGACCCGGCGGGAACTGGGCAGGATGTCGACGCGGGTGTACGGGTCGCGCGGGTGGACGAAGACCTCCTCGTCCTCCTCGAACCAGGCGTCCATCGCGCCCCACTCGAAGCGGTAGTGACCGCCGATCTCCTCCATCGGCGAGTCCGCGTAGTACAGCGCGCCACCCGGCGCGGTGCGCCCGCCGGCGGCGACCGTGTGCACCGCGGCGTCACCCCGGCTGGGCGAGTGCCTGACCTCGCCGTCCGGGACTAGCATCTCGGTGCGCACGTCGGCGGCCGGGAAGTAGTACGTCGGGTAGTACGGCTTCTCCCACACCAGCAGCGGGGCCACCGTGTCGGCGACCGGAACGCCGCCCAGGTAGGTGCGAACGCGCTTGGCCCCCGGCTCGACGCGGACCCGTCCTCGCTTCGTGGCCATATACCTTATTGTCCACGGCGCACGGTTGGTCGACACCCTCGGCGGGGCCGCGGCCACCGCCGACCGGACCGGCCTACCGGCTCGCCCGGGCCGGCATGCCGCGGTCCATGGTCCGATCCAGGAACCCGGCGATCAGGGGCGCGGCCTCGTCCAGGTGGGACTCGAGCAGGAAGTGGCCGCCGTCGAGCAGGTGGATCTCGGCGTCCGGCAGGTCGCGACGGAACGCCTCCGCGCCGGCCGGCCCGAAGATGCGGTCGTTGCGCCCCCACACCGCCATCAGCGGCACCTGCGACGCTCGGAAGTAGTCGTGGACCGCCGGGTACATCACGACGTTGCTCGGATAGTCGGCGAAGAGCGCGAGCTGAACCTCGTGGTTGCCGGGCCGGCTGACCTGCGCGTGGTCGTGCAGCCACGAGTCGGGGTCCACAAGATCCGGATTCGGTACCCCGTGCACGTACTGCCACCGGATGCCGCGCTCGCTCAGCGCCTCCAGCAGGGGCTCGGCGTCCTGCGGGTCGCGGCTCTCGGAGTAGCGCCACAGCGGCTCCCAGAACGTGTCGACGAAGCCCTCCTCGTAGGCGTTGCCGTTCTGCGACACGATCGCCCGGACGTGCTCCGGGTGGCGCAGGGCGAGCCGCCAGCCGGTCGGAGCGCCGTAGTCCTGCACGTACATCGCGTACTCGGCGATGCCCCGCTGCGTCAGGAACGCCTCGACCACGTCCGCCAGCCGGTCGAAGGTGTACTCGAACTCGGTCACCGGCGGCGCGCTGCCCAGCCCGAAGCCGATCAGGTCCGGCGCGATGACGTGGTAGTCGCCGGCCAGCCGCGGGATGAGCTCGCGGAACATGTGCGAGCTGGCCGGCGCGCCGTGCAGCAGCACGATGTGCGGCGCGGCCGGGTCGCCGGCCTCGCGATAGAAGACGGTCTGCCCGTCGACGTGCGCGGTGCGGTGATGAACGTGAGCCACGACCGGACCCCTGCCCGCCGCGCAGCGGAAGAATCGCGGCCGCCGGATGATTCGCGGCGCCGGCGACATCGGAATCTCACCCGGCCGGCGACAAGTTGCCGATCGATAGACCTTGGTACATGAGGATCATATGCCGTAAAGTGCGTCGGTAGGACCGGCATCTTCCCCCGTGGATGCCGGTCCCCTTTTGCTGCGGCCCCGTTTTCAGCCCTGCAACGCGACGCGCAGCGTCGACAGGGACCGGCTGCGGAACGAGCGGCGCCACGCGGGGCCGTCAGACGGCTCCGCCAAGGTCAGACGCGGGTGGCGTCGAAGCAGCTCGCGGACGGCCACGTCGGTCTCCAGGATCGCCAGAGCCGTGCCGAGGCAGTGGTGCGGACCGTGGCCCAGGCCCAGGTGCGGCGCGCTCGGGCGACGCAGGCGGAACACGTCCGGGTCGTCGACGACCGACGGATCGCGGTTCGCGGCGGCCAGGCTCAGCAGGACCGTGGCGCCTTTGGGGATCGTCACCGGACCGTAGGCCAGGTCTTCCAGGGCGAACCGGCGGATCGACAGCTGCGCCGCAGGCTCGTGCCGCAGGGTCTCGTCGATCGCGGCGCGGCGCAGGTCGGCATCGTCGCGGACGTCATCGAGCAGGTGCGGGTGCCGCAGCAGGGCCAGGACGCAGTTACCGATCAGGTTGATCGAGTTCTCGTAGCCGGCGAAGATCGTCAGGAAGGCCAGCGACGTCAGCTCCTCCTCGCTGAGGCGGTCGTCGGCGTCGTGGGCCGTGATCATCGCGGTCAGCAGGTCGTCGGTGGGCTCGGCGCGTTTGCGGCGGATGAGGTCCACCAGGAACTGTTCGATCGCCATGACCGCGCGGGCCGGGGCCTTCGGGTCGTCGGGCGGCGGGCTCATGAGGGTGTTGGTCCAGGCGCGCATCTGGTCCATGTCGGCGTCGGGCAGCCCCAGCATGTCGCAGATCGTCGCGATCGACAGTGGCGTGGCATATCCGCTCACCAGGTCGACGTCGGTGTCTGCGGCAAGGCGGTCGAGCAGGTCGTTCGCGGTCCGCTCGACACGCGGGCGAAGGGCCTCGACCCGGCGCGGGGTGAACGCCGGTGCGACCAGCCGGCGGATCCGCGTGTGGTCCGGCGCGTCCATGTTGAGCAAGTTGGCGTCAAGCCTCGGCGGAAGCGAAAAACCGGCCCAACCGCCGGCGGAGTTACGCTTGTCGAGCGAAAGCCGCGGGTCGGCGAGCGCGGCGCGGACGTCCTCGTAGCGGGTCAGCAGCCAGACCGGCGAACCGTCGGGCAGCGTCACCTGGTGGGCGGGTCCGCCGGCGCGCAGCGTCGCGGAGAACCCGTGCGGGTCCGCGAGCAGCGCGTCCATCGCGGCTGTGGTCATGCCTTGCTCCCGATCTGGCTGGTACCGGTCGTCAAGTGGCGGTCGGTGGTCGGCAGCCCGCCGCGCCAGGCGTCCCAGCGTGCCCGCCGCTGTGGCTCGTCGCCGCATTGCGCCCCATCGACGGTACCGTCCGCCGGAGGCGAATCGAGGAGTGCGCGGCGCTCCGCCTCGTATGCGAGGCAGGCCACCAGGATTTGCGCGGCACGCACGACGGCATCACGGGGCTGGCCGGTGAGGCCCTGCGCGTTTGGCGCTCGCCGCCGCGGCCACGGCCACGGTGTCGCTCATGTGGCGACGCAACTGGCGGATGCCTCCCCGATCTCGACCACCCGCCGGCGCAGCGGGTGGAAGGCACGGCACTTCGGCCCCCTTCCACCCACACGTGCGGGCCTTGAGGGGGCGCCGTCAGCCGCCGATGTGGTCGGCCGGCACGGTCTGCAGCAGCCAGGCCAGCGGCATCTTGGCCGTCACTTCGTAAGTGCCGTCGGAGCTGAGCCGGTGCAGTGTCACCGTCTGCGCTGGGTCGCGCGCCACCGTCCAGCGCTCGCCGCGTCGGCTGTGAAAATCGCTGTCCGGTTGTCGGAGCACGGTGATAGACAGCCAACGTGGCACAGACTCTGGAGTTCCCCGATCTGCTGCGGCTGATCGACGAACGGTCGGTCGCGTTCCGGGCCACGGTCGCCTCCGCGCCCAGCCTCGAGGTGCGGGTGCCGACCTGCCCCGAGTGGACGCTGTTCGATCTGGTGCAGCACCTGGGCGAGGGGCGCCGCAAGTGGGCCGCCATCGTCGGCGCAGGGCCTGCCGACGCTCCCCCGGCCAGGTCCGCATCGGAGGGTGCCCCGGTTGCCCCTCGGGAGCGCGAGGCCCTGCTGGCCTGGTTGGCCGCATCGACGCAGCAGCTGCTGGACGCACTGCGGGAGGCCGGCCCGGATCGCGGTTGCTGGACGTGGTGGGCCGGGTCGCAGTCGCCGCAGACCTGCGGTGCCGTCGCCCGGCACCAGCTCCAGGAGGTCGCGGTGCACACCTACGACGCTCAGGTCACCCTGGGCGCCCCGCAGCCGCTGCCGGGCGAGGTGGCACTCGACGGTGTCGAGGAGTTCCTGTCCACCTGCTGCGCAACGACGGCCGCCTGGCCGCACGAGCCCGCTGTCGTCGATTACCACGCCACCGAGGGCCGTTCCTGGCGCCTGCGGCTCTCCGCCGACGGCGTACGGACCGCCCGCCTCCCCGAATCCGGCACAATGCCGGACGCGGCTGACGCCTCCGCCCGGGGAACGGCCGGTGATCTGGTCCTGGCTCTGTACGGCCGTATTCCGTTGGACTTCCTGAAGCTCGACGGCGACCGACGTCATTTCGACCTGCTCGCGACCTGGGACCCGGATGAGTAGGACATGACGATGCGCCACATCGTGCGCGCCGTGGGCATGCCTCCCACCAACGGCTAGAGCCACGCCGTCGTCGCGTCCGGGCCGGCCGCATGTGCTTGCGGCGGTCGTCGGGGGGCGTCGAGTCGGCAGCGTCGGGGCCGGCTGGCCGCGGCGGCTGGGGCATCGGTCCAGACTGTTCTTGCCCTGATCGCGCTGGCCGGAACGCTGGCCGCGCCGATCCTCGGCTACCTCCTGGGTGCGGCCAACACGGAGAACGACACCAAGCAGCGAACCATTGCTGATCAGCAAGCGACGATCGATGAGCTGCGCGCCGAGAACGGCTTGCTTCGCGCGCAGGTCGCGAATCCCGTCGGCCGGGCCGACCCGAGCGCATCCAGTCCCGACTCATCCCCGTCCCCGGAGGTCGGGAAGCAGCGTCGAAGCGGAACGCTCACCCTCTCGTTCCTGTACTGCGCCGACCTGGACGCCGACGCGCCGGACTGGCTGGTAACGAACACGGACTGCGGCAATGGCCGCGATGTCCTGCTAGGACAGGACTTTCAGGGACTGCGGGCGGGTAAGGGGGTGGAGCTCGCCGTAGTGCAACGCGAGCAAGCCTCGTTCGCAGGATGCCGCGCCGAAAAGGCGCTCAGTGCAGCGGTCCCGTACAGCCAGCTGCAGCCGAAGACCCTCGTCTGCGCACGAACCACGGAGAAGAACGTGGCGCTGCTGGAGGTCGTGACGATCGACGGCGTACCGACGCAGCCGGAGAAGATCACCTTCAACGTGACCGTCTGGGGCCCGTGACCCGCACCGGCAGCCTCGACCGGTGTCGTCAAACACGGGCGGCGCCACCGGTGCGCGGGGCCCAGGCTCGGGCAGCCGCCACGCGAGCGGCCTGACGCGGCCCGGCCGCCCACCGTCGGGGCTCGGGCCGTACCTGCGCCAAGCCTTCGCCTGGGCCGCCGTCGCGTGAGAGGGCCTGGGTGGATCCAGCGAAGGGAGCGTGAAGAATTCGCAAGGCACGCACGGACCGCAACCCGCCACGGGTTTGAGGGGGCGTGGGTGGAGCGAAGCTCCCCCACTGCCAGGAGCGAGCGAAGCGAGCGGGCAAGGCTACTCATCAAACGGCGAACGCCCCCTGCGTGAGCAGGGGGCGTTCAGATGAGTAGCGGGGACAGGATTTGAACCTGCGACCTCTGGGTTATGAGCAGATCGTGAACCGTCTCAGCGCTCGCACCCGATCGCGTCCGGTTCCTCATGACCTGGCCGAGCAACTCCGAGCGTCTCACCCGTGCCGGTCGGTCCTCGGCCGTACCAAAGCGTCCCGGCTACATATTTGGCTACGACTTCGAGTCGCTGAACAGCCTAGACGCTCGGCGGCAGCGTCACCGAACGTGCATGATCGTCGCCATCCTGCGCGGGTTCGTGTCCGGCGCTAGCCTGCGGCTCCGGGCGTGACAGCAGGGCGGTGGAGCTGGAAGCGCGGACCTTCCGCTTTTCAGGTGTAGTGAAGCCCGGGTGGTGGGCCTGCGACGCGCTGATGACCGTGCTCTGCCGACCATAATCGGCTGCCTTCGTACGTCTCCGTTGCTACACGCGTTGCTACACGGATCGGCGCTGTGTCGTAGCCCGATCGGAGGAAGCACCTCTTGCGGGACATCGATGCAATAGACGCTATGACGACCAAGCGTCGACGCGTGACAAGAAGCGGCACACAGATGCGCGGCCTGTGGAGTTGGCTGCGTGATCGCAGGCAGCGGTTGCTATTGCCGGTGGGCATGTTCCTCCTCATCACCGGCATTGCCTCCGTCTTGCTGGGCTGGTGGGACCACTACGTTTGGCCAGTCGCGGTCGGTACGGGTCGACATTGGCTATCGGTGCTGCTGTTTAGCGTCGGTGCTGCCGCGATCGTGGCGTGGACAGCAGGGACCCGGCGTCGGCGCCGGTGGCCGGGCCGGGTGCGCCGGGGTCGACGGGAACCGATCGCGGTATGGCTGCCGTTGTCGGCGCATATCGGCGGACTGCTACTGCTGTCGGTCGCGGTCGCCATCGGCATGGGTGCGCTGCTCTGGTGGGCTCTCGGAAAGCCGCCGGTTAATGCACTACCAACCACGCCAACAGCCGCTCAGGGTGCTCCGACGTGGACGGTGTCCAACACGTTCGAAGCAATGAAGATCGTGCTGTCCATCGTGGCCGGCATCGGAGCGGTGGTGGCGTTGACCGTTGCGTACCGCAAGCAGGACCAGGGCGAGGCGGCCGAGCACCGAGAAGAAACCAAGCTGTTCAACGACCGGTTTGGCAAGGCGGCCGACCAGCTCGGCTCGGACAAGGCTGCGGTCCGGCTTGCCGGTGTATACGCGATGGCAGGGCTTGCCGATGACTGGCGGGAGGGTCGTCAGACCTGCATCGACGTGCTGTGCGCCTACGTGCGGATGCCGTGGCCCGAACTGCCCGCACAGTCACCGCCGGATGCTGCTGTAGCTCCGGCTGAGGACGGGAGTACCAACGAGACGCCAGCCGTGACCACACGGGAGTTCGCCGAAGAGCGTCAGGTGCGGCACACCATCATCCGAGTCATCCGCGACCGCCTTCGCCCAGGGAAACCGGGCGACGTCGACCGGTGGCACGGGCACCACTTCGACTTCTCCCGCGCCGAGTTCCACGGAGGCGACCTCAGCAACATCGAGGTCACCGACGAGACAAATGTCGACTTCGGCGGCGCGACGTTCTTGGGCAATATCATGCTCCGCTTCCTCGGCGCGAAGTTCTCCGGCGGCACGGTCTCCTTCACCTTCGCGACGTTTTCCGGCGGCACGCTCTACTTCCCCGGCGCGACGTTCTCTGGCAGCACGGTCCGCTTCGGCGCTGCGACGTTCTCCGATGGCGCGATCGACTTCAACCGCGCGACGTTCTCTGGTGGCGAGGTCGACTTCGTCGGCACGGCCTTCTCTGGCGGCGAGGTCGACTTCGACCACGCGACATTCTCCGGCAGTACGGTCGACTTCATGCACGCGACGTTCTCCGGCAGCATGGTTAACTTCGCCAATGCGACGTTCTCCGGCGGCATGGTCGGCTTCGTCGGCGCGACGTTCTCTGGCGGCATGGTCCAATTCGAACGCGCGACATTCTCCGGCAGCTTGGTCAACTTTGGCGTCGCGACGTTCTCCGGCGGCACGGTCTCCCTCGGCTATGTGAGGTTTTCCAAAAGCACGGTTTACTTCTTCGGTGCGACGTTCTCCGGCGGCACGGTCAGGTTCGTCGGCGCGACGTTCTCTGGCGGCATGGTCCAATTCGACAACGCGATGTTCTCTCGTGGCACGGTTTATTTCGTCGGCGCGACGTTTTCCGGTGGCAAGGTCGACTTCGGCAGCGCAGGAGATTGGTCGGTTCCGCCTATTGGGCTTCCTACTGCCAGTGCCTTTGTGGTTCTCCCCGCAGGGCATGGTGATCGTTTGACGTAGTAGACCGGATGATGCGTAGGGCCTGAGACGCAACTCCACGAACGGCCCCGGGCACACCGTCTCCGTTTCAGGTGTAGTGAAGCCCGGGTGCCGGCCGTGTGCTGGCCCCTGCGGCGCGCTGGTGACCGTGCCCGGTCGACCAGGATCGGCTGCCGTCGTGCGGGGCCGTTGCTACACCGACAGATTTACAGAGCCCACACTCAAGAGCCTCTGACCAGGACGAACACTGATTCACAGGGATACGGCGACACAGATGTGACACAAGGCGAGCTGGCGGCCCGGAAAATACGAGGTTAATCGCCGTACCGCTGTGGCAGGCTGTCCGACCGGAGACATCAGGGAACGAGGTAGGATCATGACTTCCTTCATTGGGCCGCCCCAGAGCGACCAGGCGAGAGCGAACTGCCCTCGATGTGGCACTGTCGCGGCAGCCTTCAGCAAATCCAACAAGACCGTCGTGGATGACCACACTTGGGCGCTGGTCGCGACCTGCGGGGTATGCGAGGAAGGGACAGTGATCATCGAGCGCGGAACGCGCGAGCGCGTTAGCAGCGGCACGACAATCTACAAGCTGGAGCAGCCGATCTTCTGGTGGCCTACACCCAATGCAGCGGAACGCATCGATCCTGATGCCGGGCTGCCCGATAAGGCACGCGACGCGTACGCGGAGGGCCTTCGCTGCCTGGCTGTCCAAGCGCCGAATGCTGCTGCTGGCCGCTTCCGGTCTGCTCTGGCTGTCATCGCCGACGACAAGGGCGGGCAAGACGTCAAGTCAGAGCGGACCCTCACCGGCAAGCTCAAGCGACTCTACGAGGGCAACCCGCTCCTAGTCGCACTCGGCGAGCACACGGACACGATCAAAGTGATCGGTGACGCTGGGACTCACCAAGAAGAGTGGCCCCCGGTGTCCCAGGAGCAAGCGGAGCTTGCGGGGCAACTTGTACGGCACCTGATCGAGGCGCTCTACGAGTTTCCGGCCCGCATGCTCCGCTCGCGCCCGGTCCGCCCACCCAAGTAACGCCGGCGCCTAATCTTGGTGACCCTGCCGACCCCGTGCGGGGTACTTCAACCGGACGGAACGGCCACCGGCTACTCGAAGTGGCTCGCCGAGAACCAAGAGAGCCCCGTCCATCGAGACGGGGCTCTCAGGTCTTGTTCGCGGCTGCCTATCGCGCGGCGGCGATCGCGCCGAGCAATTCCTCCATCGAGGTCACCACGGCGTCGGCCGCACCGAACGCCGCGACTTTCACGGCCGGTGGCGTAGCCGAGGGCGCGCGCGCCTGCGGCGCGGGCGCCCTCGATGTCGGACAGCGAGCCGCCGACGAGTACGCAAGCTCCGACGTTGGCTGCGAGCGCTTCTGCCGCCTGCCGGATCGGCGCGGGATGCGGCTTCATACACGCTGGGTCGGTAGGGACGACCGATTCTGCAGCTTTCGCGACGGATTACACTCGTAAGATTACTTCGGCTTTGACCTGCATAAACGCCCCGTACGCCAGGGCCATTGCCACGCCCTTACCGCGAACCGTGCTTGTGGGTGTCCGCGCCGTGCCTTTCTTCTAGGGTTGAGCGTCGGCGCGCTCGGCGAGCGCCCTCAGTTCCGGGGACGTTGCGCGACCGGCGATCAGGATCAATTCCCTGATGGCGCTCCGTGCTGCTACGTGCGTGTGGATCAGTTCGGGGGCGAGTTCCTCAGCCTGCAGCAGACAGACGAGCGCCTCGCCCGTCTGTCTGCGTTGGGCGTAGGCGCGTCCCATGTCCAAGGCCAGCCGGGCGCGCCGTTCGATGGACAGTGCTCCGGCGTCTACCTGTTGCCCGATGTCGATCGCTTCGCCAGCGTCCCCAAGTTCGACGGCGATGGAGACGGCCTGGATCTCCACGTTCGTTGGTCCGAACTCAAGGTTGAAGTCGTTCCGGTCGCTTCCTAGTCGTCGCGCCACCTGTCGGGCGTGGTCGATCTCGCGGCGCGCCTCAGCACGGTTCCCGGCTCGTGCATGGACGAGCGCCAGGACGAGATGGAGCGATCCCATCACCGAAAGCGCCTCGGCCTCGGCGGATTCGTCCGGTGTGTGCTGGTGCAGTGCGTTCACGGCGGTTGTTGCCGCGTGTTCGGCCTGGTCGACGCGCTTGAGGCGGACGAACGCCTGAGCGAGCCGAAACACCCCAGCGAACACGTGCAGCGCCTCACCGGATCGCTCGGCAGCGTTGATTGCCCGGTCCGCCGCGATCCATGCCGCGTCCGGCTCGTCTTGCCGCACGAACGCCGCCGACAACGCCTGGTAGGTGCGGCTCAGCAGCGACCAAAGTGCCGGCCGTTCGTCATCCGGTGCCGTCCGGGCTGCCCGCTCCAAGCGCGGGACCAGCGGACCGATGGAGGCGCTCAGTTCCGCGAGCTGGTTCGCGTGTGTCAGAGCCCAAATCTCGTCAACGGCTGCCTGCAACTCGGCCAGGCTCACCGGCGCGGCGACGACCTCCCCCGCGAGTAGGACCTCTGGCACTGGATGCCCGGAGATCACGAGCCGAGCCTGATCTAGATCGTTCGCCGGGAGGACGGCCTCATCACGAACCGGAGTCTCCGGCGCGATGGGCGAGTCAGGTTGCAGCGCCTGGACAGACACGCCGAGGCCGTCGGCCAGGAGGCGGAGCACGTCCAGCCTCGCGACCGGCTGAACCCCCCGCTCCACCTGTGAGAGCCAGCTCGACGTACGTCCAAGCTCGGCGGCAAGCTCGCCCTGGGTCATGCCGCGCTGCTTCCGCAGCTCGGCGACCCGCGCTCCGAACGCGCGTTGCTCCTCGGTGATCACCGGCGCATCGGCCCCTTTCCGGATTCGGCCTGCATGAACGTGACGTCGACGCCGCTCGTGTACTGCACCCGCTCGGCCAGGAAGTGCTTGGTGTGCGGCTGCTCCTCGTGGAAGTCGAACGCCGCGCGGTCGGCGTACAGCTCGTAGAACACGCGCGTCAGTGGCTGGTCCGGCACTGAATGCACCACATACGCCAACGTGTCCGGTTCGTGCCGCTCAATCTCGGGCGTCGTCCGCGACACCAGGTCATCAAACCCCTCTGCGGCCTTCTCGTCGTGGAGGTGGAAGTGGACGACGAGTGCGAATCCCCTGCTCATTGCCTGCCTCTCGTAGTGGTCACACTCAGCTTGCCAGACCCGCAGTGCTACTGCCAATCGCAGAAATTCTTGACTCGCAGAAACGCTGCGACTACCTTCGCAGTAGAGCTGCTAGTGAGCGATCGCAGGCAGCTTGACCGGCTGGTACCAGGCACGGCGGGGTGGCTACGGCTGCGCCGCTCGTGGACCTGCCCACCGTGTCCGCGTGCCTTGAGAACTCCACAGCGACACGAACGACAGCGCGTGCCAGGCCGTGCGTGAGATGTCCTGCGATGACCCCGGTAGGTCCCGGGCGAGCGGGTGAGCAAGACCGGATGGCCGCGCTGAATCGCTTACACCACAACGCTTTCCGCCCGCCCTGGATCTCTCGGCCGGGCGATCATCTCGATCTCGCAGGAGAGACCGTGAACCACGAACGTGACGAACCGACCGCCGCCGACCTGGCCGCGATCGAGACGGAGATGCCGCTGATCGAGGCGGAGATGGCCCTGCTCGACGCCGAGATCAGGGTCATGACCGCCGAACCCGAGCCGACCGCCCTGGACTGGCGCCGGATGCGCCGGGCCGAGGCGCTCGTGCGCCGGGAACTGGTCAAGCTGCACACCCGCACTGCTTCGGCCCCTGCGCGGGCCGCCTGATGAGCACGCTCCGGCTGACCTGCCCGCTCGCCGAGCGGTGCGAGTCCTGCGACGACACCACCGACCTCGACGTCTACGAAGCGGAAACCCTGGTCGGCGTGACGTGCCTGACCCTGTGCCGCATCTGCGCCGAGGACGAGTGCACGCCACCGCTCGACCTGCCCAGCGCTGTCCACCGCGCGCTGATCCACCGCGAACACCTGACCGCCACTCCGAACGGAGACTGATGTGACCACCGCTATTGCCTCCAGCGCCTACCCCGCCCCGATCGAGGCCCTGCTGCCCGAGGCCCGCGCGCTCGCCGAGCGCCTCGGCGAAATTCCCTCGCGCAACACGCTCATGAAGCAGTTCAAGATCGGCGCACCGAAGGCCAAGGCGCTCCTGGAGGCGCTCGCCGACGAGCGCGCCGAGATCCCGGCGCCGCGCTCGCTGCACGTCGTGCCGGACCTGGCGCCGCAGGACGACCCCACCGAGTCCGCCGCCCCGGTAGAGGCGCCGCTGGTCGCTGAGGCGCCCGAGCCGACGCCGCAGGCCACGGGTGACGGACACCCGGACACCAACATCACTCCGACCGTCGCCCCGGCCGCGCCGCCCGCCCGGCGCAAGCCGCGCTCGTGGCCGGTGTGGGTCCTGGCGTTGCCCGCGTTCGTGGCCATCTGGTCCGGGTGGGTCGGCCTGGGTGAGCTGACCGGGTTCGGGGTGGTCCACCCGCTGCCCGGGATCGCGGACGGGTTCAGCATCAACACCGCGATCACGCTGCCGATCGGTGTCGAGACGTACGCCGCGTACGCCCTGGCCGTGTGGCTGTCCGGCGCCTACAGCAAGTCGGTGCGGGCGTTCGCCCGCTGGTCCGCGATCGGCTCCCTGATCTTCGGCGCGGCCGGGCAGGTCGCCTACCACCTGATGACCGCCGCAGGGATCACCAATGCCCCGTGGTGGATCACCACCGCCGTTGCTTGCTTGCCCGTGGCCGTGCTCGGCATGGGTGCCGCCCTGGCGCACCTGATCCACGCCGACCACGAGTAGCGCCGCCCGGTGCGCGGCCAACGGCCCTGAGAAAGCACGGCCGCGCACCGGTCCCCTTCCCTCCATCAGGAAGTCAGGAGACCTCCAGCATGACGAGCAACGTTCCCGAGCGCGATGACCCGAACGGGTTCGACTGGTCCAAGTACGAAGACGAGGTGACCGACGTCGCCGACGTGGTCGACCTGGGCGCGGTCCGCGCCCGCCGTGGCGCGCCGACGTCGGGCGACCCCGGCCGCGACGACGACCAGGCCGACGACGACCAGGGTGACGACTACGACGCCGAGTCGGTCGACGACGGCCCCGGCCGCGACGGCGGGCCGGTCGACCAGGCCGACGACATCCCGGCTGACGCGTTGCAGCGCCAGCAGCACCGCCGGCCGATCCTGGCCGAGTGGGCACGCTCGCGGCGGGCGTTCCGTGCCGCGCTGCGGCACAAGCTCAAGGACGTCGGCTACGTCGCCGCCTATCACGCGGTGCGGACGCCGAAGTACGCCGCCAAAACCGCTGTGTGGGCGCCGGTCGGCCTATTCCGGGGCACCGGCCGGGCGCTTCGCTGGGCCAGCGCGGAAGAGGGCAACTGGGCACTTCGGCAGGCCGCCGCGCAGCGCGGAGACGCCGACGCGTGGCTCAAGCTCGACGCCCGCCGCCAGCGTCAATCCACGTGGCGCTGGTGGGTGCTAGGCGCGGCGGCCGCCGCCATGGCCACAGGGGCAACCGTGGTCGCGCTCGGCCCCGAATGGTGGCGCTACGCCGCCGCCGCTGTCGTCGTGCCCGTGCTGGCGCGGGTCGGTCGCCCGGCGGACAAGCCGCTCACCGACCGGGTGTCGGAAGGCACCCGCTACCGCAAGCTCACCGCCGAGCTGGTGCGCCGCGCGCTCACCTCGTTGCAGATCGCGGCCATCAACTCCGCGGTGGCTAAGGACTCGAAGGCGATTAGCTTCCCGGTCGACATCCACCGCGACGGCCCCGGGCACCTGGCCGTGGTCGACCTCCCGTACGGCGTGGAGGCGTCCGAAGTGGTCGCCCGCCGGGGCAAGCTCGCCTCCGCGATGCGGCTCCCGCTCGACCAGGTCTGGCCGGAACCGGCGCCGGGGCACACCGGCCGGTTGGCGCTGTGGGTCGGCTACGAACCGGCCTCCGCGATGAAGCAGCCCGCATGGCCGCTGCTGTCCGCGTCGGCGAAGGTCGACGTGTTCAAGACGTTCCCGTTCGCCACCACGCCGCGCCTCGACGCGGTCGGCATCGACCTGATGTTCCGCAACTACCTCTTCGGCGGTCAGCCGGGCAGCGGCAAGACGTTCGCGCTTCGCGATCTGATCCTGGCCGCCGCCCTGGATCCCCGGGTGGAGATCCGAGGCTACGAACTCAAGGGCGTCGGTGACTTCGCCGTCCTGGCGCCGGTCATGGCGGAGTATGGCAACGGCTTCGACGACGACACCCTGGCCCGGTGCTTCGCGTTCATCGAGTGGCTGTACGAGGAGTGCCGCCGCCGCTCCAAGCGCATCGAGCACTACGCCAAGCTGGGCAAGGCCCCGGAGAACAAGGTGACGCCGGAGTTGGCTTCCCTCAAGGGTTCCGGCCTGCACCCGCTGGTCGCTTGGTTCGATGAGCTGCAAGAGCTGATGACGTCCAAGTACGGCAAGGACGCCGGGGAGATCCTGGAGAAGGTCATCAAGCTTGGCCGTGCCCTGGGCGTCATCATCCTCATCGGGACGCAGATTCCGGATAAGGACAGCCTGCCGACCGGCATCACCCGCAACGTCAACTCCCGGTTCTGCCTGTCGGTGGCCGACCAGACCGCCAATGACATGATCCTCGGCACGTCGGCCTACAAGAACGGCCACCGCGCCACGGTGTTTCAGCCGGTCGTGGAGGCCGGGTGGGGCATCCTGGCTGGGTTCGGCAAGCCGTCGCCGGTGCGGTCGTTCTACGTCGACACCACCGCCGCCGCCCGCATCGTGGCCCGCGCGGTCGCGCTGCGCACCGGCGCCGGGACGCTGCCCAACCCCGACGAGCAGACCCGCGACGCCGCCCCGGCGTTCGACCTGCTCGGCGACCTCGCCCGCATTTGGCCGGCAGGGGAGAAGGCGGCGTGGAACGAGACGCTGTGCGCGCTGCTCGCCGAGCTGCGCCCCGACGTCTACACCGGATGGGAGCCCGCGCAGTTGTCCACGGCGCTCAAGCCGCACGGCGCGGTGAAGGTCGCCGACGTCGGCCGCCGCATCGACGGCAAGGCCACCACCCGGCGCGGCATCAAACACGCCGACCTCCTCACCGCGATCGCGGAGCGTGACCGAAAGCAGCGCGCCGACTGACTCCGCCCGGGTGCTAGCGCTAGCGGCCAGCCCTGCTAGCGCTAGCACCCCCGCTAGCACCACAACCGATCACCCACCTGGGCGCTAGTAGCTAGCAGCCCACGGCCCTTCACGCCCGAAAACCGGCCCTGGAGGCACTTGTGAACCCCCAAACGAAGGTCACTATCACGCTCGTCCTGCTTGCCATCGCCGTCACGCTCGGTTACGCGTTCGCGTGCTGGATCTGGCCGTTCAAGGCCTGCCCGCGCTGCGACGGCACCGGCAAGCGCCGATCCCCGTCCGGCCGCGCGTTCCGCCTCTGCCGCCGCTGCGGCGGCACCGGCCGCCGCCTGCGCGCCGGTCGCTGGATCTACAACCACCTGTCCAACACCCGCCGGGACGCCCGATGAAGCGCCACCCCGACTGGTGCGCACGCGGGCACCGCTGCGGCCTCGGCGAGCACCGCGCCGACCCGCTGACCATCGCCATCCCCGGCTACGGCCGCGCCACGCTCACACGGGTGCGCGGCGCGGACGGGCGGGAGCACGCCGAGGTGCGGCTCACCGTCGCCCTGGCCGACGTCGAGCCGTACGCGCGGGTGCAGCTCCTCGGCGTCGCCACCGACCTGCGGGCGTTGCTGGGCAGGGCCACCCGCGCCAACGCTCGGAGGGCTGCCTGATGCCACAGCGGATTCAGCGGCGCCGCACCCCTGGTTGGCGCATGCCCGCCGGAGCCATCTACGTCGGACGGCCGACCCGGTGGGGCAACCCATTCCCCGCTCTCCCAACTCCGGACGGCAGAGCGGCGGCCGTGGCCCTGTACACCACCTGGCTCACCGCGCGTCCCGACCTGATGGCGGCGGCCCGCCGTCAGCTCACCGGCCGCGACCTGGCCTGCTGGTGCCCGCTCGACCAGCCATGCCACGCCGACGTACTGCTGGCCGTCGCCTCTGAGTGGAGGGATGCCTGATGGGGCAGCGGCTCGACTGGCGCCGCAACCACGTGAACTGGAACCCCAAGCCGTGCCGGATCTGCGGACGTCCCGCGCTGATGTGCGACGAACGCAACGTGCCCTGCCATCTGGTGTGCGCGCAAGCCGAAGCGGACGCGCAGACCGACCAGGGCAGCAACGGCGATGACCGCCTGGCCGTCGTGGTTGACCTGCCCATCGCGCCGGTCATCGACCTGTCTACCCGTCGCCGGATCGCATGATCCGTGACCGTTCTCTGAGGAGCGATCCATGAGTCGAACGACGCACGATCTGGCCGCTGAGCAGGCCGTGATCGGTGCGGTACTGCTCGCCCCGGACGTGCTCGGCGACCTGGCCGTCACGCTCGCGCCGACCGACTTCCACCGCCCGGACCACGCCGCGTTGTGGGAAACGCTGCTGAACCTGCACGCGGCCGGACGCCCGATCGATGCCGTGGCCGTGGCCGCGCACCTCGCCGAGGTGGGCGAGCTGGCCAAGGTCGGCGGCGCCGCCTACCTGCACACCCTCATGCAGGCCGTGCCCAGCGTCGCCAACGCCGGGCACTACGCCGCGATCGTGGCCGACCACGCCCGGCGCCGTCAGGTGGTCGACCTCGGCGCCCAGCTCGCCAACCTGGCCGCCTCCGGCGCCGACGTGACCGACGTGGTCGCCGCCGGGCGGGCGATGCTCGACACCGCCACCGCAGGCGGGTGGCCGACGCTCATCCCGATCGGCACGGGACGGCACCTGCCCGCGTTCCCGGCCGAGGTACTGCCCGATTGGGTCGCCGAGATGGTGTACGCCGTGGCGGAGTTCACCCAAACGCCGCTCGACCTGCCCGGCAGCATCGCGCTCGCCGCGCTGTCCACGGCCGCCGGTGGCCGCGCCGAGGTGGAGGTACGCGGCTCGTGGCGGGAACCAACCAACCTGTTCACGGTCGTCGTGCTGCCGCCCGGCTCGCGCAAGTCGGCGGTGTTCTCCGCGATGACCGGGCCGCTGCTCGGCGCTGAGCGGGCGCTGGTGGAGCGCACTAAGCCGGTCATCGTGGAGGCCGAGCTCGCCGCGCGGGTAGCGGGCAAGGCCGCCGACCGGGCCGCGAACGCCGCCGCCAACGCCGACGCCTCCGGCCGTGACACGCTGCTGGCCGAAGCCACCGCCGCCGCGATGCAAGCCGAGGCGGTCACCGTGCCCGTGCTGCCGCAGTTGGTCGCCGACGACGTGACCAGTGAAGCCGCCGCGTCCCTGCTCGCCGCGCAGGGTGGCCGGTTGGCGGTGCTGTCCCCGGAAGGCGGCATCTTCGCCACCATCGCCGGGCGGTACTCCGGCACCCCGAACCTCGAGGTGTTCCTCAAAGGCCACGCCGGGGACATGATGCGCATCGGCCGGCAAAGCCGCGACGCCGAACACGTCGAGAAACCAGCGCTCACGTTGGGCCTGGCCGTACAGCCTGACGTGCTGCGCGACATCGCCAACATGCCCGGCTTCCGTGGCCTCGGCCTGCTCGCCCGCATCCTGTTCTCCCTGCCGGAGAACACCGTTGGGCGTCGCAAGGTCGGTGCCGACCCGGTACCCGCCAAGGTGGCCACCGCGTACGCGGAGAACCTGTCCGCGCTGGTGCTGTCCCTCGCGGAGTGGACCGACCCGGCCGTGCTGCTGCTCACCGCCGAGGCCAACAAGCGCGTGTTGGACATCGAGCGGACCGTTGAGCCGCGCCTCGCGCCGGGCGGGGCGTGGGGACACATCGTGGATTGGGGCAGCAAGTACACCGGCGCCGTGGTCCGGCTCGCCGGGCTGATCCACCTCGCCGAGCACCTGCGCGACGGGTGGGGCAAGCCGATCGGCGCTGACACCATCGACCGGGCCGCCATGCTCGGCGAGTACTTCGCCGCGCACGCCCTGGCCGCGTTCGACGACATGGGCGCCGACCCGGCCACCCGCAACGCCCGCACCGTCCTGGCCTGGATCGAACGCACCGGCGCCACCGCGTTCACCAAGCGGGATCTGTTCCGCGCGGTCAAGAGCGCCCAGCTCGCCACCGTCGCCGATCTCGACCCGGCGCTTGACGTGCTCGACGCGCACGGCTACCTGCGCCCGTTGGAGCCACCCGCCCGCACTGCCAAGGGCGGACGGCCACCGTCGCCGAGCTACCTCGTGCACCCCGAGGTGCACCGTCCCACCGCCACGGTCCACGCCATCGGCGCGGGACGAAGAACGGCGTGAGGCCACTGACAGAACTGACACAACTGACACAACCCCCTCAACGCCGAGGTTCTGTCAGTTCTGTCAGTTCTGTCAGTGGCACTCCGGCCCGCGCCAACGACCCACCAAACCGACGACCCAACCCCCTCAGAGCCCCTCAGACCGATCGGCCCTAAGGAAGACATCGACATGCGTAAGATCTTGCCGCTGCGGCCGTCTCAGACCCCCTCTCAAACACCCTCATGCGAACCGACCCTCCGCACCCCCGCCGAGGTCCTCCCGCGCGTGCTGGGCGCCCAGCGCAAATCTCAGCCCGTTAGCGGCACCGATCCGAGAGGAGCCGAAGTGAGCGCGCACGCCACCGACGACCTGCCCGCCCTGCTCACGGTGCCCCGCGCGGCCAAGATTCTTGGACTCAGCAGGGCGTCGGCGTACCGCTATGCGGCGGCCGGTGAACTGCCGATCAAGCGCCTCGGCGGACGGGTCTACGTCATCACCGCCATGATCCGCCCCCTGCTCGACGGCACAGAGGAGTTGGCAGCGTGAGCAAGCCGAGGAAGCAACGCCCGGCCGTTCCTGGCGTGACGGTCTATCCGCGCGGCAGGAGGTTCGCGTACAACGTCGACCTTGGGCCGGACCCACTTACGGGAGAACGTCGGCGGGAGTACAAGGGCGGCTTCGCCACGGACGAGGACGCGTGGACGGCTGCCCTGAAGGCGAAGGCCGCCGTGGAAGCGGGTCGGCGCGTTGCACCCTCCAAGCGGACCGTCGCGGAGTTCCTCAACGAGTGGCTATCCGCCGTGCGGGAATCGCTCAAGCCCTCCACCCACGTCAACTACGCCGACTATCGCGACGCGTACGTGGTGCCCACCATCGGAAAGCGGCGGCTCCAAGACATCGATGTGCCGACGCTCAACGCCCTGTATCGACACCTGCTCACCGCTGGTCGGTGCAAGCCCGACAACAACACGACCATGTACGAATACTGGAAAACGCGGCGCCTGGCGGGTGTCGAGCCGACACCGGCAGAGATCGCCCGCAACTGCAAGGTGACCATCTACGCCGCGCGAAGCGCAGTGCTGCGATACCGGCGCGGCCGGGTGCCGGTGGCAAGGGCCGCCGGACTCGCGCCCAAGACGGTCAAGAACGTCCATCGGATGCTGCACAGGGCGCTGAGCGACGCCGTCGCCTGGCAGTACCTGACTTACAACCCGGCCGCTCATGCCAGCCTGCCGCGCGAGCGCAGGCAGCGACGCGTGAAGACCGGCGCGACGTGGACGGCCGAGCAACTCTCCGCATGGCTGACCGTCGCCACCAAGGATCGCGACGCGGGCATGTGGGTACTGGTGGCAACGACCGGCATGCGCCGTTCAGAGCTGGCCGGCGCGACCCGCGCCCTGGTCGACCTCGACAAGGCGACGCTGACGATGGAGGACACCCGCGTTGTGGTTGGCGGCAAGGCCGAGGATTCGGACGGCAAGACGGACAGCAGCTACGGCCGCACCGTCTCGCTCGACCCGGTGACGGTGGCCTACCTGCGCAGGCACCTGGCCATGCTGGACAAGGAGCGGAAGGACTTCGGGACCGGCTACCAGGACCACGGCAAGCTGTTCTGCCACCCGGACGGGCGCCTACTCCATCCCGACACGATCACCCGCCGGTTCAATCGGCTGGTCGACCTCGCCGGAGTGCCCCGGATCAGGCTGCATGACGTACGGCACACCTACGCCACGGTGGCGCTCGACAACGGCGAAGACCTCAAGGTGGTCAGCGACCGGCTCGGCCACGCCAACGTGACCGTCACCGCCCAGATCTACACGCACCGGTCGGTCGGCAGGGACCGTGATTCGGCCGAGCGCATCGCCGGACTGATCTTCGGAGAGGACTGGGCGATGCCACCGACGCCGGACGAGGAGGACGACGAAGCGGCGTAGCTGTACCTCCTGGCTACATATCTGGCTACACAAGACGCGAAAACGCCCCCTCAGGTGATCCCTGAGGGGGCGTTTTTCCTTGTAGCGGGGACAGGATTTGAACCTGCGACCTCTGGGTTATGAGCCCAGCGAGCTACCGAGCTGCTCCACCCCGCGTCGACTTGTTTACATTAGCGCACTCTCGTCCCGACTTCCAAATCGCCAGCGTGTGATCGTGTCGGGCGTCACCCTGGGCCGGCCGGCGGGCGGCCGGCCCGGGTGAAACGGTAGCCGGTCAGCCGGAGGACGGCTGCGGGGACACCGACGGGGAGGCCCCGGCCGATGCCGTCGCGCTCGGGGAGGCGCCCGCCGTCGGGGTCGCGCCGGCCGCCTTCACCGCGTCCTCGTACCTGCCGATGGCGTCCTGCAGGGCCTTGAGCGCCTTGCCGTACGCGTCGAAGTCGCCGGACTGCTGGGCGGCCTTGAGGTCCGCGATCGCCTTGTTCATGGCGGCGATCGCCTCCTGGACCTGCGGCGTGCTCGGCTGGTTGCCGGTCTGGCCCGGGTCCCCGTTCTGGTTGTTGTCCGTCGGCGGCACCGGCGCCTGGCCGGTGACCTGTTTCACCAGTTGCTCCAGGCCCGACTCGAGGCTGTCGGCATACGCCTTGTACGTCGTGCCGTACGCCACCAGTACCTTCTGCAACTGCGGGAACGCCTTGTCGTTCTTCGTGCGCAGGTAGATCGGCTCGACGTACAGCATGCCGTTGCCGACCGGCAGCGACAGCAGGTTGCCGTAGATGACGTCGGAGTTCTGCGACGCGAACTGGGTCAGGTCGCGTCTGGCGTCGGCGATCGAGGTCATGCCGCTGTGGATCTGGTTCGGGCCTGGGGTCGCGGTGTTGGCCGGGAGTTCGAGCACCGTGAAGGTCGGCTTGCCGTCCACGTACGAGGCGGACATGAGCGCCGCCAGATTGCCCCGCTTGCGCGGCGCCACCGCGGCCGTGAGCTGGAAGCGGGCCGATTCCTGACCGGGCAGCTGGGCGACGAGGTAGTACGGCGGCTGGTCGGCCGTCGAGTTCGCCGGGTCCTTCGGTACCTCCCAGAAGTCCTGCCCGGAGAAGAAACCCTCCGGCGTGGTGACGTGGAACCGGCTCAGCAGGTCGCGCTGGACCTTGAACTGGTCCTCCGGGTAGCGCAGGTGGTCCATCAGACTCTGGGAGATCGCCGAGCGCGGCTTGACCAGCTTGCCGCCGAACGCCTTGTTCCAGGTCTTCAGCACCGGGTCGGACTCGTCGAACGCGTAGAGGTTGACCTCGCCGGTGTAGGCGTCGACCGTGGCCTTGACCGAGTTGCGCAGGTAGTTCACGTCCTGGCGGGGCTCCGGGAACACCCGCCCGGCGGTCGAGGAGTCCTGGATCGCCGTGTTCCAGTCGAGCTTCTGCGCATACGGGTAGGTCGCCGACGTGGTGTAGCCGTCGATGATCCACAGGATCTTGCCGTCCACGACCGCCGGGTACGGGTCGCTGTCCAGCGTCAGGAACGGCGCGACGTTGCGCACCCGGGTCTCCGGGTCACGCACGTACAGCACCTTCGACTGGTCGTTGAGCACGCCCGAGAGCAGGAAGTTCGTCTCGCGGAAGTAGGCGGCGTAGAGCAGCCGGCGCCAGAAGTTGTTCACCGCCACGCCGCCGCTGCCGTCGTACGTCGAGTACTGGTCCTCGTTGCCGTTGCCGCCCGTCGGCCGGTCGAACTCGGCGTTGCGGTCGCCGGGCTTGGACTTGCCGACGATCGCGTAGACGTCGCCCGTCTGCTCGCCGTAGTAGATCTGCGGGCGCTGGACGGGGATCTCGTCGACGTCGGAGGAGCACCGCTCACCGGCCTTGTTGTCCGGCTTGCTGGCCTCGCTCAGGAAGCCTGAGACATAGAACGGCTGGCCGCTGCAAACCACCTGGTTGGCCGGCGCGGCGACGAAGCCGTAGCCGTGCGTGTACACGCTGTGCCGGTTCTGCCAGTTGTTCTGCTGCAACTGGTCGTAGCGGATCTCCCGGACGCCGACGACGTAGTCCTGCGTCTTGCCGTTGATCGTGTAGCGGTCGATGTCGAGCTTCGGGTTGAACTCGTAGAAGCCGCGGACCTGCTGCTGCTGGGTGTACGTGTCGCCGACGACGGCCGGGTCGAGCAGCCGGATGTTGTTGACCGTGGCATCCTTGCCGTCGACCAGGCTGCTCGGCGGGTTGGTGTTGTCCCCCGCGTACGGCTGGATCTTGACGTCACGCAGCCCGTACGCCTCACGCGTGGCGTCGATCGCCCGCTGGAAGTACAGCGACTCCTTCTGCAACTGGCTCGGCTTGACCGTGAAGGACTGCACCGCCGCCGGGTAGATGCCGCCGACCGCGACCGCGGACAGCGCGAGCAGGCCCAGCGCCATGCCGGGCCAGACCAGGTTGCGCATGAAGGCGTTGGAGAAGACCAGGATCGCGATCGCCACGACGATCGAGATCCAGGCCAGGATCTCCTTGGCCGGCAGCAGGGCGTTGACGTTGGTGTACCCCGCGCCGTAGAGCTCCTGGGTGGGGAACTTGTCCAGCAGCAGGCCACGCCGGTCGAGGAAGTAGGCGGCCGCCTTGAGCAGCACGAAGACCGCGACCAGGGAGGTGAGGTGGGCGCGGGCCGCGGCGGTCATCCGCTCGCCGGCGCCCTGCAGCCGGACCCCGCCGAACAGGTAGTGCAGCGCCAGCGCGCCGATCAGGGAGAAGACCACGGCCGTGAAGGCGACGCCGAGCAGGTACCGCCAGAACGGGTACTCGAAGACGTAGAACGACAGGTCGACGTGGAACTGCGGGTCGGTCTGGCCGAACGGGGTGCTGTTGCTGAACAGCATCCACTCCTGCCAGTGCCCCTGCGCCGAGAGGCCGGAGAACAGCCCGATCAGGCCGGCCACCAGGATGATCCAGCCGGTCATGTGCGGCAGGAGGAAGAGCCGGTAGCGGTCCAGCGCGTGCTGCTCGGCCGAGTGCGGCCGCAGCAGCGGGCGGGTGCGATAGGCGAGGTACAGGTTGCTGGCGATGACCAGCCCGACCGCCACGCCGAAGATCAGGAACATCCAGATCCGGGTCGTGAGCACCCCGGTGAAGACCTGAGGGTACTTGACCTCGGAGAACCACAGGTAGTCCGCCCACGCCCCGACCACCCGGTCGAACAGCGTGAACAGCAGGAAGACGACCACCAGCACGGCGATCGTGACCCGGCCACGCCGGCTCACCCTGGTCATCGGATTACGCATTACCACGGTCGGCTCCGCCCGTTCGCGTATGGAAACAACTGTTTCTGGTCTGCGCCGCTCCGCGAGGCATGGCGAGGGTCCCCTCCCCGAACCCCCGATGCCGCGCCGCGCGCGCCACCAGAAACTCGTCCAGCCTAGTCATCGGCTACATAGCGTCGGTGTCCGACCAGCCCGCAGCGCATCCAGCGCGGCCAGCGCATCGTCCACGTTGTTCACCTTGATCAATGGCAGGCCGGGCTGCGGGTTGGCCATCGCCTCGGCGCAGTTGCTCGCGGGCGTCAGGAACACCTTGGCCCCGGCGGCCTTCGCGGCGACCAGCTTCTGCGGGATGCCGCCGATCGGCCCGACGTTGCCGGCGTCGTCGATCGTGCCGGTGCCGGCGATGATCATCCCGCCGGTCAGGTCTTCGGGCTCGATCGTGTCGATGATGCCGAGCGTGAACATCAGGCCCGCCGACGGGCCGCCGATCTTGTCCAGCTGGATGCTCAGCTTGAACGGGTGCGGCTGGGTCGTGGTCACCTGCACCCCGAGGCGCGGGTTGCCGTCGTCGCCGGCCTTGGTGGCGATCTCGACCGTCTGCGTCTGGCCGCTGCGGACGATCTCAACCTGGCGCGCGGTGCCGGCCGGCTTCGCCCGCACCAGCTCGGTGAGCTTGTCCGGCGAGTCGACCGCGGTGCCGTCGACGGCCTTGATGACGTCGTCCTTCTGCAGCTTGCCCTCGGCGGGGAAACCGGCGGAGACCTCGCCGACCGTCACCAGGACCGGGTAGCCGAGCTTGCGCAGCGCCACGGTCTCCGCCGAGGTCTGGGACTGCTGGAAGTCGCGGGCGTTGTCCTCGTCGACCTGCTGCTGGGAACGGTCGGGCGGGTAGATCAGTTCGCGCGGTACGACCGCGTGGTCGCTCTGCCACCAGCCGAGCATCGCGTCGAAGAGGGTCAGCTCCGGCTGTACCGAGACGGTCGTCATGCGCAGCTGGCCCTTGGACTTCGTGACCTCCGCGCCCTCGACGCTGATGATCGGACGGCCGCCGGGCTTGCCCGTGTCTGTTCCGAGGGTGTCGTACGTCGGGCCAGGACCCATTTCGACATACGGCACTTGGACCACAGTCGCCTGCCAGGCCAACACCAATAGCAGCAACGCGCCGAACAGCACGGTGAGCCCACGACGTCTCATGGCGGCGAGCCTAGCGCTCCCGGCCCAGTGCACCTGGAAGCGAGTACCGTTGTGGAATGCCCGCAGATATCCCGTTCGGCTTTGGTCCGTCCGGCGGCGACGTGCCGGATCCCAACGATCCGCGCCAGATGCAGCAATTTCTGAGCCAGCTGCAGCAGCTGTTCGCCACCCCCGGCGGCGGTCCGGTCAACTGGGATCTGGCTCGGCAGCTGGCCCAGGCCCACCTGACCGGCGGCGGTCCGGCGGCCGGCATGTCGCAGTTCCCGGTCGGCTTCGCGATGCCCGGCGCGCCCGTGCCGACGGCCGGCGATGACGCCGACACCGATGCGGCCAAACCGGTCGGCGACCCGGCGGTCACCGCCGTTGAGCGCGCCACGGTCATCGAGGCGCTGCGCCTGGCCGATCTTTGGCTCGAACCGGAGTCCTCGCTCCCCTCCGGCGTGCACGCGACCGCCGCCTGGAGCCGCGGCGAGTGGCTCAACCAGACCCTGCCCGTCTGGCGCAAGCTCTGCGACCCGGTCGCGGCGCGGATGGTCTCCGCGATGACCGAGCTGGTCCCCGAGGAGATGCGCGCCCAGATGGGCCCGATGACCTCGATGGTCGCCTCGCTCGGCGGCGCGCTGCTCGGCGGCCAGCTGGGCACCGCGCTCGGCTCGCTCGCCGCGGAGGTGCTCTCCGCCGGCGACATCGGCCTGCCGCTGGGTCCGGCCGGCACCGCCGCGATGGTGCCGGCGAACATCGCGGAATACGGCAAAGGCCTGGAGATCCCCGACGACCAGGTCCGCCTCTACGTAGCCCTGCGCGAGGCCGCCCACCAGCGCCTCTTCGGCCACGTCCCGTGGCTGCGCGGCCACGTGTTCGCCGCGGTCGAGGCCTATGCGGCCGGCATCCACGTCGACCGGGACGCGATCGAGGAGGCGATGAGCCGCATCGACCCGTCCACGCTGGGCAGCGACCCGCAGGAGCTCGTGCTCGAGGGCATCTTCACGCCCGAGGACACCCCGCAGCAGCGGGCCGCGCTGGCCCGGCTCGAGACCGCGCTCGCGCTGGTCGAGGGCTGGGTCTGCCACGTGGTCGACCGCGCGGCCGGCGATCGGCTGCCCGACGTCGTGCGGCTCTCCGAGGCGTTCCGGCGCCGGCGCGCCGCGGGCGGCCCGGCGGAGCAGACCTTCGCCGCGCTGGTCGGCCTGGAGCTGCGCCCGCGGCGGCTGCGCGAGGCCACCGCGCTGTGGAACGCGCTGGCCGAGCACCGCGGCATCAGCGGCCGGGACGCCCTGTGGGGCCACCCCGACCTGCTGCCGGACGAGGAGGCGTTCGCCGACCCGGACATGTTCGCCCGCACCCAGCTCGACCTGAGCGACCTCGGCTTCGGCGACGAGCCGGGCGAGGAGCCGAAGGAGTAGCGAGGACCCCGAGCCCAGGCTCGGGTCACGATCGGGCCGGGTCAGACCGGGACGTCGCCAGTGGCGAGGTCGCGGTCAGGTCAGGATCGCTCTGGTGGCTTCCCAGCCGTCCAGTGCGGGGTCCAGGCGGCGCAGGTCGGACGGGCCGCGCAGGCGGTGCCAGCCGGGCGCCGCGGCGACCAGCGTGGGCTCCGGGGCCGGGCGGCGGGCCGTGACCACGTCGCCCGTCTCCGCGTCCAGCTCGGGCAGCCACTCCGGCAGCGGCAGGCGGGCGGCGGCGCCCAGCAGCCCGCCGTCGTGGGCGGGCGCGATCGCGACCGCGCGGGTCGACAGGGGTCGCAGCAGCTTGCCGATGAGCATGCTCGGCAGGTCGGGCGCGTCGGCGAGCACCACCGCGGCCTTGTCGTGGCCGTCGGCGGCCGCCGCGGCGAGCGCGGCGCGGATCGTGGGGGCCTCGACCTCGTAGATCCGGGTCGTCGGCCAGGCAATCTTGGCGGCCAGCGGAAGGTCCGCCGCGACGGCGGCGATGGCCGTCTGGACGCGCGGCAGCGGGGTCAGCAGGTCGACGAGGTCCTCGGCCATCGCGGCGCGCCACGAGTCCAGGTCGGTGCCCGGCGGGGACCAGGCGACCGGAGCGAGCAGGGCGACGACTGCGGCAACCGTCATTCAGTGATCCCGAGACCGGCCGCCGCTGACACCCCCTCAAGATACCCCCGGGCCCGCTCCGCCTTCGGATAGCGGGCCACGAGCGCCCAGAACGAGCTGCTGTGGCTCGGGATCACCAGGTGTGACAGCTCGTGCAGCAATACGTAGTCGATCACCCAGTCCGGCATCTCCTGCACGCGGTGCGAGATCCGGATGCTACCGTCTGCCGGCGTGCAAGATCCCCAGCGACCGTTCTGGTTCTGCACCCACCGAACGCTCGCCGGGCGGGCGGCCGCGGGGTGATCGGGCAGGTAGCGGGCGGCGAGGCGCTGCGCGCGGGTGGCGAGCTCCGTGTCGGTCCGGCGGGCGCGCTGCTCACGGACGGCGAGGCGCTCCAGCATGCGGTCGACCCATTCGCGCTCCTCCGCACGGGAGAACTGGGCCGGTATCAGCACGACCACCCGCTCGCCGTCGCGGTAGGCAGAAACCGTGCGTCGGCGGCGCTTGCTGCGCCGCACCTCGATGACCGGCTTGCGCGTCATGCCGGCCCCCCTCGGGTACCGCTCACGGGGGAACGCTAGCCGGACGCGGCCATCCCTTCGCAAGGGCCAATCTCGCGGAGCGCGCCCGTAAGTCACCCATTCGTGGTAGCTCGTCGGAAAGATTCCACCGGATGACCGGGCTGTTCCGGGGCCGCGAGGGCCCCCGAGCGGATTTCATCCACAGCAACCCACACCGTTGCCCACACGGTTATCCCCAGGCTGTGCATAGTGTGTACGGTGCGGTTGGAGGAAGATCTTCCGATTACGCTCGGCGTGTCCCGTCTAACCGCACTTTCCCCGAGTGTCCGACAAGGCACACTCACCACGTTGGCCTAGCTGGTCAGCACCGGTGCGCGGGACGTGCCGGACCGAGATGAGGAGGGCATCGTGGCCGAGACTTACAACGGCTACTGCGTCAAGTGCAAGGAGAAGCGGGACTTCGAGGGCGAGATCGCCATCTCGAAGACCGGCATGAAGATGGCGAAGGGCGCCTGCCCGGTCTGCGGCACCACGGTCAACCGGATTCTCGGCAAGGCCTGAGCTCAGCGTCCTCGGCGGTGCCCGGACCCGGAGTTCCCGGCCCGGCGTCCCTGGCAAGCCCCGAACCGGGCCGCACGGCGCAGAGCACGCCGGAAGCCCCGCCCGGGAGGACCCACCTCCCCGCCCGGCCGTTCGGCCCGGATATGTCCGCCACTTCGTGACGGACATATCCGACATTTCGGTTATGCGGCATTGCCCGTGAGCCCCCAGAATCGTCGCGCGGACCCCCAGCGCAACGGCGCGCTTGCGCTGCCGCCCACCGGGCCGCCCGGCCCGGTGGGCGCCCGCCCACGCCCGATGTGTGGAAATGTGGCCTTTACGCCCCCATCCTGTGGATAAACCCGCCACCTGCTGTGGATAACCCCGGCCGACGGTGGATCGTCCTGTGGATAACCGACGCGGGCGGGGGCCGGGCGTGCGAGCGTTCCGGCATGCGACCGACGTTGCTACCCGGACTGCGGCGCCTCTGGCGGGACGAGCGCACGGTCCAGCTGGGCACCGACCCCTCCGCCGCCATCGTGCTGGAGCTACGCCGGCCGGAGCTGGCCCGCGTGCTCGACCTGCTCGACGGCTCGCACACGCTGCAGGCGCTGCTCACCGCCGCGGAGTCGCTCGGGCTCGACGGCGCCGACGTCCTCGATCTGGTGCAGGCCCTGCGCTCGGCGGGGCTGGTGGTGGGCGCGCACGCGCTGGTGCCCACCGGCCTGCCGGGGCCGGTCGGCGCCCGGCTCGCCGTCGAGGCGGCCGCGATCGGGCTACGGCTGCGCGCCGGCGACGAGGCCCGGACCCCGGCCGACGTGCTGCGCCGGCGCACCGCCTCGCGGGTCGTGGTGGCCGGGGACGGACCGCTGGTCGCGCCGCTGGCCACGGCGCTGGCCGGGGCCGGCGTCGGGCACGTACACCCGGTCGTCGAGGGCACCGCGACCCACGCGGACGTGGCCGTCGGCGGGCTCGCCTGTGAGGACGTCGCCGCATCGCGGGCGATCGCGACATGCACGGCGATCGTGCGGTTCGCGCCGGGCGTGGATGTTTCATCGGTACGGTCGGACAACGTCGACTTCGTCGTCAGGGTCGGCGACCGGCACCCGCCCGCGCTGGCCCGCCGCGGCATCCGGCTGCACACGCTGCCGCGGCTGGAGGTCACCGTACGGCTGGGCACCGTCCTCGTCGGCCCGCTGGTCCGCCCGGCCGGCTCCCCCTGCCGGCTCTGCCTGGATCTGCACCGGCGCGACCGGGACCCGGCGTGGCCCGTGCTGGCCGCCCAGCTGGCCACCGCGCCGCCCGGCGTCGGCGAGCCGTGCACGCTCACGACGGCGATGGCCGGGGCCGCATTCGCCGCCGACGAGGTGCTCTCGTATCTCGACGGGGCGTCGCCACGTACCGAGGCGGCGATCGTCGAGATAGCCCGTCCCGGCGAGTTCCGCCGTCGCGAATGGGGCGCCCATCCACGTTGTGACTGCCGTCGCCGTCGTCGAGGTGCGCCGACCGGGTAAGAATGACTTGTGACCGAGATCCCTAGGGGCGCAGTCGCCCGCACCGCACGGCTGGCGTCGCTGCCCCTCGGGCTGGCCGGCCGGGCCGCGCTCGGCCTTGGCAAGCGCGTCACGGGCATGGCCGCCGACGTGGTCTCCGCCGACGTCCAGCGCCGCACCGCCGAGCACCTCTTCAGCGTCCTCGGGCAGCTCAAGGGCGGCGCGATGAAGATGGGGCAGGCGCTCTCCGTGTTTGAGGCCGCCCTGCCCGAGGAGCTCGCCGGGCCCTACCGGGCGGCCCTGACGAAGCTGCAGGAGGCCGCCCCGCCGCTGCCGGCCGCCAGCGTGCACAAGGTGCTGTCCGAGTCGCTGGGCGCGGACTGGCGCTCGATGTTCACGGAGTTCGACGACAAGCCGGCCGCCGCGGCCAGCATCGGGCAGGTGCACCGGGCGGTCTGGGCCGACGGGCGGCTGGTGGCCGTCAAGGTGCAGTACCCGGGCGCCGGCGAAGCGCTGCGCGCCGACCTCAACCAGCTGGCCCGCTTCGCCGGGCTGTTCAAGGCGATCCAGCCGGGCCTCGACGTCAAGCCGCTGGTGCAGGAGATCCGCGACCGCGTGACCGAAGAGCTCGACTACGAGCTCGAGGCCCGGTCGCAGACCACGTTCGCCGAGGCGTTCGACGGCGACCCGGACATCTACGTGCCGCCGGTGCTCGCCACGTCGCCGCGGGTGCTGGTGACCGAATGGGTCGAGGGCAAGCCGCTGTCGGCCATCATCTCCGGGGGTACCGAAGAGGAACGCGACCGCGCCGGGCACCTCATGGCGCTGCTGCACTTCTCGGCGCCGGCCCGGACCGAGATGCTGCACGCCGACCCGCACCCGGGCAACTACCGCCTCCTCGCCGACGGCAGGCTCGGCGTGCTCGACTTCGGCGCGGTCGCCCACCTGCCCGGCGGTCACCCCGAGGTGATCGGCCGGCTGACCCGGCTGGCCCTGGCCGGCGACTCGCAGGCCGTGCTCGAGGGGCTGCAGCAGGAGGGGTTCATCAAGAACGACGCGAAGGTCGACGCGCCGGCGGTGCTCAGCTACATCCGGCCGATGCTCGACCCGATCGCCGAGGAAGAGTTCCAGTTCACCCGCGCCTGGCTGCGCGCCGAGGCGGGGCGGCTGGCCAACCCGAAGAGCCCGGCCTATGCGCTGAGCCGCCAGCTCAACCTGCCGCCGTCGTACATGATGGTGCACCGCGTGACGCTGGGCTCGATCGGCGTGCTGTGCCAGCTGCAGGCGCGGGCCGGCTACCGGGCGATCCTGACCGAGTGGCTGCCGGGCTTCGCCGATCCGGAGGCAAAGCCGGCGGCGAAGAAGGCCCGGCGCCGCAAGTAGCGGCCAAAGATCGCACGGAGAACAACAGAGACGCGGAAACGGGCCCCTCGCGGCGAGGGGCCCGTTTGCCGATCTCAGTGTCGGGTCAGGTGCTGCTCCTGCTCGCGCTTGGCGCGCATCGCGACCTGACGAGCGGACGGGTAAGCCTCAGAGCGCCCCACAGCCTGAGGCCCACGCATTCGCGCGCGCGATAGTGCTTCATGAAGTAGTTGCAAGGACATTGCGAAACTCCTGGGTCGGTTGGTGCGTACATCGGTGCTGATCTCGGTGTGACGAAGCCGGGTCGGTCGCGCGGCGCGCGACGCTCGGCTGGCCGGCAGGCGATGTGCGTTCATGTCAGGCCGCCACCCCGGCGGTGACCGCCGCGGTGCGAGCAGCGACCTCGACCCGCAGGACGGCGTCGCGAGCGACGTCCTCCTTGCGCGGGCGGCCCCGCGGACGCTTGCGCGGCACGACTGCGCCGCGCTCGAAGATCTCGCCACCCCAGACACCCCAGGGCTCGGCGCGCTCGATCGCGCCCGCCAGGCACTCGGCGCGGAGCGGGCACTCCACGCAGAGCGACTTCGCGAGCTCGAGCTCCGCCGGCGAGTCGGCGAACCACAGGTCCGGGTCGAAGGTGCGGCACGGCAGGTCGGACTTGACGCCTCGCGCAGCGACGCGGAGGCGCTCGTCCACGGCCGACTCGACGCGCACGTCGATCGATGCCAAGGCCAGGCTCATCCCGGTCACCCCTTTCTGTTTGTCGATCGTTTGGTGTGATCGTCAGGTGCAAATGAATGAGGCCGCGGATCCCGGTGTCGGGTTCCGCGGCCTCGAGGTGAGCCGGTGAGTCGGTCTTGTTAGACCGGCCTGCCTCGAGGTGGTATGCCGCGGACTCCGCCATTGGGCTTCGGAGCCGTCATGTCGTGCTTCGCGCTGAACCCAGTGGTCCCCTGAACCCGGATTTCGCGCTGGTCGAGCTGAGCCGCCGAAGCGACGTGGATCTCATCGATATTGGTGACGTCGGTGCGGGTCTCCTCTGTGCCTCTCGGCTCGGTGCCCCGAACCGTCAGGTCCACCCGGACCGACCCGGTAGCGACCGCCGCGACGAGCGCGGACGGCGCCGGGGCAGCCTTGACGGCGGCCGGAACGAGAGCCTCGACTGCAGCCGGAATCAGGACCGGGTCCTGAGCCAGGGCGGACTCCTGCCATTGCAGCGAGACGGACGGCGGCGAGACACGACGGGCCGACACGGCCGGCGGGCAGACGGCAGGCGGCAGCGAGTGCCGCTCCAAGGTTGAATAGAGCTTCACGGGTGCCACCTTCTCTCCGCAGACTCGTGGTGGGTCGTCGCCGGTCTTCCGGCGTCGTGTTCGCAGGCTATGCCGTGCCTCAACGGTAGGGCAATCGAATTTCCGGAGAAAGTCCTTGTCACATTTCCACCTGCCCGGCAACCGGTCGAACCGCTTCGTGGTCCGCCGCGTTCGCGCAGCTCAACGGCGCCGAGAGGGCACCGCGACGGCGGAGCGGGGCGCCCGGCGGTCGTTACGCGGGCCGCGAAAGCCGGCACGTCCGGGTGACCTGCCGGAGCCGGGGCCGGAGCGCGGCGGGGGCGGGGAGAGCTACGCGTGCCCGTCGGCGAGGGCGTCGACGGTGGCGCCGCCGATCAATGCGAGGACGTCGTCGCCGTACAACGTCAGCTTGCGCGGGCCGATGCCGGCGATCGCCGCGAGTTCCTCGCGGCGGCCGGGGCGGCGCTCGGCGATCGCCGAGAGGGTGACGTCGGTGAAGATGACGAACGCCGGGACCTTCTGGATCGCGGCCAGCCGGGCGCGCCAGTCGACGAGCCGGGCGAGCAGCTCCTCGTCGAGGTCCGACGGGCAGGTGGCGCAGCGGCCGAGCTTGCGGTCGGCGCCGTTGAACAGCCCGGTGCCGCACACCCGGCAGGAGACGGCCATGACCCGGCGGGCCCGGCCGGCCACGGCGGCCTTGTCGAGCGGGCGGCGCGGGTAGCGGGCGTCGGCGCCGGACGCGGCGGATTGGTCCCGGGTGGTGGGCACGAAGCGGCTCGGGCGCCGCGGGCGGCCGCCGGGCGTGCGGGCGGCGGCGTGGGAGAGCCACAGCGTGTGCCGGGCCCGGGTGACGCCGACGTACAGCAGCCGCCGCTCCTCCTCCACCGCGTCGGGCGTGCGGGCGTGGATGACCGGCAGCGTGCCCTCGGCGAGGCCGACCAGGAACACCGCGTCCCACTCCAGGCCCTTGGCCGAGTGCAGCGAGGACAGCGTGACGCCCTCGACGGTCGGCACGTGCTGCAGCGCCGCGCGCCGGGACAGCTCGGCGTTGAAGTCCTCCAGCGACAGTGCGGGCCTGCCCTCGGCCAGGTTGACCAGCGCGGCGACCGCCTCCCAGCGCTCGCGCTGCGCGCCGCCGGCGGGCGGGACGTCAGGCCGCCAGCCGACCCGCTCCAACGCCGTGTGCACGGTCTCCACCAGGCCGTCGCCGGCCTCGCCGCGGTAGGAGCGCAGGGCGATCATGGCCTCGCGGACCTCGACCCGGTCGAAGAAGCGCTCGGTGCCGTGCAGCACGTAGGGGACGCCCGCCTCGGCGAGGGCCTCCTGATAGACCTCGGACTGGGCGTTGACCCGGAACAGCACGGCGATCTCGCGGGCCGGGGTGCCGGCGGCGATCAGCTCCGCGCACCGGGCGGCCACCGCGGCGGCCTCCTCCGGCTCGTCGGCGAACGTGTGCACGGTCGGCTCCGGGCCGGCCGGGCGCTGGCCGACGAGCTCCAGGCGCAGCCGGGACAGGTCGCCGCGGGCGCGCGAGATGACCGCGTTGGCCAGGCCGACCACCTGCGGGGTGGAGCGGTAGTCGCGGACCAGCCGGACCACCGTGGCCGCCGGGTGGCGGCGCTTGAAGTCGACGAGGTACGACGCGCTGGCGCCGGTGAACGAGTAGATCGTCTGGCTGGCGTCGCCGACCACGGTCAGGTCGTCGCGGTCGCCGAGCCAGGCCTCCAGCAGCCGCTGCTGCATCGGGTTGACGTCCTGGTACTCGTCGACGACGAAGTGCCGATACTGCGCCCGGACCTGCTCGGCCACGTCCGGGTGCTCCTCGACGGCCCAGATCGCGGCGCGGATCATGTCCTCGAAGTCGATCACGCCCTGGGCGCGCTTGACCCGCTCGTAGTGCGCGTACACCTGGGCGACCTTGGCCGCGTCGAACGGCGGCTCGCGCATAGCCTTGGCCGCCGCGGCCGCGTAGTCGTCGGGCTCGATCAGCGAGGCCTTGGCCCACTCGATCTCGCTCGCCAGGTCGCGGGAGGCCTCGCGGTCGGTCTTCAGCCCGGCCCGGGTGGCGGCGAGGGCGACCAGCCGGGCCTTGCTGTCCAGCAGCTCGGGCATGTCGCGGCCGGAGAAGAGGCGGGGCGCGAAGTACCGCACCTGCCGCAGCGCCGCCGCGTGGAACGTGCGCGCCTGCACGCCCTCGGCGCCGAGGCGGCCGAGCCGCTCGCGCATCTCGGCCGCGGCCCGGGCGGTAAACGTCACGGCGAGGACGTGCTGGGCGCGGACCTGCCCGGCCCGGACGCGATGGGCGATGCGGTGGGTGATCGCCCGGGTCTTGCCGGTGCCCGCGCCGGCCAGGATGCACAGCGGCCCCGCCGGGGCGGTCACCGCGACCGACTGGTCCGGGTCCAAGCCGTCCAAGATGGGCCCAGCGAGAATCTCTGAGGAGTCCGCCACAGCTGGACATCATTCCAGCCGGGTGTGACGTTATGCGGTTTTGCGTTCTGTGACCCCGCCGATGCTTCTTGGAGGAAACCCCATGCTGACCATGTACTCGACCACCTGGTGCGGCTACTGCCACCGCCTCAAGACCCAGATGGACCGCGAGGGCATCCAGTACCAGGTCGTCGACATCGAGCGGGACCCGGAGGCGGCCAAGTTCGTCGAGAGCGTCAACGGCGGCAACCAGACCGTCCCCACGCTGCGCTTCGACGACGGGACGGCCATGACGAACCCGTCGATCGTGCAGGTCAAGAAGCATCTGGAAACTGTCAGTAGCTGAACAGGCGCAAATCCGTTACGGTGGCTGGCGAGAAAGCCGGGATGCCTGGGGAGGCCGGCCACCATGCGGGTCGCTCGTCTGTACGCCGCCGTGCGCAACGCGCCGGAGCGACCGAGGGTGGCTGATCCCGAGCGTCGCCGCCGGATCGCGGACTACCTCGCCGGCGGCACCACCATCGGACGCGGCCACGGCCCCTCGGTGCTGCACACCGACGGGCTGTGGCTGTGGCCCGAGCGGTTCGTGGGCGAAATCCTCGAGTCGGGCCTCGCGCCCGAGCCGGACCTGCTCGCGCGCATGCACGCACACGCCTACCGGGCCCCCGCGCCGGCGCCCGGCGAGCGGCTCACCGACGAAGCGCTGCGGGCGTGGCGGACCGGGCCGCCACGGGACCCACGGCTGCTCGTCACCTACTTCGTGCGCGTCGACGCGGAGACCACGGCCGAACGGCCGCTGTCGCTGCTGCGCCGCACGGTCACCCCGACGGGCGGGGTGACCGAGGAGGCGGTGTGGCGGGACCTGGCGTGGCACCCGACCAACGCCTTCGTCAGCCAGCGCATCGACGACGAGCTGCGCGAGGTCGAGCCCGCGCGGGCCGCCGCCGTGCTGGACCTGTGGTGCGCCGCGTGGCACGCCGAGGCGCTCAGCCGTGCAGCCACTCGGTGATCAGATAGTGCGCAATCGACGCGGGGAACGGCAGCCCGAACTCCTTTGACTCGCCGTCGAGCACCGCGGCGATCTCGGTGCGGGTCAGCCAGCGTGCCTCGACGATCTCCTCGACGTCGACCGTGATCGCGGCGCCGGCCGGGGCGAGCGCGTGGAAGCCGAGCATCAGCGAGCCGGGAAACGGCCACGGCTGGCTCGCCACATAGCTGACCTCGCCGACGCGGACCCCGACCTCCTCGAGCACCTCCCGGGCGACCGCCATCTCGGCCGACTCGCCGGGCTCGACGAACCCGGCCAGCGTCGAGAAGCGCGGGACCGTGGCGCCAAGCGCCTTCCACTGCGCGTTGAAGCCGAGCAGGCAGCGCCCGTCGGGTCCGGCCACGCCGTCGTGCACCAGCATGATCACCGCCGGATCGGTGCGCGGCCAGAGCGTCTCCTCGCCGTCCTGCGTCATCCGGACCCAGCCGCCCTGCGCCGCGACGGTCAGCTTGCCGCTCAGCGGGCTGTACGGGTGCCGGGCGTGCCAGTTGGCGAGCCCGACCGCGGTGATGAACAGCCCCGCCGCCAGGTCGGGCAGCGAGTGCCCGACCTGGCGCAGGTTGACCCGGCTGGTGCCGTCGATCGGCGCGGCGTCGGCGGCGACCGCGAAGTACACGGTCCCGTCCTCCTCCTCGCCGAGGAAGAAGCGCTCCCCGGCCGGCGCGCCGGCCGGGTCGATCAGCACCAGCTCCGGCGGATCGCCCGGGCGGACCAGCACGTGGCCGTCGTCGACGACCACGACCCGGGACCGGTCCCATGCGGCCGAGAGCCAAGCCTCGTCGCTACGCCGGTGCGCCGCCCGGTCCAGCGGCCCGCGCGCGAGCGGCGGGCCGGGCCGGGCCCGCGCGCCGACGGCGCCCGGCCGCACGGCCGTCACGACGCTTCGGCCCGGACGACCGGCGTCAGGGCGGCCAGCGAACCCTCGACCTTGGCGGCGTCACCGAGGACCACCGCGGCGGCCCCGGTCGGGGCGAGGTACCGCGCGGCGGCCGCGGCCACCTCGTCCTTGCCCGCCCGGGCCAGCCGCGCCGCGTGCTCGGCCAGGTAGTCCAGCCGCAGGCCGAAGCCGGCGTAGGTGGAGACCAGGCCGGCGAGCCCGGCCTGCGTGGACATGCCCAGCTGCAGCGTGCCGAGCGCGTATTGCCGGGCCTGCTCCAGCTCCTCGTCCTTCGGCGGCAGGCTGGCGATCCGCCCGAGCTCGTAGAGCGTCTCCAGCAGCGCGGGGCCGGTCACCTCGGTGGCCACCTCGGCGGAGAGCACCAGCGCCGAGCCGGCGGCCGCGTGCTCGATGAGCGAGTGCGGGCCGTAGGTGTACCCCTTGTCCTCGCGGATGTTCTCGACCCACCGGGAGGAGAAGTAGCCGCCGAAGACCAGGTTGGCCAGCTGCAGCGCGGCGTGGTCCGGGTGCTTGCGCGTCACCGCCGGCAGGGCCACGCGCAGCGAGGACTGCACCGAGTCGGGCCGGTCGACCAGGGTCAGCGGCCCGGGCTCCAGCGCGGGGACGGGCGGCAGCTCGGCCGCGACGCCGCCGCCGTTCCACTTGCCGAGCATCCGCTCGGCGGCGGCGATCGCCTGCTCCGGCTCGAGGTCGCCGACGACCACGAGCGTGGCGCCGGCAGGGTGCAGGCGATCGGCGTGCAGCGCGCGCAGCTCGTCGGGAACGACCGCCTCGACCTGCTCGGGCGAGGGCGTCTGCACGGCGTACGGGTGGGTGTCGTACATCCGCTTGAGCAGCGCCACCCGGGCCAGGTGGCTGGGCTGGCTCTGCGCCACCCGGATCCGGTCGACCAGCCGGGACCGCTCGGTGTCGACCTCCTCGGCCGGGTACGCCGCGTCGGTCAGCACCTCGGCGAGGATGTCCAGCAGCCGGTCGAGGCCGTCGACGAGGGCGTTGCCGGAGACCAGCAGGCGGTCGGGGTCGGCGCCGGCCGACAGCCCGCCGCCGACCTTCTGCAGCTCGGCGGCGATGTCGACGGTCGACATGGTCGAGGTGCCGGACAGCACCGTCTGGGTCAGCAGCGCGGCCCGCGCCAGGTCCGCCTGCGCGAACGGCACCCGCAGCCGTACCTCCACCAGCGGCACCGACGCGCGGCGCAGCGCGATCACGGTCAGGCCGTTGTCCAGGGTCTGCTCGACGGTGGTGGGCAGCTTCATCGGGCGGTTGGGCCCGAGCACCGGCAGGGCGCGCGGCGGGATTGTCACAGTCACTTGGCTCCTCCGGCGATGACCTCGACCGCGGCGCGGCGCGACGGGACCAGCTGCCCCGCGGCCGCGACGACCTGCTCCTCGGTGACCTCACCGATCAGCGTATGCAGCCGGTTGAGCAGCTCCGGCTCGCCGCGCTGCTGCTCCAGCACGGCCATCTGCAGCGCGCGGCCCAGCACCGCGTCGGTGTCGCGCAGCAGGTGGGTCGCCATGCGCGCCTGCGTGCGGCTGAGCTCGTCGGGGCTCAGGCCGTCGCTCGCGATGCGCGCGCACTCCTCCTCGACGCTGCGCAGGACCTTGTCCACGTCCCCGCCCGGCGGGAGGAACGCCTGCAGGACCAGGGCCGTCGGATCCCGTACGGCGAACGGCTCCCCCATGAACCCGATGTACCCGCCGATGCTCGTCACCGACCGGTCGCGCAGCACCAGCCGCTCGACGAGGCGGGAGGCGTCTCCGTCGGTGAGCACCTCGGCGAGTACCACATACGGCAGATACGCGGAGAGATCGCTGATCGGATCGGGCACCCGCCACGCGGCCGCGACCGCCGGCATGGGCGCCAGGCGGTCGGTGTACGAGGAGCGGCGCTCCGCGGTCAGGTCGGGCTCGGCGAAGTCCGGCCGCTGCGGGGCGGGCCGGGCCGGCACATCGCCGAAGTGCCGCTCGACGAGCTCGGTCGCGATGGCCACGTCGAAGTCGCCGGAGACCGCGAGCACCGCGTTGCCGCAGGCGTAGTACCGGTCGAAGAAGTCCGCGGCGTCCGCGACGGTGGCCGACTCGAGGTCCTCGAAGGAGCCGTAGCCGTCGTGCGCGTTGGCGAACGTGTCGAACATGACCGGGGGCACGCGCAGCCAGGGGAACCCGCCATACGGCCGGTTGAGGACGTTGACCCGGATCTCCTCCTTGACCACGTCGATCTGGTTGCGGAGGTTTTCCTCGTTGAGCCGGGGCGCGCGCATGCGGTCGGCCTCGAGGAACAGCGCGCGCTCCAGCGCGTTGGCGGGCAGCGTCTCGTAATAGTCGGTGTAGTCGAAGTGCGTCGAGCCGTTGAACGTGCCGCCCGAGCCCTGCACGTGCCGGAAGTGCGCGAGCTTCTCGAGATTTTCCGAGCCCTGGAACATCAGGTGCTCGAACAGGTGAGCGAAGCCCGTGCGCCCTTGCGGCTCGGATCTGATGCCGACGTCATAGACGACCGCCACACCGACGACCGGGGCGGCGCGGTCTGGGGTCAGCACCACCCGCAGGCCGTTGGGCAGGGTGAAGCGCTCGACGGGGTACTTGGAAGCCGGGATCCGCACAGCGGGGCTACGACTGGACACCCACCGAATCTACTTCGTCCCGCGAGGAAAGCCGGATTCGGCGTTCGGCCAGGCCGGCGTAGCAGGCCAGCCCCGCGATCACGGCCAGTAGCGGCAGGCCGAGCAGCCAGCCGTACTCGCCCCGCGAACGGTGGCGCAGCGGCGTCGCTACCGGCGCGGCGGACGGCGACGCGCTGGCGGACGGCACGCTCACCGAGGGTGATGGCGAGGGTACCGGCAGCCGCCGGGTGAGGGCCTGGACCAGGTCGAGACGACCGAGGCCGTACTCCGGGTCGACCCCCTTCGCCCCGGCGTCGACCGCGGTCAGCGCCAGCCGGCGGACGATCTCGCCCGCCCGGGCGTCCGGATACGCCGAGCGCACCAGCGCGACCGCGCCGGCGAGCAGCCCGGGCGAGGCGCTGCCGTCGTCGACCCGATACCGGTTGCCGCTGTTGGTGGTCATGATCTGGAATCCGGGCACGCCCAGGCCGAGCCGCCGGCCGCTGGTCGACTGCACGCGTACGTCGCCCGCCCGGGTGAGCGGGATCGCGGCGAGCACCCCGTCGTAGGAGGCCGGGTAGGGCTCGAACTCCCGGCTGGGCTGGTCGCCGTCGGCGGCCACCACGATCGCGTCGGCGGCCCGCGCGTCGCGGATCGCCTGGGCGAGCCGATCACTGGCGGCGACCGAATACCCGACCACGATCACGGCGGCCCGATGCGAGATCGCCAACTCGATGCCGGCGGCCAGGTCGTCCGGGCCGGGCCGGCGATCGACCGGCGTGTCGAGCACCACCGGCAGTACCTTGGCGCCAGGCGCCACGCCGATCACGCCGTCGCCGCGGCCGTCGCCATGGCCGTGCCCGGCGATGGTGCCCGCCAGCGCGGTGCCGTGGCCGTCGGGGTCGGCGGCGAGGACCTCGCCCGGCGTCGGCGCGCCGCTGGGCGAGGGCTGGTCGCCCCGGGCGACGAAGACCGGGTCGAGCACGGCGCCGGCCAGGTCGTCGTGGGTGGGGTCGACGCCGCGGTCGACGATCGCGACGGTGACGCCCTCGCCGCGGGTGCTCTGGTTGGCCTCGGCGACGTTGAGGTACCGCAGGTGCCATTCGTCGTCACGGATGACGTCCGCCCGGGCGGGGAGGGCCGGCACGGCGGCCACGGCGAATCCGAGGGCGACGGCGAGGGCGAGCCGCTGCTTCATGGGCGATAGCGTGCCGGATGGGCGCAACCCGCGCCAACTGAGCGATGCTTATGCCGGGCGGATGCTGGCGGGGACCTCGTCGGCGACGTAGTCGTACTGGCGGTGCGTGTCGGGGATCGATACGTAGAGGATTGCCGCGTCGGGCTTGCCGAGGTCGACCAGCGCGATCGACACCAGCTCGCTCCTGGCCCGCAGCCCGGCCTGGTTGAAGTGCAGCCGGAACTTCAGCAGCCGGGCCGGGCGCCCGCCGAGCGTGAGGTCCTTGGCCTCGATCTGCTCGAGCTGGTTGCCCTTGGGGTAGAAGCTGACCCGCACGTCCGCGGCGATCTGGTCGCCGACGCAGTGCAGGTCGAGCACCATACCGTCGTTGACCGCGGCCGGCACGTGCCCGGACAGGATCGTCGCGTGGTAGTCGTTGCCGTTGCCGTCGTAGTTCGGCTCGGTGACGAAGTCCTGCCCGATCCGGTATGTGATCCTGAGTTCGCCCTGCTCCTGCCAGTTCTCCTGGAGCGGCCGCCAGGGTGATCCGTACTCCTTGTAGCTGATCCCCGACTCACTGTCGACGGTCCGCGGCCCCGGCGGGACCTCGCCGCCGCCCCGGTTGGGGTTGTCCGGCGGGATGCTCGGCGGCGGGCAGCGCCGCGCCAGCTCGGGCCGCGTGTCGCTGGGCCCCTGCGCATGCCGGTTGAACAGGCCGCCCGGCGTCGTCGCGTTGTTCGTCAGCACCGACACCAGGATCACGATCAGCCCGATCGCGACGATCAGGACGGCGCCCCCGCCGAGCCACTTCATGATCCGCTGGTTGCGCCGGACCGGGTCGTCGTCATCGTGCGGCCCTGAGCTGATCACGTCCGGCGGCGGCCCGACCGGCGGCGCGCCCAGTCGCGAGACGCGCCCGGCGGCGTACCCTGGCGCGACACGCGGAGAACCGCCCGGTCCGCCGGTGATCGGCCGGGTCGGAGGCGGCGGAGCGGACTCGCTCGGGACCGGTTCGATCACGGTCTGCGTGTCCGGCACGGCCCAGGGCGAACGCTGCTCGGTCATCTCACGCCCAAGTGTCGCAGCCGGACGCGACGACGGCCAGCAACCCCCGCCGGCGGCCGGATCAGGGTTTGCTCAAGGCGGCTCAGGGCTGCGGCTGCGGCGGCGTTTGGACCTGGCTGACCTGCGGATACCGTGGCCCGTCCGGCACGGCGACGGGCCCGAGGACGATGAGCGCGACGGTGAGCACCCCGGCGATGGCGACCCCGACCACCAGGGCAACCTCGCGAACGTGCGGTGCCTGCATCCTGAGCACTCCCCCTCGCATGCCCTCTTGGACAGCTTCGAGGAGGAGCCGGTTCCACCGACAGCGAGCTGTCGGAACCTTGCCAGTTCATTGAGCTTTCCGGTCACCGGGCTTGCGGCTATCGGGGAGAGGGCAGCGCGGCGATCAGGGCGAGCAGGCCGTCCTCGTCGAGCAGGTCGGCCGGGCGGACCGTCTCGCCGCTGCGGACGTAGAAGAACGCGGCGCCCACCGTGTCGAGGGGCACGCCCCGCAGCTCGGCCCAGGCCAGCCGGTACGCGGCCAGCTGCACCGCCGCGGCCGTGGCGTCAGCGCCGCCCGGGCGGCCGCCGGTCTTCCAGTCCACGACGTCGTAGCGGCCGTCCGGGTAGCGGTACACGGCGTCCATCCGGCCGCGGACCACGACGCCCGCGACGACCGACGCGAACGGTACCTCCACGTCGACCGGCACCCGGTCGGCCCACTCGCTGGCCAGGAAGCGCGCCTGCAGGTCGCTCAGGGCGGCGTCCGGTGCGGCGCCCTCGTCCGCGGCGCCGGGCAGCTCGTCGAGGTCCAGCAGCCGCTCCGCCCGGAAGCGCTGCTCCAGCCAGTGGTGGAAGGCCGTGCCGCGGCGGGCGTACGGGTCGGGGCGGGCCGGCAGCGGGCGGCGCAGCGAGCGGGCCAGCCGCTGCGGGTCGCGGCGCAGCGCCACGAGCTGCGACACCGACAGGTGCCCGGGCAGCGACACCTCGACCGCGGCGCCCGCACGGGGGCCGAGCCGCGCCCGCTCGGCCAGGAGCAGCCCGGTCTCCGCGACCCAGCGCGCCACCACCGGATCGGCCGCCTCCGGCGCGTCGGGCGCCGGGACGTCAGCCCGGACGTCGTCGGCCGGGGCGCCGTGGGCGGGGGCACCGGAGGCCGGGACGTCGTACGCCGGGGCGGCGCGGACCAGGGCGGCGGCCGCCTCCAGCAGCGGCCGGCGCGGGCCGAGCGGGTCGGCCGGCCAGCTCGCGCCGGACACGTCGGCCGCGGTCGGGTTCTGCGCGTCGGCCTCCGGCTGCGGCGCCCACCCGTCGACCACCCCGGCGCCGGCCAGGCAGCGCGCACGGATCTCCTCCAGAAACACCGACGGGCCGCGGGCCCGCTTGACGCCCTCGCCCCACCAGTACCCGCTGGCCAGCAGCAGCCGGCGGGGGCGGGTGACCGCGACGTACGCCAGCCGCCGCTCCTCCCGCACGTCGTGCTCGCGCCAGTCCCGGTTGAACGTCTCCAGCGCGCTCACCACGCCCTTGACGTCGGCGACGCCGGAGAGGTCCAGCGCCGGCAGGCCGGCGTGGTCGCCGCGCAGCGGGAACGGCAGCACGCCCAGGCCGCGCAGCCAGTGGTCGCCGGCGTTGCTGGCGCCCGGGAAGACGTCGGCGCAGAGCCCGGCGACGGCCACGACGTCCCACTCGAGGCCCTTGGCCGCGTGCGCGGTGAGGATCTGGACCGCGCCCTCGACGACCTCGACCTCGCCGGGGGCCAGGCCGCGCTCCTCGTTCTCCGCCGCGGCCAGGAACGCCAGGAACGCGCTCAGCGTGGCGCCCTCCGACTCCGAGGCAAAGCGGGCCGCGATGTTGCTGAACGCGTCGAGGTGGCCGCGGGCCAGGCCGGCGTCGCCGGGGCGGGCCGCGACCTCCACGTCGAGGCCGGTGACCCGCTCCAGGTCGGCGACGAGGTCGGGCAGCGGCTGGTCGAGGCGGCGGCGCAGGGCGCGCAGCTCGGCGCCGAGGCGCGCGAAGCGGCGGTGACCCTCGGCGGAGTACGCCTCCGGCTCGCCCAGGTCGTCGAGGGCCTCGACCAGGACGGCCTCGTCGAGGCGGTCGGCGAGCTCGGGCTCGGCGTTCGCGTCGCCGTGGCGGCGGGCGGCGGCCAGCGCGCGGGCCCGGCGATACAGGGCGACGAGGTCACGCGGGCCGATCCGCCAGCGCGGGCCGGTCAGGATGCGCAGCAGGGCGGCGCCCTCGGCCGGGTCGGCGAGCACCCGCATGATGCTGACGACGTCGCGCACCTCGGGCGTGTCGAGCAGCCCGCCGAGGCCCACGACCTCGACCGGCAGGCCCCGCGAGCGCAGCGCGTTCTCCAACGCCGGGATCTGGGCCCGCGTGCGCACGAGGACCGCGGTCGACGGCCGGTCCTCGACCGGGATGTCGTACGGGAACGTGTCCGGGTCGACCTTCGCCGCCAGCCGCCACGAGGCGAGGACCCGGTCGGCGAGCCAGGCGGCCTCCTCGGTGTACGTGTCGAGCAGGGCGCAGTGCACGGTCGCCGTGGACGCCGGCTCGGCCAGTACGTCGGCGGGTGCGAGCTCCTCGACCCGGGCGCCGGAGGAGCGCAGCGGCAGCGACAGCGCGTTGGCCACGTCGAGGATCTCCGGCCGGTTGCGCCAGCTGGTGGTCAGCGACAGCAGCGGCGCCGGTCCGGCGCCACTGCCCTGTGGCCCGGCCGCGGCCACGACCGGGAACTCGGCCGGGAACCGGTCCAGCGTGCCGGCCGAGGCGCCGCGCCAGCCGTAGATCGACTGGCAGGGGTCGCCGACCGCCGTGACCGGGTGCCCGCCGCCGAACAGCGCGCGCAGCAGCACGACCTGTGCGTGCGAGGTGTCCTGGTATTCGTCGAGCAGCACCACCCGGAAGCGGTCCCGTTCGACCTGCCCGACCTCGGGGTGCGCGACCGCGACCGTGGCCGCCCGGGAGAGCTGGTCGCCGAAGTCCATCGCCTCCAGCAGGCTCTTCTTCTCGGCGTACTGCCGGATGAGGGGAAGGAGCTGCAGGCGCGCCTGCTGCCGGGAGAGCACGTCGCGCACCGGCTTGGCCATCTTGCCGCTCTTCGCGCCGACCTCGGCGAAGAACCGGCCGGTCCACGCGGCCACGTCCGCGGGCTCGCGCAGGTGCTCGGCGAGGTCGCCGGCCAGGTGCAGCACGGCGTCGACGACGGTCGAGGGCGCGGCCGACACCGCGGTCATGTCCCCGTCGTACGCCCGCACCACCGCGTCGGCGAGTTGCCAGCAGGCGGCCTCGGTGAGCAGCCGGGTGGACGGCTCGAACCCGGCCCGCACGCCGTGCTCGCGTACCACCCGGGCGGCGTAGGAGTGGTAGGTGGCGACGGTCGGCTCGCCGGCGATGAGGTCGTCGCGGCCCAGGCGGCGCACCAACTGGCCGAGGCGCTGCCGGATGCGGTGCGACAGCTCGCCGGCGGCCTTGCGGGTGAAGGTCAGGCCGAGCACCTGCTCCGGGCGCACGTGCCCGTTCGCGACCAGCCACACGACCCGCGCGGCCATCGTCTCCGTCTTGCCCGAGCCGGCGCCCGCGACGACGAGCAGCGGCCCGACCGGCGCGGCGATGACGTCGGCCTGCTGCCGGGTGGGCGCCGGGAGCTTGAGCAGCCGGGCCAGTTCGACCGGGGTGAACAACGGCGCCGTCATGCCTCCTCGCTTCGCTCGTCGGCATGCCGTGAAGGCCGAGCCGGCTGATGACCGGCCCCTCCGCTTCGCTCCGGACCGGTCATGTGACCTGCCGGCCCTTGCCGGAGACGGGGCATGAGGTCTTCACCGGGCAGACGCGGCACTTGTTGTTCACCACGGCGCTGAAGGTCGACGCCGCCATCGTGCTCGCGGTGCGCCGCACCAGCGCCTGGGCCCAGTTCGGGTCGTCGGCGTCGCCGAGCGGCGGCTGCACCTGCTCCCGCGCGGCGCTGGTCTCTCCCCCGAGCTGCACCAGGGAGGCACCCCCCGGTACCGAAGACTCCTCGAAGGCGCCGAGCTCGATCGCGGCCTGGTACGCGGCCAGCTGGGGGTGCTCGGCCAGGTTGGCGTTGGCGGGGATGGACTTGCCGGTCTTGAGGTCCACGACCACGAGCCGGCCCTGCTCGTCCAGCTCCAGCCGGTCGACCCGGCCCTTGATCTCGACCGGCGCCTGCGGGTCGGCGAGCTCGACGAGGAAGTCCTGCTCGATCGCGACGAGCCGGCGGGGGTTGCCGGCCAGCCAGCCGATGAGCTTGTCGAGCATGGTCTCGGCGCGGTCCCGCTCGCGGCCGGCGAGCCAGCGCGCGGAGAGCTCGATCGCGTCGAAGCGGTCGGCGACGTACGCCACCAGCTGCGCCCGGTCCGCGCTGGCGTCCGCGGCCAGCATCGCCGCGGCGTGCACGAGATTGCCGATCGACTGCTCCGGCGACGGGGTCAGCGCGCCGCCGTGCCGCTCCAGCAGCCAGCGCAGGCTGCACCGATCGACGCTCTCCACGGTCGACGGCGTGACCCGCACCGGCTCGCCCGGGTCGACCAGCGGCCGGTCGTCGGACAGCGCCGGCAGCCCCCACCAGGTGTCCGGGTCGGCACCTGGTACCCCCTCGGCGGCCAGGCGGGCCAGCAGCCCGGCGGCCGCGGCGCGGCGGTCCTCGGGCGCGTCGGGGTCGACGAGCGCGACCCGCAGCTCCGCCACGAGCGTCGGCAGCGTCAACGCCCGGGGCGGCTCGAACGCCGGCTGCCCGTCCAGCTCCGCATCGGAGGACAGCTCGGCCAGGAACCGGCTCGGCTGCTCCTCACCGTCGCCCGAGGCGACCGCGGTGACGAGCACCTGCTCGCGGGCCCGGCTCACGGCGACGTAGAAGAGCCGGCGCTCCTCGTCCAGCAGCGCCGACAGCCGCCCGATCGTCTCCATCGCTCGCCCGGCGAGCACCTCGACCAGCAGCTCCGAGCCGAGCACGCTGCCGCGCAGCCGCAGGTCGGGCCAGACGCCCTCCTGCACGCCGGCGACGGCGACGACGTCCCACTCCAGGCCCTTCGCCGCGTGCGCGGTGAGGATGCGCACCGCGTCGCCCCGGTCCGCCGACGGCGCCAGGTTGTCGGCCGGCAGGTCCTGGCCCTCGACGTGGTCGAGAAACACGTCGATGCCGGCGCCGGGCAGCCGGTCGGTGAACCGGGCCGCCGCGTCGAACAGCGACACGACCGCGTCGAGATCCCGGTCCGCGGCCGAGCCGCGGTGCCCGCCGCGGGCGCTCAGCGCGGACCAGCGCTCGGCCAGGCCGCTGGCGTGCCACACCGCCCACAGCACCTCCTCGGCGGTCGCGCCGGGCCGGACCGCCGCGTCGCGGGCCTGCTGCAGCAGGCCGGCCACCGCCCGGGCGGGCTCGGCCCACCGCCGCTCCACCATGGCGAGCTCGGCCGGGTCGCGCAGCGCGGCGAGCAGCAGCACGCCGGACGGGCGCCGGTCGCCGGCAGCCAGCGCCAGCGCGCGCAGCCCCTGCCTTAGCCGCCGTTCGGCCAGCGGGTCGGCCCCGCCCAGCGACGAGTGCAGCAGCGCCACCGCCGCGTCCTCGTCCAGCCGGGCGTCGTCGAGCGCGCACCGCAGGAGCAGCAGCAGCGGGGCGATCGCGGGCTGCAGGTGCAGCGGCAGGTCCTCGGCCTCGGTCACCGTCGGCACCCCGGCCGCGTGCAGCGCCCGCTGCAGCGGCGCCAGCTGCCGGGCGGTGGAGCGCACCACGACCGCCATCCGCGCCCACGGCACGCCCCGCAGCAGGTGCGCCTCGCGCAACCGGTGCGCGATGAACGCCGCCTCCGACGTCTCCGAAGCGAACGTGCGCGTCTCCGCCGTGCCGCCGCCTCGCTGCGGCAGCATCGCCCGGTGCCGGGACGGGCCGCGCAGCCGCGCGGCGACCCGCCCGACCGGCGCCAGCAGCCCCTCGCCGAGCCGTCGGGAGTGCGGCAGGGTCACCTGTACCGCGCCCGGGAACCGCATGGCGAAGTCCCCGACGATCGCCGGGTCCGTGCCGCGGAACGCGAACGTCGAGGAGTCCGGGTCGGCCAGCGCGACCAGGTGCTTGCCGTTGCCGGCGATGAGCTCGAGCAGCTCGACCTGGGCGGGGTCGGTGTCGGGCAGCTCGTCGACGTAGACGTATGACAGCCGCCGCCGCTCCCGCTCCAGGACGTCGGCGTCGTCGGCGAGCATGGCGCTCGCCGCCCGCACCAGCTCGGCGTAGTCGTAGGCGACCGATCCCCGCCCGGTCGCGTCGCGCAGCGCCAGGACCTGGAGGTACTCCTCGAAGAACGCCGCCGCGGCGGCCCAGTCCGCGCGCCGGTGGACCCGGGCGAGCTCGGCCAGCCCCGCCGGCCCGACCCCGCGCTCGACCGCCCGCAGCAGCAGGTCGCGCAGCTCGGTGGCGAACGCGCGGGTGTTGAGCGCCCCGCGCAGCGACTCCGGCCACGGCGCCGCAGAACCGGCGAGCAGCTCGCGGATCACCAGGTCCTGCTCGGGCCCGGTCAGCAGCCGCGGCGAGGCCTCGCCCCGCTCGACAGCGGCGCGGCGGAGCAGCCCGAACGCGTATCCGTGGAAGGTCCGGACCATCGGCTCCGCCGTGGTGCGCAGCCCGCTCGATCGCCCGAGCCGCGCCTCGATCCGGTCGCGCAGCCGTACCGCCCCGCGCCGCCCGAAGGTCAGGACCAGGATCCCCTCGGGGTCGCCCCCCTCGGCGACCCGGGCCGCGACCGCCTCGACGAGGGTGCTCGTCTTGCCGGTGCCGGGCCCGCCGATGACGAGCAGGGGCCCGGCGGTGTGCTCGACGACGAGGCGCTGCCAGGGGTCGGCGAAGACCGGGACGGCCGCGACCGGGGGGCGGCGCACGAGCCGGTAGGCACGGCGCTGCCCCGCGGGGGAAGCTGTCGCGGTCACGCGGTTATGCAATCACGCTGCCCCGCGTTTCATCGCATCGCCATTCCCGGCGGTGACGCAATGTCACCGTTGGGCCGCGCCCAGCAGCGACGCCTCGATCAGGTCCAGCGACTCGTCGATGTCGCGCGACACCATCAGCATCGACATCGCCGACGGGCGGACGAACTCGTGCCGGGCCAGGCCGCCCAGCCAGTCGAGCAGGCCGGCGTAGAAGCCGTCCGCGTCGAGCAGCACGATCGGCTTGCGGTGCAGGTCGAGCATGGCCGTCGTCCACACCTCGAACAGCTCGTCGAGCGTGCCCAGGCCGCCGGGGAGCGTGATGAACGCGTCGGACTTCTCGATCAGCAGGGTCTTGCGCGAGGCCATGCCGTCGGTCACGACCAGCTCGTCCGACTTGGTGTCCGCGACCTCCCGATCCACGAGGTTCTGCGGTATCACGCCGTAGGTGCGCGCCCCGCCGGCCCGGGCGCCGTCGGCCACGGCGCCCATCATGCCGACGCAGCCGCCGCCGGAGACCAGGCCGTGGCCCCGGCGGCCGATCTCCACGCCGAGGTCGTACGCGAGGTCCAGCCACCGCTGCTCGAGCCGCTGCGAGGAGGCGCAGAAGACGCCGATCGCCGCCACCTCAGCTCCCCCCGCCCAGCTTGTTGTCCTCTCCCAGCTGCTCGGCGGCCTCCTTGATGTGCTGCACGGCCGCGTCGACGTCGTCGGTGACGAACAGCAGCTCCAGATCCTCCGGGCCGATCTTGCCGTCGGGCAGCATGGTGGCGCGGATCCAGTCCATGAGGCCGCTCCAGTACTCCGTGCCCATGAGCACGACCGGAAACCTCGTGACCTTCCGCGTCTGCACCAGCGTCACGGCCTCGAAGAGCTCGTCGAGCGTGCCGAAGCCGCCGGGCAGCACGACGAACGCCTGGGCGTACTTGACGAACATCGTCTTGCGGGCGAAGAAGTACCGGAAGTCGATGCCGATGTCGACCCACTCGTTGAGGCCCTGCTCGAAGGGCAGCTCGATGCCGAGCCCGATCGAGAGCCCACCGGCCTCGGCCACGCCCTTGTTCGCGGCCTCCATCACGCCCGGGCCGCCGCCGGTGATGACCGCGTATCCGGCCCGCGCCAGCGCGCCGCCGAGATCCTCGCCCATGCGCCACTCCGGGCTGTCCGGCTTGCTGCGCGCCGAGCCGAACACGCTCACCGCGGGCGGCAGGTCGGCGAGCGTGTCGAAGCCCTCGACGAACTCGCTGAGGATGCGCAGCGCCCGCCACGCGTCCTTGGTCTTCCACTCGTGCCGCAGGTGCGAGTCGAGCAGCCGCTGGTCGGCGGTGCTCGGCGGGATCGCGTCGCGTCGCAACGTCACCATTCCGCGGTGCCGCTCCCGCGGCCGGCTGCGTTTGGGCTCGCTCATGTCTGTCACGGTACGTGGATCACGCGCGACGGGGCCCACCAGACCCGCCGTCGGCATGGTCCAATACCGCCATGGCGCGTCGACGGTGGCTGTTGTTCGCGCCGTCATGCGTGCTTCTGGTGGGTTCTCTCCTTATCTGGTACGGCCTGAGGCCGTCCCCGCCCACCGAATCCTTCGTGGCGGCGCCGCCCTCCGCCGCCCTGTCCTCGGACGTGCCCGGGCCCTCATCGTCCGTGGTCGAGCCGGCCTCCTCGCTTGCCCCCTCGCCGGCACGGTCGACCGTGCCGAGCGTGCCCGCCAAGGGCAACGGGAAGTTCGACTACGCGGCGAGCGGCGGCGAGCGGGTCGGCACCGCGGGGCACCTGGTGCACTACGTCGTCGCGACCGAGCAGGGCTCGAACGTGGACCCGGAGGTGTTCGCCGACGCCGTGCAGCGCACCCTCGGCGATTCGCGCAGCTGGATCGCCGGTGGCCGGTTCTCGTTCCAGCGCGTCCCGGCCGGCAGCGCGAGCGAGTTGACCGTGCACCTGGCCACGCCGTCGACCACCGACACCATGTGCGCCAAGCGCGGCGTGCGGACGAAGGGCGAGGTCTCCTGCCGCGGCGGCCGGGACGTCATCGTCAACCTGAAGCGCTGGCTGCTCGCGGTCGCTTGGTACCCGAGCGTGGCGGAGTACCGCAACATGGTCGTCAACCACGAGGTCGGGCACTTCCTCGGCCACGGGCACGCGGTCTGCCCGCGCAAGGGCGCCCCCGCCCCGGTGATGGCGCGCCAGACCTTCGGGCTGGAGGGCTGCGTCGCCAATGCGTGGCCCTATCCGGACGGCAAGACCTTCGCCACGGGGCCACCCGCGCCTCGATGACCGACCGGTCTCGGCAGGAAAACTCGGTAGGAAAACGGGTGCGGGGAGCAACGTTCCGCCCCGCCGCGGCGTCCTACCCGATATACCGGTTGGCAGGGCGTGGGGGTGTGACCGGCATGACACGAACGAAGCAGGACCGCCAGAAGCGGCAGATGAACCGGCGGATCCGCGAGGTGGTCGCGGTCCGCCGGATGATGCGTCAATTGGATCCGGTACTCATGGATCCGGCAGTCAGGGAGTCGTCGACTGAGGCCGCGTAGTCCTCGGCAGTCCTGGCTTCTGTCGCGGCGCTCCGTGTCGTTGTGCGTCGCTGGCGCTCGGTCAGGTGTCGCCGCGCAGCCAGCGGCGCATGACCTCGGCACCCTCGACGATCTTGTCGATCTCGACGTGTTCGTCCTGCTTGTGCGCGAGGTTCGGGTCGCCGGGGCCGTAGTTCAGGCCGGGGATGCCCAGCACCGCGAAGCGCGCCACGTCGGTCCAGCCCAGCTTCGCGCGCGGGGGGCGGCCGGTCGCGGCGAGTAACTCGCGGGCGGCGGGCGCGTCGAGCCCCGGCGGCGCGCCGGGCGCCGAGTCGACGAACTCGACCTCGAAGCCGTCGAACACTTCGCGCACGTGATCGGCGGCCGCCGCCTCGTCCCGGTCGGGCGCGAAGCGGAAGTTGACCTCCACCACGCACTCGTCCGGGATCACGTTGCCGGCCACGCCCCCGGCGATCCGCACCGCGTTCAGCCCCTCGTGGAACTCGCAGCCGTCGATGGTGACGATGCGTTCGCGGTACCGTTGCAGGCGCTCGAGAATCGGCGCGGCCTTGTGGATGGCGTTCTCGCCGAGCCACGACCGGGCCGAATGCGCGCGCTTGCCGGTGGTGCGCACCAGCACACGCTGCGTGCCCTGGCATCCGCCCTCGATCAGGCCGTGGGTGGGCTCGAGCAGCACCGCGAACGAGGCGTCGGTCAGCAGGTGCGGTTGGCGATCGGCGAGGATCTTCAGCCCGTTGCGAGCCGACTCGACCTCCTCGCACTCGTAGAACACGTACGTCACGTCGTGGCGCGGCGCCGCCTCGGTGACCGCCAGGTGCAGCGCGATCGCCGTGCCGGCCTTCATGTCGGCGGCGCCGCAGCCCCACAGCAGGCCGTCCTCGGTCCGCGACGGAAAGTTGTCGTGCAGCGGGACCGTGTCGAGGTGCCCGGCGAGCACCACACGCTGCGGCCGGTCGAGCTCGGTCCGCGCCACGATGGTGTGCCCGAACCGCTCGACCTTCAGGTCGGTGGCGGCGAGCGCCTCCTCGACGCGGTCGGCGATCTCGGCCTCGTTGCCGGAGACCGACTCGATGTCGACGAGGGCACGGGTCAGTGCGACGGGATCGGCGAGGACATCACGGGTGAGCATGGCTCTGACACTAGATGGGGTAGCGTTCGGTCACGTGACGACCGCCTACATCGACTCCCCCGCGTGGGGGCTGGGCCTGGCCACCGTGACCTCCTCGGGCCAGGTGTTGGACGCCTGGTTCCCGGCCGGCAACCTGGGCCTCGGCACCGCCACGGCCGCCGATTCCGACGCCGTGACCGCCGCGGGCCCGGCCTCCTCCAGCGCCCGCACCGCCCCGCTTACCGATTTTTCGGATATTTCCGATTTGCCGGATTCTTCGGGCGCCCGGCTGGGACTGCGCACCGAGGTGGTCCGCGTCGAGGTCCAGTCGCTCGGCGACGCGCCGGTGAGCACGGCCGACGTATACCTCCGCCTGCACCTGCTCTCGCACCGCCTGGTCCAGCCGCACCAGGCCAACCTCGACGGGCAGTTCGGCCTGCTGGCCAACGTCGCCTGGACCTCGGCCGGCCCGTGCCTGCCCGACCAGGTCGACGAGTTGCGCGCCCTTGAGCGCCGCGCCGGGCGCCGGCTGAACGTGTTCGGCGTCGACAAGTTCCCGCGGATGGTCGACTACGTGACGCCGTCGGGCGTGCGCATCGCCGACGCCGACCGGGTGCGCCTGGGCGCTCACCTGGCCCCCGGCACCACGGTGATGCACGAGGGCTTCGTCAACTTCAACGCCGGCACGCTGGGCACCTCGATGGTGGAGGGCCGCATCTCGGCCGGCGTGGTGGTCGGCGACGGCACCGACGTGGGCGGCGGCGCCTCGATCATGGGCACCCTCTCGGGCGGCGGCAAGGAGACCATCCGCCTGGGCGGGCGCTGCCTGCTCGGCGCGAACGCGGGCATCGGCATCTCCCTCGGCGACGACTGCGTGGTCGAGGCGGGCTGCTACATCACCGCCGGCTCGAAGCTCACTCTCCCCGACGGCCGCGTGGTCAAGGCACGCGAGCTGTCCGGCCTGAGCAACCTGCTCTTCATCCGCAACTCGGTGAGCGGCCGCCTGGAGGTTCGCGAGCGCCAGGGCCGCGGCATCGAGCTCAACGCCGACCTGCACGCGAACTGAGCCCCACCCGCCGCGGCGTCGCACTCGCACGCCGCGGCGGCCGTTGGGGTCGGCGGCGGTCGTTCAGAGGCGCGACGCCGCCGCGGCGACCCGCTCGTCCGTGGCGGTCAGCGCCACCCGGACGTGCCGCTCCCCCGCCGGGCCGTAGAAGGCGCCCGGCGCGGCCAGGATGCCGCGCTCGGCCAGCCAGCCGACCGTGGACCAGCAGTCCTCGTCGCGGGTCAGCCAGAGGTACAGGCCGGCCTCCGAATGTTCGACCGAGAACCCCGCGCGCTCGAAGGTCTCGCGCAGGATCGCGCGTCGCCGGGCGTAGCGCTCGCGCTGCTCGTCCACATGGGCCTCGTCGCCCAGCGCCGCGATCATGGCGGCCTGGACCGGGGCGGGCACGATCATGCCGGCGTGCTTGCGCACCGCGAGGATCTCGTCCACCAGGGCGGGGTCACCGGCGAGGAAGCCCGCGCGATACCCGGCGAGATTCGAACGCTTGGAGAGCGAGTGCACGGCGAGCACGTTGTCGAACACGCCGTCACAGACGGACAGGATCGACACCGGGGACGCCTCCCAGGGCAGCGGGAGGTAGCACTCGTCGCTGACCACGATCGCGCCGCGCTCGCGGGCCCACTCGACGACCTTGCGCAGGTGCGCCTCGGGCAGCACCCGGCCCGTCGGGTTGGACGGCGAGTTGACCCAGACCATGCCGACGCGCGCCGGCCCGAGCGAGGTCAGCGAGTCGGCACGCACGACCGTGGCGCCGGCCAGCTGGACGCCGACCTCATACGTCGGGTAGCACACCTGCGGGATCACCACGGTGTCGCCCGGCCCGAGGCCCAGCAGCGTGGGCAGCCAGGCCACCAGCTCCTTCGAGCCGATCGTGGGCAGCACGCCGAACGACCCGGACCCGGTGCCGCACCAGCGGCTCACCCAGTCGCGGATCGCCTCGCGCAGGCGCGGGGTGCCGGCGGTCAGCGGATACCCGGGCGCGTCGGACGCCTCGGCCAGCGCCGCGCGGATGATCGCGGGCACCGGGTCGACCGGCGTGCCGATCGACAGGTCGACCAGGCCGTCCGGGTGGCGGGCGGCCGCGGCCTTCGCCGGCTCGAGTCGGTCCCACGGAAAATCCGGCAGCCCGGCCGCGAGCGCGCGCCGGGCTCCTGCTGCGGAAACGGTGCCGGTCAGTGGTCGTGCTCCTGCGGCGGCAGGGCGGCGACGAACGGCGCGTCCTTCTCGATCTTGCCGACCTTCGACGCGCCGCCGGGCGAGCCCAGCTCGTCGAAGAACGTGTAGTTGGCGCCGACGAAGTCCTTCCACTTCTCCGGGACGTCGTCCTCGTAGAAGATCGCCTCGACCGGGCAGACCGGCTCGCAGGCGCCGCAGTCCACGCATTCGTCGGGGTGGATGTAGAGCATGCGGTTGCCCTCGTAGATGCAGTCGACAGGGCACTCCTCGATGCAGGCCTTGTCGAGCAGGTCTACGCAAGGTTCGGCGATGATGTATGTCACGGGTCGCCCTCTTTCGCGCCTGAGGCTGCCAGCCTGGGGCTGGCAGACCCCGCCGCATCCCTACCGCGGCGGTACGAGCCTAGTATCCAGGTTCACGGGAGGTCGATCGTGCTCGGGCCACAACACGTGGGACAGCGCGTCGTCGTGCGCCGATTCGTCGGGATGCGCGACGAACGACCCGTGTTTTCGGACATCTTGGGCCACCTGCTCGAAGCGACCGAGACGCATCTCACAATCCGTGCCCGCTCGGGCGCGATACGCGTTCCAATCAATGAGATCGCCAGGGCCAAGCCGGTGCCTCCGCGCCGCCGTTTCACCCCCACCGAGTCCCTCGAGGCCGCCGCCGCGCTGGGCTGGCCGGCCCGCGAGCAGGCCAACCTCGGCGACTGGCTGCTGCGCGCCACCGACGGGTGGACCCAGCGTGCCAACTCGGCCCTCACGATCGGCGACCCCGATCTCCCATTATCCGACGCGATCGAGTTCGTTCAGCGGTGGTACCGCGAACGAGCCCTGGTCCCCGCCATGAGCGTCCCGGTACCGTTGTTCCAGCGCATCGACGACGAACTCGAGCGTCGCGGCTGGATGGCGATGCCGGCGACCCAGGTGATGACGGCGCCGCTCGTCACGCTTGTCGCTACGCCAGAATTTGAGCCGGGCAGCCTTTCATCCGGCATTTCGCCCGGCTCCTCACCCATGGTGCCCGCCGGGCCGGCGATGGGCGGCCGGATCGAGCTGGCGACCTCGCCGTCCGCCGGGTGGCTGGCCGCCGTGGGCGGCCAGAAGGGCTCGCTGCCGGAGTCGGCCCGCCACGTGCTGACGTCCGTGCCGCACGTGCGGTTCGCCGGGTGGTACGACGAGAGCGGCACCCTGCTGGCCACCGCCCGCGGCTGCGTGGCCGACCCGGAGTCGCGCTGGCTGGGCCTGTCGGTGATCGGCGTGGACGAACGCGTTCGCCGTCGCGGCCTGGCCCGGCTCCTCATCGCCGCCCTGGCCGAGTGGGCGTCGACGCTGGGCGCCCGCGACGTCTATCTGCAGGTCGAGCAGCGAAACACGCCGGCGGTGGCGCTGTACGACCGGCTGGGCTTCACCGCGCACCACGTCTATTCGTCGCGGCGCCTGCTCTAGCCGTATTTCGAAACTATCGGCGCACGATCTTGCGCGGCTTCGTGCCGGACCGCTCGATGTATCGCTTCCACGACTGCGAGCGGTAATCGAGCCCGGTGGTCATCAATAGCAGCAGCCCGACCACGGCCCCGATCGCGGACAGCCCCACGAAGTAGAAGAACTGCCGGAAAACCAGCCCGACCCCGTTGCTGAACGGCCCGACCCCCGACACGAACGGCCCGACGAGCACGGCCAGCAGGCAGGCGACCACAACGGCGAGCCCGAGCTCCCCGATCACGAGAATCATCTGGTACTTCCGCCCGTACCAGAACGCGACGGGAATCATCACCGCCCCGACCGCGCACAGCGCCCAGAGCCCGATGGTGATCTGCTTGGCGTCGTCGCTCCCGGCCCCGAACCGCACCACGAGCCGCGCGACGACATTGACCAGAAAGAGGCCCCCCGCGACGAGCCCGATCGGCAGCAATCGCTCCTTCATCGCCAGCCTCCGTCAAGCTAGTACCGACTCGGCCGACACCCTGAAAGCGCGGCGCGGGAACGTGTTTACTCGTCTACACTGCGTGGCGCAAGACCCGCCGCCTCGGAGTTTCCTCGAAACACAGCGCGACCTTACTCGACCGCCGCAATGGCACCGCCCGCACGGTCGGATGCCGGCTCCGAGAAGCATTCCTGCGCACGGCGCAAAGCACGCGGCCATTCCCGAACCGGTCCACCACTCGCCCCTCCAGCAACGAGCGGCCCAGGCGAGCGCCCGCCACGCGCCAGCCGGCTCGTTTTCGCCATCTGTCGGCCCACCTCATCGCCTTCGCGCTGGCCGCGTCTTGCTAGCCGCTGGACGGCCTGGTCGGCGACGCGCTTGCTGACCTACGAGCGACCGCCAATTGGCTGGCAGCGGCAGTCCGCGGGCACGTCTCCGCGATCATGCGCTCGGGCAGCCGCGGTGCGCGGCCTCCCGGGATGCTGACGGCCCAGTTGACGGTCGCTCCAGGTGCCTGAGCGGCGGCCTCGATTCGCTAGCCGCCGGCGGGTCTCGATGAACTCGACGAAGAGGAGCCCGAAGCGGGACCACTCGGCCAGCGCGGGGCGATGCGCTCCCGCATCGACGAGACGTAGATGCCGACCGCGAACACCGGCGCCCCCACGAGCAGGGTCAGCAGCCCCACCCAGTTGTTGTTGGTGATGATCATGTCACCCTCGGAGGTGCGGCCCGCGGCGAGGATCCAGATCACGCACCACGCCGCGGCGGGCAGGAGCCCCGCGAAGCGCTGCCTGGTGGTAGTGAAGGCGAACCACCCCAGCAACGGGTTGGTCACCAGCGCCATCAGGAGCGAGACGGGCGCGCGGACGCCCCCGATGCGCAGCGGCGAATACAGCGCCTCGATGATCGCCAGCGCGGCCGCCAGCAGCGTGGCGACGATCAGCCCGGCGACCGTGATGAGGACATCGAGCCCCCGAGCCCATTGCGGGGACAACTTCCGCCGCCCGCCACTCGGCCCTGCCCCTTCGGGCCAGACAAACCCCGCCGTTGGCGACACATCCGAAATATCGAACTTATCCGACTTACCGGTCGCGACGTCGGGTGCGATCCACTCGGCCGATCCGCCGCCCACGCCTCGCCCAACCAATCCGTCGTCCGCAAGTCCGGGCGCGACCCACCCACCGGCCCCGCCGTCCGCCGCGCCTGGCGCGCCTGGTGCGCCTCGCTGGGCCGATCCACCACCTGCGCCCCACGCGGCCGGCCCGCCGCCTGCGCCTGGCTCGGTCCATCCACCACCAGCGCCGCTCTCGGCCGATGCACCGGCCGCGCCCCGCTCGGACGATGCGCCGGAACCCGACAGGCCGCCGGTTGCGGGCGATTCGCTCAAATCGGGCGAGATGGCCGAGTCCGGCGACACCGGTGGCTCCGGGGCGAGCTTCGTGGAAGATCGTCCCCCCGGCCGCGGCGGACCCTTGCGCTTGGTGCTCACGACGACCCCGCCTCCAGCGACGAACCGCCCAGCGCCGTGGCCTCCAGCACCCCGACCGGCACCTTCCGCGGCTCCGGCGGCCTCGGCGCGTCGACCTCCAGACCCGCGAACAGGTCCTCCTCCCAGCCGTACGGCCCCACGCCGGGGCCCTTCGCGCCGCGCGCGAGCTGGTAATACTCCACGCCCATGAACTCGGCGCCGAAGTTGCCCGCGATCGAGAACAGCCAGGACGACGGCGGGATCTGCGTGGCGTGGGCCTTAAGCGCGGCGGTCTTCTCCTCCGCGTATTCGTGGGCGTCCACCCGGGCCGCGATGTCGTCGTCGGCGGTGCCGAACGGCAGGTCCTCCGGCCGTTCGATCTCCGCGAACGGGTTGTCGGACGAGTCGCGGAACTCACGCATGCCAGCCTCCAGCACGCTGCGCGGCACCGCCGTCCAGTACACCTTCTGGGGTGCGATCCCCTCGGCCTCGGCCAGCTCGACGGCCCGGGTCAGCACCCGGTGTGCCTGGATGTGGTCCGGATGGCCGTAGAAGCCGTTGGAGTCGTAGGTGACGGCGACCTGCGGGCGCGTCTCGCGGATCACCTCGAGCAGTTCCCCCGCGGCGACGTCCAGGTCGGCGCCCCAGAACGCGCGTGGATGCCTGTTGGCCGGGGTGTCCATCATGCCGGAGTCCCGATACCGCCCGGCGCCGCCGAGAAAGCGGTGGTCCGTGACGCCGAGGCAGCGGCAGGCCTCGGCGAGCTCGGCGATGCGATACCCACCGAGCTGGTCGCCCTCGGCGGCGGCGATCCCGGCCAGCGCGGGCACATGGATCTCGCCCTCCTCACCGAGCGTGCAGGTGACCAGGGTGACATGGGCGCCATCGGCCGCGTAGCGGGCCATCGTGGCACCGGTCCCCATCGACTCGTCATCGGGGTGTGCATGGACGAACAGAATGCTCCGAGCGCTCACGTGGGCAACTCTACGGCGTGCCACCGACAGTTCTTCCAACCACCACGGTCTGTGTAGCCAGGCGTGCACCCCGAGTGACGTTCCCGCCCAATCACATGACAATCCGGCGGGCACGAGTCAACATTCCGGGGTGGACTATCCGGAGTTGGCCGCACGAACCCGTCGCTTCTCCTACGGCGCGCCCCGCGCAGTCACGGTGAGCCCGGACGGCGCGCGGGTGATCTTCCTACGCTCGTCGGGCCCCGAGGACCCGAGTGACGCGCTGTGGGTCTTCGACGTCGCCGCGCGCACCGAGCGCTGCCTGGCCGACCCGGCGACCCTGCTGCGCGACCAGCCGGACCTGCCGCCGGCCGAGCGGGCGCTGCGCGAGCGGCTGCGACTGTCCGCCGGCGGCATCGGCTCGTTCGCGCTCGACGGGGCCGGCGTGCTCGCCGTCTTCCCGCTGGGCGGTCGGCTGTTCCGCGTCGACCTGCTCACCGGCGACGTGGCCGAGCTCGACACGGCCGGCCCGGTCGTCGACCCGCGGCTCGACCCGACGGGACGCCGGATCGCGTATGTCACCGGCGGCGCCCTGCGCGTCATCGAGGCCGACGGCACCGACAACGTGCTGGCCGGCGAGGAGGGCGTGACCTGGGGCCTGGCCGAGTTCGTCGGGGCCGAGGAGTTCCACCGCTTCCGGGGATACTGGTGGTCGCCCGACGGCCGCAACATCCTCACGGCCCGAGTCGACGAGTCGCGCGTGCCCCGCTGGCACCTGCACGACCCCTCGCTGCCGGAGCAGCCGCCGACCACGGTCGCCTATCCGCACGCCGGCTCGACCAACGCCAAGGTCACGCTGCACGTGCTCGACCTCGACGGCGGCTGGGTCGACGTGCACTGGGACCGCGAGACTTACCCGTATCTCGTGGCCGCGTCCTGGTCCGAGCAGGGCGGTCCGCTGCTGACGGTCCTGCGCCGCCTGCAGCAGCACGGCCTCGTGATCGCCGTCGACCCGCGCACGGGCGAGACGCAGGTCCACGCCGAGCTCGCCGATCCGCGCTGGGTCGAGCCGGTCCCGGGCACGCCGATCCATCTCCCCGACGGGAGAGTGCTGGTCGGCGGCGAACTCGCCCATGACGGCTACGACGCGCGCTGCCTGTTCGCCGACGGCAGCCTCGTCACACCCCCCAATTTGTACGTCAGGAGGGTGGCCGGCCGCCTCGACGGCGATCTGGTGGTGGAGGCCAGCGACGGCGAGCCCAGTGAGCAGCACATCTTCCACATTCCGGTCACCCAGTCCAGCCCCCGGGCGACGCGGCTGACGACCGAGCCGGGGTGGCACCAGGCGCAGGCGGCCGGCCGTACCGTCGTGATCGGGTCCCAGACGCTGGAGGGCAACGGATGGCAGTACCAAGTCATCCATAATGGCGAATCGATCGGCGAGATCCCGTCGCTCGCCGCGGCGCCTCCCTATGCGCCGAGGCCGGCGCTCGAACGGGTGACGGACCGGCGCGTACCGGCTGGCGTGCTCTATCCGCGCAGCCACGTGGCCGGCCGCAAGCTGCCCGTGCTCGTGGCGATCTACGGCGGCCCCGGCCACCAGGAGGTCGTCGCCGCACGGGCCCGCTGGCAGGAGAAACAATGGTGGGCCGACCAGGGCTTCGCCGTCGTCTCCATCGACAACCGCGGAACTCCAGGCGTCGCGCCGAGCTTCGACAAGGCCATCCACCGCCGCTTCTCCGACGTCATCCTGTCCGACCAGGTCGACGCGCTCGAGGCCCTCGCCGGCAAGCACCCCGACCTCGACCTCGGCCGGGTCGCGATCCGCGGGTGGTCGTTCGGCGGCTGGCTGTCGGGGCTGGGCGTGCTGCGGCGCCCGGACGTCTACCACTGCGCGGTCGTCGGCGCGCCCGTGACCGACTGGAGCCTCTACGACACCGCGTACACCGAGCGATACCTGGGGCTGCCCGCCGATGCGCCCGACGTATACGCGCACAACTCCCTCGTCGAGCTGGCCGCCGAGCCGCCGGTGCGCCCCGAGGACGCCCGCCCGATGCTGCTGGTCCACGGCCTGGTCGACGACAATGTGGTCGCCGCGCACACGCTGCGCCTGTCGGCCGCGCTGCTCGCCGCGGGCCGGCCGCACTCGATGATCCCGCTGACGGGCGCCACGCACATGGCCGCGGGCGGCCTGGCCGAGAAGCTGCTGCGCATCGAGCTGGACTTCATCCGCCGGTCGTTAGGCTGATCACCACGTCGCCGCCCAGCCGTCCGCCCTCGGGCGAGCGCGTCACGGCGCCCGCGTGCAGCAGCGCCGTGACGACCTTCTGCGCGTCGGCGGCGCGGTACACGGTGTCGGTGAGCGCGAACCGCTTCAGCTCCGTCACCGTCATGCCGCCGCCGCGCAGCGCCTGCAGGATCTCGCGCCGCAACGCGCCCGGGTTCGGCTCGAGCGAGATGTCCATGAGGTGGCCCTCGGGGTCCTGCGGGTCGCGGTAGCGCACGCCGGCGTACTCGTCGAGGGCCCAGAGCTCGCTCTTGAACGCCTCCAGACTCTTCGCCGACCGCGTGCCGAACCCGACGAGCAGCTCGTCCACGCCGTCCACCAGCTCCACGCCGGCCGTCAGCTCCAGCCCCGCCCGCTGCAACTCCGCGCGCTGGGCACCCCACGTGCCCGCCGGGGCCGTGAGGAGTACAACCGCCGCGGAAAGGCTTTTCTCGACGGTTTCGTCAATGACCGCGAGCAGCGGCCCGCCTTTCGCCCCGGCCGCCTTCAGCACGGCCGCGACATTCCCGCCGGGCACGACGTGAACGACCATTTCCGGCGGCGTACGCAATTCCCGCTGAATTTCCTGAACACGCGCTTGCAGCGCCTGAACCCCGGGCGCCACGAACAACAACGTCAGCCGCCCCCGAAGCCGATCCCCGAACTCGGCGAACGCCCGCACCGCCCCTTCGGCCGCCGCGTGATCGATCCCCTTGCCCGAGGCATGGAGAAATGTCGCTCCGTGCGCAGCGTGCAGATTCCCGGGCGCCCAGGTGTCCACAGTGCGCACCAACAGCTCCCGCGTGACCCCACCTATCGCCATATCGTCCTTTCTACTCCTGCACAGCTCGACTACCTTGAGCGTGTCAACGCACGGACGGGGGAGGCACCGTGGCGGACCAACACAAGATCGAGATCAACGCCACCGGCATGAAGGACTTCAGTGCGAAGCTCCAAAGCTACGTCGACAAGGACCTCGCGCCCGGAGGCGAGCGCATCAAGAACCAGCTTGCGATGTACCCGACGTTCGGCGTCCACACCGCCAGCCCGGTGGTTCACCAGGCCGCGGTGCAGTACTGGGAGCAGATGGAGGCGGCCATGGCCTTCCTCGACGCCCTGACGCACAACGCCGCCGTATTGGCCAGGACGGCGCAGGAGATCGTCACGACCTATCGCGACGTTGACGACCATTCCGCGACGTTTCTGCGAGGGGTCGTCAGCGGCGCGTCCACCGAGGTGTCCCAGGCCGAACGCGCCGCGCAGGACGCGGATCAGCGGGCCAAGCGCAACGAGCTTCACGAACTGCACCAGGCCAGGGGCGGCAAGTGAGCGAGGCCTACGAGCGATATGCCGTTCCTGAGCTGTGGCTGAGTGTGGCCGACGAGAATACGGCCAACAACACCACTCACGAGCATGCATGGTCGCACAAGCACTCGCTGCTGGACGACCAGATCAAGAAGCTCGGAGAGTTGCGTAGAGACCTGGTGACCTACTGGAATCCAGCGGCCAGTGCAGCAGCCCAGGCGTTCGTAGACCAGATCGACGCGGCTATCACGGCCATGACCGACGCTCGGGATGCGGCGGCACGGGTGAAAAGCACCTACGAGGCGGTTGCCAGCGCTGTGATGGAGGCGAGACACCAACTCGAACCACTCCAGGCGTCGTACGGCGACCCGAAGGCGGCCTGGAAGAGCTACCTGAAGAACACGCCCGCGAGCAGTCTCGTGAACCTCATGCCGGACGGCTGGAACCCCGGCATGGGTCTCCCCCCGGTACTGAGCGACGCGGTGCTGAAGTCGCACCAGGACGAACTCGACGCCAGGGCGCGCTCGATCATGCAAGCGGCCGATCAGAGGATTGCGGCGGCGACAACCGAGCCAGCCACCTTCCCGACCATGGCGGTCTACAACAACGGCACGGCACCACCGGTCCCGGAACAGAAGGGTGGACGCGGCGGAAACGGCGGCGACGGGCGCTATCTGCCGCGGCCTGTGTTCGATCCACCTCCGCCGAGCAGCCGTCCGGTCGCTTCCGCCCCCGGCATCGGACCGCTGCCCGGTGCCGTCGACCCGGGTCCGTTTCTGACCGGCGCGCCGGCCCATGTCAGCCCTCCGGTACTGACGGCACCCCCTGCCCCACCGATCACCCCGCCCGTCACATCGCCTTCGAACGATCCCATCCCGAGCCTTCCTTCGGAGGTCGGCTGGACCACCCGCGCTCCCTCCGGCCAGCGCGTGATGCGATCCGGGGGCCTCATCGAGCGACCCGGCCCTATCGAACGGCCGGGCGCAATCGGCGGGCCGGCGAGTCGCGCCTCAGGACAGCGGGGTGGCAAGGTCAGCAAACCGGGCACCGGTGCCGCGGACAATGTGACCCGGACGGACGAACGCACACCCGCGGGTGGCTGGCGGGATCGCAGCTACGAGGCGTACGCGCGGAGGAACGCCGATCGGAAGCGGAACGCGGACGATCAATGGCAAGTCAAAGAGGGTGTGACACCGATTCTCGAATCTCCCGACCCACCGCCGCCGAACGATGCAACCCCCGGCGTGATCGGGATCGACCGTTGATGCTGCGCCGTCTCGCGTTTCCAGCCATCGCCGCTGTGCTTGCGGCCGTCACGTTGCCCATCGGCGCGTACGCCGACCAGGTGCGCGATCAACAGTGGCACCTCGGATACCTGCACGTATCCGAGGCGCACGAAATCAGTCAGGGCGACGGCGTGCTCGTCGCGGTGGCTGACTCGGGCGTCGATCCCTCCGCGAAGGAACTCGGCGCCGCGGTCGTGCCGGGCAATGAGTTCTTCGGCCGATCCGGCGACGGTCGTGCCGACACCGACGGCCACGGCACGGCGATGGCCGGCATCATCGCCGGGCGTGGCACCGGCGGAAACAGCGGAAACAACGGAGTGCTCGGCATCGCTCCGAAGGCGAACATCTTGCCCATCCGGGTCTCACCGTCGCCAGGCTTCGGGGGATCCGGCAAGGAGTTGGCCGCCGGCATCGAATGGGCGGTCGGCCAGCACGCCAAGATTATCTGTATCTCGCTCGGCACAGACGAGGACTCGAGGGTCAAGGCCGCGATTGAAAAGGCCATGGCCGCCGACATCGTGGTGGTCGCCGCCGTCGGCAACCGACCCGGCACCAGGGTCGTGGCCTTCCCGGCGAAGCTACCCGGCGTCGTGGCCGTCGGCGCCGTCGACCAGCAGGGACGGGTGTCCTCGGCCTCTGTGACCGGGCCCGAGGTACTCCTGAGCGCACCCGGCGTGGACATAATGTCTACCGACATCGAGGGCAATCACCGCCAGACCAGCGGAACAAGCGACGCTGCCGCGATCGTCGCGGGGGCCGCTGCGCTAGTTCGGGCCAAGTATCCGCAGTTGAGCGCGCAGGACGTCATCCGTCGGCTCACCTACACCGCGCAGGATGCCGGTGCGCCGGGTCGTGACCCCGAGTACGGCTACGGCATCCTCGACCTCGTCAAGGCCCTCACCGCCGAGGTCCCGCCCGCCTCGCCCGGCGCGGCGCCCCAGGTCTCGGCCTCGGCCGGGGCGGGCAAGGACGCCGGAGGTGGTCGCTCGGTCGCCGTGATCGCCGCCATCGGGGCCGCGGTGGTCGTCGTCGTTTTCATCTCGGTACTGCAAAGCATCATCCGCGGCCGCCGGCGGCGCGGGTGAGCGGCGGAGTCCAGAAGGCAGCCGGTACGGCGAATCGTGGCTCGAAGGCGGCGGGCCCGGGGGTACGTTCAAAGCCATGGCTGATGTGCTCGGCAACGAAGAGGTGACCGCCGCGCTGGCGAAGCTCGCGGGGTGGTCCGGCGACGCGGACGGCATCGAGCGGTCGGTGACCGCGCCCTCGTTCCTGGACGGGATACGGCTGGTGGCGGAGGTCGCGCACGTCGCCGAGCAGGCCGACCACCACCCTGACATCGACATCCGGTGGCGGACGGTGACCTTCAGGTTGTCGACGCACTCGGCGGGCGGGGTGACGGAGAAGGACATCGCGCTCGCGGGGCAGATCAACGAGCTGATCGGGTAGCCGGGGCATCAACGTAGGGTCGTGTCGCCCAAAACTGTCGTACCCCCTGGGTACTGTCCAACCATGACCCAATTCGACGTGGCGACCGCGGCGGTCGAGGCGGCCCTCGCGGCCGGGGCTCGGTATGCCGATGCCCGCGTGATGCACCGGCGGTCCGAGTCGATGACGGCGCGCAACGGTGAGATCGAGGAGCTCAGCCAGGACGAGGACGCGGGCGTCGGGGTGCGGGCGCTGGTCGGGTCCAGCTGGGGATTCTTTGCTGTACCGGACCTGGGCCGCGATGCTGCGCGGCGGGCGGGCGAGCGGGCCACTTCGATCGCGCGGGCGTCGGCGACGGTGCCCGGGCCGGCGCTCGACCTGGTCGACGTCGAGGCGCGGGTGGACTCGTGGGCGAGCGCGTGCGAGGTGGACCCGCTCGGGGCGGCGCTGTCGGTGAAGGGCGACCTGCTGACGGGGGCGACCGCGGAGGCGCACAAGGCGGGCGCCGACATCGCGGAGGGGCTCTATCAGGTCTGGGACACGCGGAAATGGTTCGTGTCGTCGCAGGGGCACCGGATCGACCAGCACATCCGCGAGGCGGGGGCGGGCATCTCGGCGACGGTGATCGGCGACGGGGAGACACAGCGGCGGTCCTATCCGTCCTACCGCGGGCAATACGGCACGCGCGGCTGGGAGCTCGTCGACGAGCTCGACCTGAGCGCGCACGCGGCGCGGATCGCCGAGGAGGCGCGGGCGCTGCTGTCGGCGCCGCAGTGCCCGGCGGGCGAGACGACGCTGATCCTGGGCAGCGAGCAGATGGCGCTGCAGATCCACGAGTCGGTGGGGCACGCGATCGAGCTGGACCGGATCCTCGGCTGGGAGGCGGCCTTCGCGGGCACGTCGTGGCTCGACCTCGCCAAGCTCAACCAGCTCCGCTACGGGTCGGAGCTGATGAACATCACGATCGACCCGACGATCCCGGGGGCGCTGGGGTCGTTCGGATACGACGACGAGGGCACCCCGGCGAGTCAGCGGTTCGCGGTGCGGGACGGGATCTGGGTCGGCACGCTCGCCGGGCGGGACTCCGCCGCCGTCGCCGGGCTCGACTACGCGGGCAGCGTGCGGGCCGATGGGTGGGCGCGGCTGCCGATGGTGCGGATGACCAACGTCGGGCTGCTGCCGGGGCCACACACGCTGGAGGAAATGATCGCGGCGACCGACGACGGCGTGCTGATGGACCTCAACCGGTCCTGGTCCATCGACGACAAGCGGCTCAACTTCCAGTTCGGCTGTGAGATCGGCTGGGAGATCAAGGACGGCAAGCTCGGCCGGATGCTGCGCAACCCGACGTATACGGGCATCGGCCCACGGTTCTGGGGGTCGATGGACATGCTCAGCTCGGAGATCGTGTCGTGGGGCACGCCCAACTGCGGCAAGGGCCAGCCCGGCCAGATCGGCCACACCGGGCACCCGGCCGCGGCGGCCCGGTTCCAGAACGTACGCGTGGGGGTTCGGGGATGAGCGTGGCGGCGACGGAGACCGATCTGGCGCAGCGGGTGCTCGAGCTGGTCGGGGCCGGCATCGAGGCCGAGGTGACGGTGGAGCGGCACGCGCTGTCGCTGACCCGGTTCGCCAACTCGTACATCCACCAGAACGTGGCCGACGAGACGACCTCGGTGCGGCTGCGGCTGCACGCCGAGGGACGCACGGCGACCACGTCCACGACGGTGCTCGACGGGCTCGACGACCTGGTCCGGCGCACGGTCGACGCGATGCGGCTGGCGCCGGCCGACCCGACGTGGCCCGGGCTGGCACCGCCGGCACCGCTGGCGTCCACCGGCAACCTCGACGAGAAGACCGCGGCGGCCTCGCCGGACGAGCGGGCCGCGCGGGTGCGGGCGTTCGTCGACCAGGCCGAGGGGCTCGACACGGCGGGGTACTGCCGCACGTCCATGGCCCGGGTGGTCTACGCCAACTCGGCCGGGCAGCACCTGAGCGCGGCGAAGACCAGCGCGGCGATGGACGGCATCGTCCGCACCTCGACGTCGGACGGACTGGCCCGGCTGGCGGCGGTGCGGCTGGCCGACATCGACGGCGCGGTGCTCGGTGCGCGGGCCGCCGCGAAGGCGCGGGCCGGGGCCGACCCGGTGGAGTTGCCGCCGGGGCGCTACGAGGTGGTGCTCGAGCCGGCGGCGGTGGCCGACGTGCTGCAGTTCCTGGCGATGTACGGGTTCAACGCCAAAATGGTGCTCGACCGCCAGTCGTTCCTGCAGGTGGGCGAGGCGCAGTTCGACCCGGCGGTGACGCTGGTGGAGGACGCCTCCCAGCCGGACGCGACGGCGATCCCGTTCGACGTCGAGGGCACGCCGCGCAAGCGGGTGGTGCTGGTCGACGGCGGCCTCTCGGCGGCGGTAGTGCACGACCGGCGCACGGCGGCCCGGGCCGGCGGCGGCGCCGAGTCGACCGGGCATGCCATCCCGGGCGGCGCCAGCTTCGGGGCGATCGCCTCCAGCCTGCGGCTGATGCCGGCGGAGGGGCCGGCGCCGGTGGAGGTGGACGGTCCGGCGGCGGACTCGTCGGTCTTGGCGCTCGTCGCGGGGGTCGAGCGCGGGCTGCTCGTGACGGACAACCACTACACGCGGGTGCTCGACCCGCGAACGCTGGTGGTGACCGGCCTGACCCGCAACGGAGTGTGGCTGATCGAGGACGGGGTGATCACCACGCCGGTGCGCAACTTCCGGTTCACGCAGTCGTACGCGCAGGCGCTCGGGCCGGGGGCGGTGCTCGGGGTGGGGACGCGGGCGGTGGAGCAGCCGGGGCCCTGGGCTGAGGCGGGGTTCGTGGCGCCGGCGTTGCGGTTGGCGTCATGGAACTACACCGGGGGCGCGTCGGGGTGAGGCGGTCCCGGTCTCGGGGCCGGCGCTGAGGAGACCGCGAGGCCGGGCGGGGGCAGGGGCCGGCCCGCGGGCGGGGGCCGCGCACCCCGCACGCCATCAGGGGCCGTGGGTGGCTGGGCGACGGGCGTCCGTACACACAGCATTCGGACCGGTGCGGGGCGCTGGCTGGCGTATCTACACATGCTCACGGACCCGGGCGGAGCGCGGTCACGGCGTTCGTACACAGCGCATCCGGGCCTGCGCGGGGTGCTGTTCCTGAGTGGCGATGCAAGGAAGCAACCGCGGGCCAGGGGACCCAAACGGTTGTCCCAACGGTGGGGACTGTGGGATTGCCGTGTCTCGTGGGCTGGGAGTGAAGTTCTCCACAGCGGGCCTGGGATTTGCAGGAAGGTCTTTCGGCGTCGCGCCGACACACGCCAGACTCCCAACGCACGTCGCTGCGGGGATCGGGCGTAACGTGTGCACCGACCAAAGATCAGTACATCGGAGAACTCTTCACCAGCCCGTCCAGGGAGTACTCACCATGACGACCACGCCGACCAGGCCTCGGTCAGTTTCGGGCGCGGGGCCCCGCGCTGCGATCAGCGCCAAGACATTGCGGACGGACGGGTGGCGGACTTCCCCGTTGTCCATCGCGGCGATTCTGCTCTTCTTCATCGTCTATTCGACGATCCGGATTTTCATGGCGAAGTGGTACTTCGTCCCGGAGCACGGATACCTTACGCCGCTGTACTCGCCGTGTCTGAGTGACTCCTGCGTGCCCGGATCATCGCACTTCGGCACGCCGTTCGGGGAGTTTCCGCGGTGGCTTCCGCTCGGGCTGGCGGCGTTCCCGTTCGTGGCCGGCTTCCGGGTGACGTGCTACTACTACCGCAAGAGCGGATACCGATCGCTGTGGCTGTCGCCGCAGGCGTGCGCGGTGCAGGAGCCCCACAAGAAGTACAGCGGCGAGACCCGGTTCCCGCTGGTCTTCATGAACTCGCACCGGTACTTCTTCTACGTGGCGTCGCTCATCCTGTTGATCAACATCTGGGACGCGTTCCACGCGTTCAAGGGGGATGACGGCGGGTTCGGGATCGGGCTCGGGTCGCTGATCATCGTGGTCAACGTGATCGCCCTGGCCGGGTACACGGCCAGCTGCCACGCGTGCCGGCACGTCATGGGCGGGCGGCTGAAGCACTTCTCGAAGCACCCGCTGCGGTACCGGATGTGGACGCTGATCTCCAAGCTCAACACCCGCCACGGCACGTTCGCCATGACGTCGCTGTTCACCGTCATCCTGACGGACGCTTACATCATGGCCGTGTCCGCACATTGGATCAACGACCTCCGAATCTGGAATTAGGACCCCCCGATGACGAACATCGAGCGACACACCTACGACGTCGTGGTGATCGGCGCGGGCGGCGCCGGGCTGCGGGCCGCCATCGAGGCCCGGCTCGCTGGCAAGAAGACCGCCATCATCTCCAAGTCGCTGTTCGGCAAGGCGCACACGGTCATGGCCGAGGGCGGCGCCGCGGCGGCCATGGGCAACGTCAATGCGAACGACAACTGGCAGGTGCACTTCCGCGACACGATGCGCGGCGGCAAGTTCCTGAACAACTTCAGGATGGCCGAGCTGCACGCCAAGGAGGCCCCGGACCGCATCTGGGAGCTGGAGACGTACGGCGCGCTGTTCGACCGTACGAAGGACGGCAAGATCAGCCAGCGCAACTTCGGCGGCCACGAGTACCCGCGACTGGCGCACGTCGGCGACCGGACCGGCCTGGAGCTGATCCGCACGCTGCAGCAGAAGATCGTCTCCCTGCAGCAGGAGGACTACGCCGCGCACGGCGACTACGAGGCGCGGATCCGGGTGTTCCAGGAGTGCACGATCACCGACCTGTTCATCGAGGACGGCGCGGTGGCCGGCGCGTTCGGCTACTACCGCGAGTCGGGCGAGTTCGTGCTGTTCGAAACGGCCGCGATCGTGCTGGCCACCGGCGGCGTGGGCAAGTCCTACAAGGTGACCTCGAACTCGTGGGAGTACACGGGCGACGGGCACGCGCTGGCGCTGCGCAGCGGCGCGACGCTGATCAACATGGAGTTCCTGCAGTTCCACCCGACCGGCATGGTCTGGCCGCCCTCGGTCAAGGGCATCCTCGTGACCGAGTCGGTCCGTGGCGACGGCGGGGTGCTGCGTAACACCGACGGCAAGCGGTTCATGTTCGACTACGTCCCCGACGTCTTCCGCAAGCAGTACGCGGAGACCGAGGAGGAGGCCGACCGCTGGTACTCCGACCCGGACAACAACCGGCGCCCGCCCGAGCTGCTGCCCCGCGACGAGGTCGCCCGCGCGATCAACGCCGAGGTCAAGGCGGGCCGCGGGACGCCGGCCGGCGGTGTGCTGCTCGACATCGCCAGCCGGCTGCCGGCCGAGCAGGTGCGCAAGCGGCTGCCCTCGATGTACCACCAGTTCAAGGAGCTGGCCGACGTCGACATCACCAAGCAGCCGATGGAGGTCGGGCCGACCTGCCACTACGTGATGGGCGGCATCGAGGTCGACGCCGACACCGCGGCGGCGGCCGTGCCGGGCCTGTTCGCGGCCGGCGAGGTGTCCGGCGGCATGCACGGCTCCAACCGGCTCGGCGGCAACTCGCTGTCCGACCTGCTGGTGTTCGGCAAGCGGGCCGGCGAACACGCGGCCGCGCACGCCGAGCAGACCAAGCGGCGCAAGCCGTCGGCGGCCTCGGTCGACGCAGCCGTGGACGCGGCGCTGGCCCCGCTGCAGCGCGGCGACGGCGGCGAAAACCCGTACACCCTGCACCACGACCTGCAGGAGATCATGGGCACGCTGGTGGGCATCATCCGCCGCGAGGGCGAGCTGCGCGACTCGATCGTGCGGCTGGCCGAGCTCAAGGAGCGGGTCAAGAAGGTCGGCGTCGGCGGCGGCCGGCGGTACAACCCCGGCTGGCACCTGGCGCTGGACCTGCGCAACATGCTGATCGTCTCCGAGTGCACCGCGAAGGCGGCGCTGGAGCGCAACGAGTCGCGCGGCGGGCACACCCGCGAGGACTTCCCGAAGATGGACCCGGACTGGCGGCGGATCAACCTGGTCTGCTCGTTCGACGGCGAGGACGTCCGGCTGGAGCGCAAGCCGCTGCCGGTCATGCGCCCCGAGCTCCAGGGCCTGTTCGAGCGCAGTGAGCTGGCCAAGTACATGACCGACGAGGAGCTGTGATGGGTACCAAGCGCCACTTCCGCGTCTGGCGCGGCGACGACACCGGCGGCTCGCTGCAGGACTTCCAGGTGGAGGTCAACGAGGGCGAGGTCGTGCTCGACGTCATCCACCGGCTGCAGGCCACGCAGACCCCCGATCTCGCGGTGCGCTGGAACTGCAAGGCCGGCAAGTGCGGCTCCTGCTCGATGGAGATCAACGGCAAGCCGCGGCTGGGCTGCATGACCCGCATGTCGACGTTCGAGGACGACGAGACCGTGACGGTCACGCCGCTGCGCACGTTCCCGGTGATCCGCGACCTGGTCACGAACGTGAACTTCAACTACCAGAAGGCCCGCGAGATGCCCGCGTTCGCGCCGCCGAAGAACCTGGCGCCGGGCGAGTACCGGATGCAGCAGGTCGACGTCGAGCGCTCGCAGGAGTTCCGCAAGTGCATCGAGTGCTACCTGTGCCAGAACGTGTGCCACGTGATCCGCGACCACGAGGAGAACAAGCGGGCCTTCTCCGGCCCCCGGTTCTTCATCCGGGCCGCCGAGCTCGACATGCACCCGCTCGACGCGCGCAACGACCGCAAGGAGATGGCCCAGGCGGAGCAGGGCATCGGCTACTGCAACATCACCAAGTGCTGCACCGAGGTGTGCCCCGAGCACATCAAGATCACGGATAATGCGATTATTCCGATGAAGGAACGTGTTGTTGATCGGAGGTACGACCCGGTGACCTGGCTTGGGCGCAAGATCTTCCGCCGTGACCAGCTGGACGAGCCGGCCCTGGCGCACTCCTCGAGCTCGAGGAACACGGGCCCCCTGCCGCAGGACCCCGCGCTGGGCGCCGACGGCAAGCTCACGGTCGCGGAGCTCTACCTGGACCGCGCCGCGGCGGCCTCCCCGTTCGGCGACGACCAGGAGTTCCCGCTGCCGCCGGAGAAGCTGCGCTACCAGCACCCGACCGACGGCCACTAGTCAGGCAGTCACGTCGTCACGCGAGGAGCCGCGGATCCGCCCGGATCCGCGGCTCCTTCGTCTGTCACAGGTGCCGCATCGCGTCGACGTACCGGTCGGTCACCCTGTGCTGCACCAGCCGCGCCATCGGGGAGCCGAGCCGCACCCACCACTTCGCCGGCCGGCTGAACGCCCGCACCTCGAACCACACGTCGCCCGCCTCGTCCGTGCAGAGCAGGAACGACTCCTCACCGGTGGCGATGTGCCCGGGCAGCGTGCCGAACCCGAACCCGTAGCGGTCCGGCTCGTCCACCACCCACACGATCCGGCACGGCACCCACAGCCGCAGCGGGCCGGCCCCGATCCCGGCGGAGAACTCCACCCCGAGCGCCGCGCGCTCCGCCGAGCTGCGCACCCGCAGCCCCGCGCCGCGCTCCGGCTGCCAGCGCGCCAAAGCGTCGGCCGCCGCGCGGAAGAGCTCGGCCCCGGAGCCGAGCCGGACACGCCGGGTGATGTGTTGATAACCGTCCGGCAGTGGTCCCTCGCGGGTCGCGCCGACCTCGGGATACGTGACGTTCACGGGGTCGAAGGTAACAACGGCTCCAGCGCCTGGACGATCGGCGCGTCGGCCGGGAGCCAGGGCACGCTGTCCAGCTCGCCGACGGCCAGCCAGCGCAGGTCGCTGTGCTCCAGCGGAACGGGTTGCGCGCCGTTGACCAGGGTCGCGACGTACACCCGGAGAATCGCCGTGCCGCCGAGCATCGCGATGTCGTCGCCGACCCGCGGCCCCACCTCGACGTCGACCCCGAGCTCTTCCTGGCACTCCCGCACCAGGGCCTGCTCCTCGGTCTCCCCGGGATCGACCTTGCCCCCGGGAAACTCCCATTTACCGGCCATTTCGGGCGGCTGGGCACGCTCACACGCCAAAACGCGACCCTCGGAGATGATCGCTGCTCCGACGATGATCCTTGGCATCACCCGTTCGGTCTGCACAGGCAACCAGGGTGCCAGATCGAAATGAAGTTCCGGTGGCTGGCTCTGCCCTGTTGTTCACCAGACGAGGGAAATGTGGCCGTGGACAGATCCACCGGTTGCTAGTCAGACTTGCAGACACCGTTGATGACGGGCAGGCTTCGAAACGGCCACAAGCCGGCAACGATGCCGTGGGAGGGTAGGTCGAAATGCGGGCCCGGTGGAGCGACGATCACCGTGACTATCTCAGCGATGCGCTGGCCTTACTGCAGGGCTGGACTCATGACGGCGGCGAGATCCGCCGGACGCTGCACCTCGACGATTCCCAGCATGCGGCACTCACCGAGCGAATGAAAGTGGTCGCCGACGCGGTCGGTGTCCGCCCGGACGTCCGCCGCCTGGACGGCCGCACGCAGATCCGCCTCCGCGTCCCCGGCACCGCCGACTCGGACCTCTCCCCGGGCGAGGTCACGCTGGCCGCCCGCATCGAGGACCTGTACAAGAACATCATCGCCGGCGCCGCCTGAGATTTTTGACTCGGGCCCGTGTCACCTGCGGACCGTTCCTCCCGCGAGACACCGGGCCGGAGCCTGCCTGAAGGGCGGCCCCGACCCTGCCAGGTCCGCGGTGCCAAGGACAAAAGAGCCGGTCAGACGTTGAAGCGGAACTCCACGACGTCGCCGTCCTGCATGACGTAGTCCTTGCCCTCGATGCGGACCCGGCCGGCGGCCTTCGCGGCGTTCATCGAGCCGGCCGTCATCAGGTCCTCGAACGAGACCACCTCGGCCTTGATGAACCCGCGCTGGAAGTCCGAGTGGATGACGCCCGCGGCCTCCGGGGCCGTGGCGCCGATCGGGACCGTCCAGGCCCGGGCCTCCTTCGGGCCGGCCGTGAGGTACGTCTGCAGCCCCAGCGTGCGGAAGCCCACCCGGATCAGCTGGTGCAGGCCGGGCTCCGGCTGGCCGATGGAGGCCAGCAGCTCGAGGGCCTCCTCCTCGTCGAGGTCGGTGAGCTCCGACTCGATCTTCGCGTCGAGGAAGATGGCCTCGGCCGGTGCGACGAGCGCGCGCAGCTCGTCCAGGAACGCGGGGTCGCTCAGTCCGGCCTCGTCCACGTTGAACACGTACAGGAACGGCTTCGCGGTCAGCAGGTGCAGCTCGCCGAGCTCGGAGACGTCAAACCCGGCCGCGTACAGCGTGTTGCCCTCGTTGAGCAGCTCGCCCGCGGCCTTCGCGGCGGCGGCGACGCCGGCCCGCTCCTTGCGGACCTTCGCCTCCTTCTCCAGCCGCGGCAGCGCCTTCTCGATCGTCTGCAGGTCGGCCAGGATCAGCTCGGTGTTGATCGTCTCGATGTCGTCGCGCGGCGAGATCTTGCCGTCCACGTGCACGACGTTAGGGTCGGAGAAGGCACGCACCACCTGGCAGATCGCCGACGCGTCACGGATGTTCGCGAGGAACGCGTTGCCACGCCCCTGCCCCTTCGAAGCCCCACGCACCAGCCCGGCGATGTCGACGAACGACACCGGCGCCGGAATGATCTTCTGCGAGTCGTACAGCTCCGCCAGCCGCCCGAGCCGCCCGTCGGGCAGCCCGACGACGCCGACGTTGGGCTCGATGGTCGCGAACGGATAGTTCGCGGCGAGCGCGTCCCCCTTGGTCAGGGCGTTGAACAGGGTGCTCTTGCCCACGTTGGGCAGGCCGACGATGCCGATGCTGAGTGCCACGACACGTCAGCTTACGCAGTGCTGACCGGCACCCACTCCGCGCGGGCCACTCGCTGTCTCCTGTGGGCGCCTGCGGCGCGGGGCAGGCCAGGTCCGAAATCTAGCCTGGCGCGCGCCTCCGGCGCGGGCGCGCGTGGGGGGTTCCCACCCCACACCCCCCATGCCCGCCCCGCGGGCACTCCCCGCCCGCGCTGCGCGCCCCTGCGTCCACTCGGCGTCTCCTGTAGGCGCCTGCGGCGCACGGCACGCCACGTCCGGAAACTAGCCTGGCGCGCGCCTCCGGCGCGGGCGCGCGTGGGGGGTTCCCACCCCACACCCCCCATGCCCGCTCCGCGGGCACTCCCCGCCCGCGCTACGCGCCCCTGCGTCCACCCGGCGTCTGCTGGGGCGCCTGCGCAGGGGCACGCCAGGCCCGAGCCGCACCGCAACTGACGTCGGCCAGGGCCGAGGCGAGCAGGTGTGTAAAAAACGGCTGCTATCGCAGCCCTTTTTTACACATCTGCGCGGGCGCTTCTGCCTGCGCTGCGGGAAAGAGCGGGCGGATCGCCCTCGCGACAAGCGTCGGCGCGCGATGGACCGCGGCGGTCAGCGCAGGTGGATGCCCAGCTCCGCGGTGAGGGCGGCGAACGCCCGGGCCGCCTCGCCGAAGCGGCGCGGGCCAGAAAGCACGTCCGGGCGGGCCGGATCGGCCAGGTGCGGCTCCAGCGAGGCGAAGCCGGTCCAGCCGTCGTCGCGCAGGGCGGTCAGGGTCTCGCGCAGCTCGCCGTCGCCGTGCCCGGCCGGCACCTCCGTGCCGTCGGCCGCGCGGGCGTCCTTGACCTGCAGATACTCCACGTACGGGCGCAGCATCGCGTAGCCGTCGGTGAACGGGCGCACGCCGACCTGCACGAAGTTGGCGTTGTCCCAGGCCACGCGCAGGGCCGGCGAGCCGACGGACTCGACGAGGTCGAGCACCCGCTCGGGCACGTCGCCGTAGATGGCCTTCTCGTTCTCGTGGACCAGCACCACCGACTCGCGCTCGGCGACGTCGGCGAAGCCGCGCATCCGGCGCAGCACCGTGTCGCGGGTCGCGGCGACGTCGACGCCGTCGGGGCGGTAGAAGGAGAACAGCCGCACGTACGGCGCGTCGAGCCGCCGCGCGGCCGCCACCACGCGCTCCAGGCGGCGCAGCTCGGTGTCCGGGTCGTCGTAGACCCCGGTCTTGCCGATCGGCGACGCGATCGCCGAGACGGCCATCCGGTGCCGCGCCAGCAGGTCCGCCAGCCGCGCGAGGTCCTCGTCGGACATGTCGGCCACGTTGACGCCCCAGCCGCTGCGCAGCTCGACGTGCGCCGCGCCAAGAGCCGAAAGCACCTGCAGCTGTACCGCGGGATCCGCGTCGATCTCGTCACCGAACCCCGACAGCGTCCACTGCGTCATGACCGAACATTATGAGGGCATGGAAGCCGATGCGGTGGCCCGCACCACTCGCCCGGGCACCGTCGACGGGATCGCGCGGCAGCTGCGCGAGCTCGGGCTGCCGCAGGGCGCGACGGTCATCACCCACTCGTCGCTGTCACGGCTCGGCTGGGTGGCCGGCGGCGCGCAGGCCGTGGTGCTCGCGCTGCTCCGGTCGGTCGGGGCGGACGGCACGCTCGTCATGCCGACCCACTCGCGGCATCTGACCGAGCCCGCGGACTGGGGCAACCCGCCCGTGCCGCCGGACTGGTGGGAGATCATCCGCGCCGAGACGCCGGCCTACGACCCGCGCACCACGCCGACCGGGTACATGGGGGCGATCGTCGACTGCCTCCGCTCCTTCCCCGGCGTGCTGCGCAGTGCGCACCCGACGGTCTCCTTCGCCGCGCTCGGGCCGCTCGCGGCGCGCATCACGGACGGGCACGAGCTCGACGACGGGCTCGGCGAGGGCTCGCCGCTCGCCCGGCTCTACGAGGCGGACGCCTGGGTGCTGCTGCTCGGCGTCGGGCACGACAACAACACGTCGCTGCACCTGGCCGAGTACCGGGCCGACGTGCCCAAGCGATACCTGCGGCAGGGATCGCCCATGCTGGTCGACGGGGAGCGGCGCTGGGTGGCGTATCGCGAGCTCGCCGACGACACGTCGCTGTTCGAGCCGCTCGGCAAGGACTTCGCGGAGATCACCGGCGGGGAGCGGACCGGCCCGGTCGGCGCCGGGACCGCCCGGCTGATGCGCCAGCGCGAGCTCGTCGACTTCGGCGCGCGGTGGCTGACCCAGCGCGGTGCGCGATGACGGGCGTGTACGTGTAACGGAAAACCCCTGGGATTCGCACTTTTCGGTCGGATGGTCCGGGTACCCCCCTTACCCGGTTCCGCCCACCCCCGGGCCGCGTGCGTCGTCAGTCCTCCACCTGCACGGCGTCACGCGGCCCACCTCGATTGTGAGTCGATCTTCCTGTTCTACGTGAAACTATGGCTGCGCGAGCGGGTCGTTCTTCGGGTCGTCGTACCGGACCGTCTCGAACCGCCCGTCGTGGTCGCTGTCGGTGACGACGTAGTCGCGGCGCCCGTCCCCGTCGACGTCGCGGGCGACGTAGTCGGCGACGCCGTCGTGGTCGGTGTCGCGCACGTCGGTGTCGATGTTGCCGTCGTTGTCGAGGTCGGCCACGACCCGGTCGAACCGGCCGTCGCCGTTGGTGTCCAGCGCCGCCAGGTCCTTGTCGCCGTCGTTGTCGGTGTCGATGAACACGGCGTCGATCCGGCCGTCGCCGTCGAGGTCGCGTAGCTCGGTCTCGAGCGTGCCGTCCCCGTCGGTGTCGATCGCGTAGCGGTCGACGCGGCCGTCGCTGTCGTCGTCGTACGCGACGACGTCGGCGGTGCCGTCGCCGTCGGTGTCGATCGCGTAGATCGTCTCGCCGTGCTCGCCGTGCATCGTGACGACGTTGGGCTCGGCGTCCGCGAGGCCGGCCTCGCCGGTCCCGGACTCGTACTCGCTCATCGGCGTCTCCGTCTCGTGTTCGCGTGTTCGGTGGCCACCACAGTAGGCGGTCGGCGCGACGGAACATACGCGTCCGAAAACCGCCAGTCGCCGCCCCGCGGACGGGGCAGGATGGAGTCGTGGACCTCGACTTCGAAACCTGCCGCAAGGCGGCGACCAGCCGTGACTCGCGCTTCGACGGCGTGTTTGTCACCGCGGTAAAGTCGACCAGGATCTATTGCCGGCCGTCCTGTCCGGCGATCACGCCGAAGCCGGAGAACGTGCGCTTCCTGCCGACCGCCGCGGCCGCGCAGCGCGAGGGCTACCGGGCCTGCCTGCGCTGCCGGCCCGACGCCGCGCCGGGCTCGCCCGACTGGGACGTGCGCGGCGACGTGGTCGGGCGCGCCATGCGGCTCATCGCCGACGGCGTGGTCGACCGCGACGGCGTGCCCGGGCTCGCCGACCGGCTCGGCTACACCGAGCGGCACCTGCACCGGATGCTGGCCGCGGAGGTGGGCGCCGGCCCGCTGGCCCTGGCCCGGGCGCAGCGCGCGCAGACCGCGCGGGTGCTCATCGAGACCACCGGGCTCGGGCTGGCCGAGATCGCCTTCGCGGCCGGGTTCGGCAGCGTGCGGCAGTTCAACGACACGGTCCGCGAGATCTACGGGCGCACGCCGTCGCAGCTGCGCGCCCGGCGCAGCCCGCCGGCGCCCGGTCCGGGGCGGTCCGCGCGAAGCCTCATCGAGCCGGACCGGGCGTTGCAGGACGAGGGCGTGATCTCGGTGCGGCTGCCGTTCCGGGCGCCGCTGCACGCCGAGTCGCTGCTGTCGTTCCTGCGCCAGCGGGCGGTCGACGGGATCGACGCGGTCGACGACGAGGGGTACCACCGCAATCTCCGCCTGCCGCACGGCGCCGGGCGCGCGACCCTCGCGCCGCGGGCCGGCCATGTCGCGGCCACCCTGCACCTGGCCGACGTGCGCGACCTGGCGCCCGCGGTGGCGCGCTGCCGGCGGCTGTTCGACCTCGACGCCGACCCGGTCGCCGTGGACACGGTGCTCGGCGCCGATCCCGCCCTCGCGCCCGTGGTGCTCAAGGAGGAGGGGGTGCGCGTGCCCCGCGCGAGCGACGGCTTCGAGATCGCGGTGCGCGCCGTCGTCGGGCAGCAGATCTCGGTCGCCTCCGCGCGCACGGTGCTGCGCAGGCTGATCGCCGCCGACGCCGGGCTGTTTCCGACCGCGGAGGAGCTGCTGGCCCTGCCGGACGAGGCGTTCTCGATGCCCGAGTCGCGCCGGCGCACGCTGCGCGGGCTGGCCGCCGCGGTGGCCACGGGCGAGCTCGACCTCGACGGCGGCGGGGACCGCGCGGAGACCGTCGAGCGGCTCCGGGCGCTGCCCGGGATCGGGGACTGGACCGCGCAATACACCGCGATGCGCGCCCTCGGCGACCCGGACGCGTTCCTGCCGACCGACCTGGGGGTGCTGCGCGGGGCGCGGGCCGCCGGGCTGCCCGACACGCCGAAGACCCTGGCCGCGCACGCCGAGCGCTGGCGGCCCTGGCGCTCCTACGCCGCGATCCGGCTCTGGAGGCTGCAGTGAACACGTACTCCACGACGACCGACTGCTCGATCATGAAGCCATCTGAATATCGGTTGGCGCCAATGTAATTCGCACGTACGTTTGACGTATGTCAACGACCGCCGCGCCCGCCGAGGCGCGGCGGTCCAGCCGCATCCGGGGCCGGGCCAATAGAGCCCAAGCCCTCTGGCGCATGCGGGTCTACCTGCAGCCGTATTACGCGCTCACCGCCTGGTCGATGGTCGCCGCCGTGCTGTCCACCGCCGCGAGCCTGGCCATCCCGCTGCTCATCCAGCGCGTGGTCGACGGGCCGGTGCGCCGCGGCGACACCCGCGGGCTGTTCCTGCTCGGCGCGCTCGCGGTCGCGCTCGGCGTCTGCGAGGGCGCGCTGAGCTTCATCCGCCGCTGGGCGCAGTCCGCGTCCTCGGTCGGCATGGAGGCCCGGCTACGCGAGGACCTCTACGCGCACCTGCAGCGGCTGCCGATCGAGTTCCACGACCGCTGGCAGTCCGGGCAGCTGCTGTCGCGGGCCACCGCCGACCTGTCCTCGATCCGGCGGTTCCTGTCGTTCGGGCTGTTCTTCTTCGTGCTCAACCTCGCCACGTACATCGCCGTGTCCGTGCTGCTGATCCACCTGTACTGGCCGCTGGGGGTGTTCGTGGCGCTCAGCGCGATCCCGCTGTTCCTGATCGTGCGCCGGTTCACCGGGCGGTACTTCGCCGCCTCCCGCGAGCTGCAGGACTCCCTCGGCGACCTGACCACGCGCATCGAGGAGTCGGCGCAGGGCATCCGGGTGATCCGCGCGTTCGGCCGGCGCGACCACATGAGCGTGCAGTTCGCCGGCGGCGCGCGGCACGTGCACGACCTCGGCGTCGGCAAGAGCCGGATGGTGGCGCGCACGCTGTCGCAGTTCGACCTGGTGCCCAACGCCACGCTCGCGGTGGTGCTCGTCGCCGGAGCGGTCGCGGTCTCCGAAGGGCGGCTGACGGTCGGCACGCTGGTCGCGTTCGTCGCGCTGCAGGTGATGCTGGTCTGGCCGATCGACCTCCTGGGCTGGATCATCGCCAACGCGCAGGAGGCGATGAGCGCGTCCGTGCGCATCTACGAGGTCATGGACACCCTGCCGTCCATCGTGGACCGCCCCGGCGCGATCTCGCTGTCCACGGTGGAGGGACGGCTGCGCTTCACGGGCGTCGAGTTCGGCTACGAGCCGGGCCGGCCGGTGCTGCGCGGCATCGACCTGGAGATCGAGCCGGGCGAGACGGTGGCGATCGTCGGGGTGACCGGCAGCGGCAAGACGACGCTGGTGTCGCTGGTGCCGCGGCTGTACGACGTGGACGCCGGGAGCATCACCATCGACGGGCACGACGTGCGCGACATCGGCCTCGACTCGCTGCGGCGCATCGTCGGCACCGCGTTCGAGGACCCGACGCTGTTCTCGATGAGCGTGCGGGAGAACCTCACCCTGGGCCGCACCGACGCCAGCGAGGCGGACATCGCCGAGGCGCTGGACATCGCGCAGGCGCGCTTCGCCTACGACCTGCCGTGGGGCCTGGACACCCGCATCGGCGAGCAGGGCCTGTCGCTGTCCGGCGGGCAGCGGCAGCGCCTCGCCCTGGCCCGGGCGGTACTCGGCCGCCCGCGGGTGCTGGTGCTGGACGACCCGCTGTCCGCGCTCGACGTGCACACCGAGGCGCTGGTCGAGTCCGCGCTGTCCACGGTGCTCGCCGGGACCACCGCGCTGCTCGTGGTGCACCGGCCCTCGACCATCGCGCTGGCCGACCGCGTCGCGTTCCTCGACGGCGGCCGGCTCGCCGCGATCGGGACCCATTCGCAGTTGCTCGCCTCGTGCCCCGGATACCGGGACGTGCTACGTGGCGCTTGATGTCCAGCGGTGGCGGGGCACCGCGACGGAGGAGCCCGACCCGACGCAGCGCGTCGCGAGCCGGCGGCTGCTGGGCTCGCTGCTGCGCCCGCACCGCCTGGCGATCGCCGCGCTCGTCGCGCTGCTGCTGGCCCAGAACCTCGCCGGGATGGCCGGGCCGTACCTGGTGAAGCTGGGCATCGACCGCGGCATCGGCCACCCGCCGACGCTCGTGCTCGTGACCGCGCTGTTCGGGCTGGCCACCGTGCTGGAGTTCGGCACCCGGCGGGCGTTCCTGGCGATGTCCGGCCGGGTCGGCAACGCGGTGCTGCTCGACCTGCGCACCCGCGTCTACGACCACCTGCAGCGGCTGTCCATCGGCTTCCACGAGCGGTTCACCTCGGGCCGGGTCATCGCGCGGCTCACCAGCGACGTGGACAACATCGCCGAGCTCGTCGACGGCGCGCTCGACGACCTGGTGCTCGCCGCGCTGTCGGTGCTGTCCGTGGCCGGGATCCTGCTCTGGCTCGACCCGCCGCTGGCGCTGGTCACGCTGGCGTCGTTCCCGTTCCTGCTGTGGCTGTCGCGCTGGTTCCAGCGGGCCAGCGCGCGGGCCTACCGCCGGACGCGGGAGACGATCGCGCTGGTCATCATCCACTTCGTGGAGTCGCTCGGCGGCATCCGCGCGGTGCAGGCCTTCCGCCGCGAGCGGCGCAACGACGAGATCTTCGCCGCGGTGAACGACGACTACCGGCGGGCGAGCCTGCACGCGCAGCGGCTCGTCGCGACATACTCGCCGGCCATCAAGGTGATCGGAAACGTGTCGCTCGCGGTGGTGCTGACCTACGGCGGCTGGCGGGTGCTGCACGGGCGCACCGAGGTGGGCGTGCTGGCGGCGTTCCTGCTGTACCTGCGCCGCTTCTACGAGCCGATGCAGGAGCTGTCGCAGTTCTACAACACGCTGCAGTCGGCCACCGCCGCGCTGGAGAAGCTGGCGGCGGTGCTCGACGAGCAGCCGGCCGTGGCCGAGCCGCGCTCGCCGGTGCGCCTGGCCGACCCGCGCGGCGAGCTGACCTTCGACGGCGTCTCGTTCGCCTACGACTCGGGGCGGCCCGTGCTGCCGGCGCTCGACCTGTTCGTGCCGGCCGGGCAGACGATCGCGCTGGTCGGCGCGACCGGCGCGGGGAAGTCCACGCTGGCCAAGCTCGTGGCCCGGTTCTACGACCCGACCGGGGGCAGCGTCGCGCTCGACGGCGTCGACCTGCGCTCGCTCGCCGAGGACGACCTGCGCCGCGCGATCGTGATGGTGACCCAGGAGAACTACCTGTTCTCGGGCACCGTCGCCGCCAACATCGCCTTCGGCCGGCCGGGCGCCTCGCGCGCCGAGGTCGAGGCGGCCGCGGATGCGATCGGTGCGGACGCGTTCATCCGCGCCCTGCCCGACGGGTACGACACCGACGTGCGCAAGCGCGGCGGCCGGCTCTCGGCCGGGCAGCGCCAGCTCGTGGCGTTCGCGCGGGCCTTCCTGGCCGACCCCGCGGTGCTGATTCTCGACGAGGCGACGTCGTCGCTGGACATCCCGAGCGAGCGGCTGGTCCAGCAGGCGCTGCGGACGATCCTGGCATCCCGGACGGCGCTGGTGATCGCGCATCGGCTGTCCACAGTGGAGATCGCCGATCGGGTGCTGGTCATGTCCGGCGGGCGGATCGTCGAGGACGGGCCGCCGTCCGCCCTGATCGGCGGCGGAGGGCACTACGCGGAGCTGCACGCGCAGTGGCGCGACTCCCTGCTGTGAGTGTCGGGTAATTGACAGTCTTCTCGGAAGGCCGTCGTGGATGGCGGGGTTCCTGGCGTCGATCTACCGTGGACACATCGGTTCGTGGGAGGATTCTCGTCACGCTACGGATCTCGGCTTGTCGCCCGCAGTGATCTTCGGGAGGTTCTCGGGTCTGAACGTCAGGGGGTTTCTCGGGGTTGAACGTCGCGAGTGAATGCGAGTGAAGAGGACCGATGACTGGCGGACGATGGAGTGGCCAGACCCGATTTCTCGTCGTGTTCGTCGGGCTCGCCCTGGTCGCCCTGGGCGTGCTGACGACGGTGCAGTTCCGCAGCACCGCCGGCGCCGCGGCCCTCGTGGGGGCGGGCGTGCTGGTCGGGCTGGCGGGGCTGTCCGGCGGCGCGATCGTGCTTCGCTCGGGTGACCGCGAGGAGCGGCTCGCCTCCGCCGGCCGGGCCCAGCAGGACGGCGACGCCGAGGGCGCCTATGACCGGTTCGTGCAGCTGATCCGCGGCCAAGCCCCGCAGGCCATCGCCTATCACGAGGGCGCCAACGCCGCGCTCTACGAGGCCGCCGGGCGCGAGGGGCAGAAGCTGCAGCCCGTCTTCGGATACTTTCTCGGCCCCATCGCCATGTCCGAGGCGCACATCATCGTGGACATCCGGGCCGGCACCGGCTTCTCCATCGCGCGCATGCAGGCGACCCTGCAGGCGCTGCTGGTCGGCCCGACCGCGGCGTTCCAGGCGGCACTGGTCATCGTCAACGCCTCCCCGGACGACTCGATCCTGAGCTCCGTGCGGCAGCTGAGCACCGCGCTGGACCGGCCCGTGACCGCGGTCGCGTGGCGGATCGGCGACCACTCCGACGCCATCTCCGACGCGATCGTCTCGCTGCGCCGCGAGCTGCGCCGGCGCGACCACGAGTCCCCGATCGAGGTGCCGGCCGAGGTCCTCGACGAGCCGGACGTGTTCGAGCCCGTGCGGATCCCGAGCCGCCCGGCCGCCCCGCCGCAGCCGGCGCCTCCCCCACCGCCGCCGATCTCGATCCCCGTCCAGCAGCCGGCTCGCATGGACGAAGACGTGTATCCGCACATGACGTCCTCCACGGTCTACGGCTCCTCCATGGCGGACGATTTCGACGACGAGCCCGACCCGGTCGAGTGGCCGGCCCCGGAGCCGCGGCGCCGCCCCTCCCCGGCGCCCCGCCTCTACGACGACTCCGCGACCTGGCAGCGCGCGACCGACCTGCACTGGCGCGGGCAGCTGCAGGAGGCCGAGGAGGCGTACCGCGAGATCGTCGACGCCCGCGCCCACGCCCTCGGCTGGGACCACCCGGACACGCTCACCGCCCGCGACCAGCACGCGACGGTCCTGCGCGACCTCGACCGGCTGGCCGAGGCGCTGGTCGAGTGTGACGAGGCGCTCACCGCCCGAGTCCACATCCTCGGCGAGGACCACCCGGACACGCTGACCAGCCGCAGCCACCTGGCCACGATCTACCACCAGCTGGGCGACCTGAACCGGGCCGAGGCCGAGCACCAGCGGGTCCTGGAGTCGCGCACGCACGTCCTGGGCACCAACCACCAGGAGACGCTGATCTCGCGCAGCAATCTCGCCAAGGTCTACCAGGACATGGGCGAGCTCGACCGGGCGATCGAGGAGCACCGCACGGTCATGCGCGCCCGGGCCCAACTGCTCGGCCCGGAGCACCGCGACACGCTCATGAGCCGCAGCCTGCTCGCGTCGGCGCTGCACCACGCGGGCCGGCTTCTCGACGCCGAGGCCGAGCACCGGGCGGTCCTCGGCAGCCGGCTGCACCTCCTGGGCCCGGTCCACCTCGACACGGCCGTCTCCCGCCACCGCCTCGCGAGCGTGCTGCACGACCTGGGCCGGCTGGACGAGGCCATCACCGAGTACCGCGCGGCCCAGACCGTCTACGCCGAGCTCCTCGGCGCGACGAGCCCGTTCGCCCGCGCCGCGGCATCGGACCTGGCCCTGGCCGAGCGCGCACTCCGCGGGGCGCAGGGCTCCCACCGCTACTGAGGCTCTTGCCACCGCGGACCCGGCAGGGAGGGCCGCCAGGCCCGACCGGTGTCTCGTGGGAAGAACGGTCGCAAGTTGCACGGACCCGAGCTCTGCTTGTGTTGTCTTTTTGGTCTTGTGCGCCGATAAATCCGGGCACCTTCGGTGCCCGGATTTATCGGAAATCTCGGGTATGTCGCTTTCGCGTCGAACGTTGCTGGAACGGCTCGAACGGCTCGGACGGTTAGAAGTCGCCGCCGAAGTCGCCCGCGTCGCCGAAGCCCGCGTCGCCCCAGTCGCCGCCGTCGCCGCCGTCGAAGTCGCCGTCGCCCTGGTCGAAGCCTTGATCGAAGCCCTGGTCGTAGCCCTGGTCCAGGCCCTGGTCGAAGCCGGCGTTGTACGCGGCGTCGTAGCCGTGGTCGCCCCAGCCCGGGCTGAACAGCGCGTCGAAGACCAGCACCGAGCCGATGCCCCACGCGCCGGCGACGAGGGCCGTCTTCCACCAGGGCTCGGAGTACCAACCGGCCGGGACGCCGCGGCCCGCGACCGCGCCGCCCGGGTAGTAGTAGGGGGTCGCGTTGCCGGGCTGGGGGCTGGCGCGGTACGTGTGCCCCTGGACCGCGACCTCGCGCTCTTTGGTGATCTGCCCCGCTCGCGCGCCGGCCAGCGGCGGAAGGTCGGGCCCGGGGTCGAGGCCCATCGCGGCGCGGGCCGCCCGGATGTAGGCGAGCCCCTCCAGCGCGGTCTCGCGAGCGAGGTCGTACTGCTTCAGGCTCGTCGCCCGCTCCAGCTGCCCACCCGCGGCGTTGTACCGCTCGCTCGCGTCCACCAGCGCCTGTTTGACCGCCGGCTCGTCGCCGGAGAGGTTCATCAGCTGCCCGCCGAGGCGCTCATACCACCGAAGGGCCTCCTCCCGCGCATCGGCCAGCTGCTGCGCCTCGCGCTTCCTGCGCCCGAAGCCGAACACCGTCACCACTCCAACCAGGACGAGTAACCCATGCCCTCGACGGTACCGTTTTCTGTCATACCCCTACGGCATGCTGAATACCGTGGATCTCCTCCTCCTGCTCATCGGCCTCATCACCGGCGCCGCCCTCGGTTGGTATGTCGCTCGGTCACGCTCCGCCGTCGACCTGGCAAAACTGGAGGCCACGCTGCAGGCGACCCGCGACGGCGAGGCGCGCCTGGAGGCGTCGCTACGCGGCCTGACCCTCGAGGCCCGCGGCCAGACCCAGGACGCCGTGGCCGACGCGGTGACGCCGCTGCACGAGGCGCTGCTGCGATACGAGCGTCGAGTGGTGGAGCTGGAGCGCGACCGCGTGGGCGCGTACGAGTCGCTGCGCGAGCAGGTCCGCACCATGCACGAGGTCTCCGGCGAGCTGCGCACCGAGACGCGCCGCCTGGTCTCCGCCCTGCGCGCCCCCACGGTCCGCGGCCGCTGGGGCGAGCACCAGCTGCGCCGCGTCGTCGAGGCCGCCGGGATGCTCGAGCACTGCGATTTCGAGGAGCAGGTGACCGCCGCCACCGACGCCGGCGTGGTGCGCCCCGACCTGATCGTGCGCCTGCACGGGGGCCGCCAGGTGGTGGTGGACGCGAAGGCGCCCCTGGAGGGATACCTGTCGGCGCTGGAGGCCCCCGACGAGCAGACCCGCACGGCCCGCCTGACCCAGCACGCCCGCCACCTGCGCGCCCACGTCGACGCGCTGTCCGCGAAGTCGTACTGGTCTGCCTTCGAGCCGGCCCCCGAGTTCGTCGTCCTGTTCGTCCCCGCCGACACGTTCCTGGACGCGGCCCTCCAGCACGACCCGGCCCTGCTCGAGCACGCCTTCGCCCGCAACGTGGTCCTCGCCACACCCGCCACGCTGGTCGCCTTGCTGCGCACCATCGCCTACGCGTGGCGCCAGGACTCCCTGACGTCCAACGCCCTGGCCGTCCACCAGACGGGCCGCGAGCTGTACGCCCGACTGAGCACCATGGGCGAACACCTGTCGAAGGTCGGCACGTCACTGTCGACGGCCGTGTCGTCGTACAACCGAGCCGTGGGCTCCCTGGAAGCCAGGGTCCTGGTCAGCGCCCGCAAACTGGCCGACCTCGGCCTGAGCGCCGACGACCTGCCCCCGCCCCCGCAGGTCGAGACGACCCCGCGCCAGCTCCAGGCCCCGGAACTGGTCGACAGCGAGTACGAGGCCCTGCTCGCCGCCCTCCGCGAGGACCCACCGCAATAACGACCGCCCCGCCGGCCGTCCCAACCACGGCCGCTCCCGCCCACGGCCGCTCCCGCCCACGCCGCTAATGACTCGGGTCGCGTCGCTTGCAGACCGCTCCTGCCGCGAGCGTCTGGCCCGGAGTCGGCGCGGCGAAGCCGACGGGGCCGGGCTGGGCAAACCGGGCCGCGCCCATAACTCTCCGTGATCATGCGCATAGCGGCCGCGACGGGCTGGGTTTTCATGATCGCGGAGTGAACGCGCTGCTCCTTGTACACGCTCACTCCGTGATGATGGCGAACCGTGCATCCGGCCGGCGATCTCAGCCCGGCCGTGACCACCGCTCCGAGCGATCGTGACGGTCGGTCCCGCCGCGATCACCGACCGAACGGTCTCGCACGCGTGGCATGAGCCATCTGACGGTCGCTCTTACGCAGGTGCGCGAAACTCGGCCGGACGTCGAGGCTTGGACAGCGAGCGGCGCGGGGAAATGTCGGAGCAAAGGGGGCAAGGCGGTGGTTGTGTCGGCCGGCGTACTCGGGTGTGTCGGGGACGTGATCGAATGCGGGCAGTGCGGGATCTAGCGTCGCGCGCATGTTCGGACTTGGCCGGAAACCCGGCGCCAATGCGGTCACCGCTCGCGGGGAGATCGTGCACGTCGATTTCGGCCTGCAGAACGTCGATGCCCACGGCAACACGCGCGCCGCACGCTACGCCGTGCGCGTCCGCGTTTATCCCGACGGCGCGGCGTCGTTCGAGGCCTCGATCAAGGTCAAGCTGCGGGGTACCGCGGGGCCGATGATCGGGGAGGAGACCTGGGTGCGGTACGAGCCGGGCAGCCCGGGGCGCATCGACTTCGATCGGGACCGTATCAAGGATCGTAGCTACGACCGGGTACGGGCCAATCCGGGGCTTCGGGTCGTGGTCGACACGCTGTACCGGCATGGTGACCCGCCGGTCAGCGTGATCGCCACCGCGCGCTGATCCGCGGGAAGAGCGCGGCGCGAAAGGGGTCCGGGCCACCGCGGGCGCGAAAAGGGCGGTGAGGCGCGGACCCCGGCCAGCGGCTGGTCAGCTGAGGGTCTTCGCGACCTCGGCGGCGCGGGCGGCGGCGCTGGCCTTCATGTCGCGCTTGAGCTCCTGGGGCAGCGAGAAGACCAGCTTCTCCTGCGCCGTCGTGATCTCGGCCACGTCGGTGAAGTCGCGGGCGGCCAGGAAGTCCAGGACCTCCATGACGAGCTCCTCGGGCACGGAGGCGCCGGAGGTCACGCCGACCGTCGTGGCGCCGGTCAGCCACTCGTCCTGGATCTCGCTCGCGTAGTCGATCAGGTAGCCGGCCCGCGCGCCGGCGTCGACCGCCACCTCGCGCAGGCGCTGCGAGTTCGACGAGTTCTGCGAGCCTACGACCAGGACGAGGTCGCAGTTGGGGGCCATCGCCTTGACGGCGTCCTGGCGGTTGGACGTGGCGTAGCAGATGTCGTCGCTCGGCGGGGACATGAGCAGGGGCAGGCGCTTCTTGAGGCGGGCCACCGTCTCCAGGGTCTCGTCGACCGAGAGCGTGGTCTGCGACAGCCAGACTACCTTCGACGGGTCGCGGACCGTGACCTTCTCGGCGCCGTCCGGGCCGTCGACCAGCTGGATGTGCGCGGGCGCCTCGCCCGTGGTGCCGATGACCTCCTCGTGGCCCTCGTGGCCGATCAGCAGGATGTCGTAGTCGTCGGCGGCGAAGCGGCGGGCCTCCTGGTGGACCTTGGTGACCAGCGGGCACGTGGCGTCGATGGCGCGCAGGGAGCGGGCCTTGGCCTGCTCGTGGACCTCGGGCGCCACGCCGTGGGCCGAGAAGACCACGATCGCGCCCTCGGGGACGTCGTCGTTCTCCTCGACGAAGATCGCGCCCTTGGCCTGCAGGGTGCTGACCACGTGCTTGTTGTGGACAATCTCCTTGCGCACGTAGATCGGCGCGCCGTACAGCTTCAGCGCCTCCTCCACGGTCTGGACCGCACGGTCCACACCGGCGCAGTAGCCGCGGGGCTTGGCGAGCAGGACGCGCTTCGAAGCAGTCACCCTGCCATCGTACGTGCTCACGTCGCCACCGCCTCCGGGCGAGACCGCGGTAACGCCAGCACTACCGCGCGGGGGCGGGCGGCGCCGGTACGGTCGGCTGCATGCGCCCCCGATCTGTCATGGACGCGCTGCGGCTGCCGCCGATGCGGTTCCTGACCTCGTGGTGGCCGTGGCGCTCGCTGGCGTACCTGGCCACGGGCGGCCTGCTCGGCATCGCCACCGGCACGGTGCTGCTCGGGCTGCTGCTGGCGGGCGCGGTGCTGAGCCTCGTGGTGGTCGGGCTGGCCGGGTTCCTGGCCGCGGCCCTGTCCGGCATCGTGGTGGCCCGCATCGAGCGGCGCCGGCTGCGCATCGTCGACGACGTCCGGCTCAGCGACCCGCATCGGGCGCCCGAGCGGCCGGGGCTGCGCGGCTGGGTCATGGCCCGGCTGTGGGAGCCGGCGACGTGGCGCGAGCTGGGGTACACGATGCTGATGACCACCGCGCTGTGCTGGCTCGACGGCCTGGTCGTGGCCATGTGGACGGGGGGCGTGTCGGTGCTGCTGTGCGGCCCGCTGTACATCCACGACGCCCCGCTGTCGCTGACACTGGCGGGATCGGTGTTCGGCGCCGCCCTCGGCGTCGTGCTGCTCTACCCGATGAGCGCCTGGGCGGCCGCCCGCGCGGCGATCACGCAGGCCGTGCTCGGGCCGCGGATGGAGACCGACGCGCGGCTGACCGAGGTCGCGCGGTCGCGGGCGCGGCTGGTCGACGCGTTCGAGGTGGAGCGCCGGCGCATCGAGCGCGACCTGCACGACGGGGCGCAGCAGCGGCTCCTGGCGCTCAGCATGCAGCTCGGCCTGGCCCGCCTCGAGCTGCCCGAGTCGTCGCCGGCGGCCAAGCCGGTGTCGCGGGCGCACGAGCTGGCCAAGGAGGCGCTCGCGGAGCTGCGGGAGCTCATTCGCGGGGTACACCCGAAGATCCTGGCCGACCGCGGGCTCCACGCGGCCCTGCGCGAGGTGGCCGACCGGGCCCCGCTGGCGGTGGACGTCGACGCGGCGCTGCCGCGGCGGCTGCCCGGCGCGGTCGAGGCGTGCGCGTACTTCGTGGTCGTCGAGGCGCTGGCGAACGTGGCCAAGCACAGCGGCGCGACCCGGGCGCGGGTGGTGGCGTCGGCGGCCGGCGGGCGGCTCACCGTGCAGGTGCGCGACGACGGGCGGGGCGGGGCCGACCCGGCGCGCGGCAGCGGCCTGTCGGGGCTGGCCGACCGGGTGGCGGCGGCGGGCGGGACGGTGTCGCTGGCCAGCCCGGTCGGAGGGCCTACGGTGGTACACGTGGAGCTGCCGTTGGAGCTTGTTTGCGCGTCGTGATCGCCGAGGACGGCGTGCTCATCCGCGAGGGCATCGCCGGGCTGCTGCGGCGCTTCGGGCACGAGGTCGTCGCGGCCGTCGGCAGCGCGCCGGAGCTGGTCGCCGCCGTGCGGGAGCACCGCCCCGGCCTGGTGGTGACCGACGTGCGGATGCCGCCGGGGTTCAGCGACGAGGGCCTGCAGGCCGCGATCGCGCTGCGGGCCGAGGACCCGGCGCTGCCGGTGCTGGTGCTCAGCCAGTACATCGAGCAGACGTACGCCGCCGAGCTGCTCGAGTCGGGGCGGCGCGCCGGGGTCGGGTACCTGCTCAAGGACCGCATCGGCGACGTGGCCGAGTTCGCCGACGCGGTCGCGCGGGTCGCGGCCGGGCACACGGTCGTCGACCCCGACGTGGTGGCGCAGCTGCTCGGCCGGCGGCGCGACCCGCTGACCCGGCTCACGCCGCGGGAGCGCGAGGTGCTGGCACTCATGGCCGAGGGGCACTCCAACGCGGCGATCGCCCGCGCGCTGGTGGTGAGCGAGGCCGCGGTGGCCAAGCACATCAACGGCCTGCTCGCCAAGCTCGACCTGCCGCCCGACGACGATGTGCACCGGCGGGTACGCGCTGTGCTGGCGTACCTGCGTGGCTGACTTTTCTGTCGTACCCGGTGTTTAGGGTGTTCGCATGACTGAAACCGCGTCGACGAGTGAGCAGCCGTGGCCGGTTCGGGTCGTCAGCCAGAAGATCAGCCATTGGATCGGCCGGCTCGGCTGGATCTGGGTGGACGGGCAGGTCGCGCAGATCACCCGGCGGCCCGGCACCAACACCGTATTCCTCACCCTGCGCGACCCGTCGGCCGACCTGAGCCTGACCGTGACCACCAACCGCGACGTGGTCGACCTCGGCGCGCCCGGCCTCAACGACGGGGCGCGGATCGTCGTGCACGCACGGCCTGAGTTCTACGCCGCGCGCGGCACCCTGAGCCTGCGCGCCGACGAGATCCGCCAGGTCGGCCTCGGCGAGCTGCTGGCGCGGCTGGAGCAGCTCAAGAAGCTGCTGGCCGCCGAGGGGCTCTTCGCCCGGGAGCGCAAGCGGCGCCTGCCGTTCCTGCCGCGGCGCATCGGGCTCGTCACGGGCCGGGCCAGCGCCGCCGAGCGCGACGTGCTCACCAACGCGCGGCGGCGCTGGCCGACGGTCGACTTCCGGGTGATCAACGTGGCGGTGCAAGGGCCTTCCGCCGTACCGCAGATCATCGACGCGCTCGCCGTGCTCGACCGCGACGAGACGGTCGACGTCATCGTGCTCGCGCGCGGCGGCGGCTCGACCGAGGACCTGCTGCCCTTCTCCGACGAGGCCCTGTGCCGGGCGGTGTTCGCCTGCCGCACGCCGATCGTCTCCGCGGTCGGGCACGAGACCGACGTGCCGCTCGTGGACTACGTCGCCGACGTGCGCGCCTCCACCCCGACCGACGCCGCCAAGCGCATCGTGCCCGACCTCGGCGAGGAGCTGCGCCTGATCGGCCAGGCCAAGCAGCGGCTCGACCGGTCGCTGCGCGGCCTGCTCGACCGCGAGCAGCACCGGCTCGACGCGCTGCGCTCCCGCCCGTCGATCGCCCGGCCGCTGACCATGGTCGACGTGCGCGCCGCCGACGTCGCCGCGCTGCGCGACCGGGCCACCCGCAATCTCGTGCACCGCCTCGACCGGGCCGGCACCGAGATCGAGCACACGCTCGCCCGGCTGCGCACGCTCTCGCCGTCGGCCACCCTGCAGCGGGGCTACGCGATCGTCCAGCGCGAGGACGGGGCCGTGGTGCGCTCGCCGGGCGAGGTGTCCGCCAAGGAGCGGTTGCGCATCAGGCTGGCCGAGGGATCGCTGGCCGCGATCGTGGAAGGACGATGATGTCCCGGCGCCTGCAGGAGTACATGCTGGCCAGCGCGAGCAGCGGCCGCGAGGTGGTGCGCGCCGGGCCGTTCACGGTGACGATCACCGCGCACGACCCGAACGTCTACCTGAACTACGCGATCCCCGACCCGGACGCCGTGCCGACCCCGGCCGACGTCGAGGCGCTCGTGGCGGCGTTCACCAGCCGGGGCCGGGCGCCGCGGCTGGAATATCTGCCGGGCCTCGCCCCCGCCGTCGAGCCGGCCCTGCTCGCGGCCGGGTTCACCGTCGCCGACCGGCTGCCGCTCATGGTGTGCACGCCCGGCGCCGACGTCGACCAGCCGGTGCCGGCCGGCTTCGAGCTGGTCGCTCCCGGCACCGACGCCGAGACGGCTGCGATGCTGGCCGCGCAGCACGAGGCGTTCGGGGAGCCGCCCCCGACGCCGGAGCACGTGGTCGCGACCCGCGCCAAGGCCGCCGGGGGCCAGCTCCAGCTCCTGGCCCGCGATGCCGCGTCGGGCGACCCGGCCGGCGGCGGTGTGGCGGTCGCCGTGCGCGACGGCATCAGCGAGGTGGCGGGCATCGCGGTGCGCCCGAGTTACGAGCGCCTCGGCCTCGGCGGCGCCCTGACCCTCCAGCTGACCCGCGCCGCGTTCGCCGCCGGCGCGACCCTGGCGTTCCTCACCCCCGCCGGCGACGCCCAGGAGCGCGTCTACTCCCGCGTCGGCTACCGACGCGCCGACTCGGTCCTGTTCCTGTCGCACACGGCCACATGAGCGCCCTGCTGGGTTTCGGCGCCGGAGTGTGGTTCGGTGTTATGAGAGCTTCTTCGGGAGAGGGGTCAACCGCGTGAGCGAGCCGAAGACGGCCGAGCCGGCGCCGTCGTTGACGTACGAGCAGGCCCGCGCCGAGCTCGCCACGGTCGTCGAGCGCCTGGAGTCGGGCGGCTCGACATTGGAGGAGTCGCTGGCGCTGTGGGAGCGCGGCGAGGAGCTGGCCACGATCTGCCAACGCTGGCTCGACGCGGCGCGGGCCCGGCTCACACCGTCCGACTCCTGACCGCCGCCCAGCCAACTCGGACAAGACCGAACAATCCGGCCATACCGGCCCGGCCAGGCAGGGCCCGCCGCACGCGGCCGCCTCGCCAACGGCCGGCGCCAGCAGGCAGCCCGGTGCACTCCCCCTGGTTTTCCTCGCCGATGTCGAGAATCCGCGACCGGCGCCGTCCCCGGTTCGACCGCGGCCACAACGGTCGCGCCGTGACGGAAGGAAACACCATGGACCGGCAGAACATCGACGACGAACTCTCCAGGTCCGGCGCGCAAGAGCTGCTCACGTCCCCCCACCTGGCCCGTCTGGCGTACATCGGGAAGGACGGAACACCGCGGGTGATCCCGGTCGCCTTCTTCTGGACCGGCGACCAGGTCGTGATCTCCACGGCCACGACCTCGCCGAAGGTTGCGGCGTTGTCGGCCCGCCCGGATGTCGCACTGACCATCGATGCGGGCGAAACGCCCGACCAGGCGCGAGCGCTTTCGATACGCGGGCGGGCGAGCGTCGAGATCGTCGACGGCGTGCCCGACGAATATCTCGCCGGCGCCCGGAGGTTCCTCGACGCCGAAGCGGCGGCCGAGTTCGAGCGGAACTGCCGCATGATGTACGACCAGATGGCGCGAATCGCGATCACGCCGCACTGGGTGCGCTACTACGACTTCGGCGCCGGTCGGCTACCGCGATTCCTGCAGGACCTGGCCGAGCGGAACCGGTCGTGAGGGTCGGGCCGGTGGACCGCGGCACCAGCGCCCGCCGGGCCGATGTCGAGAATCGGTGATCGGCGTCGTCCCCGGTGCGAACGCGGCCACAATGGTCGCGTCGCGCCGAAGGAGGACACTCATGGCCAAGTACCTGCTGCTCAAGCACTACCGCGGCGGACCGGCTCCCGTCGTCGACTTCGACCCGATGGACCGGTGGACGCCGACGGACATCGACGCGCACGTGCAGTACATGCGCGACTTCGCGGCCAGGTTGGAGGGCACGGGCGAATACGTGGACGAACAGGCGTTGTCCCCGGAGGGGACGTTCGTCCGTTACGGCGGCAAGGGTCGGCCGCCGGTCACCGACGGCCCGTTCGCGGAGACCAAGGACCTGATCGCCGGGTGGATGGTGATCGACGTGGAGACGTACGAGCGAGCCGTCGAGCTGGCGGGCGAACTCTCGGCCGCGCCTGGCCCGGACGGCAAGCCGATCTACGAATGGCTCGAGGTGCGTCCGTTCCTGACCGCCGCGCCTACTGTCGCGGAGTGAACGAAACCCTGCTGCGGGATCTGATTCCCGCGGTCACCGGTGTCCTCGTCCGTCGTGGAGGCGACTTCGCGACGGCCGAGGACGCCGTGCAGGAGGCGTTGATCCGGGCGCTGGCGACGTGGCCGACGGACCCGCCGGCGGATCCGACGGGTTGGCTGATCACGGTCGCCTGGCGGAAGTTCTTGGACGCGACCAGGGCGGAGAGCGCCCGGCACGCCCGCGAGGCCCGGGTCGAGGCCGAGCCGCCGCCGGGCCCGACCGAGGACAGGGACGACACCCTGCGGCTCTACTTCCTGTGCGCTCACCCGTCGCTCACCCCGGCATCCGCTGTGGCGCTCACGCTGCGGGCGGTGGGCGGCCTGACGACGCGGCAGATCGCGCAGGCGTACCTGGTGCCCGAGGCAACCATGGCCCAGCGCATCAGCCGGGCCAAGCGCACCGTCTCGGATGTGCGCTTCGACGAGCCCGGTGACCTGGCCACCGTCCTGCGGGTGCTCTATCTGGTCTTCAACGAGGGCTACAGCGGCGAGGTCGACCTCGCCGACGAGGCGATCCGGCTGACCCGGCAGGTGACCTCGATGACCGACGACGAGGAGGCGTCCGGCCTGCTCGCGCTGATGCTGCTGCACCATGCGCGCCGCGCCGCGCGTACGACACCCGACGGCGCGCTCGTCCCACTGGCGAAGCAGGACCGGTCCCGGTGGGACACGCTGCTGATCGCCGAGGGAGTTGCGATCCTGCAGCAGGCGCTGGCGCGCGACCGGCTCGGCGAATACCAGGCGCAGGCCGCGATCGCAGCCCTGCACGCCGACGCACGGACGGCGGATGAGACCGACTGGGTGCAGATCGTGGAGTGGTACGACGAACTCGACCGTCTCACCGACAACTCCGTCGTACGTCTGAACCGTGCCGTCGCGGTGGGTGAGGCGGACGGGGTACAGGCCGGTCTGGCCGCCCTGGCACACGTGGATCCGACGGTTCCCAGATACACGGCGGTGGAGGCGTACCTTCGGGAGCGGGCCGGCGACCTCCCGCTCGCGGCTCGGCTGTACAGGGACGCGGCCCGCGTCGCCACCAACCTCGCCGAGCGCGACCACCTCACCCGACAGGCGGCGCGCCTGAACGACGTGTTGCGATCCTCAGGTGGGTAGGCCTATGTAGCGGGCGTGGGCTCGCATCTGGTGGGCGAAGAACTCGTCGCGGTGGTTGATCGTGTTGCGCAGCTGGCCGAAGAGCTCGAAGCTCACCTGGCCGAACAGGGCCACCCAGGCGGACAGGCCGCGCACCATCGTGGTGGGTGGCACGTCCGGGGCGATCGCCTCGCTGATCCGGGCCACGTCCTCGGCCGAGGCCGGCGGTAGCGGCGGATCGTCGTTCGGGGCCAGCGCGCCGGCGACGGCCGCGTCCTGCAGGATGCCGCCGAGCACGCGGACCCCGCGGGTGGCCGGGGCGACCGTGTCCTCCGGGGCCCGATAGCCGGGGACCGGGCTGCCGTAGATGAGCGCGTACTCGTGCGGCCGCGCCAGAGCCCAGTCGCGTACCGCGCCGGCTACCGCGAGCCAGCGGTCGGTGTACGCGTCCCGTGGTACCGCTGCCTCGGCCTCTTCGGCGAAGCCGCCCAGCGCGTTGTATGCGTCCAGGATCAGGGCGGTGAGCAGTTCGTCGCGGCTGGCGAAGTACCGGTAGATCGCCGAGCTCACCACGCCCAGGTCCCGGGCCACGGCGCGCAGCGAGAGGTTCGCGCCGTCGGTGGCCAGGTGGCGGCGGGCGATCTCCTTGATCTCGTCGGTCATCTCCGCCCGGACGCGGGCCCTGATCGAGTTCGCCTTCATGTGGCCATCATTACACACGCTCCGATTCGAGAGCACTGCTCTTGTCGGCGACGTGGCGTCGCCCTATGCTCTGTATCGAGAGCAATGCTCTCCAATTAGAGCATGAGGAGGCTGCCATGCAGGTCGTCGTCGGGGCCGGGTCGGTCGGTACCGCCATCGCGCTGCGCGTCGCGGAGACCGGCGAGGAGGTGCGCGTCGTCACGCGCGGCGGCGACGGGGCCGCGCTGCTGCGGGTCGCGAAGGGCGCGAGCGTGATCTACAACTGCGCCAACCCGGCGTACTACGCCTGGCCGACCGCCTGGCCGCCCATCGCCGACGCACTGCTGCGGGCCGCCGAGGCCAACGACGCGGTACTGGCGCTCACCGGGAACCTGTACGGGTACGGGCCGGTCGACCGGCCGATGACCGAGGACATGCCGCTGGCCGCCACCACCGTCAAGGGGCGGGTCCGGGCGAAGATGTGGCAGGACGCGCTGGCCTCGGGCGTCCGCGCGTTCGAGGTGCGCTCCTCGGACTGGATCGGGCCGCGGTACTCCCTGATCGAGCAGGCCCTGCCGGCCATGCGCCAGGGCAGGACCGCCTGGCTGCCGGCGCCGCTGGACGTGCCGCACACCTACACGTACACGGCCGACGCGGCCCGCACGCTCGTCGAGCTGGCGAAGGACGAGCGGGCCTGGGGCCGGGCCTGGCACACGCCGTCGCCGGCGCCGACGACCGCACGGCGGCTGCTCACCCGGGTGGCCGAGCTCGCCGGGCTGGCCGCGCCGCGGCTGCGCGCCTATCCGCTGGTGGCGGTGCAGGGGGCGGCGCTGTTCGACAAGATGGCCAAGGAGTTCCTGGAGATCCGGTACCAGCACGCGCGGCCGTTCGTCATGGACTCCTCGCGGGTGACCGGGGAGTTCGGCCTGACCGCGACGCCGCTGGACGAGGCCATCCGCGAGACGCTGCGAAGCGCCTGAATACCCCGGCGGGCGAAAAGTCGGAAATGTCGGCCGGAGGCCCGACATTTCCGGAAATGTAACGCCTGCACGGACGGGTCGGTGTCGGCGGACGGCCGGGACACAAAGCGCGGGCGACCGGCCGGGGTGCGCCACGCTGGAAGCGCCACGCCGACCCGTCCGGTCCACCAATCGCAGACGCGCCCGTCCCGTGCGTGCGCGGTCAGGAAAAGTCGACGAGCGAGTACGCGCGCAGCTTCTCTAGGCGGTGGAACGAGTCGATCCAGCGGATCGTTCCCGAGCGCGACCGCATCACGATCGACTGGGTGTAGGCGCCGCCCGAGCGGTACCGCACGCCCTTGAGCAGGTCGCCGCTGGTCACGCCCGTCGCGCAGAAGAACATGTTGTCGCCGCTGACCAGGTCGTCGGTGTGCAGCACGCGCGAGAGGTCGTGGCCCGCGGCGATCGCCTTCTCCCGCTCGGCGTCGTCGCGCGGCCACAGCTTCGCCTGGATCGCCCCGCCCATGCACTTGAGCGCCACGGCGGCGACGATGCCCTCCGGGGTGCCGCCGATGCCCATGAGCACGTCGGTCTCGCTGACCTCCCGGGCCGCGCTGATCGCCCCCGCGATGTCGCCGTCGGAAATGAAGCGGATCCGGGCCCCGGTGTGCCGGACCTGCTGGACGAGCTCCTGGTGGCGCGGCCGGTCCAGAATGCAGACGGTGAGCTCGGAGACGCTGGAGCGCTTCACCTTGGCGATCCGGCGCAGGTTCTCCTCGACCCCCGCGTCGATGTCTACCACGTCGGCGCAGTCCGGGCCGACGGCGAGCTTCTCCATGTAGAACACCGCGGAGGGGTCGAACATCGCGCCCCGCTCGGCCACCGCGAGCACGGCCAGGGCGTTGGGCATGCCCTTGCTCATGAGGGTGGTGCCGTCGATCGGGTCGACCGCCACGTCGACCTCGGGGCCGGTGCCGTCGCCGACGCTCTCGCCGTTGTAGAGCATCGGCGCGTTGTCCTTCTCGCCTTCGCCGATCACCACCGTGCCGCGCATGGGCAGCGAGTTGATCAGCAGGCGCATGGCGTCGACGGCCGCGCCGTCGCCGCCGTTCTTGTCACCCCGGCCGACCCAGCGGCCGGCGGCCATCGCGGCCGCCTCGGTGACCCGTACGAGGTCGAGGGCCAGGTTCCGGTCCATCTCACGATTCATTCGTGCACTCCTCGCGCGTCGTTGCGTGGGTGTGTTCGGTAACACAAAACTCCGTCAAGCAATCCTGACAGGCGCCCGGTCCGCATCGCCTGTCAAGATGGATGCGTGGCGACTCCGACACAGCAGACCCGCGAGACCAAGACCCGCCGGCCGCGGGACATGGCGCTGTCCATGCTGGTCCTGATCGTGCCGGTATTCCTCATCGTCGGCTTCTACCGCTTCCTCGGGCACGACGCGCCACCCATGGTCGACACGACCGAGGTCTACGGCTCGGTCCAGCGCGCGGGGCAGTTCGAGCTGCTCAAGCCGGAAGGGCTGCCGAGCGGCTGGCGGATCTCCTCAGCGACATACACCGACGGCATCCTCCGCCTCGGGGTGACCGCACCGGATGACGGCGCCCTGCAGCTGGTGGAAAGCGCCAAGCCCACGGCGGAGCTCGTGCCGGCGATCATCGGCAAGGACGCCCGCGACGACGGCGCGGTCACCATCGCCGGCCAGCAGTGGCAGCGCCTGTCGCAGGGGCGTCCGGGCGAGCGCGCGATCATGCAGACCGGCGGCAGCCGCACGGTGATCATCGTGGGCCAGGCGAAGGAGAGCCAGCTGGAGCAGCTGGCGGGGAGCCTGCGAGCGTAGGCCGAGCCCTCACGGCGGCCCGGTGGCCCCGGTGGCCAGGCCGCGCGCGAGCACGGCGAAGTAGTGCTCGCCGGCCCCCGGGCGCGGCGGTCAGGATCAGGCCCAGCAGTCCGCGGCCCCGCCAGGCGGCCTGGGCGTCGGCGACGCCGGAGTCGGGCACCGCCACGACGTAGTCGACGGACACGGCGCCAGGCAGCCACAGCTGCCCCAGCGGCTGGGTCACCGTGGCGAAGGAGGTGGCCTCCAGCGCCGGGAGGGCCTCCAGGGCGCCCGCGACGAGCTGCAGGGCGTCGACGTACCGCTGCGCGGCTGAGGCGACCGCGTCCTGCGCGGCGGCGGTGCGCCGGTCCAGGGCCTGGGCCGCGCCGTCGCGCTCCACGCGGTGCATGAGCAGGCCGGCGCCGCCGGACACCAGCATGCCCAGGAGCACCACGCCGAGGACCTGCAGACGGACGCCCACCACGCCTTCTCACATCGGCGATGCGCACCGGTGGTTGGGGAGTTGCGGCCGGGTTCAGCCGTTGTCGCTGGAGTGTCCCGGGAAGAGGTGCGCCGCGGGGTCGATGATCACGGCGGCGTTGTTGACGGCGGTGGCCGCCTCGCCGAAGCCGACCGCGATGAGGCGGACCTTCCCGTTGTACTCGCTGATGTCCCCGGCGGCGAAGACCCTCGGCAGGTTGGTGGCCGTCGTGGAGTCGACCCGGATGTGGCGCTTGTCGAGCTCCAGGCCCCAGTCGGCGAGCGGGCCGAGGTCGGCGGTGAAGCCGAGCGCGGCCACGACCGTGTCCGCCGGGAGGGTGCGCGCCTCGCCGCCGCGGGCCACCACCTCGACCGCCGAGACCCGCCCGTCACCGAGCAGCTTGGTGACCTCGGCGTTGACCACGATCTCGACCGGCAGCGCCTGCACCCGGGAGACGGTGGAGGCGTGCGCGCGGAACTTGTCGCGGCGGTGCACCAGCGTCACCGACTTCGCGATCGGCTGCAGCGCCAGCGCCCAGTCGAAGGCGGAGTCGCCGCCGCCGACGATGACGACGTCGTGCCCGGCCAGCTCGGCCAGGTGGGGTACGAAGAAGACGAGTCCCTCGCCGTGGAAGCCCTCGGCGGCGGGCAGCGGGCGGGCGGTGAAGCTGCCCAGGCCGCCGGTGATGAGCACCGCCCCGCAGTGCAGCGACCGCCCGTCGGACAGCGTGAGCACGGGCCGGTCATCCGCATAGGACAACCCCTCGGCGCGTACCCCCAACACGTACTCGGGGTTGAACTGCGCTGCCTGCTCGACGAGGTTGGCGACCAGATCACGGCCGCGGATGCCGGGGAAACCGGCGACGTCGAAGATCATCTTTTCCGGGTACATCGCCGTGACCTGGCCGCCCGGCTCGGGCAGCGCGTCGATCACGGCGGTGGACAGCCCACGAAATCCCGCGTAATAGGCGGCGAACAGCCCCGCCGGTCCCGCGCCCACAATGGCGAGGTCGACTTCCCGCATGCGGCAGACGCTACGACAGGTCCGGCCCGAGGGCCAGTGTATCGACGTGTTCGACCGGTTTCGGGCGGCGCCGGCGGAACAGGATCGCGGCGACGAGCCCGCCGATGAACCCGAACAGGTGACCCTGCCAGGAGATGTCCGGATCGCCGGGGAGCACGCCGACGAGCTGCCATCCGTAGAGGAGCCCGATCAGCAGGCCGACCGCGATGTGCCACCAGCTGCGCTCGACCACGCCACGCATGAGGATGACGCCGAGGTACCCGAAAATCACCCCGCTGGCGCCGACCACCACACTGTTGCCGTCGCCGGTGAACCACACCCCGACGCCGGCGACGATCGCGATGAACACCGTGGTGAGCCAGAAGCGAGAGGCGCCCGCGGCCAGCACGAACGTGCCCAGCAGGATCAGCGGGACGCTGTTGGCCAGCACGTGGTCGAAGCTGACGTGCAGAAACGGCGAGAAGACGATGCCGTCGAGGCCGTCGAGGTGGTGGGGACGGATGCCGCCCTCCTGGTCCAGGCGGTGCCCGGACAGGATGTCGAGGTACTCGATGAGGAACAGCACCGGGACGAAGGCGCACATGGCCACGAACGCGCGGCCGATGGAGGCGTAGAAGGCCTCCGTGCCGAAGCGCGTCGGGTCGGACTGCCGCTCAGAGTCGATCGCCACGTCACCGTGGTAGCAGGTACACGCGAGCGCCGCCACACATAGGTGCGACGGCGCTCGCGTTTGCCCGGAGTGCCCGTTTAATACCAGCCGGTCGACTGACTGTGCGACCAGGCGCCGCAGGGCGTGTTGTACCGGCCCTTGATGTAGTTCAGGCCCCAGCGGATCTGCGTCTCGGGGTTGGTCTTCCAGTCCGCGCCGACGCTGGCCATCTTGCTGCCGGGCAGGGCCTGCGGGATGCCGTACGCGCCGCTGCTCTTGTTCGCGGCGCTGACGTTCCAGTGGCTTTCCCTGTCCCACAGCTTCTCGAGGCACGGCATCTGGTCGAGCCCGAAGCCGTAGCCCACGAGCACCGCGCAGCCGATCTTCTTGTTGCCCGAGTAGGCGTCGCACGAGCTGGGGACCGGATACTTCGGGGGCGAGTTCGTCGGCGGCGCGGTCGTGGTGCGCTGGTTCGACCGGCTCGCCGCCTCCTCGGCCTTCTTGCGGGCCTCGTCGTCGGCCGCCTTGGCCTGCACCGAAGCGTCGGAAGCGGCGTCCTTGGCCTTGGCCAGGGCGTCGGCCTCGTCGGCGTTGGCCGGCGGGCGCGACGCCGACGGCGTCGCGGACGACGAGGAGAGCGGATACGCGGCGCCGGCGGCCTTGACCGAGTTCGCGGGCGCGTCGTGCTGGGTCTGCAGGCCGGCAATCACGAGCCCGCCCACCAGTCCCGCGAGGATCACGAGGGCGAACACAGCTCGGATGGTGCCGACCCGGTGCCACAGCCGGATCACGAAGTCATCCATTCGTCGGGGACAGGGACACGGCGCCGCCCCCTCGCGGGGGGACCGGGTCCGGACGGGCTGTGACCCATCCGGACCCTTACGCACCGTGAGCGCCTGATGCCGACTTGCCTGGCGTCATGCGCTCGAGACCCACCATCGCCTAGTGCATTCGCGGGTGAGAACCCAAACGCTACCTTCTGTGATTCTAATCACTGGGCAATTCGGACGCATTCCCTCAAGTCCGGCCGCCGCTAGCGCTCGAACGGCAGGTCTTCCAACAGATCCGTGACGACCTCCGCGATCGGAGAACGCTCCGAACGGGTGAGGGTGACATGTGCGAAGAGCGGATGGCCCTTCAGCGCCTCAATCACCGCGGCGATACCGTCGTGCCGACCGACCCGGAGGTTGTCACGCTGCGCAACATCGTGGGTGAGCACCACCCGCGAGTTGCTGCCGATGCGCGACAGCACGGTCAGCAGCACGCCCCGCTCGAGCGACTGCGCCTCATCGACGATCACGAAGGCGTCGTGCAGGCTCCGGCCGCGGATGTGGGTCAGCGGCAGCACCTCGAGCATGCCCCGGCCCGCGACCTCCTCCATCACGTTGTCGTGCACGAGCGCGCCGAGCGTGTCGAACACGGCCTGCGCCCACGGCGACATCTTCTCGGCCTCGCTGCCGGGCAGGTATCCCAGCTCCTGGCCGCCGACCGCGTACAGCGGCCGGAAGACGATGACCTTCTTGTGCTTGCGCCGCTCCATGACCGCCTCGAGGCCGGCGCAGAGCGCGAGCGCCGACTTGCCGGTGCCGGCTCGCCCGCCGAGCGACACGATGCCGACCGAGTCGTCCAGCAGCAGGTCGAGCGCGACACGCTGCTCCGCCGAACGCCCCCTGACGCCGAACGCCTCGCGGTCGCCGCGCACCAGCCGCACCGACTTGTCGGTGCCGACGCGCCCCAGCGCCGAGCCGTTGGGCGAGGAGAGCACCAGGCCGGTGTGCACGGGCAGGTCCCCGGCGCCGTCGAGGTCGACGGCCTCCCCGGCGTACAACCGCTTGACGTCGGCCTCGCTGACGCCCAGCTCGACCATGCCGGTCCAGCTGTGATCGGCGGCCGGCCCGGGCTGGTACTCGTCGGCCGCCAGGCCCACCGAGCCCGCCTTCACCCGCAGCGGCATGTCCTTCGTGACCAGCAGGACGTCCCTGCCCTCGGCCTGCATCGCGAGCGCGACGGCGAGAATGCGCGCGTCGTCGGTGTCGGCCCGGAACCCGGCCGGTAGCACGTGCTGGTCGGCGTGGTTGAGCTCGACGCGCAGAGTGCCCCCGGTGTCGGTCAGCGGCAGCGGCTCGTCCAGCCGGCCGTGCTTGGCCCGCAGCTCGTCGAGGAAGCGCAGCGAGCGCCGCGCGAAGTAGCCCAGCTCGGGGTGGTGCCGCTTACCCTCCAACTCAGAGATGACGACCAGGGGCAGGACCACGTCGTGCTCGCCGAAGCGCAGGAAGGCGCCCGGATCGGACAGGAGGACGGAGGTGTCGAGCACGAAGGTGCGCCGGGCGGGAACGGGGGCCTCCTCGGCCTTCTTGCGAGTGCGGCGAACAGCCTTGACGGGCTGCTGGTCCGACGCTGGCGCCGGCTCCGAGGAGGATGCGGAGGATGCTGAGGGACTACGGCGAACGGTCACGGGATCTCCGGGGGCGGGCACCTCGCCGCCCGCACTCGCGTCCTCCGACGCCCGCACGGGGTCGGGTGCTTGGCCCCGTGGCTTCACATGCGTTCGCTCGGTCCGGGCCTCGGATGGCGGGGAAAACCCCCACCACAGCAATGACGCTATCGGGTACCGGCAAAATCCACTAGATCGTGACCGTGATTCCCAGCCGATCAGGCCCGAACGCCCTGCGAACCCGGCGTCGCCGGCTTCCATGGCCGGCGATGTCCATCGATAAGTCGGACACTCCGTGCCGCGACTTATCCCATTTTTCGCCTGTCAGGGTATAAATCGGATTTAGCGTAACCGTCAATCGGGTCGTCAGCATCCCGAGAAGCCCGCTTCGGGCAGCGCTGACCAACCTCGCCAGGACCGGCCAGCACAACGTTTCCGCGATCATGCAGCAACCGCCCGGCTTTCCATGATCACGGAGTGGACACGTACAAGGAGCAGCGCTACTCCGTGATGAGTCGAAAATAGGCTGCGGGGTGGGGTCGAAGCGGGACGGGAGAGGGCAGTCGCCGTTGCCGTGCCGGCCGTCCGGGATGGCGCAGGATCACGTGTAAAAGATGGCTGCGATCACAGCCATTTTTTACACAGTCCCCAGCAGCAGGTCGGGCATCAGGCGCTCCACGGCGTCGAGGTCGTGCACCCGGCGGATCTCGGTGATCGGGCCGGACTCGTTCACCGTCAGGAAGCTCGGCCAGGCGGAACGTCTTGCCGGACGGGGTGCGGTCGTAGATCGGGGCGGCGCGGCGCTCGATCGCCGTCCGGGAGAAGACCGCGATCGAGTCCAGGGCCGCGGGGTGGGGTCGAAGTCGGACGGGGGGAGGGCATTTTCGGCCATCCTGGATAGTCGGCACGGCAACGGTGGATCATGACGAACCCGCCCACCGCGGTCGCCGAGTACATGATCACAGAGACTTGCCCGCGGGCTGGTGCCGCCAGCCAATTGGCGGTCGTTCTTCCATTGATAAGTCGGGCGCTGCGCGCCACGACTTATCGCATTTTTCGCCTGTCGGGGTATAAGTCGGATAAATCTGGACACGAAGTGTCTGGATTTATCCGGATTGAGACCTGTCTTTGGCGCGAATGGCCGGCGCGGAGTCAGGCGCCGTAGCGGCGCTGGCGGTTGGCGTAGGAGCGCAGCGCACGCAGGAAGTCGGTGCGGCGGAAGCTCGGCCAATGTACGTCGCAGAAGTAGAACTCCGAATGGGCGCTCTGCCAGAGCAGGAAGCCCGACAGGCGCTGCTCGCCCGAGGTGCGGATGACCAGGTCCGGGTCGGGCAGGCCGCGCGTGTACAGATGATCGGAGATGTGGTCGACGTCCAGGATCTCGGCGAGCTCCTCGATCGTCGTGCCGGCCTTGGCGTGCTCGTGCAGCAGCGAGCGGACCGCGTCGGCGATCTCGCGGCGGCCGCCGTAGCCCACGGCCAGGCTGACCTGAGCGCCGCCGGTGCGGTCGACCGTCTTCTCCTGGGCCGCCTTGAGGGCCTGGGCGCTGGAGCTCGGCAGCAGGTCGAGCGCGCCGACGATCCGAAGTTCCCACGGGTTGCGCTCGGCGGCCAGGTCGGCGGCGAGGCTCTCGATGATCTGCAGCAGCGGGTCGAGCTCCTGCGCCGGGCGGGAGAGATTGTCGGTGGAGAGCAGCCAGAGCGTGACGTGCTTGACCGCGGCGCCGTCGCACCAGCGCAGCAGTTCCTTGATCCGCTCGGCGCCGACGCGGTGGCCGTCGTTGGGATCGACGTACCCCATCTCGCGCGCCCAGCGGCGGTTGCCGTCGACGATCACCCCGACGTGGTGCGGCGTCGGCTTGCCGAGCAGCCTCCGGGCGAGACGCTTCTCGTACAGCGAATAAACCACGTGACGCAAACCCACGGCAGAGAAGACTAGCGACCTACCGGGCGAAACAACACCGCTAGCCGGGGACCGGACAGTACCGAATCTGTAAACGCAGCGGCGGCCGGTCACCCGGGGGACCGGCCGCTCACCTGCGGTTATGGGAAATTACGCGGCGCCGAGACGAGCACGGAGCGCATCGAGTTCGGCCCAGAGAACACCGGGCAACTTCTCGCCGAACTTCTCGAACCACGCCGCGATCTGGGGCAGCTCCTCGCGCCACTCGGCCGGGTCGACGTGGAGCACCGCGGCCAGGTCTTCCGCGGAGATGTCGAGGCCCGACACGTCGAGCGAGCCGGGCACCGGCACCGCCCCGATCGGGGTCTCCACGGCCTCGGCGGTGCCCTCGATCCGCTCGACGACCCACTTGAGCACCCGGGAGTTCTCGCCGAACCCGGGCCAGAGGAATCGGCCGTCCTCGCCGCGGCGGAACCAGTTCACGTAGAAGATCCGCGGGAGCTTGGAAGCGTCGCCGCCGGCGCCCTTGCCCATCTCGATCCAGTGTGCGAAGTAGTCGCCCCCGTGGTACCCGATGAACGGCAACATGGCCATCGGATCCCGGCGCACGACGCCGACCTGGCCGACCGCCGCGGCAGTGGTCTCGCTGGACAGCGTCGCGCCCAGGTAGACGCCGTGCACCCAGTCACGCGCCTCGGTGACCAGCGGGATGGTCGTCTTGCGGCGCCCGCCGAAGAGGATCGCGTCGATCGGCACGCCCCGCGGGTCGTCGTACTCCGGAGCCAGGATCGGGCACTGCTCGATCGGCGCGCAGAAGCGCGAGTTCGGGTGCGACGACAGCTCGCCGGACTCCGGCGTCCAGTCGGCCCCGTGCCAGTCGGTCAGGTGCGCGGGCGGCTCGCCCATGCCCTCCCACCAGATGTCGCCGTTGTCGGTGAGCGCCACGTTGGTGAAGATCGAGTTGCCCCGGGCGAGCGTGCGCATCGCGTTGGGGTTGGTCTTCCAGTCGGTGCCGGGCGCGACGCCGAACAGACCGAACTCCGGGTTGACCGCGTAGAGGCGGCCGTCCCTGCCGAAGCGCATCCAGGCGATGTCGTCGCCGAGCGTCTCGACCTTCCAGCCCGGCACCGTGGGCTCCAGCATCGCGAGGTTGGTCTTGCCGCACGCGCTCGGGAACGCCGCGGCAACGTACCTGACCGCGCCCGCCGGCGAGGTGAGCTTCAGGATGAGCATGTGCTCGGCGAGCCAGCCCTCGTCGCGCCCGATGACGCTCGCGATGCGCAGCGAGTAGCACTTCTTGCCGAGCAGCGAGTTGCCGCCGTAACCGGATCCGTAACTCCAGATCTCGCGGGTCTCGGGGAAGTGGGAGATGTACTTCGTGTCGCTGCACGGCCACGCCACGTCCTCGTCGCCAGGGGCCAGCGGCGCCCCGACGGAGTGCAGGCACGGCACGAACGGCGCGTCGGCGCCCATGCGCTCGACCACCGCGGTGCCCATCCGGGTCATGATCCGCATCGACGCGACCACGTAGGGCGAGTCGGTGAGCTCGACGCCGAACATCGGGTTCTCGGCGGTCAGCGGGCCCATGCAGAACGGGATGACGTACATCGTGCGGCCGCGCATACAGCCGTCGTACAGCTCGGTCATGCGCCGCTTCATCTCGTCCGGCGCCATCCAGTTGTTGGTCGGCCCCGCGTCGGCCTCGTCGACCGAGCAGATGAACGTGCGCTCCTCGACCCGGGCCACGTCCGACGGGTCGGTGCGGGCCCAGAACGAGTTCGGGCGGGCGGCCAGGCGGACCAAGGCCCCGCTGTCCACCAGCTCGTCGGTGATGCGGCTCCACTCCTGCTCGGAGCCGTCGCACCAGACCACCCGCTCGGGTCTGGTGAGCTCGGCGACCTCACGGACCCAGGCGAGTAGCCGGGGATGGGCGGTCGGCGCCTGATCTAGGCCGGGCACGGTAACCGGGGCAGACATGTGGAGACTCCTCGTGGTCGGCGTTGACCTGGGGTGCATCGGAGGGGTGCGCGAAGCGCGGCGCGCGATGGGGCAAGCGCGTCGTGAAATCCAACCGATTTGTCTCAGCCTAAGCCGGTCGGCCGGGCACAGCACCGCGAGAGCTTGTGAAACGCTGCACAAACTCCGGAGAAGTTCGCGGCCGTTCGCAGAAAATCGCGCGAACTTTTCGCCCAGCGCGCACCATTGCGCAAACCGTCCGGTGCCTTACCCTGTCGAAGGTGACGGACCTGAAGTCGGCGCCCCAGCCATCGCTGCGCACGCGCCTCTACGAGCGCTTCGAGAGCCTGGTCCGCGAGGTCGGCAAGTTCGGCACGATCGGCGCCGTCTCGTTCGTCGTGGACACGGTCGTGTTCAACCTGCTCTTCGGTCACATCAACTCGCTGGTCGCCGGCGCGGTCTCGATGACGGTCGCGGCGACGGTGGCATTCATCGGCAACCGCTTCTGGACGTGGCGCGACCGGGTGCGCACGGATCTGCGCCGCGAATACGCACTGTATTTCCTCTTCAACCTCTGCGGATTGTTCATCGCGCTCACGTGCCTGTGGGTGAGCCACTACGGGTTCGGGCTCACCTCGCGCCTGGCCGACAACGTGTCGAAGAACGGGATTGGCCTGGTCCTGGGCACTGCGTTCCGGTTCTGGTCCTACCGGCAGATCGTGTTCCGCAAGCCGGCGGCCGAGCCTGCGGGTGAAACCGCCGGGTGACCTGGCTTGCACTCACCCAGCGAGAGCGAGCGGCGCCTGGTCGCTTACCGTAAGGTTGGCCGGTGCGCTTCGCCAGGAGTCTTCGCGACCGTTTCATCCCCGAGCGGTATCGCTCCCTCGCGACCGAACTGTTCCGGTTCGCGGCCGTCGGTGGGGTCAACACGATCATCGACTTCGCTCTGGTCAACGCGCTGCTGTTCATCGGCCCGCTGAAGGCCAAGATCGTCTCCGCGGTCGTCGCGACGACCGTCTCCTACGTGCTGAACCGGCAGTGGACCTATCAGGACCGGGACCGCAGCAGCGTGCGCCGCGAATACGTGCTGTTCTTCGCGCTCAACGGGGTTGGCCTGCTCCTCCAGGAGGCCGTCCTGGCCGTGGCCAAGTATGGCCTGCACTTCAGCGAGTCCAACCCGGGCGACCGGCTGGCCTTCAACATCGCCAACGCGGCCGGCATCGCGCTCGCCATGATCTTCCGCTTCTGGGCGTACCGCACGTTCGTCTTCACCTCGGCCACCCCGGCGCGCACCGCCGAGGAGCGCGAGATCGAGGCCCTCGAGGTGGCCTTCTCCGACACCGCCGCCATCGCCCCGGACGAGCGACAGATGGAGCGGCTCGAGGCGGCGTTCTCCGACGCGGCCGCGCCGCCCGCGCCCCGTCAGCCGGCCGAGGAGCTGGAGACCCCCGCCGCGAAGCGCTGAGGCGGGGGCCCGCCGCAAAGCTCAGTCGTGCTTGATCTCCTTGACGAGCGCCTCGCGGTCGTCGTCGCCGAAGGTGTGCTTCTGCCGGTCCGCGTCGACCAGCTCGTACAGCGTGCTCTGGGTCTTCTCGACGTGCGGCAGGTCGGTCAGCTGCACCTGACCCCGCTCACCGGCCGACTCGATCGTCAGCGTGCCGCAGCCGAGCATCCGCTCGAACAGCGAGTGTGAGAACGACACGTCGTTGATCCGGCCCAGCGGGATGTCCCGGCCGCTGCGCGAGAAGACGCCGCTGCGCATGATCACCCGCTCGTTGGTGAAGACGTAGTGCGTGGTCTTCCACTTGATCCACGGCCACACGGTGACCACCAGCAGCACCACGAGCGCCACGCCGGCCAGGATCAGCAGTACGATCGCGTTCCAGCTGGTAAAGATCGCCGCCGCCGCGACCGCGGCCACGGCCAGGACGGCCCAGACCACCGGCAGGAACAGCGCCTTCCAGTGGGGGTGCAGGTGCAGCACCACCTGCTCGTCCTTGGTCAGGACGCTTTCCGGGAACCCCACGCCAACCCCTCCTCGTTCATGAATGTCGGAGGTGAGGCTAGACCCTGGCCGCCACCCGGCGGCATTGACTACCCGGCCGTATCTATTCGGGTTTTTCCAATTTGGCGTGGACGACATCCCCGGCGGCGACCGCGCGCACGGTGCCGAACCGGTCGGTGACCTGGAGCCGGCCGTCACCGTCGACGCCCGCGGCCAGGCCCTCCAGTTCGTCGCCGCCGGGCAGCTGGACGCGCACGCGGCGGCCGATGGTGCCGCAGTGGAAGACGTACGCCTCGCGCAGCCCCGACGCCTCCGGGTCGCCCTTGTGCTCGGTGAAGCGCGCGTACCACTCCGCGGTCGCGCGCAGCAGCGCCCGCAGCAGCGGGTCCCGGTCGGTGCTCACCGCACCGCCGAGCGCGAGCGAGGTGGCGTCCGGGCGGGGCAGTTCGTCCTCGCGCAGCGTCGTGTTGAGCCCGATGCCGATGACCACGGCGCCGTCGCCGGCCGCCTCGGCGAGGATGCCGGCGGTCTTGCGGTCTACGCCCAGTCCGGCTCGCTGGCTTTGCGCGGGCGACCCGGACCGGGCGCCCCGCAGCAGCAGGTCGTTGGGCCACTTCAGGTAGGCGTCGATGCGGGCCACCCGGCGCACGGCCTCGGCCAGCGCGACCCCGGCCAGCAGCGGCAGCCACCCGAGCCGGGCCAGCGGCACCTGCGGGCGCAGCAGCAGGCTCAGCGACAGGCCGGCGCGGGCCGGGGACTGCCACTGCCGGCCCAGGCGGCCGCGGCCCGCGGTCTGCCGCTCGGCGACGATCACCAGGCCCTCGGGCGCGCCGTCACGGGCCGCGGCCGCCACATCGGCGTTGGTCGAGCCGGTCTCGTCGACGACGCGCAGGTCGGTCCAGAATCCGCCGGGGACGACCAGCGCGCGGCGCAGCGCGGCCTGGTGCAGCGGCGGGCGGTCCAGATCCGAGTACGCGGCGTTCGAGGAGGCGCCGGTGGAAATGTTCACAGGTCGACCCTATGTCGGCGCGATTACGATGCCGAGAGTGACCATTGAGCAGGCTGGTGTCGGCGCTGACATTCACACGACGGCCGGAAAACTCGCGGATCTCGTGCGCCGCACGGACGAGGCGGTCCACGCGGGCTCGGCCCGCGCCGTGGAGAAGCAGCACGCGCGCGGCAAGAAGACCGCCCGCGAGCGCATCGACCTGCTGCTCGACCCCGGGTCGTTCGTCGAGCTCGACGAGCTGGCCCGGCACCGGTCCACGAACTTCGGCCTGGAGGAGACCCGGCCCTACGGCGACGGCGTCCTCACCGGCTACGGCACCGTCGACGGCCGCCAGGTGTGCGTGTTCGCGCAGGACTTCACCGTCTTCGGCGGCAGCCTCGGCGAGGTCTTCGGCGAGAAGATCGTCAAGGTCATGGACCTCGCGATGAAGATCGGCTGCCCGATCGTCGGCATCAACGACTCCGGCGGCGCGCGCATCCAGGAGGGCGTCGTCTCCCTGGGGCTGTACGGCGAGATCTTCTTCCGCAACGTCCGCGCCTCGGGCGTCATCCCGCAGATCTCGCTCATCATGGGCCCGTGCGCGGGCGGCGCGGTGTACTCCCCCGCCGTCACCGACTTCACCGTCATGGTCGACAAGACCTCGCACATGTTCATCACCGGCCCGGACGTGATCAAGACCGTCACCGGCGAGGACATCGAGTTCGAGGAGCTCGGCGGGGCGCGCACGCACAACACCAAGTCGGGCAACGCCCACTACCTCGCCGCCGACGAGGACGACGCGATCGACTACGTGCGCGCGCTGCTGTCCTACCTGCCGTCCAACAACATGGACGACGCGCCCGTCGTGCCCGCCCCGGCGCCGCTGGAGGTCACCGAGGAGGACCTGGCGCTCGACTCCGTCATCCCGGACTCGGCGAACCAGCCGTACGACATCAAAACGGTCATCGAGGGGATCGTCGAGGACTTTCTCGAGGTCCAGCCGTTGTTCGCGCAGAACATCGTCGTGGGCTTCGGCCGCGTCGAGGGCCACCCGGTCGGGGTCGTGGCCAACCAGCCGATGCACTTCGCCGGCTGCCTGGACATCGACGCCTCGGAGAAGGCGGCCCGGTTCGTGCGCACCTGCGACGCGTTCAACATCCCGATCCTGACGTTCGTCGACGTGCCCGGTTTCCTGCCCGGCGCCAGCCAGGAGTGGGACGGCATCATCCGCCGCGGCGCAAAGTTGATCTTCGCTTATGCCGAGGCGACGGTACCGAAGGTCACGGTCATCACCCGCAAGGCCTACGGCGGCGCGTACGACGTCATGGGCTCCAAGCACCTCGGCGCCGACCTCAACTTCGCCTGGCCGACGGCGCAGATCGCGGTGATGGGCGCCCAGGGCGCGGTCAACATCCTGTACCGCCAGGAGCTGCGCAACGCCCAGGACCCGGCCACCCGGCGCGCGGAGCTGATTCAGCAGTACGAGGACACGCTGGCCAACCCGTACGTGGCGGCCGAGCGCGGCTACGTCGACGGCGTCATCCCCCCGTCGACCACGCGGATCGAGATCGTCCGGGCGCTGCGCCTGCTGCGCACCAAGCGCGAGACCCTGCCCCCGAAGAAGCATGGCAACATCCCGCTGTAGCACCACCCGTCAGGCGGGGCGGGGCTGGAACGAGGCCCTGATGATGTTGTAGATCTGCTGGACCGGCGGGGAGTTCCACATGTCCGCCGGGCACTCCCAGTAGATCGCCTGGCCCAGGTTGGGGCGCACACGGCAGCCCAGGTTGGACACGCGCATGTGGCCCTGGGAGCTGTCGTAGAACCACTGCCAGTCGGCGCAGTCGCCGAGGTAGCCGTCGACGTCGGCGATCTTGATGCGCTGGTAGTTCGCATACATGCGGCTGTTCAGCCGGCCGCGCTCCTGCTTTTCCCAGTCCTGCTTCGGGTCGCCCTGCGGCGGGTGGTCCGACGTGTCGAAGCCTACGCGCATCCGCGAATCGGTGTTGTTCACGAAGTAGACCATCGAGTCCGACGTCGGGTGCGGGGTGCGAATCCAGCCTGCCGGCAGGCCGACCCGCCAGCCGTACTTCGGGTCGGTCACCCACTCGTAGCCCTCCGGCAGCTGGACGGCCGCGCCGCCGCTGGAGCCCTCGACCACCGGTGACGGGGTCGTGCTTGCCGATGGCGAGGCGGGGGCCGCCTGCGCCGGGGCGCCCGTGGTCTGCGGCGGGGCGGCGCCCTGGCCGGTGCCGTCGCCGGAGTCGGTGAAGTACAGCGCGGCGGCGACCACGAGCGCCAGGATCGCCACGCCGGCGGCGACCCAGCGCCAGCGCTGGTGCCGCGGGACGGTCCGGTCGAGGTCGTCGTCGGTCGAGTTCAGCGCGACGACGGGCGGGTCGTCCGAGCCCGGCGGCACCGCGGCGCTGCCCTTCGCCCGGCCCGGGTAGGTGATGCTCGGCGCGCCCTGGAAGACGGTGATCGGCTCGGGCGACATGTCGGACGCGGCGCCCGGCGCGGCGGAGACCGGCGCGATCGCCTCGACCGCGGCGGCCTCCCGCTCCTCCGGCGGGCGCGCCGCATCCGGCCGCCCGCCCGAGGCGCCGCCGGAGTGGGCGGAGCCGCGGGAGTACCCGCGCAGCGCACTGCCGGACGAGCCGCGGGACGCGCCCGGCTGGCCCTCGCGGGAGCGGCGCGGGCGGGGCAGCGCCGGCATGCCCCACGGCCAGCCGCGCCCCTCGCCGGCGGCGGCGCGCTGCAGCAGCCGCTCGGTCTCGGCGACGCCCGCGCGGGCCCGCGGATCCTTGCGCAGCAGCGCGCCGAGCACGGGCTTGAGCACGCCGGCGCGAGACGGCGGGTCGGGCTCCTCGGTGGCCAGGGCGGTCAGGGTGGCGTACGTCGTCGAGCGCGCATACGGCGACCGGCCCTCGACCGCGGCGTACAACGTGGCGCCCAGCGACCACATGTCGGACTCCGGGCCGGAGGTGCCCTCCCGGGCCCGCTCCGGCGAAATGTACTGCGGCGAGCCGAGAATGAGCCCGGGCCGCGTGACGGCGCCGTCGCCGCCCTCGAACACGGCCAGCCCGAAGTCGGTCAGCACGACCCGGCCGGTGTCGGCGAGCAGGACGTTGCCGGGCTTGACGTCGCGGTGCAGCACCCCGGCCCCGTGCGCGGCCTTGAGCGCGGCCAGCACGGCGAGACCGATCTGCGCGACCCGCTCCGGCGGCAGCGGCCCGTCCTCGGCGATCACCTGGTGCAACGAGCGCGACGGGACGTACTCCATCACGATCCACGGCGCCTGCTCGGTGTGCACGACGTCGTAGATGCGCACGACGTTGGCGTCGTTGAGCCGGGCCGCCGCGCGCGCCTCGCGCAGGGTGCGCATCCGCAGCTCGTCGCGCTCGTCCGGGGTCAGGCTCGCCGGCGGGATGACCTCCTTGATGGCCACGTCGCGGCGCAGCACCTCGTCGCGGGCCAGCCACACCCGGCCCATGCCACCGGCGCCGAGCGACTCGATCAGTCGGTATCGCTCGGCGATCAGTGCCCTGGGCTGCGTCATCACCAAGAAAGTTACCCAACCCGCGCACCCCGGAAAAACCCCGGTTCCGGTGAAGATCGGGGCTCAGTCCACACGCGACCGAAGGACCATGACCAACAGGATGACCACGCCGATTCCGACCAGACCGGCCCCGATCAGGGCGACCGGGAGGACCCGGAACGTATCGAGGACCTTCTGCTGCGTCGGGGTAGCCTCGCCGGTGTCGAACGTGACCGTGACGATGACCGTGTACTCCTGGGCGTCGGCCGCGTTGTCGGCCCCGATCTGGACCACGCCGGGGATCGCGAGCTGGGCGCTGCCGGGGTTGGGGTCCACGTTCGCGGCGATCGAGACTTCGGCATTCTTGGTCGCCGGCGCCTGGGGCCGCTGAATCGTGCACCTCGTCGGGCTCAGGAAGCCCAGCGGGGCGGGCAGCGAGGCCTCGCCGTTGTCGCTGTCGCCGAGCACCGCCCGGCCGGTCGAGCCGTCCTCGCAGTCGACGTCGAGCACCACGGCGCCGGCCCGGCCGTCGACGTTGCCGGCGAAGCGGAGGGTTACCTGCAGCTGCCGGGCGGGCTCGAAGATGTACGTCGCCGTGCACTTGGCGGCGGCGTTCGCGGCGGCCAGGGGTACGACGTCCGCTCCCAGGTTCGGCATGTCCTGGGACTCCCCCGGGTCGCACGCGAACGAGCTCAGCCGCCAGCCGCCGTCCGCGGTGGAGATGGGCGGGACCGGAGTGACCAGGTATTCGCCGAACGGCAGTGACTTGGGCACGTCACCCTGGGCCACCGCGGTGACACCGGGCGCGGTCGTGGTCGCGACGCCGGACCAGCCGGCCACGCCCTGGGCGCGCGGCGTGACGGCGAAGGACGCGGCGCCGGTGCCGCCGACGGTGACCCCGCGCAGCTCGAGCGAGCCGGCCTTGCGGCTGACCCGCAGGGCGCAGTCGGTGGGCGCGTCGGTGGTCACGTTCACCGTCACGGCCGTCCCGTCGGGCTTGAGCTCCTGGTCGCCGCAGCTCACGCCGGCCAGGCTCCACAGCGCGGTCTCGCCGGCCGGGGCGGTGAGCGTCACCGGGTAGGCGCCCGGCGGCAGCGCGCCGAGGTCGGCGCCGGTCGCGACCGCCGCCGAGCCGTCGCCGGTCGGCGTGACGCTCAGCTGCCGCGGTGCGCCGCCGGACGGGTCGGCGACGGAGAGGCCGAAGGCGCTGCCGGGGCTGTCGGAGTACAGCCGGAGGGTCAGCCCGGGCGGCGCGGGCGGCGGCGTGTAGGTGAACGTGCACGTGACGATCTCGCCGGGGGCCACCGTGACGGTGGCCTGGCCGGTCGGCACGTCGGTGGCGATGAGGCTGCGCCCGGCGCCGTTCTTGGCGCAGCCGAGGTCGGCGAGGTTCCAGCCGGCCGGGGTGTGGGAGACGATCGTGCCGGGCTGGCCGCCGGAGCTGCGCACGAACGTCGCGTCGGTGGCGTTGTCGATCGTGACCCGCTTGTCGGGCGCATAGCTGGGGCTCGCGTCGAAGGCGAACCGCTGCGGGTAGCCGGGCGACCTCGTGGTGCGCGCCCGCACGATCAGCGTGCCCGTGGCGGGGGCGGCCCTGACGTAGTACGCGAAGCAGAACACGTGCCGCACGCCGCTGGGGAAACCGATCCACTGCACGTTGCCGCCGGAGTGCCCGTCCAGCGCGCAGCGCAGGGCGCCGAAGCCGTAGCCGGGGTTGCCGGACTGCGCCCCGGCGAGCAGCGGGTCGCCGGGGCTGCCGCCCTGCGCCCACAGCTGGTGGCGGGCGGCGGCCTTGGCCTGGTCGTCGGTGAGCACGACGGTGACGGCGCCGTCGATGGTCTTGCCGGTCTTCTGGCCGGTGCGGTCGAGCAGCTGCGCGGCGGCGGCGGTCGGCCCGGAGCCGGTCGCGGGCGTGGTGACGGTCGACAGGGCGCCCTTCTTCTCCTGCCCGCCGCCGAGGGAGAACTGCCAGCCGTCCAGCGGCGCACACCCGCCGGCGTTGGCCGCCTCGACGGCCGGGTCGACCTCGTCGCCGTCCCTGTACACGCTGTCGCGCCCGGTCGGCGCCGCGCTCTCGGCGTGGTCGTCGCGGACCCGGTTGCCCATGATGCTCTGGTAGTTGTCGCAGGCCCGGGCCACGAAGGTGACCCGGTAGTGCAGCGAGGCGGAGACGGATGCGGGCTGCTCGCCCTCCCGCGCCGCCGCCGGGTCGGCGGTGGCGAAGATCGCCACAGCGAAGGCTGTCGATATCAATGCGCATACTCGGCCAAACCGGACGTTCGTCAATGCGCCCCCCAAATTCGCCATCGACTCCCGTTCCGTTCGAGTATGCGCCGGTGGGTGTGCGTATGCTCGCAGGACAGCAACGTTTCGCGAACATGTGCGGGAGGGTTCCGTGACCGGAGAGCCGCTGTTCAAAGTGGTGCGCGGCACGCCGACCGCCGAGGAGGTCGCGGCGATCGTGGGCGCGCTGTTCAGCCTCGCGCCCGCTACCCCTCCGGCCGGGTCGCTTCCCGGGGAGCGTCCGCGCTCCCGGTGGATGCAGAGCGCTCGTCCGGGCCGGCGCCGCCAGTGGGGCGCCTTCGCGGGATCGTGATCGGCGGCAGCATCGGCCAGCGCCGCGCCTCCCGCTCCAGCTGCAGCCGCTCGGCCTCCTCCGGCGAGGGCAGATCGGTGACCAGCTGCTGACCGCAGGAGCGGCAGGTCAGCGCGCCCGCCGGGATGCGGTCGAGGCAGTAGGGGCAGCTGCGCACCTCCAGCGGCCGTCCCCGCTCGACGCCGATCAGCGTCATCAGCTTGATGACCATGAACAGCCCGAGGGCGAGCAGCACGAACTGCAGCAGGTCGTTGAGGAACACGCCGTACCGGATGGGCGTGCGGTGGATCGTGACGTGCAGGTCCTTGAAGTCGGGCTCGGCGACGACGGCGGCGACGGCCTGCAGGAACAGGTTGGTCACGAACGACTGGACGAGCGTCGCGAACGCCGTGCCGATGATGAACCCGAGCGCCAGATCGAGGACCGAGCCCCCGACCGCGATCGCCTTGAACTCCGCCCAGAGCTTCCGCACGGCGTCGATGGTACGGAGATGGCGCTAACCTTCCATCGCGTGAAGACGTTCATTCTCGCCTCGGCGAGCCCCGCCCGGCGGCGGCTGCTCACACACGCCGGCATCGAGCCGAAGGTCGTCGTCAGCGGCGTCGACGAGTCCGCGGTGGAGGCGGGCGAGGCGGCCACGCTGGCCGGGACGCTCGCCGGCCTGAAGGCCCGCGCGGTCGTCGCGTCCCTGGGCGACACCGCCGGCACCGACGCGCTCGTCCTCGGCTGCGACTCGGTGCTCGCCTTCGACGGCGAGATCCTGGGCAAGCCGGCCTCGGCCGCCGAGGCGACCGCCCGCTGGAAGGCGATGCGGGGCCGCTCCGGCGTGCTGTACACCGGCCATTGCCTGGTCGACGCCGCGACCGGCGCGGCGGCCGAGGAGGTGGTAGCCACCACCGTGCACTTCGCCGAGCCCGACGACGACGAGATCGCCGCGTACGTGGCCTCGGGCGAGCCGCTCGACGTGGCCGGCGCGTTCACCATCGACGGCCGCGGCGGCGCGTTCGTGCGGGGCATCGAGGGCGACCACACGAACGTCGTCGGCCTGTCGATACCGACGCTTCGGCTGCTGCTGGCCCGGCTCGGCGTGCCGATCACGTCGCTGTGGACGCGCGGCAGGATGGATCCATGAGCAAAGAGACGCTGACGCTGACCGGTGCGCTGCACGACTACGTGGTGGCCAACGGCAGCGAGCCCGACGAGGTCGTGCGGGACCTCATCGCGGAGACGGCGCGCGTCCTGCCCGCGGACGCGGAGATGCAGATCGCCCCCGAGCAGGCGGCCTTCATGACCCTGCTGACCCGCGTCCTCGGCGCCCGGCGGGCCGTGGAGATCGGCACGTTCACCGGCCTGTCGTCCATCGCGATCGCGCGCGGCCTGGCCGAGGGCGGCCGGCTGACCTGCTTCGACGTGTCCGACGAGTTCACGAGCATCGCGCGGCGCTACTGGGCCCGGGCCGGCCTGACCGACCGCATCGAGCTGCGCCTGGGCCCGGCCGCGGAGACGCTCGGCGCGCTGCCGCAGGAGCCGCACCTGGACCTCGCGTTCATCGACGCGGACAAGACCGGCTACCTCGGCTACTGGGAGCAGCTCGTGCCGCGCATGCGCCCGGGCGGCCTGATCCTGGTCGACAACGTGCTCCGGCACGGCCACATCGTCAACCCCTCGCCGTCCGACGCGGGCACGGTCGCGATGGTCGAGTTCAACCGCCGCGTCCTGGAAGACCCGCGCGTGGAGTCGGTCCTGGTCCCGATCGCCGACGGCCTCACGATCGCGCGCCGCCTTTAGGTGGCTCGGGTCCGCTTCACCTGCGGACCGTCGCTCCCGCCAGACAACGGGCCGGGGCCTGCCTCAAGGGCGGCCCCGGCCCTGCCAGGTTCGCGGTGCCAAGAGCGATCCAGCCGGACGATCGCCAGCGCCGACACCGCGACGAACAGCGGCACCAGCAGGAACGCCTGGTGCGGGCCGGCGCGGTCGGCCAGCGCGCCCAGGGCGAACGGCGCCACCCCGAACGCGATGCCCACCGCGAACGACGCGCGCGCCGCCGCCAGGTCGGGCTGGCCGTCGGAGTGGGCCAGGGCCAGGCCGACGCCGAGCGGGTAGTGCAGGCCCATGCCCACGCCGCACACGCACAGCCCGGCCACGGCGAGCCACGGCACCGTCACCGACCAGAAGACGGCGAAGCCGGCCAGGGTGACGGCCAGGGCGCCCAGCAGCACCCGCGTGGGGCGGAACGCCAGCAGCAGCCGGCCGCCGGCCAAGCGCCCGAGGACCATGCCGGCGATGAGGGCGGACACCGCGGCCGTGGCCACGCCGGCCGAGACGTGGACGCGGTCGCGCAGGACGTCGCTGCCCCACAGCGTCAGGCAGATCTCGACCGAACCGGTGGCGAACAGGCTCGTCAGCGCCAGCCAGAAGGCGCCCGGCAACGGCCGGTGGCCGGCGTGCGGCTGCCCGAAGCCGGCGGGCTCCGGCGGACGTACCGCCTTCGCCCGCGCGTACACGGCGGTCAGCGCCACCGGCAGCACGACGATGACGAGCCCGAGGCGCCAGCCCCAGCCGGCGGCGTAGGTGGCGCCGACCACGAGCGGCGCGACCAGCCCGACGGCCGCCGCGACGGCGTTGGCCTCGCTGATCGCGGCGGGCGCGGCGGTCCCGTGGTGATCGGTGAGCGCGGCGTTGATGGCGTTGACCGCCATCGCGGCGCCGAGGCTGGCCAGCGTGGTGAAGGTCAGGGTCAGTGCGATGTGGTGCGCCGCGTACATGCCGAGCGCGGCACCGCAGACGCAGCTCAGGCCCGCCCAGATGAGGCGGTTGCGGCCCAGGCGACGGGTCAGGGCCGGCAGCACGAGGCCGCCGACGATCCCGCCCACGGCGAAGGCCGTGCCGTGCAGGCCGGCCAGCGTGCGGCTGATGTGCAGCTCGTCGCGCAGCAGCGGGGCGACCGGACCGAAGCCGTAGAGGAAGTAGACCCACAGGGCCAATTGGACGTACATGACCCAGGTGAGGCGGTCGCGGACCAGACGTGGCACCGCCACACGCTGTCACGGCCCCTCCCCGCGCGGGAAGGGGCCGTGACGTGTGACGGTCGTTACCGGACGCCCTTGGCGAAGGCCCTCGAGGCCCACACCACGGTGACGACCGTCAGGCCGCCGATGACCACCGCGGCCTGCCACACCGAGTCCGCGCCGGGGTGGCCGTCGAAGAGCGCGCGCACCCCGTCGACGGCCCACGAGAAGGGGTTCCAGTTGGCGACGGTCTTCAGCCACTTCGGCGCGAAGGTCATCGGCAGCAGGATGCCGGCCGTCAGCAGCAGGGGCTGCGAGATCGTGTTGAGCAGCGGGGCGAGGGCGTCCTCGCTGCGCAGCTTGAGCGAGATCGCGTACGAGAACGCGGACAGCATCAGCGAGATCACGGCCATCAGCCCGAACGCGCCGAGCACGTCCAGCGCGTTGACCTTGAGCCCGAACCCGACCGCGATGACCACGATGAGCAGGGCCTGGAAGAGCAGCGACACGACGTCGCGCAGCGACCGGCCGACCAGCAGGGCGAACCGGCTCACCGGGGTGACCCGGCTGCGCTCGATCACGCCGGCCCGCAGCTCGGCGATCAGGCCGAAGCCGGTGAACAGCGAGCCGAACATCGCCAGCAGCACGAGCAGGCCGGGGACGAAGAGCTTGTACGCGTCGGCGTTGGAGCTCACGCCCAGGGCCGGCTTGAGCAGCGGGGCGAAGAGCAGCAGGTAGAACAGCGGCTGGATGATCCCGACGATCAGCCAGACCGGGTTGCGCAGCATCAGCTGCATCTGCCGCTGGAAGACCAGCCAGGTGTCACGGAGGAATTTCATCGGTCAGCTCTCCCTCAGGGAACGGCCGGTCTTGGTGAGGAACACGTCGTCGAGGCTCGGGCGGTGCAGCTCCATCTCGCCGAGTGTCACGCCGGCGTGGTCGAGCAGCCGCAGAACGTGCGGGATGGCGGTGGCGCCGTCGGTGACGTAGAGGCGCAGCCGGCCCCCGACGCGCTCGATCTTGCGCACGTAGTCCTGGTTGGTCAGCAGGCCGGCGGCGATCTCGGAGCTGCCGTTCACGCCGACCGTGACCACATCGCCGGCGACCTCGCGCTTGAGCGCGTCGACGGTCCCCTCGGTGACGATCTCACCGTGGTCCATGATCGCGATGCGGTCGCAGAGCGCGTCGGCCTCGTCGAGGTAGTGCGTGGTGATGAAGACCGTCATGCCCTCGTCGCGCAGGCGGCGCACCTCGTCCCACATGTGGGCGCGGCTCTGCGGGTCGAGCCCGGTGGTCGGCTCGTCGAGGAAGACGATCCTCGGCTCGTGGATGATGCCGAGCGCGATGTCGACGCGGCGGCGCTGGCCGCCCGAGTAGGTCTTGCAGCGGCGGTCCGCGTACTCGGTCAACTGGAACGCGTCGAGCGCCCTCGCCGCGCGGCGCTGCGCCTCGGACTTCGAGATGCCGTAGTAGCGCGCCTGGAGGACCAGTTCCTCGCGCGCGGTGCTCTCGTCCCAGGTGCTGCCGCCCTGCGCGACGTAGCCGATCCGCCGCCGCACCTCGCCCGGGTCCTTGAGCAGGTCGGCGCCGGCGATGTGGGCCTCGCCGCCGTCGGGGGTGATGAGCGTGGCGAGCATGCGCAGCGTGGTGGTCTTGCCGGCGCCGTTCGGCCCGAGAAACCCGAAGATCTCCCCCTCCTTGACGGAGAGGTCGACACCCCGGACAGCCTCGACGACCTTCGTCTCGCGACCGGCGCGGGAGCGGAACGACTTCCGCAGTCCCCTCGTCTCGATCATGTCGGTCTCCCTGTCTGTGTGTTCGCGGGGAGACCATAACGCGATATAGTTTGATGGGTCAAGCTTGAATATGTCGCGTACTACTCGTCTTCGTCGGTGGGCTCGCCGTACTCGGCCCGGATCGCCTTGCGCCACTCGTCGGCCATCGTCCCCTCCGGCTGCTCGTTGACGTGCATGCCCTCGCCGGCCTCGATGCGCGCGGCGATGTCGTGGCACCAGCGGGCCTCCGCCTCACAGCGCAGCATGGTGAGCTCGAACTGCCAGCCGACGTGCGGCGGCTTGTGCTCGGTCCACTCCTCGACATTGTCGCGATAGGCCGCGTTCCAGCCCTCGAGCAGCCGGGCCCGGGCGCGCAGCGCACCGATCGCCTCCGCGCGCGGCAGGTGCGGCAGGAACGCGAACGCGGCCAGGAACGGGTCCTGCGGCTCCTGGTAGTCCCACCAGTACCTGCGCAGCAGCGCCTGGTACTCCGCCGCGCCCGACGGGGTGAGCTGGTAGACGGTGCGGGCGGGCCGGTTGTTGACCTGCTCGGTCGAGACCTCCTCGAGCAGGCCCTCCTCGGTCATCTTGCGCAGGGCGTGGTAGATCGACCCCGGCTGGACGTTGGCCCAGCTCTCGACGTTCCAGCTGGCCAGCTCCTTGCGGATGTCGTATCCGTGGACCGGCTGGAGGTACGACACGAGGCCGAGGATCATCAGGCGCGTTGTGGACACGATATAAGCGTAATAGGAAAACTTGACTAACGCCCGGTAGTGATTTTGTTGGCAACGGAAAGTGTCGGACCCTGGGCTTAGACTGCGCCGGAGGGGAAGACCAAGGGAGCGTTCAGTGCGTAAGGTACTCATCGCCAACCGGGGCGAGATCGCGGTCCGCGTCATCCGTGCCTGTCGCGACGCCGGTCTGAGCAGCGTGGCCGTCTATGCGGACTCCGATCGCGACGCACTGCACGCGCGCCTGGCCGACGAGGCCTATGCCCTCGGCGGCGACACCGCAGCCGAGTCCTATCTGCGCATCGACAAGCTCATCGACGCCGCGACCAAGGCCGGGGCCGACGCGGTGCACCCCGGTTACGGCTTCCTGTCGGAAAACGCCGACTTCGCCCAGGCGGTGATCGACGCCGGCCTCACCTGGATCGGCCCGGGCCCGCAGGCCATCCGCGACCTCGGCGACAAGGTGACCGCGCGGCACATCGCCCAGCGCGCCGGCGCGCCGCTGGTGCCGGGCACGCCCGAGCCGGTCGCCGACGCCGCCGAGATCATCGCGTTCGCCGAGACCTACGGCCTGCCGGTCGCCATCAAGGCGGCCTTCGGCGGCGGCGGGCGCGGCCTGAAGGTCGCCCGCACCCTGGAGGAGATCCCGGCGCTGTTCGAGTCGGCCACCCGCGAGGCCGTGGCCGCGTTCGGGCGCGGCGAGTGCTTCGCCGAGCGCTATCTCGACCAGCCCCGCCACGTCGAGGCCCAGGTCCTCGCCGACCAGCACGGCAACGTGATCGTGGTCGGCACCCGCGACTGCTCCCTGCAGCGGCGCCACCAGAAGCTCGTCGAGGAGGCGCCCGCGCCGTTCCTCACCGACGCCCAGCGCGCGCAGATCCACGAGTCGGCCAAGGCCATCTGCCGGGAGGCGGGCTACCACGGCGCCGGCACCGTCGAGTATCTCGTCGGCAACGACGGCACCATCTCCTTCCTCGAGGTCAACACGCGGCTGCAGGTCGAGCACCCGGTCAGCGAGGAGACCGCCGGCATCGACCTGGTGCGCGAGCAGTTCCGTGTCGCCGACGGCGAGAAGCTGCGCTTCGACGCCGACCCCGCGCCGCGCGGGCACGCGATCGAGTTCCGCATCAACGGCGAGGACCCGGGCCGCAACTTCCTGCCCGCGCCCGGCACGGTCACCGCGCTCACCCTGCCCACCGGCCCCGGCGTGCGGGTCGACACCGGCATCGAGGCGGGCAGCGTCATCGGCGGCAACTTCGACTCCCTGCTGGCCAAGGTGATCGTCTTCGGCGAGACCCGCGAGCAGGCCATCGAGCGCGCCCGGCGGGCCCTCGACGAGATGATCGTGGAGGGCATGGCCACCGCGCTGCCGTTCCACCGCAAGGTGCTGCGCGACCCGGCCTTCACCGACGAGCCGTTCCGCGTGCACACCCGCTGGATCGAGACCGAGTGGGCCAACGACGTGCCGGCCTTCACCGCCCCGGCCGAGCCCGCCGAGGAGCCGGCCGGCCGCGACACGATCGTGGTCGAGGTCGCCGGCAAGCGCCTCGAGGTCACCCTGCCCGCGGGCCTGTCCACCGTCGGCTTCTCCGGCGCCGCCGGCTCCCCCGCCCAGGCCAGCCCGCGCAAGCGCTCGGCCGCGAAGAAGCACGCGGCCGGCGCCGGCGGCGACGCCCTGACCAGCCCGATGCAGGGCACGATCGTGAAGATCGCCGTCGCCGAGGGCGACACCGTGACCGAGGGCGACCTCATCGTCGTCCTGGAGGCCATGAAAATGGAGCAGCCCCTCAACGCACACAAGGCCGGCGTCGTGACCGGCCTGAACGCCACGGTCGGCGAGGTCGTCTCGGCCGGCGCGGTCATCACCGAACTGAAGTAGCCCGCCTGCGCGGCGCGCTCCGGGGCCGGGGGGGTGCCGGGCTCGGGGATGCCGGGCCGGGGATCGCCGGGCCGGGCGTCCAACAGGGTTAGTGCCCGGGGTTCGAGCCGCATGCCCAGGTCCCAACCGCGTGCCGGGTGCTGCATGATCGCGGAGACCTTGTGCTGGTCCGCCCCGGCAAGGTCGGGGCGCGACGCGTGCCGGCCGGTCTACGCACACCGCAGGCGCGGCATTGCTCTATGCGGCGGCGTGGGCTCCTGTCCTCGCATGCAGAGGGACCGCGACCACTGCCGTGCCGTAGGCGCACAGTTCTACCCACGTGTTCGTCACGTCGCGGTGGTCGAAGCGCATGCCGACGATCGCGTTCGCGCCGCGGTGTTCGGCGGCCTGGACCATCTGTCCGACCGCCCGGGACCTCGTTTGTACCAGAAATTGGGACATGTCCTGTCCCGGGCCGCCCTCCGTGGACCTGATGCCCGCGGCGAACGGGTTTCGTGAGGTGGCGACCACCCCCAGAACCTCCCCGAGCACGGTCGTGATCTCGTAGCCGGGGAGGCCCTCAGTCGTTACTACCAGCACCGCATGATCGTATGCAGATATGTATGGCTTCGAGGCGATCTGGTCCGAATCATCCGATATCTGACCCCGGCGGCTCGCCCCTCAGCCGCGGCTCACCTCGGCGGCCGGTGTCACGCCGATCGACGCGGCGAACGGTAGCAGCACGTCGAGCGGCAGGAGCGCCTTCGGGCCGATCTGCAGCAGCAGCGAGCGGCCGCCGTCGGTCGGCACCTGCAGCACCTGACCCTCCGAGGATGTCACGAGCCAGGCCCTGCGCGTGCCGACCTGCACGGACGTGGCCGAGCCGTCCGAGTACTTCGGCTCGGTTCCCGGCGAATCGTCCAGTTGCACGGCGATCTTGTTCACGAAGGTCGGGTCCGGTCCCACGCCCGGCGGGCAGAACGTCACGGCGGCTGCGCTGATGTTGTCGACGGTCCAGCCGGCCGGCATGAGGCCGAACGTGAACGGCGCCGGCGCCTTGAGCGCGCCCGGCCGGAGCCGCTCGGCGTAGCCGGTCAGGTCGGCCGGCGCGGGCTCGCCCTGCACGGTGAGCGACAGCCAGGCGGTGGGCGCCGCCGGCCAGACCAGCGTGCGCTGCGTGCCGGGGTCCGGGTTCTGCGGGTCGTCGTCCGACCAGTGCCACGAGTACACCGTCGCCGGCTGGCCGTGCACGGTCGCGGGGACGGCGCTCGCCTTCGAGGTCGGCGCGGGCGGGCGGGCGTCGTAGAGCGTCAGCGTTGCGCCGGCGCCCGTGGGGAGCCGCTGCACGAGGGTCGGGCGGCCCGCGCTCAGCATGACCATCGGGGTCCCGTAGCCGGCCGCGGACGGCGGGGAGTACGGGAAGATCACCGATGCGGGCACGGCGGCCGGCACCAGCGCTGTCACCGGGACCGGCGCGGACGCCGCCGGCTGCTGCCCGACCACGGCCGGGGCCGGGGCCGGGTCCGGGCCGCGGAGCGCGAACGGGACCGCCGCGCCGATCGCGACCAGGGCCGCGGCGCCGGCGGAGAGCGTCGCCAGGCGCCCCCGGTGGCCCCTGCGGGCCGACTCGGCGGCGACGCCGGCCAGCATGGCCCCGCCGGGCGGGGCCTCGGCGGCGTGCAGCCGCAGGGCCTCGCGCAGCCGTTCCTCGACGTCCTCGTCGCTGATCATCTTCTGCCTCCCGGCGCGGGGGCGACCCGGTCCGGTACCAGGGCCGCCCGGAGCTTCTGCAGGGCGTGGAACGCGTGGACTCGAACGGTGGAGGCGGAGCAGCCCAGCAGGCGGGCGATCTCCGCGTCGGGAAGGTCCTCGTAGTACCGCAGGACCATGACGGCCCGCTGGGACCGCGGCAGGGTGCGCAGCAGCCCCCACATCGCGTCGGTCTCGGCGACCCGGCCGACGGCGTCGTCGGCGACCGCGCCGGGCAGGGCGTCCGGCAGCTCGGCGACCGGCCGTTCGGCGGACGAGCGACGCCGGCGCCAGGAGAGGTACTGCCGCAGGATCGCCTTGCGCACGTACGGCTCCGGCCCCTCCTCGCCGACGATGCCCGCCCAGCGCCGGTGCGCCCCCACCAGCGCCTCCTGGGTCAGGTCCTCGGCCAGGTGCCGGTCCCCGGTCAGCAGGTACGCGAAGCGCAGCAGGGCATGGGACCGACCGAGCACGAACTCGGTGAACTCGACCTGCACGAACCCTCCCCCGGCCGGCGCTTCCATGGGGATAGACGAGGGCCGGGGGCCGGAGCGTTTACGTCTCCCGCGGGGTCGGATCGTCGTACTGCCCGGACCGCCCCGCGTAGGGCCGCCCGTCGACGATCGGCCAGGCGTTGGCCACGCAACCGTGCAGGCCGAGCGTCTGCTGCTGCATCACCGGCGCCGGGCGGCCGGGCCCGGGGCACAGCTCGTGGCCGTGGTAGAGCCGGTGGCCGGTCTCGTGATTGATCACGTACTGCCGGTAGGTGACCAGGTCGGCGCCGTAGTCCGGGACGCCGTGCACCCAGCGGGCCACGTTCACGACCACGCTGTTGCCGTTGCGGCAGCTGGTGTACCGGTCGTAGGAGCTGCCGCAGAGCCGGTCCCGGGTCGCCGGCGTGACGAGGTAGATCGTGAAGTCGTACCGCTCGCCGTCGCCGGCCCGGCGCAGCCGCCACTGCCCGGTGCCGGGCCAGCTGCGCGGGTCGGCGAACACCGCCTCGACGGCCTCGGCGAACCCGGGGGCGGTGATGCCGGTGATGTCGCGCTCGACGGCGATGCGGTAGGTCAGCAGCGAGCCGGAGGCGCCGGCGACCGGCCCGCCGGCGGCGGCGTACTCGTAGGCGCCGCCGCCGGCCGCGGGGTAAGAGATCTCGGGCACGGCCACGGTCACGGGGCCGCGGGTCGCCGGGCTGCTGGAAGGTTCGGGCGCCGGCGAGGAGGGGGCGGCCGGCTCGGGCGAGGAGTACGACGACGAGGAGTACGACGGCGGCGCGGAGCACGCGGCCAGGCAGAGCACCGCGAGCCCCGCGCCGATCATGCGAGCAACACTCACACGGGGACTGACGAGCCGACCCCGCTGGCTTGTTTAGGCGGTCGGCACGCGGCGGCCAGCCGGTCCAGCGCGTCCGGCACCGGCAGCTCCTCGACCGCGCCGCCGCGCGAGCGCAGCGAGACGGTGCCGGCGGCGAGCTCGTTCGCGCCGAGCACGGCCACGAACGGCACCCTGCGCACCGAGGCGTCGCGGATGCGGGCGGCGAGGCTCCCGGCGTACGACTCCTCGACGCGCAGCCCCAGCGCCCGGCAGCGGTCGGCGAACCCGCGCACGTCGGCCTCGCCGACCGGGAGCACCTCCAGCTGCACCGGCGCGAACCAGGCCGGAAAGGCGCCGTCGTGCACCTCGATGAGGTAGGCGAACAGCCGCTCCATGCTCCCGGCCGCGCTGCGGTGCACCATGACCGGCCGCTTCCGCGAGCCGTCCGCGTCCACATAGGACAGATCGAACCGGGCCGGTTGGAAGTAGTCCACCTGGACGGTCGCGAGGGTGCTCTCCCGGCCGGCGTGGTCGAGCAGCTGGATGTCGATCTTCGGGCCGTAGAACGCGGCCTCGCCGGGCGCCTCCTCGTACGGCACGCCGACCGACTCCAGCGCGCGACGCAGCACCTCGGTCGCGCGCTTCCACATCGGCGGGTCATCGACGTACTTGTTTCCCTCACCGCGCAGCGACAGCCGCCACGAGGAGGGCGCGAAGCCGAGCGCCGCGTGCGCCTCCCGCATCAGCTCCAGCGCCGCCACGACCTCGGCCTCGACCTGGTCCTCGGCGCAGAAGACGTGCCCGTCGTTGAGGGATATCGCGCGTACCCGGGAAAGCCCGCCCAGCACGCCGGAGCGCTCGGCGCGGTACTGCCCCCCTATCTCCCCGATGCGCAGCGGGAGCTCGCGGTACGAGCGCCCGCGCGCGGCGAACACCGCCGCGTGGTGCGGGCACAGGCTCGGCCGCAGCACGAAGGCGTCGCCGGCGCTGTCGGCGTTGTCAGCGCTCTGCGCGCCGAGCGACATCGGCGGGAACATGTCGTCGGCGTAGTGCGGAAGGTGGCCGGATCTGTAGTACATCTCGGCCTTGGCCAGCGGCGGCGAGTAGACGTGCTGGTATCCGTTGCGGCGCTCCAGGTCGATCAGATAGTCCTCGACGGCGCGGCGCGCGGCCGCGCCCCTGGGCAGCCACAGCGGCAGCCCGGCGCCGACGAGCGGATCGGAGTGGAACAGCTCGAGCTCGCGCCCGAGCCGGCGATGGTCCTGCATGACGACTCCTCGATGGGTTGGCACCCCGGGAGCGCGCGACTCAGGACACGAAAAAGCTCCGGAGCGCATCGCCCCGGAGCAAAGCTGAACGTCGGTCAGCGCCGCCGGGGAAGGCCCGGCGTCGTCGTGGACAGTGCGCTGCGACTCACGCCACCAGCATAGCTCCGCGCCCGCGAACGGAGCGGGTATAAATGCTCGGGTGCCCGAAGGTCACACCATCCACCGCCTCGCCGAGCGGCACCGCAAGCTGTTCGCGGGCCGCACGGTCGCCGTCGCCAGCCCGCAGGGCCGCTTCGCCGCGGACGCGCGGCGCATCGACGGGCGCGTGCTCGAGGACACCTCGGCCCACGGCAAGCACCTGTTCCACCACTACGCCGGCGGCGAGACGGTCCACGTCCACCTGGGGCTGTACGGGAAGTTCAGCGACGGCGACGGCCCCGCCCCTGCGCCGGTCGGCGAGATCCGCATGCGGATGGCCGACGACGAGCACTGGCTCGACCTGCGCGGCCCCGCCGCCTGCGAGCTGCTCGACCCCGCGCAACTGGAGGCCCTGCACGCCCGGCTCGGCCCCGACCCGCTCGACGAGGGCAGCGACGGCGACCGGGCGTACGGCGTGATCAAGAGTTCGGGCCGCCCGCTCATGGCGCTGCTCATGGACCAGTCGATCGTCGCCGGCGCCGGGCTCATCTACGTGACCGAGGCGCTGTTCCGGGCCGGGCTGCCGCCGACGACCCCCGGCACGAAGCTGAGCCGTCGTCGCTGGCTGGCCATCTGGCAGGACCTGCGCACCCTCATGCGCGCCGGCGTCGCCGAGGGCCGGATCGACACCGTCCACAGTGCACACATGCCGGAGGCGATGGGCCGGGCGCCGCGCGTCGACCGGCACGGCGGCGAGGTCTACGTCTACCGGCGTACCGGCCAGCCGTGCCTGGTGTGCACCAGCCCCGTGCGCACCGCCGTGCTCAACGCGCGCAATGCCTACTGGTGCCCGCGCTGCCAGAAGGCCGGCTGATGGTCGCGTCGGTCGAGATGTACCTCGACGAGCGCGCCTCCCGCCGCATCCGCGTGCTGTGGGACCAGCTGGAGGAGATAGGCGTGCAGTCGCTGCGCACCCCGCACGACGGCCGGCACCGCCCGCACGTGACGCTGGCCGTGGCCCGGCGGCTGGACCCTGAGGCGGTGGCCGAGACGCTCGCCGGCATCCGGGTGGCGGAGCCGCTGCGGATCAACTTCCAGTACACGGGCGTCTTCGTCGGCCGCGTGGTCTTCCTCGGACCGGCCCCGACCCCGGAGCTGGTCGAGCACCAGGCCCGGGTGTGGCGCCTGCTGGACGGGGCCGGCATCGAGTCGCTGCCGCTGTACACCCCCGGCGAGTGGATCCCCCACTCCACCGTGTCCATGCGCGTCCCGCGCCCGCTGCTCACCGAGACCCTGCGCCGCTGCCTGGAGTCCCTGCCGATCGAGGCCACGGTGACGCGGGCGGCCGTCGCCGACTACGCCCGCGACATCTACCGCGAGATCCCCTAATCTGGTCAGTCCTCGTCGTGCTGCATCAGCTGGCGCGCGGCCTCGGCGATCGAACCCGAGATCGACGGGTAGATCGTGATCGTGTGCGCGAGCTGGTCGACGCTCAGGTGGTTCTCCACCGCCATCGCGATCGGCATGATCAGCTCGCTCGCCTTCGGGGCCACCACGACGCCGCCGACCACCAGGCCGGACGCCGGGCGGCAGAAGATCTTCACGAAGCCGTCGTCCAGGCCGTCCATCTTGGCCCTCGCGTTGCCGGCCAGGGGCAGCGTGACCGCGCGCGCCGGCACCCGGCCGCTGTCGATGTCAGACTGCGTGATGCCGACCGACGCCAGCTCCGGGTCGGTGAACACGTTCGCGGCGACCGTGCGCAGCTTCAGCGGGGCCACCGCCTCCCCCAGCGCGTGCCACATCGCGATGCGGCCCTGCATGGCGGCGACGCTGGCCAGCGGGAGCAGGCCGGTGCAGTCGCCGGCGGCGTAGATGCCGGGGACGTTGGTGCGCGAGACCCGGTCCACCGTCACGTAGCCGCCGGGCGCCACCTCGACGCCGTACTCGCCGAGGCCGAGCGCCGATGTCTGCGGTATCGAACCGACACACATCAGCACGTGCGAGCCCTCGACCGACCGCCCGTCGGCCAGTTCGACCACGACGCCGTCGGCGATGCGCCGGGCGGCGGCCGCGCGGGAGTTGTTGAGGATCGTCATGCCGCGGGTGCGGAAGACGCGCTCGATCGCCATGGCGGCGTCGGGGTCCTCGTGCGGCATGACGCGGTCCCGGCTGGACACGAGCGTCACGTCGACGCCCATCGCCAGGTATGCCGACGCGAACTCGGCCCCCGTCACGCCGGAGCCGACCACGATGAGGCGCTCGGGCAGCTGCGGCAGGTCGTACACCTGGCGCCAGTCGAGGATCCGCTCGCCGTCGGGCGTCGCGGTCGACAGCACTCGGGGCGTCGCGCCGGTGGCGATCAGCACGGTCGAGGCGTCAATCACATACGGAGCGTCACCGTCGGCCGGCGTGACCCGCACCGCGTGGGTGTGACCGAGAGTATCCTCACCGAGGCGCGCCGTACCGGTGACGAACTCCACACCGGCCTTGACCAGTTTGGCGTGAATGTCACTGGATTGTGCCGTCGCAAGCCTTTTGACCCGCTTGTGTACCGCGGGCCCGTCCACCCGCACGTCAGGCCCGTCGGGCCCGATCACCCCGAACGCCTCCGTGTCGAGGTGCGCCGTGACGACGGACGAGCTGGCGATGAACGTCTTCGAGGGCACGCAGTCGTGCAGCACACAGGCGCCACCTGCGCCTTCGGCCTCGATCACGGTCACCTGGGCGTCCAGCTGCGCGGCGACCAGGGCCGCCTCGTAGCCCGCCGGGCCACCTCCGATGATCACGATCCGGCCCACGCCAGCCACCCCTCCTCGGCTACCACTGCCCTGTTCTCCCCCGTCCGACGTATTCTCCCTCGCCCGGCGGGTCCCCCCGGGCCCGACCCCATCCGAACGGCGCATGCCGCGCCGACGGGTGGTTCCGAATACGACACGCTCGGCAGTATTCTCTCGCGCACCCGGTCGGGTTTATCGTCATCGCCGTGCGTCATTACGCCGCGTATGGCTCGAACCTGGACCCTGCCCGCATGCGGGCCTACTGTCCGTACTCGCCGATGATCGGGACCGGCTGGCTCGAGGGCTGGCGCCTGACCTTCGCCGGGGAGGACGTCCTAGGCTGGGAGGGCTCGGTCACGACGATCGTCGAGTCCCCGGGCGACCGGGTCTTCGTCGCGCTGTACGACGTGCACCCCAACGACGAGAAGCAGCTGGACGAGGTAGAGGGCGCCCTGGCCGGCACCTACCGGAAGCTGCACCTGCGGGTGGCGACCCTCGACGGCGAAGAGACCGCGTGGGTCTACGTCTTCAACGGCTACGAGGGCGGCCTGCCCACCGCGTGGTACCTGGCCGAGATCGCCAACGCCGCCGCCAAGGCCGGCGCCCCCGCCGACTACCTGGACGCGCTGCGCGCCCGCCCGACGAAGACGGCGATGCCGTAGCCGCCCACCGAGGACGGCAACACCGCGGACAACGGCACGGCAACCGGGCCGGACCGCCGCCGGGCCGGACCGCCGCCGGGCCGGACCGCCGCCGGGCCGAGCCGCCGCCGGGCCGAGCCGCCGCCGGGCCGAGCCGGACCGCCGTTGAGTGCCTTCGCCGGACGATGCCGCGACCGGTCGGCGACGGAGGGCGAGGGCGGCGAGGACTGCGGCGCCGTGGGGTGGGGCGGGGGCCGGCTATGGCGGGGCGGTGACCGTCCGCTCGAACATGTCGGCCGCGAAGGCGACGGTCATGCCGACGCCGGCGTACAGCCGGTGCGCGCCGGTCGGGTTGGTCAGGTCGACGCCCAGGCCGGCGGTGGTGCGTCCCTTGGCGGCGTAGATCGCGAACGCCGACCGCAGCAGCGCGCCGCCGATGCCCTCCCTTCGGTGCTCGCGCAGCACGGCGAGGTTCTTCACCCACCCCTCGCCGCGCTCCACGCCCTGGTCCGCAGACTGCAGCACGCCGACGACCCGGTCGGAGACCTCGGCGACCAGCCACTCGTCCCAGCTGATCGACGGCAGGGCGGCGAGCGACTCGCGCCACGCCTCATACGGCACCGGCTGGAAGTCCGGCGTGTCCGTGAACGCCGCCTGCAGCACCTCGTGAAACCGCCGCATCTCGGCCTCGTCGCCGGCCCGCAAGGCGCGAACGAGCAGGCGATCGCCGACCAAGAGCGCACGGTCGTCCCCTGTCAACGGCCGCGTCATCCGCGCGTGGCGCTTGCGGAAGGCGAAGCCGTGCGCGGTCAGCGCGTCGATGTAGGCCGACTCGCTCGCGACCGCCCCCGCGCGCAGGGTGACCTGCGTGTGGCCGGCCTCGCGAGCGCGCGCGGTGACCCGCTCCAGGGCCAGGTCGAGCAGCGGGCCGTAGGCCGCGGCGCCGCGCCCCGGCACCGCGTAGACCTCCACGTTGTCCCGCGTGCCGCGCTCGGGATTGTCCACATAGGCCCAGGCGAGCGGCTCCCCGCCGGGGCCGGACGCGAGCCACGAGTCCACCGCCGGATCCTGATTGGGCGCGGTCAGCGTCGCCACGACCTCGTCCTCGGTCCAGTCCGGCTCGCCGAGCGCGGCGACGTCGCTCGCCCGCGTGACCGACAGGATCGCGGCCACGTCGTGCAGCGTGCACCCCCGTACCGTCCAGCCAGGCAACCCCGTCAGCTCCACGACGAGGACCTTAGTCCGGGGGTACGACAAAAACGCCGTCAGGACGGCAGGGCCTCTTTCACGGAGAGGACGGCGGCGTCGAGGAGGTTGACGAGCTCGGCGCGCTCGGTCGGGGCCAGCGCCCGGAATGCCTCGCCGGCGATGCGGTCGGTCAGGGCCTCGGCCCAGCTGCGCCGGCGCACCAGCGGCTCGAACGCGGGGTACGGCGGCTGCCAGCCGAACGCGGTGGCCTCGGCCTCGCCGTCGGGGCCCGAGATGATGGCCTCCAGCGGGCTGAGGCCGCTGGCGCGGATGGCCAGCAGGTGCGCGGCGCCGCGGTGCTCGCGCAGCAGGTGCGCCAGGACCGCGGCGCGGGCGCCCGGAGAGTCGTCGGGCAGCGGCATCGCGCGCCAGGCCGCGAACAGCGGCATCCCGGCCGTCTCGGCGCTGACCACGACCCGCTCCGCGAGCTCGACGAGCTTCGACAGGGCGTAGAAACTCTCGAGGTGCTCGCGGCCCCAGCGGCAGCACTCGTCGAGGTTGTCGGCGGCGATCTGCTCGGGCGGCGCGATCTTGCGCGCGGCGTCCCAGCCGTCCTGGACGGCCTCGGGCGCGATGAAGCCCAGCGCGGCGGCGACGGTGTCGGCGCGGACGTCGCCCAGCGCACCGCCCCGGCCGGCGACGTAGAAGGCCCACCCGGTGAGGCCGATCTGGCGGGCGCGGCGCATGGTCTTCGGGTCGTCGCTGAACGCGCCGCCCAGGACCAGCACCGCCTGCTTCGCCGCCGCGGCCGCCTGCTCGGGAGTCACCCGGATCATTCTGCCCTCCCGCCCGGATCACGGTGAAGGCAATCGTTCGAGGACCAGCCGTGCGCGCGAACGGACGACCGGTTCAGCCGAGGTCGGCCAGGGCCTCCTGGGCGAGTTTGACCCGCTTCTCGGCCTGCCGGATGGCCTTGTCGGCGGCGGCGACCGCGCGCTCGGCCTCGGCCTTGGCGGTCTCGGCGTCGGAGAGCTGCTGCAGGGCGGTCATGAGCTCCCGGCGCGCCTGCTTCACCGCCCGGGCGTGCTCCTCCTCCTCGCGGCGGCGCTCCTCCTCGCGGCGGCGCGCCTCGGCCCGCCGCTCCCGCTCGCCCTCGTCCGGCGCCGAGCGGATCGGGGTCACGGTCGAGGTGCCGCCGCCCGGCCCGGAGCCCTGCACCAGGCGCAGGTTCGGACGCGGGGTCTCCCCGAAGCCGGTGTACTCCAGCGCCTTCGTCAGGCGCCCATCGCGTACCGCCGCGGCCACCTCGGCATCGGCGAGCGCCGCGGCGAAGGTGGCCTCGACCTCGGCGACCGGCAGGTTGCCGCGCTCCGGCCCGGCCAGCCGCGCGGCCTCGCGGGCCAGCGCGGCGACGGTGGCCCGGCGGCGCACCGACAGCTCCCGCAGGTCCGCGCCGCGCAGCTCCCGTTGGGCGGCGCGCAGCTCCTCGGCGAGCCCGAGCAGCTCCGCGACCAGGTCCGGCCGCTCGTGGGCGAGCCGGTTGACCAGCCACGCCGCGACCGTCGGCTTGCGCAGCTTCCCGATCGCGGCGGCCAGCGCGGTGTCGCGCGCCTGCCGGGCCTTGGCGACCTCCTCGCCCCGCAGCGCGATGAAGTCCTCGGGCGGCGCCGAGTACAGGCGGGCGGTGACGGCGGCGAGGGCGTCTTCCATAGAGGCAAGCTATATGGAGCTGCCCGGCTCGAGCCGCGTGTACTGCGTGCCGGACAGGCGCGTCATGTGCCCGGTGACCATCTGCTGGCCCACCTCCACGAGCAGGCTGTCGTGCAGGGCGAACGCGCGTTCCGGCTTGACCGCGCGGGCGAAGTCGATCGCCTCGGAGAGCTTGAGCCACGGCGCCGAGACCGGCACGAACAGCGTCGCGATCTCCTCGTCCGGCACGTAGAACGAGTCGCCCGGGTGGTAGATCGTCCCGAACGGGGCCTCGATCGCAAACCCGACGTTGACGATGCGCGGAATGTCGGGGTGGATGATCGCGTGCCGGCCGCCGTGCGCGCGCACGGTCATGCCGGCCGCGACGAACGTGTCGCCGGGGTTGACCGCGAAGATGTCGGCGTCCAGGTCGGTCAGCTGCGCCTCGACGTCGGGGTGGGTGTGCACGGTCAGCGCGGGCTGCTTGGCCGCCGCGGCGCGCAGCTTGTCGAGGTCGACGTGGTCCATGTGCTCGTGCGTGATGAGCACGGCGTCGGCGCCCTCCAGCGCCTCGGGCTCGCTGAACACGCCGGGGTCGATCACCAGTACCCCGCCGCTGTGCTCCAGGCGCAAACAGGCGTGGGTGTACTTCGTGATGCGCATCCGGTGACCTCCTCGTGGCAGAACCGTGACCCGAGCGGATGGAACCGGAGCCTCACCGGCCCGCGTCCGAGGTGGCAGTTCCGGCTTCCGGATCGACCCTACCCAGGAGGCGTCATGTCAGTCAGGCGCACCACCGTGTTCGTCGCGGCGGCCGCCACCGCGGTGGTCCTCGCGCTGAGCGGATGCGGGTCCGACAGCAACGACAAGAGCATGAGCAGCGATGGCCGCCCCGAGCAGGTCGCGCCGGCCGCCGGCTACGCCGGTGCCGGGCCCGCCGTCAACGCGCAGGCGCAGGCCCAGGACAAGCCGCAGGAGGGCCAGCAGAAGGCGCCGGACATCCTCGATACCGAGAGCCGGTCGATCATCTACTCGGGCACGATGACGGTACAGGTGAAGGACGTCAACGCGGCCGCGGCGCAGGCCATCGCGCTCGCCATCGGCGCGGGCGGCTTCGTCGGCGGCGACAACCGGCAGATCAACGGCGAGGGCTCGACCGCGACGCTGACGTTGCGGGTGCCGGCGGCCAAGTTCCAGACCACGCTCGACCAGCTCAAGGGCATCGGCGACGAGAAGAGCCGGCAGGTCTCGGCCCAGGACGTCACCGACCAGGTGGCCGACGTCGAATCGCGGCTGCAGACCGCGCAGGCCAGCGTCGACCGGATCCGCGCGCTCATGGCGAAGGCCCAGACGATCGGGGAGATCACGTCGCTGGAGTCGGAGCTGTCCCGGCGCGAGTCCGACCTCGAGTCGCTGCAGGCCCGCAAGCGGCGGCTGGACGGGCTGACCGCGCTGTCGACCATCACCCTGATGCTGCACGGCCCGGACGCGCCGGTGGTGTCCAAGGAGGACACCGGCATCATGGTCGGCCTGCGCAACGGCTGGAGCGCGTTCGTGGCCTCGCTGCGGGTCGCGCTGACGGTGCTCGGCTGGCTGCTGCCCTGGATCGTGTTCGTCGGCGGCCCGATCTACCTGATCGTCTGGCTGCTGCGGCGATACCGCCGGACGCACCCGGCCCCGGTCCGCGCCCCGGCCGCGATGCCGCCCGTGGCCGCGTTCCCGGGCCACCCCGTGCAGCAGCCGCGCCGGCCGATGCCCCCGCAGGGTGGGCGCTGGATCCCGGCGCAGCAGCCGCCCGTTTCGGCACCGCCCGCCGCGACACCGGCCGGGAAGGAAGACGGCGATGGGCCGGTTTCGGATGCGGCGGAGGGGGCAGAGGCCGAACCTACGCGGGCACCTGAGGCTGCGGCCCCGCACCGGCCGCAGCCTCAGGACGACGGGCCGTCAGGCTCTTCATCAGCCCGCTGATCACCGCACCGAACTCCGGCCGCAACTGATAGCCGGAATGACCGTCAACCTTGGGGAACACCGTGTCGCCGGGCGGGATGTCGAAGCCCGGCGGGTCGACGAGGCGCACGTCGCGGGCGGTCGACGACCCCACCGGTCCGCCGATGGGATCGGTGTTCCGCCACAGGTTGACCCAACGGGGGGTGTGCTGGCCCGGCTCCGCAGGGGGCCGGGCCAGTACGGCGCCGACCTGCTCCAGCACCGCGTCGTCGAGGTAGGCGGGGAAGAACCTGGCGTACAACCGCCGCAGGGGCGAGCCGTAGGTCAGCAGCGCCGTGCGGGCCTGCGCCTCGGGCGGCAGTTGCAGGACCGTCGCGGCGACGAGCACGCTGCCCTGGCTGTGCCCGGACAAGATGACGCCGCCCTGCTCCGCGGCGAGCCACGCGGCCCGCGTGGCCAGCTCCGGCACCGCGCGCTCGGCGTAGCAGGGCGGGGCGAGCGGATGCGCGGCGCGCGGCCAGAACGTGCCGAGGTCCCACAGCACGCCGACGATGCGGCGGAAGCGCTGGTAGCGGTAGGCGAGCACGCCGATGAGGACGAGCGCGAACGCGGCCAGGCCGATGAGGTACGTCCCCAGGTTGACGGCGAACGAGAGCGCCTCGGCCGCCGGCGAGCCCGAGCGCGCCAGCCGGACCGGGCGGATCCCGGCCAGCGCGAAGCCGGTCGCGGCCACGGCGGCGATCGCCGTCGGGATGAACACCCAGACCAGCATCCGTCCGATGTGGTCGGTGACGCTCGCGTCGGCGACGGCACGGTCGATGTCCCGGGCCCGCTGCGCGTCGCGCTCGCGCCCGCCCCGGAAGTCGAGGTCGGTGAGGTCCCGGGCGTCGCGGCGCAGCCGGCGCACCAGCGGCAGCCAGCCGGCGAGGGCGACGACGGCGATGATCAGGATCAGCAGCACGAAGCCGGCGGCGCCCCACTCGTAGGCGGGCGGCGGCTGCAGCGGCTGCCCGCCGGCGTAGTCGGCCGAGGACGGCAGCGCCCGGCGGTCGAGGAAGTCGGCGACGCGGTACGACAGGCCGGCGGAGAACGCCACGGCGACGCCGAGGCCGGCGCTGGCGACAAGCGGGCCGGCCAGCCCCTGCAGGAACGTGCCGCGCGGGCGGCTGGCCAGCACGACGACGCCGAGCACGAGCAGGAGCACGACCTGGACGGCGAACAGGCCGGTGACCGTGCCGCCGAGGACCGGCAGCCGGCCGGTGGCGGGCCACGGGTCGCGCGCCAGCAGCGCGTAGCCGAAGACCAGGACGGTCAGCAGGACCGCGGCGTGGCTGAGCAGCCGGGTGGACGGCCGGGCCCAGCGGGCCGGGTCGTCCCGGTTGACCACCGGCCGGAGCGCCACCGCGACCACGCACAGCACAAGGATCAGGGCGTCCGCCGCGGCGAGCGCATAGCCGGCCGGGTCGCGGTCGTGCGGGGCCAGGATGCCCAGCAGTACCGCGTCGAGAGTGCCGAAGGCGAACGCGATGTGCAGCGAGCGCAGCCGGCCCACGAGCGGCTTGCCGTTCCAGAAGCACGGGTGGGCCAGCCCGTCGCCGTCGCCCTCGGTCGCGGCGGGGAATGCCTCGTACCGCGACCAGGTGCGCCGCCCGAGAAACCACAGGAACGCGATGGCCAGCGCGGGCACGAGCGCGGTCACCGCGAGGCGCCGGCCGGGGGTGGCGAAGAACCCGGCGGCGAGCACGTCGAGGTAGGAGCGGCCCTGCAGGCACCGCGGCAGGCTCGCGCACTGCCAGCCGACGAGGTCCATGGAGATCTCGACGAACGACAGTACGAACGAGGCGGTCATGCTCAGCGCGTAGATCCGGGTCAGCGCCCGGATCGCGGCCCGCGGGCCGGGGCGCGTGGCCGGGCGCAGCCAGAGCGCGACGTTGGCGAGCATGAACGGCAGCAACAGCAGCCACAGCGCGCGGGCGGCCGCGCCGGCGGTGAGGTTGCCCCAGCGGTACGCCTCCAGCGTCGCGCCGCCGGGGCCGGTGATGGCGCCGTATTCGGCGCGCGGGCGGAAGAAGCCCGCGTCGGTGTCGCCGGCGACCCGGCGCAGCAGTGGGCGGTCCAGGACGTCCTCGGCCGGGGAGCCGGTGACGCCGTGCACGCGCAGCTCGGTGACCATGCCTACGGAATAGCAGACATGGATCGATCGCGCTGTCTGAAAACCTCTAGAACGCGCCGGCGCTCAGCGCGGCGAGGGCGGTGTGCACCATGACCCGCACCCCGTGGCCGATCGCTCGCTCGTCGACGTCGAACGCGGACTGGTGGATGTCGAACTTGGTCTCCGCGCCGGGCACCCCGACGCCGAGGCGGATCATCGAGCCGGGCACGCCGTCGAGGTAGAACGCGAAGTCCTCGCCGCCCATGCTGATCTCGGCTTCGACCACGCGGTCGGGGCCCAGCGCCGCGCCGGCCGCCCCGGCGATGATCGCGGTGGCGAGCCGGTCGTTGACCACCGGCGGGACGCCACGGGTGTAGGTGACCTCGACGTCGGCGCCGGTCGGCGCGATGACGTCGTGGACCAGCTTGGTGACCAGCTCCGGCACGTCGCGCCAGGCGTCGCGGCTCAGGACGCGGATGGTGCCGCGCGCCATCCCCTCGATCGGGATGGCGTTGGCGGCCTCACCGGCCCGCACCGCGCCCCACACCATCGACACCCCGGCCCGCGCGTCGAGCTTGCGGTCCAGCAGCGACGGCACGTCAACGAGGATGCGGCCGAGCGCGTGCACGAGGTCGGCGGTCAGGTGCGGCCGGGCGGTGTGCCCGCCGCGCCCGGTCAGCCGGACCTCGATCTTGTCGGCGGCCGCGGTGAACGGCCCGGAGCGCACGCCGACCAGGCCGACGGGCAGCTGCGGCGCGCAGTGCAGCGCGAAGATCGCGGCGACGTCCTTGAGCCCGCCGGCGGCGATCACCTCGGGCGCGCCGGACGGCATGGTCTCCTCGGCCGGCTGGAACAGCAGCCGGACCCGGCCGGGCAGCTCGTCGCGCTCGGCCAGCTGGGCCAGGGCGAGCCCGACGCCGAGCAGGATGGTGGTGTGCACGTCGTGGCCGCAGGCGTGGCAGACGTTGTCCACGGTGGAGTGGTAGGGCACGTCCTTGGTGTCGGGCAGCGGCAGCGCGTCGAGGTCGGCGCGCAGCGCGATGACGCGCTCGCCGTAGCCGATGTCGCACATGACGCCGTTGCCCTTGGGCAGCATGCGGGGGGACAGGCCGGCGCGCGTCAGCTCGCGGGCGACCAGCGCGGCGGTCTCGAACTCCTGGCCGGACAACTCCGGGTGCGCGTGGATGTGACGACGGATCGCTACGAGCTCGGCACCGCGGGACGCCAGCCAGCGGTCGAGCTGGCCGGGCAGCGGATCGGTTCCGGGTGGTGCCTCGGGCCAGCCCTCGGACAGCCGCTCGGCCAGTCGTTCGGTTTTGGACGACCCCAACTTGCCGACCGATCGCGCCGCAGTGGCGGCGTTCTCGGGCAGCGTCAGCGCTCTCGTCACGGTGAGTTCTCTATTTCGGTCTAATGGAGCGGCCCGCCTCATGCGTGCCATGGACAGACTAACCGGGTCAAGGTGACGGAGCGCAACATCATTCTCGTGATGTTGATATAGCTGAGCGTCACTCGGGCCCTCGTGGAGGCGCAAACCAGCAGGCACGGACGGGATGGCTGCTCCAGCCCCAGACACGTACCCCTCACCTCCTATAACGGGTGACAGGCGCCACGGTCACGTGGTGTCGCGATAACTTTTCACAGCGGCGCCGTGACCAGGGTCGCCGCCGTTCGACGCACAGTGACGAGAGACGTCGCAGGGTGGCACGAACCCGGCACCTGGCGACGCACCGCTCGTCCGACTGTCGGCGGTGGCATTCCAAAGTCCAGGAAACCTAGTTCGCCGATGTTCCATCGAGGTTTCCGTTACCTGCCTAGACGCTTCACCCGGCTGTCCTGGTTCCCCGGATGAACGAATTCAATCCTGCGACGGTCCGCAGGACGACAAGATCGCCACGGCCGGTTGCTCGCGGGTCACGGTACGGTGAAGGAGCGGACCCCACCTTTCTTAACCGGGCACGAGCACGCAAGATAGTGGGGCGAGAAGTCAACCTCCCCCTCCCATGACGGTTTACTGCCTGTGACTCAGCTTCCGACGTGGCATGGTGAGCCCCAGCCACCCACCGGTGCTCTGGCCTCGGCCGGTGCCGGGCGCGACCCTGCGCGCGGCGCCGACTCTCCCTCCAACGGACCCGCCCGGGAACCACGCGAACCCGGCTCGACCGCGCCCCCGGTGCCGGGGCAGCGCGCCGCGCCGGGTGTGGTGATCGGCGGGCGTTACGCACTGCGCACGGCGATCGGACACGGCGGCATGGGCACCGTGTGGCGCGCCAGCGACACGCTGCTGCGCCGCGACGTGGCGGTGAAGGAGGTGATCCTCCCGCCCGGCCTGGCCCCCAGCGACCGCGACTCGATGTACCAGCGGACCCTGCGCGAGGCCCGCGCGGCGGCGGCGCTGTCGCACCCGTCGGTCGTACAGGTGTATGACGTCGTCACCGAGGCCGGCCGGCCGTGGATCGTCATGGAACTGCTGCAGGCCCGCAGCCTCGCCGAGATGATCGTCGAGGACGGCCCCCTGGCCGCCCGGGCGGTCGCCAAGATCGGCATCGCGCTGCTCGGCGCGCTCGAGGTGGCCCACGCCGCCGGCGTGCTGCACCGCGACGTCAAGCCGGCCAACGTGCTCATCTGCGGCGACGGCCGCTGCGTGCTCACCGACTTCGGCGTGGCCCGGATGCCCACCGACAGCGAGCTGACCACGCCCGGCATGGTGCTCGGCTCCCCGCACTTCATCTCCCCCGAGCGGGCGATCGGCGCCAAGTTCGGCCCGCCGAGCGACCTGTTCTCCCTGGGTGTGACGCTGTATACCGCGGTCGAGGGACGCCCGCCGTTCGACAAGCGCGACCCGTTCGAGACCATGCGGGCCGTCGTCGAGGAGCCCCCGGCGCAGTCGATGCGCGCCGGCCCGCTGGCCGGCGTGCTCTACGGCCTGCTGGAGAAGGATCCGAACCGCCGCTGGAACGTGGAGACCGCCCGCGCGGTGCTGCGCGACCTGCTCGCCGGGCCGCTGGCCAGCAACGCGCCGGCGCACATGACCGACCCCTACGCGGTGGTCCGCCCGGCGCACCAGCCGACGATGGTCCATCCGCAGCAGCCGACCGGCCAGATCGGCGGCCGGGCCATGATCGCCCCGGGCGAGACCGTCAGCGGCGCGCTGCGGCGGATGCACACCGGCGGACCGGCCCCGGCCGCCGGTCACGAGGCCGACCTGGAGCGCACCGGCGCGGAGCACTACAACGCGTATGCGCCCGAGTACACGCAGGACGACTGGACCCAGGGCCCGCCGCCGGCGCCGCCGCACCAGGGCGGCGTGGGCCGGCAGCTGGTCGGTCGGGCGAAGGCGGCGCCGACGTGGGCCAAGGCCGCCGTGGCGGCCGGCGTCGTGGTGGTGCTGTTCCTCGGCATCGGCGCGGCGACCGGGCTCTTCTCCGGCGACGGCGGCGGCCAGCAGGGCCAGAAGCCGACCGGCACGGCCTCCAGCGCCCCGGCGAAGCCCGCGTTGGAGGTGGAGTCGTTCATGCACCCGGGCGGCATCACGGTCAACGTGCCGAAGGGCTGGAAGACCTCCAAGCTGGGCAACCCCAACACGCCCTACTTCGACATCATCGACCCGGCGGACGGCAACCGGCGGATCCGCGTCAACATCGAGAAGACCTCGGCCAGCCCCCGGGCCTTCCTTGAGGCCGCGGAAAACCGGCTCAAGTCCACGCCGTCCAGCTGCGAGGCGCCGTACAACCGGGTCGACATGACCGAGGACAAGCTCGACGGGCAGGCGGCGGCGGTGCTGGAGTACACCTGCGGTGCCGGCGACAAGCAGCGCCACGCGCTGTGGAACGCCGCCGTGGTCAACGGCAAGGCGTACCACTTCTTCGTCACCGTGCCGGACGCCCGGTTCACCGAGAGCAAGGCGATCTTCGACGAGATGGTCGCCTCGTTCAAGCTGACTCCCCCGTCGACCGGCCCGTGATCCATGTTATGAAAGGCAGATGACCTCCACGGAGCGCGATCCATCCCTGCGCGCGGCAGCCGAGGCCTGGCTCGCCGATGACCCGGACCCGGCGAGCCGGGACGAGCTGCGGGCGGTGCTGGACGACGACTCCGAGCTGGCCGACCGCTTCGCCGGGCCGCTGCGGTTCGGCACCGCCGGCCTGCGCGGCCCGCTGCGCGCCGGGCCCAACGGCATGAACCTCGCCGTGGTCCGCGGCGCCGCGGCCGGCCTGGTGCGCTGGCTCGCCGCGCAGCAGACCGGGCCCGACGACCGGCCCCTGGTCATCGGCTACGACGCCCGGCACGGGTCGCACGCGTTCGCGGTGGAGACGGCCCGGGTCGCCACCGGCGCCGGGCGCCGTGCCCTGCTGATGCCGCGGCCCCTGCCGACGCCGGTGCTCGCGTTCGCGGTCCGCCGCCTGGGCGCGGCCGCCGGCGTGATGGTCACCGCCAGCCACAACCCGCCGCAGGACAACGGCTACAAGGTGTACCTGGCCGACGGCGCCCAGCTGGTCCCGCCGGCCGACGCCGGGATCGAGCGCGCGATCCGCGAGGTCGGCCCGCTCGCCGACGTGCCGCTGGGGCCACCCGGCGAGGTGCTGACCGAGGACATCGTGCGGGAGTACGTCGACGCCGCGCTCGGCGTCGTGGACCCCGAGGTGCCGCGCGAGCTGGCCGTGGCGTACACACCGATGCACGGCGTCGGCCGGGAGGTCTTCACCGCGACGCTGGCCGCGGCGGGGTACCCTGCGCCGTTCGTCGTCGCCGAGCAGGCCGAGCCGGACCCGGACTTCCCCACCGTGGCGTTCCCCAACCCGGAGGAGCCGGGCGCCATGGACCTGCTGCTGGCGCTCGCCGGCCGCGAGCGCGCCGACATCGCGATCGCCAACGACCCCGACGCCGACCGCTGCGCCGTGGCCTACGCGCGCAACGGGGGGTGGCACCAGCTGCGCGGCGACGAGGTCGGGGCGCTGCTCGCCGACCACCTCATGCGCCGGGGGGTGCGGGGCCGCTACGCGACCACGATCGTGTCCTCGAGCCTGCTCTCGCGCATGTGCGAGGACCGGGGCCTGCCGTATGGCGAGACGCTGACCGGCTTCAAGTGGATCGTGCGGGCCGGGGACGACCTCGTGTACGGGTACGAGGAGGCCCTGGGCTACTGCGTGGCCCCGGACCTGGTCCGCGACAAGGACGGCATCACCGCCGCGCTGCTGGTCTGCGAGCTCGCCGCCGGGCTGCGGGCGGAGCTTCGCACGCTCGGCGACCGGCTCGACGAGCTGGCGCTGCGCTACGGCGTGCACGCCACCGACCAGCTCTCGGTCCGGGTCGAGGACCTGGGCGAGATCGCGGAGATGATGGCCACGATCCGGGCCCGCCCGCCGGCCGACCTGCTCGACGAGCCGGTGACGTCGATCGAGGACCGGCTGCCCAACGCCGACGTGCTGATCCTGCGGGCCGGCACCACCCGGGTCGTGGTGCGCCCGTCCGGCACCGAGCCGAAGCTGAAGGCCTACCTCGAGGTCGTCGAGCCGGTCGCGGACCCCACCGACCTCCCGGGCGCCCGCGAGCGCGCCGCCGCCGGGCTGGCCGCCCTGCGCACCGAGACGGCGACCGCGCTGGGCCTGAAGTAGCCAACCCCTAGAGCGTCACGGAGAACAGCCCCGACCCGGCGAGCTTGCGAAATTCGGCGAGCGCCGGCTGCGACGAGTCGGGGCGGGTGTCGCCCTTCGGCGCGTTCGGCGAGTCGAAGTAGACCAGTGCACGGATCGCGGGAAGCGGCCGATCTGCTGCGCGACGGTGGAGTAGATCCAGGCCTTCTGCGCCGGGTCGGCGGCGTGCTCGTACACGCCCCATTCGGCGACGCGAGCGGCCTTTAAGATTTGTCGCCGCCGAAGCGGGGCATGCCGCCGAACTGGCGGTCGCCCGCGTCGCCGAGGCCCGGCACGATGAACTTGTGCTCGTTGAGCCGCTCGTCGATCGCGGCGGTGACCAGGCGCATCGGCAGCCCGGAGCCGGCCAGCCGCTCGATGCCGGCCGGCGCGGCGAGCACGCACAGCACTGTGATGTCGGTCGCCCCGCGGTCCACGAGCAGCCGCACGCAGTGCTCCAGGGAGCCGCCGGTGGCGAGCATCGGGTCGAGCACCAGCACCGGGATGCCGGACAGGTCGCGCGGCAGCGACTCCATGTAGGCGCGCGGCTCGAACGTGTGTTCGTCGCGCGCGAGCCCCACGAAGCCCATGGACGACTCGGGCAACAGCGCCAGCGCCGAGTCGGCCATGCCCAGCCCGGCGCGCAGCACCGGCACGAGCAGCGGCGGGTTGGCCAGGCGGGTGCCCTCGGTGACCGCGACGGGCGTTCTGACCGGGAACTGCTCGGTGGCGAAGGACCGTGCCGCCTCGTACACCAGCATCGTCGTCAGCTCGTGCAACGCGGCCCGGAAGGCCGCGTTGTCGGTGCGTTCGTCGCGCATCGCGGTCAGTCGCGACTTGGCCAGAGGGTGATCCACCACGAGTACGTCCACGAGCGGACAGCCTAGTATTTTCCCCATGACCCTCACCGCCGAGGTCGCGCGCTCACAAGGCGCCCTGCGAACCTTCCTGCACGGCCTGCCGGGAGTCGACCAGATCGGCGCCGAGCAACGCACCGCGATGCTGGGCACCCGGTCGATCAAGACGACGGCCAAGGCCCAAGCCCTCGACCTGGCGATCCGCATGGTCGACCTAACGACGCTGGAGGGCTCGGACACCCCCGGCAAGGTGCGCGCCCTGTGCGCCAAGGCGGTCCGGCCGGACCCCGCCGACGCCACCTGCCCGAGCGCCGCCGCCATCTGTGTGTACCCGGCGATGATCCGGGTCGCCGCCGAGGCGCTGCGCGGCACCGGGGTGCACCTGGCCAGCGTCGCGACCGCGTTCCCGTCCGGCCAGGCACCGCTGCCGGTCAAGCTCGCCGACACCCGGGCCGCGGTCGCCGACGGCGCGGACGAGATCGACATGGTGATCTCCCGCGGCGCGTTCCTGGCCGGCCGCTACGCCGAGGTCCACGACGAGATCGCCGCGGTGAAGGAGGCGTGCGGCGACGCGCACCTCAAGGTCATCCTGGAGACCGGCGAGCTGGCGACGCTCGACAACGTGCGCCGAGCCTCCTGGCTGGCGATGCTGGCCGGCGCCGACTTCATCAAGACCTCGACCGGCAAGGTGCAGCCCGCGGCCACGCTGCCGGTGACGCTGGTGATGCTGGAGGCGGTGCGCGACTTCCGCGCCGAGACGGGCCGGATCGTCGGCGTGAAGCCCGCCGGGGGCATCCGGACCGCCAAGGACGCCATCAAGTACCTCGTGCTGGTCAACGAGACCGCCGGGCCGGACTGGCTCGACCCGGACCTGTTCCGCTTCGGCGCGTCCACGCTGCTCAACGACCTGCTAATGCAGCGCACGAAGCTCGCCACCGGCCGCTACAGCGGCCCCGACTACTTCACCCTGGACTAGCCACGATGGATTTTTCATACGCACCGGCCCCGGAATCGCGCTCGATCGTCGACCTCCGCTCCTCGTACGGGCTGTTCATCGGCGGCGAGTTCGTCGACGGCCGCGGGGAGCCGTTCAAGTCGATCAACCCGGCCAGCGAGGAGATCCTCGCCGACATCGCCTGCGCCGACGCCGCCGACGTCGACGCGGCGGTGCGCGCGGCCCGGCACGCCTACGACACCGTCTGGGGGCCGATGCCGGGGCGGGAGCGGGCGAAGTACCTCTTCCGCATCGCCCGGATCATCCAGGAGCGCTCCCGCGAGCTCGCCGTGCTCGAGTCGCTGGACAACGGCAAGCCGATCCGCGAGTCGCGGGACGTGGACCTGCCGCTGGTGGCCGCGCACTTCTTCTACTACGCCGGCTGGGCCGACAAGCTGCCGTACGCCGGCTTCGGGCCCGACCCGCGGCCGCTGGGCGTCGCCGGCCAGGTCATCCCGTGGAACTTTCCGCTGCTGATGCTCGCCTGGAAGATCGCCCCGGCGCTGGCCGCCGGCAACACGGTGGTGCTCAAGCCTGCCGAGACGACGCCGCTGACCGCGCTGCTGTTCGCCGAGATCTGCCGGCAGGCCGACCTGCCGCCGGGCGTGGTCAACATCATTACCGGCGCCGGGGAGACCGGGCGGCTGCTGGTGGAGCACCCCGGCGTCGACAAGGTCGCCTTCACCGGCTCGACCGAGGTCGGGCGGGCGATCGCCAAGGCGGTGAGCGGCACGACCAAGCGGCTCACCCTCGAGCTGGGCGGAAAGGCCGCCAACATCGTCTTCGACGACGCGGCGCTGGACCAGGCGGTCGAGGGCGTCGTCAACGGCATCTTCTTCAACCAGGGCCACGTGTGCTGCGCGGGCTCGCGGCTGCTGCTGCAGGAGTCCGTCGCCGAGGAGTTCCTGACGGCGCTCAAGCGGCGCATGGCGCACCTGCGGGTCGGCGACCCGCTGGACAAGAACACCGACATCGGCGCGATCAACTCCGCCGCGCAGCTGGCGAGGATCCGCGAGCTGTCCCGGGTGGGCGAGGACGAAGGCGCCGAGCGCTGGTCGCCCCCGTGCGAGCTGCCCGAGCGTGGGTTCTGGTTCGCCCCGACGATCTTCACCGGCGTGACCCAGGCGCACCGGATCGCGCGCGAGGAGATCTTCGGGCCGGTCCTGTCGGTGCTCACCTTCCGCACCCCGGACGAGGCGGTCGAGAAGGCGAACAACACGCCGTACGGGCTGTCGGCCGGGGTGTGGACCGAGAAGGGCTCGCGCATCCTGAGCATCGCGGACCGGCTGCGCGCCGGGGTCGTCTGGGCCAACACGTTCAACAAGTTCGACCCGGCCTCGCCGTTCGGCGGGTACAAGGAGTCGGGCTACGGCCGCGAGGGCGGCCGCCACGGGCTGGAGGCCTACCTTGAGCACTGAGGCGCGTCTCGCCGTCCGCAAGACCTACAAGCTGTTCATCGGCGGCGCGTTCCCGCGCAGCGAGTCCGGGAGGTCCTACCAGGTGCACTCGGCCTCCGGCGACTTCCTCGCCAACGCCGCCCTCGGCTCCCGCAAGGACGTCCGCGACGCCGTGAAGGCGGCCCGGGCGGCCGTGGCCAAGTGGTCGGGCGCCACCGCGTACAACCGCGGGCAGATCCTGTACCGGGTCGCGGAGATGCTGGAGGGCCGGCGCGACCAGTTCGTCGCCGAGGTGTCCGCCGCCGAGGGCACGGCCCCGGAGGCGGCCGCCGGGCTCGTCGACGCCGCCATCGACCGCTGGGTCTGGTACGCCGGATGGGCCGACAAGATCGCCCAGGTGCACGGCGGGGCCAACCCCGTCGCCGGGCCGTACTTCAACCTCTCCGCGCCCGAGCCGACGGGGGTGGTCGGGGTCGTCGCGCCGGCTGGCTCGTCGCTGCTGGGCCTGGTGAGCGTCGTCGCGCCGGCGATCGTGACCGGGAACACCGTCGTTGTGCTCGCCTCGACCGACCGCCCGCTGCCCGCCGTGACGCTGGGCGAGGTGCTGGCGACCTCGGACCTGCCCGGCGGGGTGGTCAACCTGCTGACCGGGTCGGTCGCCGAGATGGCGCCCTGGCTCGCGGCGCACATGGACGTCAACGCCATCGACCTGACCGGTGTGACGGACCCCACACTGGCGAGGGAGCTCGAGGCGGCCGCGGCGGAGAACCTCAAGCGGGTGATCCGCCCGAGCGATCCCGACTGGGCCGCCGACCCGGGCGTCTCCCGGATGCTCTCGCTTCTGGAGATCAAGACGGTCTGGCACCCCAAGGGGGTCTGATCGCCGCCCGACCGGGCACACTAGGGTGTTTGTGCGCGAGGCCACACACGCCCTAAGTGTGCCCGCACGCCGAGTCCGACTACGGAGGTCTACAGTGGCCCGCCAATCTTCCCAGTCTTCCCGGTCCGCGTCGTCGCGGCCGACCAAGAAGGCCGAGCAGGTGGAAGAGGAGGTCGACGCCGTCGAGGACGTCGACACCGAGGTTGATGACGAAGCCGATCTCGAGGACGGCGCCGACTTCGATGAGGAGGACGGCGGCAGCGAGCGCTCGGCCCAGGCCGACGCGATGTGGAGCGACGTCAAGATCGAGCCGGTCGAGCTGGCGCTGCCCAAGGGTGTCGGTTACACGCTTCGGGCGTACCGGCTCTCGACCGAGCTGACGCCGACGCAGGTCGAAGAGGAGGAGGACGAGTTCGCGGTCCTCCACCGGAAGCCGCAGGACGAGGACGACGACCGGGTCGTGATCCTCGAGAACGCGGAGATGTTCGAGGACGAGGAGCCGGAGCCCGTCGCCGCGCCCGCGGCCGCTTCGAAGAAGAAGCCGGCCAAGAAGGACGCCGACGACGAGGCCGACGAGGACTCCGACAAGAAGGACGAAGCCGCCGAGCTGGACGAGTCGGACAAGTCCGATACTTCGGAAGAGACCGAGGAATCGGACGAAGCCGAGGAAGAAGAAGAGGAAGAGGAGGAGGAAGAAGAGGAGGCGGAGCCCGAGGAGGTTCCCGCATTCCTCAGCCACCACGGCAAGCTCCTGCTCTTCCGCAGCGTCGAGGGCCTGGTCGAGTTCGTGAAGTCCGACGCGGAGCACGACCTGACCCAGTTGGACACCTGGGAGAGCCTCAAGTCCCGCATCACCGTGTCGTCGGTCGTGCCCACCGACGAGAACCGCTACGAACTCGACCTCGTGGTGGAGAACCTCCGCGGCGGCCAGGACGCCTGGGACACCGATCTGCTGCTCGGCGCCGGCGAGGCCGCGCGTGACCTTGCTTACGCCCTGCGCCTCGAGGCGGTCCGCACGGCGCTCGCCGCGGGCTCGCCGCTCGACGACCTCGACGAGGGCCTGCGAGCTGCGGCGGCCGGGGGTGTCGGGGGCTTCTTCGCCAAGCGCCGGCTCAAGAAAATCGGGGCACAACAGGCAGCGCTGGGCTGGCGGACGATTATTGGCAAGATTTCTGCCGCGGCGGACTGGCGTGATTGATTTGTGACCGACAGGATCTAAGTCGTGGGCATTTTGGCACGGCGGGCCCGACCCGGTCCCTAGCCGGACGGGTGGCGGCGGTGGACGACGATCAGCCAGCGGGGCATTCAGCCGAAAAGGCTGATCGCGTCACCGGCCGTCAACCTGTTCACTAGAGGTCGTTCAGTTTGACCTGCGGCAACACGGCGGCGGGGGGCCGGGACAGTCCCCGCCGACGTGACGAAAGCTCAACTGATGTCCCGAGAGGAGGACGACGCGGTGGCGCTCGTTCGGGTGTACTGCGGTCTGGCGTCGGCTGACCCCGCCGAGCCGCAGTCGGGTTCCGACATCTGGTTGACCGTCGCGGTCGTCGACGACGCCGGCCGACTCATCGACATCTGCGAGGTAAGCGACGACGCCGGCGGCTACGCCGAGCTGAGCGCTCTGCTGGCGCAGCGCTCCGGCGGCACGTCCGCCGTGGCGGTCGCGGCCGAAAGCGACGACCACGTCGTCACTCAGCTGCTCACCGCGGCGGGCCGCAACCTCGCCTTCACCGACGACGACTCGGCCGATGACTACGCCGAGCGCTTCGCCGACGACGAGTCGCCGGAGGAGATCCAGTCCAACGCCGCCGAGCGCCGCGCGGTCGGGCTCGCCCGAGCGCTGCAGGCCGGCGTGCTCTCCGCGGTCGGCCAGAGCCCGCCGCGCGACATGCTGCCGCTCAAGCCGGTGCTCGCCGCGCACGCCGCGGTCGTTTCCGGCCGGCAGAGCGCCGCGGCCACGCTGCGCGAGGTGCTCCGCGAGCTCTACCCCGCGGCGCTGCGGGCCTACCCGGACCCGGCCGAGGCCATTCCGCTGGCCATCCTCGACGCGCTGCCGGAGCCGGGCATCCTCGGCGGCGGCGCCAACGGCCGCAAGGGTGACGCCGCCGTCGTCGCCGAGCTGGCCAACGCCGGTGTCGCCGACGCCGACACGCTGGGCGAGGCGATCACCGCGCTGCGCGTCGCGATCGCCGAGACCCCGCGCCGCACCGGCGTCAACCGGGCCGTGAACAACGCCATCGCCGAGACGATCCGGCAGTCGGTCGCCGCGGTGCGCGCGGGCGACGCGGCCGCCGCCGCCCTGGTCGCGGTGCTGGCGGACAAGATGAGCCCGGCCGTGCCCCGGGTCGCCCCGGGTCGCCAGCGCTCGGCTTCGCCGCTCGCCCCGACCGGGATGAGCCCGGCATCACCGCTCGCCCCGGCCACCCCGCTGCGCCCCGCCGCCGCCCAGGACAGCGCGCCGACCCGCTCGCGGGCCGCCGCGGCCGCGTCCAACGCCCGGCCGCCGGCCGCCTCTGCCGACGCCGCGCCGACCCGCTCGCGGGCGGCGTCCCGCGCCGCCGAGGCCGCCCGCGCCGAGGAGTCGGCCGCCACGCGCGCCGTCGGCGGTCGCCGCCGCGCCCAGAACGCCCCGGCCATGCCCAACCAGGCCCAACCGCCGGTCGTCTCCGCGCCCCCGGCCCACACGGGCCTGCCGTCCTCGGTCGTCTCCGGGCCGCCGGCCGTGGTCTCCACGCCGCCGGTCATCTCGACCCCGCCCGGCTACACGCCCGCCGCCGCGAGCGGCCAGGTCACCTCGGCCCCGCCCGCCTACGGGCAGGTCCCGTCCGCGCCGCCGGCCTACGGGCAGGTTCCGTCGGCCCCGCCCGCCTACGGGCAGGTCCCGTCGGCCCCGCCCGCCTACGGGCAGGTCCCGTCGGCCCCGCCCGCCTACGGGGTCCCCTCCGCGCCACCGGTGACGTCGACCCCGCCCGGATACACGCCACCCACGCACGGCACGCATGCCGCGCCGCCGCCGTACCAGCCGGCTGCCTATCAGCCGCCGACGCCGATGTACGCGCCCGCGCCGCCGGTTCCGCCGACCTACCAGCCGCCGGTGCCGGCGTCGATGCAGTCGATCCCGGTGCCGCTGCAGCCGGCCCCGCCGCAGCCCGTGCCCGTCGCGCCGCTGCCCGTGGCGCCCGCACCGGTCGCACCGCCGCCGGTCGCCCCGGCGCCGGTGATCCCGCCGCAGCCAACGGCGAGCGAGCCGCAGTTCACGTCGTTGATGCCGCCGCCGCCCCCGGGCATCGCCCCGCTCCTGAGCGGACCGGAGCCCACCGAACCGGCGCGCTACGACTCGTTCGGCTACGACCCGCTATCCGGCCGGTCCTCGGCGCCGCCGGCCGCGTCCGTGTCCTCCGCACCCACCTCGGGCGGCGGGCACGACAGCGGCGCGATGCGGCTCAGCGACCTCAGCGCGCTCGGGGAGCCGCCGACGCTGGACACGACCGCCGCGGCGAGCTCGCGTGCCGGCTGGCCGCTCAGTGGGGCGGAGACGTCGTCCTCGGAGCCGCCGTCGTACGCGTTCGGGGCCGACCCGCTCGCCTCCCCCTCGGAGCTGAGCAGCCTGCCGAAGCTGAGCGACATCCCGCAGCCGCCCGACTTCAGCGCGCTCGACGCCTCCTCGCCGCTGGAGACCACCGGGTCGCTCTCCTCGCCGGCCACCGGCGGTTCGCTGGGCTCGTTCGGCTCCGGGGAGTTCCCGGCGCTGGGCGGCCGCGGCGAGCTGAGCGATCTCTCCCGGGCCGATCTTTCCCGGGCCGATCCCTCCCGTTCCGACTCGTCGGCCACGGCCGGCCTCTCCCGCGCCGAGCGCAACCGCGCCGAGCGCGAGCGGGCAGAGCGGGCCGAGCAGCCGACCCGGTCGGAGTCCCGGCGCGCCGACCGCAGCCGGGCCGAGGCCGAGGAGCGCAGCGAGCCGGCGCGTAGCGAGCGGTCCCGCACCGAGATCCCGCGGTCGGAGCGCTCGCGCACCGAGATCCCTCGCTCCGAGCGGTCCCGGACCGAGGTCCCGCGCAGCGAGCGGTCCCGCTCCGCCGAGCGGCAGGTCGAGCTGCCGCGCCAGCGCGAGGGCCGCGTGCCCCCGCCGTGGCAGACCGGCGAGTACCCGATCGAGCCCGCGGGCCTGCGGCTGGTCGAGCCGGCCCCGGTGCCGGACCCGGCGCTCAAGGGCGGCTACTCGGACGAGGTCAGCGGGGAGTCCAGCGGCGAGTTCCGCTTCGAGCCCCCGGCCCTCCGCCTGGTCGACTCGGACCGCCCGGCCGAGCGCGCGACGGCCCGCAGCAGCGGCAGCGCCGCCGGCCGGAGCCGCCGCGCCGCCGCCGAGCGCGAGGCCGCCAAGCCCGCCGACGAGGGCGACGGCGACCTGCTGATCTTCGCGGCCGCGCGGTCCGCCTGGTTCACCGACTGGGACGCCGACACCACCGGCGAGACCGAACGCCCCTCTGTGAACTGGGAAAACTCGAACGACACGGCCTGGCAGGCCGCCCAGCGCGCGAGCGCACCGCAGATCGGCGACGAGACCCGGTCCGGCCTGCCGCGCCGCGTGCCCCAGCAGAACCTGGTGCCCGGCGCCCCGGTCAACAACGCCCCGGAGCGCCCGCTGCGGATCGTCCGCGACGCCGCCCAGATCGCCGCGCACACGACCGGCTACTTCCGCGGCTGGCGCCGCGGCCAGGAGGTCGGCGGCTTCTCGGTCGGCGGCCGCCCGGGCCGTGAGTCGGCCGGCGGCTGGGACTTCAGCCGCGAGGCGAGCCGGGACTACCAGGAGCGCGAGTACGAATACCGCTCCGCCCGCCGCTAGCAACGCCTGAGATGGGCCGCTCCCCGGGGTTTGCCGGGGGCGGCCCTTTCCGTGTTCGGGCCTCCACGCCCGGGACGGCCAAAGGTCCGAACCTTTCACCACCCACCACGGCGCGCCGCCTGAAGAAGCGCGCCGCGCCGCCTGAGAAGGACGCTGCGGCGTCATCCGGGCCACAGGCATACCCGGGGGACCACTACCGTCGACGGGTCGCTGACAGGGCTATCGATGCCTTTGCGGCGCGGCGTCCTGGCCGGTCGCTTCCTGGCGGGGTCGGGCGAACACGCTGCGTAATGATCGCACAACGCGAACGCGCACCGGGCGACCCTTGCGGGCTACTCGGTGCGCGGTTGCGGCTGAGGGGTGTCTTGCGTTGTGGAGCGCGGGTTACGCGGGCGCGGTGGCGCGGGTCCGCCGCATCGACAGCACGTACTCCACCAGGGAGATGAGCACGTTCTTCGTCGACTCGCGGGTGCGCGCGTCGCACGACACGACGGGCACGTCGCTGGAGATCGCGAGCGCCTCGCGCACGTCGTCGGCGTTGTGGTACTGCACGCCGTCGAAGCAGTTGATGGCCACCAGGTACGGCAGCCGCCGGTGCTCGAAGAAGTCGATGGCGGCGAAACAGTCCGCGAGGCGCCGCGTGTCCACCATCACGACCGCCCCGATGGCGCCGCGCACCAGCTCGTCCCACATGAACCAGAAACGGGTCTGGCCCGGGGTACCGAACAGGTACAGGATCAGGTCCCGGTCGATCGAGATACGACCGAAGTCCATCGCGACCGTGGTCGTGGTCTTGCCGGGCACATTGCGGGTGTCATCCACACCGACACCGGCGGAGGTCATGATGGCCTCGGTGGTCAGCGGCGTGATCTCCGATACCGAGCCGACCAGTGTGGTCTTGCCCACGCCGAAACCTCCGGCGATGACGATCTTCGCTGACGTGACCCGCCCTGGGCGGTGTGCCACGTCAGAGCCTCCGAAGTCCACTCAGCACCCTCTCAAGCAGTTCTGTGCCCACCGACTCGTTTTCGTCGTCGAGCGAGGTCGGCTCGTACACCGCGACCAGTCCGTCGGCAGCCATGTCGGCCACGATGACGCGGGCGACACCCAGCGGGAGCTGCATGCGCGCCGCGATCTCGGCGAGCGACTGCAGGCGACCGTCGCAAAGCGTGGAAATGTATTGCTGCTCCTGACCGTGAGCACCGCCCGGCCGGGTATTGGCCGCCCGGCCACGCACGGTGGTCTCGACCAGCGCCTCGATCGCAATCTCCAGCTTGGGCCGGGTGCGACCTCGGGTGACGGCGTACGGCCTTACCAACGCGCCCGTTGGCTCATCGCGTTCGGCCATGTTCGCCGTTCACCTCCTCACTCGTCGGGCCTCGTAAGCAGCCAATAAGTCTGTTACAGCTAAGGGATATTGCTCTGTCACCTAGTTCAGCTTCAGCCGAGCATCGAAGCGGCAGGCCGTGGCGGCGGCGTAAGAGCATCACCGACGCGGTCCACCAGCAACGCCATTTCATAGCCGACCTGACCGACGTCGCAGGCGCGGGCCGCGAGGACCGCGAACGACGAACCGTCGGAGATCGACATGAGGAACAGGAAGCCGTTGTCCATTTCGACCACAGTCTGCAGCACGGCCCCGCCCTCGAAGCAGCGGGATGCGCCCTGGGTCAGGCTCACGAGACCGGAGGCGATCGCGGCGAGCTGGTCACCGCGGTCGCGGGGCAGGTCACGAGAAGCAGCCAACAGCAGACCGTCCGCCGAGACGGCGACCGCATGGGCGACCCCCGGCACTCGGTCCGCGAAGTTGGCGAGCAGCCAACCGAGATCCTGCGTAGATGTCATGCCTCTTGCTCCTTGCCAACCTGCGAGTTTTGAGGCCCGGCCGAAGTCGGCTCCGGGGTTTTCGAGTCGTCGGACCGCGTGCGGCCGCGCTGAACGCCTCGGTGATACGCCGACAACAGACCGCGCACGGACTCCGGCGTCCGCTTGTGCGCAGCGGCGGGGTTCTTTTCAACCCCACCTGGAACCAACTGCGACATCGGAACGCGCTTGGGCAAACCAATGTCGGTCGTCGTAAATTCCTGCGCGTCGGCGAGTGCCGCTGCCGCTTGCCATCCTTCGTCTGCCGCAGTGTGCCAGTTTACTGCCGAACCGCTCGATGCCCGGTCGGCCGAACCTCGCGAAGCTTCACCCGGACTACGGGTTTCGAATCGCTGCGGCGGCACGTAATGAGACGACGCGTCGCTGTACGTGACCTCGACCGGGCGAGGGCCCGGCGAGGGCTGCTGAACAGGGGCGGGAGCCGCCGATGTCGGGTCCACCAGGGGGTGCTGCTTGGTCGTCGTGAACCACGCCGACTCGAGCTCCCGGAAGATCGGCAGCTCCATCGTCTCGTCGACGAACCGCTGCCGAGGGTCGTGAGATTCACTCTCGTTCGGCGCCGGGTCCCAATCCAGCCGTACCCGCGGCATCTCCGCCGTCATGTCGACCGGCGCGAGGGGCTCGGGCCTCGGCGCGGGGCGCTGCGGCTCGGGCTCCGCCGCCGGCGGCCAGGCGGACGGCGGCTGGGCGGGCGCGGGCGGCGTCAACAGGCCGGCCGGGCCGGCGGGCGCGTCGTCGTAGGAGCCGGGGAAGCCGGGGCGCTGCCGCGGGATCGGGCCGCTGACCTCCTCGCCGTCGATGTCGCCGTCGGCCGGCCAGCTCTCGTTCGCGCGGCGCTGCGGCAGCGGGCCGAGTTCGCTCGGCGGGTTCGGGCGGGACGGGTACGGGTCGCCGCCCACGCCGGTGAGGTCGGACCAGGCCGGGAGGCTGCGACCGCCGCCGGACGCTCCGGTGCGGTCGGGCCCCGCGCCGCTGCCGGCGTCGAAGCCGCTGCCAGCGTCGAAGCCGCCGAAGCCGCCCTGGCCGCCCGATCCGCCAAAGCCGCCCGATCCGCCGCTCGGCGGAAGGCTCGGGCGGGACGGGGGTGCGGGCGGGGCCGGCCGAGGCGTGGCGCCGTTGGCGAAGCCGTTGACCGTCGGCCGCTCGCCGGTGTTGCTGCCGGAGCCGAACAGGCCGCTGCTGGTGAGCGTGCCGAAACGCGGGCCCGAACCCTGCGAGGGGCCGAGGCCGCCGCCCGTCGGCCCGCTCTCCAGCGCCAGCGGCGAGGCGAGCGGGGAGCGCGGCGCGGGGGTCGACGGGATCGGTCGCGCCTGGACGACGTCGTTGGGGCCGATGGCGGGCATGCCGGCGGTGGGCATCCCGGCGGTCGCCCGCCCGGACAGCGCCCGCGGCACGAGCACGCCGGCCGGAAGCGTCACGTCGGCGATGGTGCCGCGCTCACGCGCCGCCCGCAGCTCGACCTTGACGCCGTGCCGGGCCGCCAGCCGGGCGACCACGACGAGACCCATCATCCGGGAGACGGCCACGTCGACCATCGGCGGGTTGGCGAGCCGGTCGTTGAGCTCGGCGAGCTGCTCGGGCGAGACGCCGATGCCGTGGTCCTCAACCAGCAGTACCGAACGGTCGCCGACGCGGCGGGCCTCGACGATGACCGCCGAGTCCGGCGGCGAGAACGCCGTCGCGTTGTCGAGCAGCTCGGCGACCAGGTGGACCATGTCGTTGACCGAGTGCGCCGCGATCTCGATGTCCCGGTCGATCATGCCGAACTCGATGCGCGTGTAGTGCTCGACCTCGGACTGCGCCGCGCGCAGCACGTCCATCAGCGGGGCCGGCTCACGCTGGATGCGGGTGGAGTCGGCGCCCGCGAGAACCAGGAGGTTTTCGTCGTTGCGGCGCATCCGGGTGGCCAGGTGGTCGAGCTGGAAGAGCTCGGCCAGCCGGTCCGGGTCCTCCTCGCCGCGCTCCAGCCGGTCGAGGTGACCGATGAGCCGGTCGACCAGGATCTGGGAGCGGCGGGCGAGGTTGACGAACATCGTCGCGACGCTGGCCCGCAGGGCGGCCTGCTCGGCCGCGGTGCGCACCGCTTCCAGGTGAACGGCGTTGAACGCCTCGGCCACCTGACCGAACTCGTCGCGGCTGCGGATGGGCAGCGGCTCGGCGATCTGCAGGGCGACCTGGTGCGGCGACATCTGTGTGGCCAGCGACGGGTCGCGCAGGCGCTGCACCGCCTGAGGCAGGCCGAACTGCGCGACCGTGAGCGCGCCGTGGCGCAGCTCGCGCAGCGAGCGGGCCATCGACCGCGCCACGATCCAGGCGAAGAGGAGCGCGAGCAGCAGCATGCTGAGGAGGAGGCCGGCGGTGACGAGCACCTGGCGCTGCAGGTCGTTGCGGTGCGCGGTGGCGGCCTCGATGTTGTGCTCGTCGAACTCGGCCTCGATGCCGCGCAGCAGGTTCGCCTGGTTGATCATGGCGTTGTCCCACTGCGAGGTGCTGAAGATGCCCTCGGGCAGCTGCTCGGTGGTGACCGGCGTCAGCATGCCCTCGAACTTCTTGGCCTCGCGCAGGTCGGAGCCAGAGATCTTCTTGTCGAACAGGTCACGGTGCCACGGCTGGGAGTTGACGCGGAACTGCTCCTCGGCCCGGTCGTAGCCGGTGAGCGACGACTCGAACTCCTTGCGCAGCTGCGGCGTGAACTTCGTGGAGGTGAGCGCCCGGAGCACGACGACCCGTTCGAGGGACACCTGCTCCTTCATCTCCGAGATCGCGGCCGAGGCGCGCATGTCGGCGCCGAGCGACGGGTTGTTCGACAGGCCGGCCGAGGAGTCGCGGATGCCGAGCAGGTCGTCGATCAGCGTGCGGTAGCGGTTCACCACGGTGCTGGCCAGGATGTCCTTGCCGCCGTCGGTGATCTGCTTGCGCATGCCGGGCAGGTCGAGCAGCTGCGTGTCGATCGAGGCGAGCTGCCTGCGGAAGTCCTCCGGCGGGTCGGCCAGGCCGGACCGGGTGAGCCGGTAGTCACGGCTCGCGTCGTCGGTCTTCTGCACCTGCCGCTCGAAGACAGCGCGGGCCTCGACGTCGGCCGGGGTGCCGATGACACCCAGCAGCAGGGCCGAGTTGGCGCGCTCGTTCTGCAGCTCGTGAACCAGGGCCGCGGCCTGGGCGGACAGGCCGGAGAGGGTGCGCGCCCGGTCGGCGTCGCTCGCCTCGGCGATGTTGCCGACGAGACCGTTCGTGCCGACCACGACCGTCGCGATGATGGGGACGATCATGATCAGGCCGAGTTTCGACCAGATCGGCAGGTCCCGGAGCCGGCCGATCGGGAAACGCAGACGCGACGAGTCCGGCTCCCGCGTCGATGGCCGTTTGCTCACTTCACCGCCCTCCGAACCGGCGCCTTGTGTAACAGCAGGCACCCGCGACCGGCCGACCCTACTGGGCCGGACCTCCGAGATTCCACCATGTCCCGTGCCAAGAAGAAAGCCCAGGTCACCCGGTGAACCTTATGTACAGTGACGAAATAAATGTCCGGATAGCTCATATTTATGCCGAAGATCCGCCTACGCTGGGCGATTTACCCGATACACCCAGATGATCGCGGGTGACAATTCCGGACATCACGCCAACTTGGCGTACGCCGGTTTGATGACATCGTTGATCAACGCGAGGCGTTCGTCGAACGGGATGAAGGCGCTCTTCATGGCGTTCACCGTGAACCACTGCAACTCCGCCCAGCCGTACCCGAACGCCTCGACCAGCAGGGCCATCTCCCGGGACATGCTCGTGCCGCTCATCAGCCGGTTGTCGGTGTTCACCGTGACCCGGAAGCGCAGGTCACGCAGCAACCCGATCGGGTGCTCCCGGATCGAGGCGGCCGCGCCGGTCTGCACGTTGGAGGACGGGCAGAGCTCGAGCGGGATCCGCTTGTCCCGCACATACGCGGCAAGCCGGCCGAGGGCGTTGTCCGGCCCGATGTCGTCGACGATGCGCACGCCGTGCCCGAGCCGGTCCGCGCCGCACCACTGGATGGCCTGCCAGATCGACGGCAGGCCGAACGCCTCGCCGGCGTGGATGGTGAAATGTGAGTTCTCGCGCTGGAGGTACTCGAACGCGTCCAGGTGCCGGGTGGGCGGGAATCCGGCCTCGGCGCCGGCGATGTCGAAGCCGACCACGCCGGCGTCGCGGTAGCGGACCGACAGCTCGGCGATCTCCATCGAGCGCGCGGCGTGGCGCATCGCGGTGAGCAGCGTGCCGACGCGGATCGGGCTGCCGAGCGCCGCCGCCTCGGCCGAGCCGGCCCGGAAGCCGTCCAGCACCGCCTCGACCACCTCGGGCAGGGCGAGGCCGCGCTCCAGGTGCTGCTCCGGGGCGAAGCGGACCTCGGCGTACACCACCCCGTCCGCCGCCAGGTCGAGCGCGCACTCCCGGGCGACCCGGTGCAGCGCGTCCGCCGTCTGCATCACCGCGACCGTGTGCGAGAACGTGGTCAGGTATCGCTCCAGCGACCCCGAGTCCGCCGCGGCCACGAACCACTCCCCCAGCCCCTCTGGCGTGGCGGCCGGCAGGTCGTGACCGATCGCGGCGGCGAGTTCGAGGATCGTGGCGGGGCGCAGCCCGCCGTCGAGGTGATCGTGGAGCAGGGCCTTGGGCGCGCGACGGATCTCGTCGAAGGAAGGGCCCGTCGAAGTAGAGGATGCAGCCATGGAACGACACTAGTGGTGTGCACCCCGCCGTCATCACCCATCTGCGCTGTCCGGTCTGCCGCGCGCCGCTTGCATCGACGCAACGGGCGCTGCGGTGCACGCAGGGACACTCGTTCGACATCGCGCGGCAGGGGTACGCCGATCTCACCGCCGGCCGCCCCGCGCACACCGGCGACACGCCGGAGATGGTCGCGGCCCGGACGGCGCTCCTCGCGGCCGGCCACTTCGAGGCGCTGACCGGGGCGGTCGCCGACGCGGTCGCACGGGAGGGCGCCGGACTGGTGGTCGAGGTCGGCGCCGGCACCGCCCACTACCTGGCGCGCGCGATCCGCGACACCGGGAGCGTCGGCCTCGCCGTCGACACCTCAAAAGCCGCGCTCAAGCGCGCCGCCCGCGCCGGCGAGCGGATCGGGGCGGTCCGCGCCGACATCTGGCAGGGCCTGCCGGTCGCCGACCGGTCCGCCGCGGTGGTCCTCGACGTCTTCGCCCCGCGCTCGGGCGCGGAGTTCGCCCGGGTGCTACGCCCGGGCGGCGCCCTCGTCGTGGCCACACCCGGCGCCGGGCACCTGGGCGAGCTGGTCGACGCCCTCGGCCTGATCCGGGTCGACCCCGCGAAGCGGGAGCGGCTGCACAAGAGCCTTGATGCATGGTTCGTACCCGAGACCGAGCGACGGGTGCGCGCGCCGCTCTCCCTGTCACGGGCGGACGCGCACGCGCTGGTCGGCATGGGCCCGAGCGCGTGGCACACCGACCCGGCCGCGATCGCCGCGGCGCTGGACGGCCTGCCCGAGCCCATCCCGGCCACGCTGGACGTCGACCTGACGGTCTGGCGACCGCGCCCGTGACGCGACACATGCGAGCGTCAGGTGGACAGGTCCACCTCTTCCCAGTTGGGCGGTGGGCCGTGGTACGGGCCGGCGAAGACCACCGCCCACTCCAGCGCCCACCGACGCTGCCCCACCGTGTTCGAGTCGGCCTGGCCCGGCAGCGGCAGGCGGCGCCGCTCGGCCTCCAGGATCGACCAGTCCAGGCAGTAGTACAGGTCGAGCTGCTCCGCGGCGGCGACCGCCGAGCGTGGGGCGGCCAGGGTGCGGCGGCGCCAGGCGTCGAAGCTCTCGCCCTGCGCCAGGTTGGGCAGCCGCTCCATGAGGCCGTCCGCGGCGCAGCCCAGCAGCGGGTCGAGGTCCATCGCGATGCCGAGCAGCCACGACAGGGCGAAAAGGGCCTCGACGTGGAGCGCGAACGAGTGCTCGTCGCCCGCGCCGTCGGCGACGAACTGCCACTCCGGCGGGGTCAGCCGGTCGACCAGCCGCGACTCGGCCAGCCACTGCAGGGCGAGTTCGGGCGGCATGCCGAGCGCGCGGGCCAGCACCACGTTGAGGCAGGCGGCCCGCGCCTCGATCTCACCCCCGGGGCGCAGTTCGACCTGGTCCCCCGGCTCCCAGACCAGCGGGAAGTCGGGCGGGGGTAGGGGAAGCCGCAGGCGGTGCAGCTCCTCGAGGCTCGCCTCCCGCACCCGCTGCGGATCCGGCGCCGTGACGCTCACCCGCGCACAATAACCGGCCGTTCGGATGGTCCGTGCATCAGGAGATGCGGTCGAGGATCAGGGGCCGCTTGGCCGGGGCTGCCTCGGTGAGAGTCACCGCGCCGCGGGCCACCTCCAGGGCGGCCGGCAGCTTCGCGGCGTCCTCGGCCCGCAGCTCCATGAGCACGTCGCCGGCCCGGACCGCCTCGCCGGGCTTGCGGTGCAGCAGGATGCCGGCCGAGGCGCTGACCGGATCCTCCTTCCGGGCGCGGCCCGCGCCGAGGCGCCAGGCGGCCACGCCGACCGCGTAGGCGTCCATGGTGGCCACGAACCCGTCCGCGTTGGCGGTGATCGTCTCGACCTCGTTGGCGACCGGCAGCGGCGCGTCCGGGTCGCCGCCCTGCGCGCGCACGAGCGCCCGCCACGAGTCCATGGCCCGGCCGTCGGCGATCGCGTCGAGCGGGTCGACGTCGCCGAGGCCGACGGCGTCGAGCATTTCCCGGGCCAGGGCGAGGGTGAGCGCGACGACGTCCCGCGGACCGCCGCCGGCGAGCACCGCCAAGGACTCCTCGACCTCGACCGAGTGCCCGACGGCCCGGCCGAGCGGTACCTCCATGTCGGTGAGCAGCGCGACCGTGGTCACGCCGTGCGCCTTGCCCAGCTCGACCATGGTGCGGGCCAGCTCGCGGGCGTCGGCGACCTCGCGCATGAACGCGCCGGAGCCGAACTTGACGTCGAGGATGAGCGCGGAGGTGCCCTCGGCGATCTTCTTGCTCATGATCGAGCTGGCGATGAGCGGGATCGCCTCGACGGTGCCGGTGACGTCGCGCAGCGCGTAGAGCTTGCGGTCGGCCGGGGCCAGGCCCTCGCCGGCGGCGCAGATCGCCGCGCCGACGGTGCGCAGCTGCTCGACGAACTCCTCGTTCGACAGCTTGGTGCCGAAGCCGGAGATCGACTCGAGCTTGTCCAGCGTCCCGCCGGTGTGGCCGAGGCCGCGGCCGGACAGCTGCGGTACCGCGGCACCACAGGCGGCCACGAGCGGCGTGAGCGGCAGCGTGATCTTGTCGCCGACGCCGCCGGTGGAGTGCTTGTCGACGGTCGGGCGCCCGACCTTGGACAGATCCAGCCGCTCGCCGGAGGCGATCATCGCCGCGGTCCAGCGGGCGATCTCCCCCGGGGTCATGCCGTTGAGCAGGATCGCCATCGCAAGGGCCGACATCTGCTCGTCGGCGACCTCGCCGCGGGTGTACGCGGCGACCACCCAGTCGATCTGCTCGTCGCTCAGCACGCCCCGGTCACGCTTGGCGCGGATGACGTCCACGGCCGCAAAACTCATCGGCTGCTCCAGTCCTGTTCGATGCCGGCCGGGCGCGGGGTGTCCCCGGCCCAGCTCGCGGTGCCCTGTGCATCCACGACCACGACCCGCGGGGTGCGGATCCGCCCCCATTCGACCGCATCCGCGGCCGTGGCGAAGGTGGGGCCCTCCTCCAGAATGCCCGCCGGCTCGTCGTCGCCGGTGCCGGAGGAACGCTCCCAGTACGACGTCCAGACCTGCCGGTCGCCGGCGATGTCGGGGTGGACGAAGACCGTACCGCTGCCGACCTTCAGCGCCAGCGCCGCCGGTACCGCCGGCGGCCGGTCCCGCTCGGCGCGCTCGGCCGCGATCCGATCGAGGTCGGCGTCGTCGAACGCATACGGCAGCAGCGCCGACATCGGCAGCGGGCCGCTCTGGTGGTCGATCAGCAGCCCCGCGCCCCCGTGCTCCCACAGCAGCTGCCGGCAGCGGCCGCACGGCATGAGCGGCCGGCCGTCGGCGTCCACACAGGCCAGCGCGACCAGCCGGCCACCGCCGGTGATCTGCAGGCTGGACACCAGCCCGCACTCCGCGCACAGCCCGAGCCCGTACGAGGCGTTCTCGACGTTGCAGCCGACCACGACCCGGCCGTCGTCGACGAGGGCGGCGGCGCCGACGGGGAACTTCGAGTACGGCGCGTAGGCCCGGCCCATGGCGGTGATGGCCGCGCTGCGCAGCGCGGCCCAGTCCACGTTCACCGTCTGTTGAGAATTCACGGTTCTATTCTTGCTTCCCGGCTCCTGGTTCCCGATGTCATCCGCCGCGGCGATAAGGCTTGCCGTCGGCGGCGGGCATGCGCAGCCGCTGCGCGGCGAGGGCGAGCACCACCAGCACGGTGATGTACGGCGCGGCCTGCACCAGCGCCGTGGGGATCTTGTCGACGGTGAAGAAGATGACGTACGACAGGATGCCCAGCACCGCCGAGGCGATCGCGACGACCTTGTTGCGCCGGCGCAGCTCCCACACGGCCAGGGCCAGCAGCAGCGCGCCGACCAGGATCAGCAGCGCGTGCACCGACTCCGAGCCGCGGCGCAGCTGCAGCGCATCGGTGTAGCCGAAGAGCGAGGCGCCCAGCGCCAGGCCGCCCGGTCGCCAGTTGCCGAAGATCATCGCGGCGAGACCGATGTAGCCGCGGCCGCCGGTCTGGAGGTCGCGGTAGATCGTCGCGCTGACCGTGGACAGGTACACACCGCCCAGGCCGGCCATCGCGCCCGAGATGACCACGGCGTAGTACTTGTACTTGTAGACGTTGATGCCGAGGCTCTCCGCGGCCCGCGGGTCCTCGCCGACCGAGCGCACGCGCAGGCCGAACGGGCTGCGCCAGAGCACCACCCAGGTGAGCACGATCAGCAGGACCGCGAGGATCGTCACCAGCGACACCTGGACCAGCAGGCCGCGCAGCACCCCGGCGAGGTCGCTGATCAGGAACCAGTGGTGCTTCTCCAGCCCCTCCAACCGGTCCACGTACGGCACCGAGACCCGCCGCACGATCTGGTCGCGCTGCAGCGCCGGCGACTGGGTGGCCCCGGCGCTGCCCCAGGTGATGAAGGAGAGATACCGCGTGAGACCCGGCGCCAGGATCGTCATCGCCACGCCCGAGATGATGTGGTCGACGCCGAAGGTGACGGTCATGAGCGCGTGGATGAGCCCGCCCACGGCGCCGCCGGCGATGCCGATGGCAAGCCCGATCCACGGCCCGTACTGCAGGCTGCCCCAGGCCCCGAACCAGGTGCCCAGGACCATCTGCCCCTCGAGGCCGATGTTGACCACGCCGGCCCGCTCCGACCACAGGCCGCCGAGGCCGGCCAGCCCGATCGGGATCGCCGCCTGCAGCGCGGCCTGGATGGCGCCCTGCGAGGTGACGTCGTCGGCGCCGGTGAGCAGGTGCACCAGCGACAGGCCGACGAGCGCGCCGGCGATGAGAAGCAGGATCCGGGAGGTGCCCATCCGGCGTCGCTTCGGCGCCGCCGTTCCCGCCGCGGCGGCGGAGAGCATGGCGTCGGTGCTCACTTCGACTCCTCAGGGGTAACCGGGGCCAGCGGGGCCGAGCCGGCCGGGGCCGCGGTGGCGGCGCCGACCCGCTGCTGCTGGGCGCGGCGGCCGATGCGGGCGGCGAGCTCATAGGCGACGACCACGGACAGGACCGCGACGCCCTGCATGATCAGCACGATCTCCTTGGGGATGCCGTCGAGGTCGAGGATCAGCTGCGAGCGGGCCAGGAAGCCCCATAGGATCGCGCCGAGCGCCATCCCGACCGGATGGTTGCGCCCGAGCAGGGCGACCGCGATGCCGGTGAAGCCGATGCCGCCGAAGCCCTCGGTGTAGGTGTGGGTCTCGCCGAGCATGCGGGGCAGGTTGACCAGGCCGGCAATCGCGCCGGAGATCAGCATCGCGGTGATGACCATCCGCTTGGCGTTGACGCCGCTGGCCGTGGCCGCGAACGGGTTGTAGCCGGTGGCCCGCAGGTCGAAGCCGAAGCGGGTGCGGTTGATGGTGAACCAGTACGCCACGCCGAGGACCACCGCGACGACCAGGAAGCCGAGCACCTTCTGGTCGGTGCCGGAGACGATCGGCAGGCCGGGCATCCAGGAGTCCTTCGGAAGGATGCCGGTGGTCTTGATCTGCGCGCGCGGCTCCTGCACGCCCCAGTGGTCGTTGAGCAGCCAGGTCACCACCTGGGCGCCGATCGCGTTGAGCATCAGCGTCGAGATGACCTCGCTGACGCCCCGCCGGGTCTTGAGCACGGCGGCGATCGAGGCCCAGGCCGCGCCGACCAGCATCGCCACGACCATGATCAGCGCGATGCGCAGCGCGCCGGGCATCCAGCTCATGAAGGACGCGCTGGCCAGGGCGCCGGCCATGAAGGCGCCGATCTTGGACTGGCCTTCGACGCCGATGTTGAACAGGCCCATCTTGAAGCCGATGGCGACCGCGACGGCGGCGATGTAGTACTCGCTCGCCTTGTTCAGGATCTCCACCTGCGAGTCCGGCATGACGCCGAACGTGTACATGTCGGAGAAGGCCTGGATCGGGTCCTTGTCCGTGATGAGCAGCGCGATCGACGAGATCGCGGCGGCCAGCAGCAGCGCGGCGACCGGGGCGACCAGCTGGGGCACCAGCTTGGCCGGGTCGATGCGGCGCCAGAAAGCGGGCGGCGCGGTGGCGGCGGCGCTCACGCCGACACCTCCGCTTCGCTCCGGCTCCGGCGCGAGTCGAGGCTGTGTCCCTGGTGAGCGGCCTCTACGCTCCGCTTCGAACCGCTCACTGGGCGGCCTCCTCGGTCGTGGCGCCGGTCATGGCGACGCCCAGCTGTTCGGGGGTGACGGTCGCCGGGTCGGCGTCGGCCACGAGCCGCCCGCCGTAGATGACCTTCAGGGAGTCGGACAGCCCGATCAGCTCGTCGAGGTCGGCCGAGATCAGCAGTACGCCCATGCCGGCGATGCGGGCGTTGCGGATGTGGTCCCAGATCGCGGCCTGGGCGCCGACGTCGACCCCGCGGGTCGGATGCGCGGCGATGAGCACCCTCGGCGCGTGGCTCATCTCCCGGCCGACGATCAGCTTCTGCTGGTTGCCGCCGGACAGCGCCACGGCGGCGACGTCGATGCTCGGGGTGCGCACGTCGTACTCCTCGACGATGCGCTGCGTGTCGCGGCGCGCCCCGCCGACATCGATGAGGAACCCGCGGGCGTTGGGCCGCTCGGTCTGGTGGCCGAGGATCCGGTTCTCCCACAGCGGCGCGTCCAGCAGCAGGCCCTGGCGGTGCCGGTCCTCCGGCACGTAGCCGATGCCGGCCTCGCGGCGGCGCCGGGTCGGCCAGGCGGAGACGTCCTCGCCGCCGAGCCGGATCGTGCCGGTCGCGGGGCGCACGCCGAGGATCGCCTCGGCGAGCTCGGCCTGGCCGTTGCCCTCGACGCCGGCGATGCCGACGACCTCGCCGCGGTGGATCGTGAAGGTCGCGTTGTCGACGACCGGGCGCCCCTCCGCGCCGAGGACGGTGAGCCCCTCGACAACCAGCACGGGCTCGTCGGTGACGGTCGACTCGCGCGCCTCCGGGCTGGGCAGCTCGCTGCCGACCATGAGCGTGGCCAGCTGGCGGGCGGTCACGTCGGCCGGCTTGACCGAGGCGACCGTGGTGCCCCGGCGGATGACCGTGATGTCGTCGGCCACCCCGCGGACCTCGTCGAGCTTGTGCGAGATGAACAGGACAGTCAGGCCCTCGCGGATGAGCTCGCGCAGGTTGCCGAAGAGCTCTTCGACCTCCTGCGGAACGAGCACCGCGGTCGGCTCGTCCAGGATGAGGATCCGGGCGCCGCGGTAGAGGACCTTGAGGATCTCCACGCGCTGCCGGTCGCCGACGCCGAGGTTCTCCACCAGCTCGTCCGGGCCCACGCCCAGGCCGTACCGCTGGGAGATCTCCCTGATCTTGGCTTTTGCCCTCGCCCCGATCCCGTGCAGCTTCTCGGCGCCGAGGACGACGTTCTCGGTGACCGTGAAGTTGTCGGCGAGCATGAAGTGCTGGTGCACCATGCCGATGCCCGCCTCGATCGCGCCCTGCGGCGAGGAAAACCGCACCGGCCGCCCGTCGATGACGATCTCGCCCTCGTCCGGTGGCTGCATGCCGTACAGAATCTTCATCAGGGTCGACTTGCCAGCACCGTTCTCACCGACGATCGCGTGGATCGTTCCCTTACGGACGGTGAGGTTGACGTCGGAGTTGGCCACAACGCCGGGGAACCTTTTGGTGATCCCCTTCAGTTCGACGGCGGGTGGGTCCGCGGTCATCCAGGCTCCTCTAACAGATGATGGCGGGGGACCGGATCACAGTCCCCCGCCGTACACCCGATGTCTACGTCGACTCGGTCAGTTCTTTTACTTGGTGGGGACGGTGACCTTGCCCGACACGATGTCGGCCTTGGCCGCGTCGAGCTTGTCCTTGATGTCGTCGACCTGGCCACCGGACGTGGCGTAGCCCACGCCGTCGACCTTGAGGTCGAAGATCGTCGCGCCGGCCTTGAAGTTGCCCGCCGCGAAGTCCTTGACGAAGTTGAACACCGCGTTGTCGACCCGCTTGAGCATCGAGGTCATGATGACCGGCTTCAGCGAGGCGTCGGTGACGGTGTTGTACTGGTCCGAGTCGACGCCGATGGCCAGGGTCTTCTTGTCCTTGGCGGCCTCGAAGACGCCGGTGCCGGAGCCACCGGCCGCGGCGTAGACGATGTCCGCGCCCTGGTCGTACATGCCGCTGGCGGCCGTCTTGCCGCCGGCCGGGTCGTTGAAGCCCTTGCAGGCGTCGGCCGGGGTCGACAGGTAGTTGGTCAGCACCTTGATGTCGGCCTTGGTGGCCTTGGCGCCGGCCGTGAAGCCCGCCTCGAACTTCTTGATCAGGTCGACCTGGCAGCCGCCGATGAAGCCGACCGTGCCGGTCTTGGACTTCAGGGCCGCGGCGACGCCGACCAGGTAGGAGCCCTGCTCCTCGGCGAAGGTCAGGTCAGCGACGTTGTCGGCCGTGGTGCCGCCGTCGACGATCGCGAACTTGGTGTTCGGGCAGTCCTTCGCGGCACGCGCGAGCGGGCCGTTCGCGGCGTCGGCGCCGTCGTAGACGAAGCCGACGGCGATGACCGGGTTGTAGCCGGTGGTGCAGAGCAGCTTCAGGCGCGAGTACTTGTCGTTCTCGCTCTCGCCGGCGACCGCGGCCAGGTCCTTGACCTCGACGTTCATGTCGCTCTTGACCCGGTCCAGGCCAGCGGCGGCGGAGTCGTTGAAGGACTTGTCGCCCCGGCCGCCGATGTCGAAGGCGAGGCCCACCTTGATGTTCTTCTTCTCGGGCGCCGCGCTGTTGTCGCTGCCCGTGCTGCCCTTGTCATCACCGCAAGCGGTGATGGTGCCCAACGCGACAAACGCCACCGCGGCGGCCGCGAGAACCTTCATCCCACGCACTCGGCGCAAGACGGTCTCCCTTCCCAATGCACCGCCCCAACGCGGTGAACCCAACGGCGGGAGCGTACGCCCTCAGGGGTGTCGTTCCCGCCTTCGCTGCCGGGTTGGGAGGAGTGCGTTATAGGGCCGTGACGTGTTGAGCGTCCCTCCCGTCTTCTGGGATCGATCTTGTAACGCCGCAGTTACGTCGGGGAACCGGCAGGTTACCTCCAAAACACGGCAACCGCGGCGTTAGCGATCGTTAATCCGACCAAAGCGAGGAAATGACCGCGGTTGACCCCCTCCCGCTTACGGGAGAAGAACGCCATGACGAAGATCATGAGGCCGATCACGAGCTTGACGGCGAGCTTGGCCGTCGGCGGCTCGTGCTCGCCGCCGCCGCGCAGCGGTGCCGCGAGCCCGAGGCCCGTGACCACCTGGATGCCGGCGCCCCACAGCATGGCCGGGTTGATGCGCAGCCTGCCGGTCAGGTACTGCGCGACCGAGCCGCCCAGCAGCAGCGCGAAGCCGATCAGGTGCAGGAACAGGAGGGTAAGGCGCAAAGGTTCCATCCGCGCAAGGTAGCGGGCGGTTGACTCTCCCTCTGCTGGAGGGTCGAGGATCCGGACATGAACATCGGCGAGCTGTCCCGCATCACCGGGCTGCCGGTCAAGACGATCCGGTACTACTCCGACGTCGGGCTGGTGCCGGAGGCCGAGCGGTCGCGGGCCGGCTATCGACGGTACGATCACGGCTCGATCGTGCGGCTGGAGTTCGTGCGCACCCTGCGCGAGCTGGGGCTCGACCTCGCCACGATCCGCCAGGTGCTCGACCGCGGGGCGGACCTGCGCGGGGTGGCGGCCGCGCACGCCGAGGCGCTCGGCGCGCAGATCCGGGTGCTGCGGCTGCGCCGGGCGGCCCTGCGCGCGGTGGCGGGCCGTGACGCCACCCCCGCCGACCTGGAGCGCCTGACGAAGATCGCGCAGGCCAGCGCGGACGAGCGGAAGCGGATCGTCGGAGAGTTCTTCGACAGCATCTTCACCGGCATCGCCGAAAGCGACGAGGCGCGGCGGTTCACCGAGGGCATGCGCAGCGTGTCGGCGGACCTGCCGGACGAGCCGACCGACGAGCAGGTCGACGCCTGGATCGAGCTGGCCGAGATGCTGCGCCAGGAGGACTTTCGCGACAAGCTCCGGGAGATGGGCCGGCACAGCTTCTCCCCAGGCGCGCGGCGGGTCGTCCCGACCGACATGTCGGAGATCAAGTGGTTCGTCGAGCTGGTCGGCAGTGCCCAGGACAAGGCCCCGGACAAGGCTCTAGACGGCGGCGCGCCCGACCCGGCGGCGGTGGTCGACGAGGTGATGGGGCGCTGGGCCGAGGCGGCCGGGCGCGCGGACTCCCCCGAGCTGCGCGACGAGGTCGTCGCGGCGCTGGAGGGGGCGATCGAGCCCCGGGCGGAGCGCTACTGGCAGCTGATGGCCACCATCAACGGCTGGCCGCCGATCCCCGCCACGATGCACCGCTGGGCGTGGTTCCTGTCGGCCCTCAAGGCGAACCGCGCGTGAGGCCGGACGCAGCGGCTCGGCGCGCTCACTGCCCGCCGAGCCGCTGACCGATCAGCTCGTCAGCTTGGCCGCGATGCGGGCGAAGCCCTCGCGGATCTCGTCGACCGACGGCGGCTCGTGCGAGTGGTCGCCGTGGTCGTGATCGTGATCGTCCTCGTCGTCGTAGCCGGCGAGCTCCGCGTCGAGCGCGGCCGTCTCCACGTCCTCGGTCTCGGCCGCCATCCGGGAGGCGGCGATGTCGCCCTGGATCTGCGCGACGGTCACGTGCGGCTGCAGCGGCTCCACGACCGCCATCAGCTCCTCGTCGGCCACCACGGCCTCCGCCAGCGCGAGCGCGTGCGCGCGCTCGTAGGGGCCGCACACGACCGGCTCCCATTCCTCCTCGTCGTTCATCGGGCCGAAGGTGATGATCCACGGCAGGGTCAGCGCCGGCGCGTCGGCCGGCAGGTCCAAAGTCACGAGTGCACCCACGGCGCCCATCATGACGGTTCCGGGCGCTCGGCACCCGCCGAACCGCCGGAGGGTGTGACGTGCGCGGCGATCTCCGCCGCCCGTTCCGTCGTCTCCGCCGCCCGCTCCACGAGCTCCGCGGCGCGGCGGGCCTCGTGCACGTCGGCGCGCGGACGGCCGCTGGCGAGGTCGACGACCCGGCCGTGCGGGCTGGTCGCGGCCAGCGACGCGGCGAACAGCAGCAGCTGGTGCAGCAGGTACATGTACAGCAGCAGCCCGATCGTGCCGGCGACCAGCTGGTAGGCCGGGTTGTGCTCGGTGCGGGTGATGTACCACTTCCCCAGCGTCTTGAGCAGGCCCAGCCCGACGGCGAACAGCAGCGCCGAGGGCCACAGCCGGCGCAGCGACATGCGCAGCCGGGGCACCCCGACCAGCAGGGCCGCGCCGAGGAACACGTCGACCACGCCGGACAGCAGCGTCGAGAAGGCGCGCAGGGCGACCCGCACCGGGTCCTGCCCGGCGTCGCCGGCCAGCCAGTACAGCAGCTCCTGCACCCCGGCGAAGATGCCGATCGAGATCAGCAGCAGCAGGCCCAGCGTGACGAGGACGGCGAGGTCGACGAGCCAGCGCACGATCGCGTTGCCCGGGTGCTGCTGCAGCTGCCACAGGGCCCGCTGCGACGAGCGCAGGTTCTCCACCCAGCCGACGCCGGCGATGATCAGGCCGGCCAGCGCGAGCAGGCCGATCTGCTGGCTGCCGGCGAAGATCTCGTCGGAGTGCAGCTGGGGCAGGTTGGTCTGCAGATAGACCTGCACCCGCTCGACGACGAGCTTGTTGCCGCCCAGCACCCGGCCGAGGATGAAGAACAGCACGACCACCATCGCGAACACGGCGAAGAAGCCGTAGTAGGCCGTCGCGGCGGCCAGGCGGACGGCGTCGACGTCGAAGTACCGCTGCTGCGCCCGCCAGACATGGTCGAACACCCGCGATCGGCGCCGGGCCGCGGCCACCGCGCGGTCGAAACCGGCCTCCAGCCGGTCGAGGGTGCTCACCCCTCAATCGTCCGTCGCGAGGCGGTACTCCGCATAGGGACGCCACCGGCCGCCGTCGTCGTGCTCGAAGAGCGTGAACCCGCCGACCGCGAACGACGCCTCGTACCCGGCCAGGTCGGCGAACACGGCGTCGAGCTGCGCGGGCGGTACGTCGTGGGCCACCGTCACGTGCGGGTGATACGGAAACCGCGCCGCGATGCGGGCGGGGTCACGGATCGCGCTCGTCGCGAGCACGGCCTCGTGCAGCTGCTCGCACTCGCTGATGCCGGCCGCGACCGCGACGAACACCACCTGGGTGACCGGCCGGAACGTGCCGGTGCCGCGCAGCCGCACGGTGAACGCCCGGTGCGACCGGGCGACCTCGCACAGGTGCCGGTCGATCCCGGGCAGGTCCGCGGCGTCGACCTCGGTCGGACCGAGCAGGGTGACGTGAGCCGGCACGTACTCCGCGACCCGGTCACCCGCGGCCAGCCGGGCGGCGGTGAGCTCGCCGCCCCACGGCTCCGGGATGTCGATCGCGACGCCGATGGTGGTCTTGTCCACCTCAGTGCGCGGCAGCGCCGGGGGCGAGGAAGCCGATGCGGTCGTACACCGACCTCAGCGTCGGCGCGGCCACCGCGCGCGCCTTCTCGGCGCCGACCGCGAGCAGCTTGTCCAGCTGGGACAGGTCGTCGAGGTAGGCGTTGGTGCGCTGCTGGATCGGCTTGACGAACTCGACCACGACCTCGGCGAGGTCCTTCTTCAGGTCGCCGTAGCCCTTCCCGTCGTACGCCTCGACCAGCTCGTCGATCGTCCGGCCGGTCAGCGCCGCGTAGATCGTGAGCAGGTTGGACACGCCGGGCTTGTTCGCCTGGTCGAAGGTGATCTCGCGGCCGGTGTCGGTGACCGCTGACTTGATCTTCTTGGCGATCCTCGCCGGCTCCTCCAGCAGCTCGACCAGGCCGTTGGCGGTCGACGCCGACTTCGACATCTTCGCCGTCGGCTCCTGCAAGTCGGTGATCTTGGCGGTGTCCTTGACGATGTACGGCGCCGGGACGGTGAGCGTCGGGCCGAACGTGGTGTTGAACCGCTGCGCCAGGTCGCGGGTCAGCTCCAGGTGCTGGCGCTGGTCCTCGCCGACCGGCACGACGTCCGCGTGGTACAGCAGGATGTCCGCGGCCTGCAGGATCGGGTAGGTGAACAGCCCGACGCTGGAACGGTCGGCACCCTGCTTGGCGGACTTGTCCTTGAACTGCGTCATCCGGCTGGCCTCGCCGAAGCCGGTGATGCAGTTCATCACCCAGGCGAGCTGGGCGTGCTCGGGCACGTGGCTCTGCACGAACAGCGTGCACCGCTCCGGATCGAGGCCCACGGCGAGCAGTTGTGCCACGCTCACCCGGGTGCGCTTGCGCAGCAGCGCCGGGTCGTGACCCGCGGTGATCGCGTGCAGGTCGACGACGCAGTAGAACGCGTCATGGGTCTCCTGCAACGCCACCCAGTTGCGCACGGCGCCGAGATAGTTGCCCAAGTGGAACGATTCGGCGGTGGGCTGGATCCCGGAGAGGACCCGCGGCCGGGCGGGAGACGACATGCCCGCCATTCTGTCAGGCGCAACCGGAAGCTCCACACAGGCGTCTGTCTGGTGAGCGTGACGGGTGGCGGACGAGGGAGGTGGCGCGTGGGCGACGAGCTGGAGGCGCGCGAGGCCGTACGCGATGCGTACCAGGCGCACTACCGCCGTCTCGTGGCCGCGCTCTACGCGCTGACCGGCGATCACGCCGAGGCGCAGGACCTTGTCCAGGAGGCGTACGCGCGGGCCCTCGCCCGGCCCCGGCAGTTCCTCGACGTCGCCGACCCGGAGGCGTGGCTGCGCACCGTCGCCATGAACCTTGCACGCACGCGCTGGCGGCGGCGGCGCCTGTTCGACACACTGGTGCGCAGCGGCCGGGTCGCCCGGCCGGTGGAGAGCGTGCCGGGCGTCGACCCCAACCGGGTCGCCCTGGTCGCCGCCCTGCAGCAGCTGTCGCAGGCCACGCGGGAGACAATCGTGCTGCACCACCTGGCGGACATGTCCGTGCACGAGGTCGCCGAGACGCTCGGCGTGCCGGTCGGCACGGTCAAGGCGCGCCTGTCACGCGGCCGCGCGATGCTCGCCACCCTGCTCAGCGACGTCGAGGCGGGCCAAAACTCCGCGGACTCCGCCCGCCGGCGGCCGCCGGCCATCCAGCCGCAAGAGGTGCGAGATGCGCCCTGAGCTGGACTTCCGCACGCTCCGCTCGCAGATCGAGGCGGCCACCTGGGTCCCCGACTTCAGCACGCTCTACCGGCGCGCCGGCCGGGTCCGCATGCGCGACCGCATGGCCGTGCTCGGCGCGCTGCTCGGCACGCTCGGCGTCCTCGCGCCGGTCGCGCTCGCCGGCATCTTCGGCCGGCCGGCCCCCGCCGTGCTGGGCCCCAATCCCGACCTCAGCGGGGCGTACGACCCGGGGCCGTCGGTCACGCCGAGCGCCACCGGCCGCTTCCCGTCCACGATCACGGTCCTCGCCGCCGCGGGCGACCTGCCGGACCCGGTCGCCGCCGTCGACGTCTGCGTCGAGGTGCCGCAGGCCCGCCGCTGCAGCCTGCAGGTCACCACGCTCGGCGGCGCCACCGGGCGGCGCACCCCATACGTGCTCGACGCGCTGCGGGCGAGCCCGCTGGACAAGATCAGCAACGTCCAGCTGACCCGCATCGCGACCGGCACCTACATGCTCAGCGGCGAGGTCAGCGGCGGGTCGCGCTCCTGCGTGCAGTTCCGGCTCACCGACGACACCCAGACCCAGATGTCCGCGCAGACCGGCTCGCCGGTGATCGGGCCCAGCGAGCACCTTCCGCTGGGCGGCAGCGATCGGGCGGTGCAACTGGTGCAGTACGGCGACCTGTTCGGCGTGCGCGGGACCGACGGCGCGCTGAGCCTCGTCGGCCAGCCGCCGATGGCCCGCCGCACCGTCCTCAACGGGCTGCCGGCCGGGATCGGGTGGTGGGTCGCCGGCGTCGACCTGCACACCGGGGCGCCGGCCGTGAGCGTCAGCGTCGACCAGGGCCAGCACTGGACCGCGAGCACCCTGGACGCCCCGCCCGGCATCGACGTGCCGACCGTGGTAACCCTGGACGGGCACAACGCGTGGGCCTTCGTGCGGTACACCCGCGCCATCCGCTTCTTCCGCACCTCGGACGGCGGCGCGAACTGGCGCGAGGTCCGCACCCCGATCGAGCTCCCGGCGTCGCTGAAGACGCTGGAAAACCACCCCTTCGGCGCGCTGGTCCGCCCCGACCGGTCCGTGCTGCTGTGGCTCCAGGCGGACACCGAGACGATCTTCCTGGAGAGCAACGACGGCGAGCACTTCGGCGCCGTCGCCGGCCCGGGCGGCGCCATCGCCCCCGTCGACAACGGCTACGCGTCCCTGGGCGACCCCGCGCAGGTCTCCACCGACGCCCACGCCTGGCAGGAGGCCGCACTGTCCGCCACCGTACTGCCGAACTGACGGGAAAACTGACCGGAAATCGCGGGAACCGGGCGCCGCTCCCGGGGATCGTTGATGGCGTGGGCGACGTCGAGGAGGTGTACCACGCCTGCTACCGCAGGCTGGTCGTGCAGCTCTTCGCGTTCACCACGGACCTGAGCGAGGCGCAGGACGTCGTGCAGGAGGCGTTCGCGCGGGCCGTCGCGCGCCCACGCGGATTCGCCGGCATCGACAACCCCGAGGCCTGGCTGCGCACCGTCGCGCTCAACGTCGTCCGCCGCCGGTGGCGCCGCCGCCGGGTCCTCGACCTGATCCTCCTGCGCGAGCACCCGCTGCGGGACCGGCCCGACCCCGGCCTCGACACGAGCACCGACCTGACCACCGACCTGAACAAGGCGCTCGACGCCATACCACGCAGCTACCGGGAGGTCATCGTGCTGCACTACTACGCCGACCTCAGCGTGGACGAGATCTCCGCCGCGCTGAACGTCCCCACCGGCACCGTGAAGTCGCGGCTGTCGCGGGGCCGGGCGGCGCTGGCCGCGCTCCTCGACGGGTACGAGGTGGCCCGTGCCTGACCAGCTGGAGACGCGGCTGCGCGCCGAGCGCGACCGCCTCGACATCGACCAGCCGCCGCTCTCGGTCATCGCCGCCCGGGCCGCCGAGCTGCGCCGCCGCCGCCTCGCCGCCCGGGCCGGCGTGGCTGCCCTGGCCGCGCTCGCGGTCGGGGGCGGCGCGCTCGCCTCGCTGCGCGGCGGCGATCCCCCGCCCCCGACGGTCGCCGCGTCCGACCCGTCCGGCACATGGTCCACCGAGGGGATCACCGTCGTCGGCCTGCCCCACCCGCCGCGCGACCTGCCCGGCTTGGTCCGCGAGGCCGAGTTCCTCGACGCCGAGCGCGGGTTCCTGCTCACCGCGGACTGCTGTACCGCATGGCTCAGCGTCACCACCGACGGCGGCGCGACCTGGCACACCACACCCTCGCCGGTCGCCGGGCTGCCCACGCTCGTCGCCGGCGGGGACGCGGTCACACTGCTCGGCACCGCCCCCGACTACCCGCGGGCGAGCACCGCCGACGGCGAGCACTGGACCTCGTCCGCCCTGCCGCCAGCCCCGCCGGCCGGGCTCACCGGGCTCACCGGCGCCTCTCGGCTGGTGCCCCTCGGCGCCGGTGCCTGCGGCGACGCCACCGGTGCCCTCGCCGGTTCGGAGCTGGCCACGCTCCGGCAGCAGCCGCCCATCACGGCATGCTGGTGGTCCCCGGTCCGCGCGGGCGACGGCTCCTGGTGGATCGGCGGCCGCGACGCGAACGGCCACCCGGCCGTGGCGGTGTCGCGCGACGACGGCTCGCACTGGTCGGTCAGCGCCTTCACGGGCTTCCCGGGGACCGCGTACGCCCGGGCCGCGACGCTCGGCCGCAGCGTGTACGTCACGGTGGTCTCCCCGCCGACCGAGTCGGCGGCCGGTCCGGACCATCTGCTCGGCGTGGCGGAGTCCACGGACGGCGGCGCGACCTTCGGCCCGGTGCACCCGACCGCGGGCCAGGCCACGATCGGCGGCGACCTGGTCCCGCTGCTGGACGGCCGCCTGCTGATCGTGGACGGCTACGGCCACTGGCTCGTATCGGAGGACGTCGGCGTGTCGTGGCACCGGCTGGAGGGCCTGCACGCGACGATGCGGCTGGCGCGGACGGAGGGCGGCTACGTCGCGTACGGCATGGCCACCATCTACACGGCGTTCTCCGTCGACGGCTCAACCTGGCAGAAGCTGGACGCCCAGTAAACCGTCCGAATGCCCGCGCCGAGGTGGGTGGGTCAGCGGCGCATGAAGGACCAGGCGTCGGCGACCATCGTGGACAGGTCGGGGAACTGCGGCGTCCACGACAGGTCGCGCTTCGCCTTGTCCGACGACGCGACCAACTGGGCCGGGTCGCCGGGGCGGCGCGGGGCCATCTCGACCGGGATCGGATGGCCGGTGACCTGGCGTACCACCTCGACGACCTGACGGTTGGAGAAGCCGGTGCCGTTGCCCAGATTGAAGATCCGGTGGCTTGCCCGGGAGTCCTGGTCGTCCATCGTCTGCAGCGCCAGCAGGTGCGCCGCGCCCAGGTCGGCGACGTGGATGTAGTCGCGGATGTTCGTGCCGTCGGGGGTGTCGTAGTCGTCGCCGAAGATCTGCAGCTTCTCGCGGCGGCCCGCGGCCACCTGCAGGGCGATCGGAATCAGGTGCGTCTCCGGGTCGTGGCGCTCGCCGATTATCGAGCCGTCGGGGCGGCGCAGGGCACCGGCGACGTTGAAGTACCGCAGGCTCACCGCGGAGAAGCCGTGCGCCACGGCGAAGCCGGTGAGCGCGTGGTCGGCGGCGAGCTTCGAGGTCGCGTACGGGTTGGGCGGGCGCACCGCGGCCGTCTCCGGGATCGGCACCACGTCGGGGTCGCCGTACACGTTGGCGGTGGACGAGAACACCAGGCGGCGTACCCCGGCCGCGTGCATCGCGTCGAGCAGCCGCAGCGTGCCGATCGCGTTGTTCTCCCAGTACTTCTCCGGCCTCTGCACGCTCTCGCCGGCCGCGATGAAGGCCGCGAAGTGCAGCACCCCGTCGAACCCGGCCGACGGCGTCAGCAGGTCGCCGATCGCGTCGTGCACCCGGCCGCGCACGAAGCGCGCGCCCTCGGGTACGGCCTCGGCGTGCCCGGTGGAGAGATCGTCGAGCACCACCACCTCGTGCCCGGCGTCCAGCAGCAGCGCGGTGACGACGCTGCCGATGTACCCGGCACCCCCGGTGACGAGCAGCCTCACAACAACCTCCCAAAAGTCGACGCGTTCAAACAAATTTACACTTCGCACGTGAACGACCGGGAGCCGGACGCCTACACTTTGTGCTATGCCGGAGCCCGGCCATCAGACTGGCCCCGGAACCATACGACAGGCTGTAGCCGCCCTGCTGCATCGCTGGGCGGAGCGTCTTCACGCTACCCCGCGCACGCCCCGCATATCCGAGGCGCAGCTGCGAACCCTCATCACGGTGAACTCCGGCACCGGGCACGTCCGCGAGGTGATGGTGCCGCGCACCGAGGTGGTCTTCCTCGACGCGTCACTCACGGTCGCCGACGCCGTTCATGCGGTACGCCGGGCGACACACTCCCGCTTCCCGGTCATCGACGGCGACCCGGACGACGTCCTCGGCTTCGTCCACGTGCGCGACCTGACCCTGCTGCCCGTGGTCGACCCGGCGGTCACGCTGCGCCACCTCACCCGCGAGATCAAGCGGCTGCCGGCCAGCAAGCGCGTGCTCGCCGCCCTGTCCGAGATGCGCCGCGAGGGCCACCACCTGGCGGTCGTCGTCGACGAGTACGGCGGCACGGCCGGCATCGTGACCCTCGAGGACCTGATCGAGGAACTCGTCGGGGAGATCCACGACGAGTACGACGCGCCGCCCGCCCCGCCGCGGGTGGACGAGGGCAGGCACGAGATCGATGGCCGGCTCAACCTGGCCGACCTCGCCGAGCGCACCGGCCTGACGCTGCCGACCGGCCCCTACGAGACGGTGGCGGGCTTCCTCATGGCGCGGCTGGGCAAGCTGCCCGAGGTCGGCGACAACGTGCGCCACGACGGCTGGCACCTGCAGGTGAGCACCGTGGAGGGCCGTCGGGTGGCGCGCATCTCGGTGGCGCGGCCGGTTCCCCCGCCGCGCCAGCCGTCGTGACCCGAGCCTCAGCCGGCCTCGATGATCATGCCCGCGCCGACCGTGCGGTTGGTGGACTCGTCGATGATGATGAACCCGCCGGTGGTGCGGTTGCGCCGGTACTCGTCCGCCAGCAGCGGCACCGTCGTGCGCAGCTTCACGCGCCCGATCTCGTTCAGCGTCAGTTGCGTCGCCGACTCGTCGCGGTGCAGCGTGTTCACGTCCAGCCGGTACTGCAGCCCGCGAACCACCGTGCGCGCCGAGCGCGTGGTGTGCTTGATCGCATACTTGCCGCCGACCGTCAGCGGGCGCGTCTCGTCCATCCAGCAGATCATCGCCTCGATGTCCTGGGCGACCGCCGGCGCGTTGTTCGGCCGGCAGATCATGTCGCCCCGGGCGATGTCGATCTCGTCGGCGAGGCGGATCGTCACGGACATCGGCGGGTACGCCTCGCGCAGCTCGCCGTCGGCCGTCTCGATGTGCGTGATCTTCGTGGTGAAGCCGGACGGCAACACCATGATCTCGTCGCCGGGCTTCATGACGCCGCTGGCGATCTGGCCCGCGTAGCCGCGGTAGTCCGACACGGTGGTGGACTGCGGCCGGATCACGTATTGCACCGGGAACCGCACGTCGACCAGGTTGCGGTCGGAGGCGATGTGCACGTGCTCAAGGTGGTGCAGCAGCGACGGGCCCTCGTACCACGGCATGTTGTCGCTGCGGGTGACCAGGTTGTCACCGTGCAGCGCGGAGATCGGGATCACCGTCAGGTCGGGCGCCTCGAGCTTGGCCGCGAACGAGGTGAACTCGTCGGCGATGCGCTCGAAGACCTCCTGCGAGTAGTCCACGAGGTCCATCTTGTTCACGCAGAGCACCAGGTGCGGCACGCGCAGCAGCGAGCACAGGAACGCGTGCCGGCGGGACTGCTCGACGAGGCCCTTGCGCGCGTCGACCAGGATCAGCGCCAGGTCGGCCGTCGAGGCGCCGGTGACCATGTTGCGGGTGTACTGGATGTGCCCCGGCGTGTCGGCGATGATGAACTTGCGCCGCGGGGTGGCGAAGTAGCGGTACGCCACGTCGATCGTGATGCCCTGCTCACGCTCCGCGCGCAGGCCGTCGGTCAGCAGCGCGAGGTTGGTGTACTCGTCGCCGCGGGAACGGGACGTGGCCTCCACGGCCTCGAGCTGATCCTCGAAGATCGCCTTCGAGTCGTACAGCAGCCGCCCGATCAGGGTCGACTTGCCGTCGTCGACGGAGCCCGCCGTGGCGAAGCGGAGCAGGTCCATCTGGCGTTCGATCACGGCGGTCACCTTAGAAGTACCCCTCACGCTTGCGGTCTTCCATCGCCGCCTCGCTCACCTTGTCGTCGCCGCGGGTCGCGCCGCGCTCGGTGATGCGGGTGGCGGCGACCTCGTCGATGACCTTGTCGATCGTGTCGGCGTCGCTGCGCACCGCGGCGGTGCAGCTCGCGTCGCCCACCGTCCGGTAGCGCACCCGCTCGACGAACGGCGTCTCCCCCGCCTTGAGCGGCAGGAACTCGTTGATCGCGTAGAGCATCCCGGCCCGGTCCACGACCTCGCGGTCGTGCGCGTAGTAGATGCTGGGCAGGTCGATGCCCTCCCGGGCGATGTAGTGCCAGACGTCCAGCTCGGTCCAGTTGGACAGCGGGAACACCCGGATCGACTCACCGGGGGCGATCCGGGCGTTGTACAGCGCCCAGAGCTCCGGGCGCTGGTTGCGCGGGTCCCACTGGCCGAAGTCGTCGCGGAAGCTGAAGACCCGCTCCTTGGCGCGGGCCTTCTCCTCGTCGCGGCGCGCGCCGCCGAAAAGGGCGTCGAATCGGTACTTCTCGACCGCGCCGAGCAGCACCGGCGTCTGGATCCGGTTGCGCATCCCGTCGGGCGACTCGCGCACCGCCCCCGTGTCGATCGCCTCCTGGACGCTCGCCACGATCAGCTGCACGTTGAGCTCGGACACCCGGCGGTCGCGGTAGGCCAGCACCTCCGGGAAGTTGTGCCCGGTGTCCACGTGCATGACCGGGAACGGGATCCGGGCCGGCGCGAAGGCCTTCTCGGCCAGCCGCAGCATCACGATCGAGTCCTTGCCGCCGGAGAACAGCAGCACGGGCCGCTCGAACTCGGCGACCACCTCGCGCATGACGAACAGGCTCTCGGCCTCGAGAGCATCCAGATGGGAGACGCGATAAGGGGGGCGACTCATGCCGTCGCCTCCGCTTCGCTCTGGGCTGAGTGAAACCTGCAAATCCGATGAGCGGCCACTCCGCTCCGCTTCGTACCGCTCATTGGTTGGCGGGACCTTTCAGCTGTTGATCGCGGCCAGCAGTTGAGGCGCCAATGCCTTCCGACACACCACCAGGTCGGGCAGGCGTGGGTCGGGCTGGTTGTATTCCAACGTAGTCCCGTCGATACGGGAAGCATGCAAACCCGTGGCGAGAGCCACAGCGACGGGCGCGGCGGAGTCCCACTCGTACTGGCCGCCGGCGTGCACGTACGCGTCGACCGCCCCGTCGATCACGGCGGCGATCTTGGCGCCGGCCGAGCCCATGGGTACGAGCTCGATCGGAAGCTTCTCCCCCAGCGCGCTCAGCAGCGCCGGCGGGCGGGTGCGGCTCGCGGCCAGCCGGATCGGCTCGCCCTGCACGCCCGGCATCGGCGGGAACGGCGGCGGCGCGTCGGTGCCGAGCACGCAGTGCTGCGCGGGCAGCGCCACCGCGCCGGCGACCAGGCGTCCCGCGTAGAGGGCCACGTGGACGGCCCAGTCGGCGCGCCCCTCCTCGCCGAACTCGCGGGTGCCGTCGAGCGGGTCGACGATCCAGACCCGCTCGGCGTGCAGCCGGGCGGAGCTGTCGGCGCCCTCCTCGGAGAGCACCGCGTCGGCCGGGCGCCAGCGCTCGAGCTGCTCCATGAGCAGCTGGTGCGACAGCTGGTCGCCGGCCTTGCGCAGGGCGTCCGGGTCGGAGTACCCCATCTCCTCGCGCAGCTTGAGCAGCAGGTCGCCGGCCCGCTGGGCCAGCCAGCGAGCGAACCCGCCGTCGGTGGCGGGTGGTAGGTCGGTCATTCAGTACGCTCCAGCCCCTCGGGTCACCGCGCTCAACGTCCGCAGCATGATCACCAGGTCGAGGGAAAGCGACCAGTTCTCCACGTACTGCAGGTCGAGGCGGACCGCTTCGTCCCACGATAGGTCCGACCGGCCGGAAACCTGCCAAAGACCGGTCATCCCGGGTCGCACGGCCAGCCGGCGCCGGGCGTCGTCCGGATACACGGCGACCTCCTCCGGCAGCGGTGGGCGCGGCCCGACCAGCGACATGCTGCCGCCGATCACGTTGAGCAGCTGCGGCAGCTTGTCGAGCGAAAACTTGCGCAGAAGCCGCCCGACGCGGGTCACCCGCGGGTCGTTGCGCAGTTTGAACAGCGCGCCGTCGACTTCGTTGAGGTGCCGCAGCTCGGCGAGGCGGGCTTCGGCGTCGATGTGCATGGTGCGGAACTTGAAGATCACGAACTCGTGACCGTCCTTCCCCACTCTTACCTGACGGAACAGTACCGGGCCGGTGGACTCCATGCGAACCGCTAGCGCCAGAAGGGCCAACAATGGGCTGGCGAGCACCAGGAGTGCCGTCGCGGTCGCCGGTCAGGGTCGGGTGTTCGACGTGCAGCATCGGCAGGCCGTCCACCGGCCGGATGGGCGGCGGATGCCCGCAATCGATCCGGCTCCTCCTCGGCGGGCTTCCGCTCCTCCTGCTCGACGGGCGGCCCGGGCCGATCGCGGCGGACGTTCGCAGCGCGCTCCTCGCGGCGGCCAGGGCGGTCCTCGCGGCGGAGGTGAGCCGGGCGGTGAAAGCCATCCCGCGTACGTCCGCTGTCGATCGCCACGCCCGCCTCCTCAGGGGACCGCTTCTGCAAACGGTGCAACCTGGAGTACAACGTGCAACTCGGACATTCGTCACGGCGGCCCGCGGGGCCGGACGGACAGGATGGTCAGTCCGCGTGGTATCGATTCTGGGCCGGCTCCAGGCCCTGCTCGATCATCATCTCGACCGCGTCCGCGGCCCGGTCGACGAAGTAGTCCAGCTCCTTGCGCTCGACCGCCGAGAAGTCGGACAGGACGAAGTCGGCGGCGTTCTGCCGGCCCGGCGGACGGCCGATGCCGAAGCGCACCCGCAGGTAGTCCTTGCCGCCCAGCGAGCTCGACATCGAGCGCAGGCCGTTGTGGCCGCCCTCCCCGCCGCCCTGCTTCAGGCGCAGCTGCGTCCACGGGATGTCAAGCTCGTCGTGCACCGCGATGATCTGCTCCCGCGGCACCTTGTAGAACTGCGCCAGGCCGGCGACTGGGCCGCCCGAAAGGTTCATGAAGGTCAGCGGCTTGACCAGGACCAGCCGGGGCCCGCCGACGCGCAGGCGCCCCTCGGCCACATCGGCGACGACCCGGCGGTGCCGGCCGAAGCGCAGCCCGGCCCGCTCGGCGAGCAGGTCGGCGACCATGAAGCCGACGTTGTGGCGGTGGCGCGCGTACTCGGGGCCGGGGTTGCCCAGCCCGACGACGAGCCAGGGCGCGGCGTCCGTCACCGGATCCTCCTCATAGGCGAAGGTCGCGGGCCGCCGCTAGGGCGATCCGCGACCTTCTCACGAAGTACAGGCTGGATACGGGCTGATCAGGCCTCGGCCGCCGCAGGGGCCGGCGCCTCGGCCGCGGCCTCCTCGCCCTCGGCCGCGACCGGCTGGATCTGCGCCGTGGTGACGACCGCGATGACCAGCTCGGAGTCGGCGGCGAGCTCGACGCCCGCGGGCAGCTTGACGTCGGCCGCGGTCACGTGGCTGCCCGCCTCGAGGCCCTCGATCGAGGCCTCGAGGTGGTCCGGCAGCCTGGTGGCGTCGGCCAGCACGGCGAGCGTGGTGCTCTCGTGCATGACGAGCGTGTCGCGGGCCGCCTCGCCGGTCAGCTGGACCGGGATGTCGACGGTGACCTTCTCGCCGCGGCGGACCACCAGCAGGTCCACGTGGTCGAAGGTGTCCTTGATCGGGTCGCGCTGGATGGCCTTCGGCAGGGCCAGCGCGGCGCTGCCGTCGGAGATCTCGATGTTGAAGACCTGGGTCATGCCGCCGTGGCGGATCGCCGCGGCGAACTCACGGGCGGGGAGGGCGATGTGACGGGGCTTCTCGCCGTGGCCGTACAGCACGGCGGGCACCTTGCCGGCCCGGCGCGTGCGACGGGCTCCACCTTTGCCGAACTCGGTGCGGGGCTCGGCGCTGATCTTTACCTCGGACACGACAAAACTCCTGATGCGGGTTGTGCGGCGGGCACCGGCCGGCGCGACCGGTAACAGTTGTCTTGGTGCGGCGCTCGGGCGAGGGGGCGCACGGACACAGGCCCGAAGCACCGCGTCGATCACGGAGCCCGCTCGGCCGTCATGTCGGTTCCTGTGTGGCCGTCGGGGTGCGAACACCCGGCAGTCACACAGGAACCGCATGCCCGGCCCGTGGGAGCACCCTCGCCGTGGCAACCGCACTAGCTTACCCGAGGCACCGGGCGCCTTCAGCACCCTCCCCGCCCGGTTGTGCAGATCACGCGCCGGAGTCGGCCGAACGGCGGGGCGACCGGTACGGTCCGGCGCGTGCGGGTCACGCGCCGGAGCCGGCCCGTCGGCGGACGATCAGGACAGGCCGCCGAAGAGGGTCGTGACCGAGCCGTCGTCGAAGACCTCGCGGATGGCGCGGGCCAGCAGCGGGGCGATGGACAGCTGGGTGATCTTGTCCACCTTGCGGTCGGGCGGCAGCGGCAGCGTGTTGGTCACCACGACCTCGCTGATCCGGCTGCCGTCCAGCCGCTCGCAGGCCGGGTCGGAGAGCACCGCGTGGGTCGCGGCGACCACGACCTCGGCGGCGCCCTCGCTGAAGAGGATGTCGGCCGCGCTGACGATCGTGCCGCCGGTGTCGATCATGTCGTCGACGATCAGGCAGACCCGGCCCTCGACCTCGCCGACGACCCGGTTCGCGACCACCTGGTTGGGCTTGCTGGGGTCGCGGGTCTTGTGGATGAAGGCGAGCGGGCAGCCGCCGAGCCGGTCGGTCCACCGCTCGGCGACCCGCACCCGGCCGGAGTCGGGCGCGACGACCGTGATCGGGCGGCCCGCATACTTGGCGTCGATGTGGCCGGCCAGCGTGTTCATCGCGAACAGGTGGTCGACCGGCCCGTCGAAGAAGCCCTGGATCTGGGCCGTGTGCAGGTCGACGGTGAGGATGCGGTTGGCGCCCGCGGTCTTGAGCAGGTCGGCGACCAGCCGGGCCGAGATCGGCTCGCGGCCGCGGTGCTTCTTGTCCTGCCGGGCGTACGGATAGAACGGCAGGACCACGGTGATGCGCTTCGCCGAGCCGCGCTTGAGCGCGTCCACCATGATCAGCGTCTCCATCAGCCAGTCGTTGATCGGCGAGACCATCGACTGGACGACGAACGCGTCGGAACCGCGGACGGACTCGCGGTACCGGATGAAAATCTCACCGCTGGCGAAGTCGTAGGCGTCCATCGGGGTCGGATCGACCCCGAGCCCGGCGCCGATCTCCTCCGCCAGCGCGGGGAATCCCCGGCCGGAGAAGAGCATGAGGTTCTTGCGGTTCTCCGAACTGATGCTGGCCATTGGGGTCGCCCGCTCCCGATCTCGTCGTTGCGCTCATTCTTCGTCGTGGGGCGGGGCTTCGCCCACTTGACCGGCGCCGACGTGGTTTTCTTCACGGCCGGCGGCCTCCAGGGCGGCGTGTGCCGCCTCGGCCGCGGCGGTGCCGGCCCGCTTGCGCTCCACCCAGCCCTCGATGTTGCGCTGCTGGGCCCGGGAGACGCCGAGCGCGCCGGGCGGCACGTCCTTGATGATGATGCTGCCGGCCGCCGTGTAGGCGCCGTCACCCACGTGGACGGGGGCGACGAACATGTTGTCGGCCCCGGTGCGGGCGTGCGCGCCGATCACCGAGCGCTGCTTGCGCACGCCGTCGTAGTTGACGAAGACGGTGGCCGCGCCGATGTTGGTGTGCTCGCCGATGGTGGCATCCCCGACATATGACAGGTGCGGCACCTTCGCGCCCTCGCCCAGCTCGGCGGCCTTGGTCTCCACGAACGTGCCGACCTTCGACTTGCGACCGAGCCGGGAGCCGGGGCGCAGATAGGCGAACGGCCCGACGGAGGCCTGCGGTCCGATCTCGGAGGACACCGCGTGGGTGCGCACGACCGCCGCGCCCGGCCCGACGACCACGTCGATGAGCGAGGTGTCCGGGCCGACCACGGCGCCCTCGCCGACGCTGGTCGCCCCGCGCAGGTGGGTGTTGGGCTCGACGACCGCGTCGGGCTCGAGCCTGACGGTCACGTCGATCCAGGTGGTGGCCGGGTCGATGATGGCCACCCCGGAGCGCATCCACTCGTCGTTGATCCGGTCGCGCATGATCGCCCGCAGGCCGGCCAGCTCGGCGCGGTCGTTGGCGCCGAGGGTCTCGGTGGCGTCGGGGGCGCGGTGCGCGACGATCGGCGCGCCGGCCCCGGCCAGCATGCCGATGACGTCGGTGAGGTACTCCTCGCCCTGGTCGTTGTCCGTGGAGAGCTTGCCGAGCATCTCCCGCAGCGCGGACGCCTCGAAGACGTACGCCCCGGAGTTGATCTCGCGGATCGCCCGCTGGGCCGGCGTCGCGTCGCGCTCCTCCACGATCGCGGCGAACTCGCCGCCCCGGCTGCGCACGATGCGCCCGAGGCCGGTCGGGTCGTCGACCTCGGCGGTGAGCACGGTGGCCGACGCCTTGGTGTTCTCGTGGGTGTGCACCAGCGCGGCGAGCGTGTCCGCGCGCAGCAGCGGGATGTCGCCGTTGAGCACGACCACGGTGCCGGTCAGGTCGGGGTTGGCCTCCAGGGCGATGCGCACCGCGTGCCCGGTCCCCCGCCGCTCGGCCTGGGTGACAGGTGTCGCCTCGGGTGCGACTTGGGCCAGGTGCTCGCGGACCTGATCGCCCCCGTGTCCCACCACCACGGTCACGGTCCCGCTGTCCAGGAACGGCTCGGCAGCGGCCAGCACGTGCCCGAGCAGCGTGCGTCCGAGTATGGGGTGCAGGACCTTGGGGACCGACGACTTCATCCGCTTGCCTTCGCCGGCGGCCAGGATGATCACGTTTCTCACGGAGCGCTCCTCGACGGTGTCGGTGCGCCTCATCGTAGTCAAGTGGCTGGGGTGCCTGGATTCGAACCAGGACTGCGAGGCTCCAAAGGCCTGCGGGCTGCCGTTACCCCACACCCCATTACGCCGCATCCGAAGCCTAACTTGCCCGTCGATCCCATTTGCCCGCAGGGCGACCCGTGCGCGGGTTCGGGCGACGATCCGATGAAGATCACACGAAGCGAGGGGTAATCGACTTGACACGAGCCTCGTATAGTCAACCTACGCCCCCGTAAGTTACGGTGACGTAGGCGTAGCCCCCGCCCGGCGACGATTCCCTTGAGAGGTGCCATGTCCGTATCGGTCCTTGATCCAGCGCCCACCGAGGGCCCCGACCGCGGGCCGAAGCCGCTCACCGAGGGCAAACAGGACCCTGGCATCATCGTGGCGCTGTGGGGCTTCGTGGTCCTGCCGTTCGTCGCCCTGGTCGCCGCCGTCCCCGTCGCCTGGGGCTGGGGGTTGAGCTGGCTCGACGTCGTCCTCGGCCTGGTCTTCTACGTCATGGGCGGCCTGGGCATCGGGACCGGTTTCCACCGCCTCCTCACCCACGGCTCCTTCAAGGCCAACCGCGGCCTGCGCATCGCGCTCTCGATCGCCGGCAGCACCGCGATCGAGGGCAGCCCGACGCAGTGGGTCGCCGACCACCGCCGCCACCACGCCTTCTCCGACCGCGAGGGCGACCCGCACTCGCCGTGGCGCTTCGGGGAGTCCTTCGGCGGTCTGGTCAAGGGCCTGTTCTACGCCCACGTCGGCTGGCTGTTCTCCCGCGAGCTGGCCAACCGCGAGCGCTTCGCCCCCGACCTGATGGCCGACAAGGACATCCGCGTCATCGACAAGCTGTTCCCGGTGATCGTCACCCTGTCGGCGACCCTGCCCGCGATCATCGCCGGCCTGGTCACCTGGTCGTGGCAGGGCGCGCTGTCCGCGTTCTTCTGGGCCGGCCTGGTCCGCATCGGCCTGCTGCACCACGTCACCTGGTCGATCAACTCGATCTGCCACGTCTACGGCGAGCGGCCGTTCGAGACCCGCGAGGGCGACCGGGCCACCAACTTCTGGCCGCTGGCGATCCTGTCCTTTGGCGAGAGCTGGCACAACCTGCACCACGCCGACCCCACCTGCGCCCGCCACGGGGTGGACAAGGGCCAGATCGACATCAACGCGCGGCTGATCTGGATCTTCGAGAAGCTGGGCTGGGCGACCGACATCCGGTGGCCCAAGCGAGACCGGCTCGACGCCAAGCGGGTGGCGGCTGGCACGATGAACGGGTGACCGAGCGCCCGGAGGACCTCGAGCAACCGCGGCCACCCGTACCGCCGCCGCCGCCGATCTCGACCAAGTCGCGGGTGCGGATGTCCTCGGCACAGCGCCGCGAGCAGCTGATCTCGATCGGCCGCGCCCTGTTCGCCGAGCGGGGCTTCGACGCCACCTCCATCGAGGAGGTGGCGTCGCGGGCGAAGGTCTCCAAGCCGGTGGTGTACGAGCACTTCGGTGGCAAGGAAGGCCTCTACGCGGTGGTCGTCGACCGGGAGGTCCGCTCGCTGCTCGACCGGATCACCAACGCGCTCACCGCCGGCCACCCGCACGAGCTGCTCGAACAGGCGGCGCTGGCCCTGCTGGACTACATCGAGGCGGAGACCGACGGCTTCCGGGTCCTGGTGCGGGAGTCGCCGGTCATGTCCACGACCGGCAACTTCGTGAGCGTCCTCAACGACGTGGCCCATCAGGCCGAGCACATCCTCGGCGCGGAGTTCAAGCGCCGCGGGTTCGACCCGAAGCTCGCCGAGCTGTACTCCCAGGCCCTCGTCGGCATGGTCGCGCTGACCGGCCGCTGGTGGCTGGAGGTGCGCAAGCCCAAGAAGGAGGTCGTGGCCGCGCACCTGGTCAACCTGGCGTGGAACGGCCTGTCCAACATGGAGGGCAAGCCCACCCTGGTCACCCGCCACGGGAAGTGAGGTACGGGCGAACAACGCGAAGCCCGGTCCCGCGCCGGGACCGGGCTTCTTACGGTGCGGGGACGGTGCTGCTTACGCGGCGCGCGGGCCGTGCCGGAAGTCCTCCTCGGCCTTCGCGGCCGACGAGGTGCCGACCCGGTCGTAGAGACTCGCGACGCCAACGACGCCGGCCAGGACGAACGTGACGATCACGTTGACCATCGAGAAGGCGAAGACGTTGGCCTCGGTCTGCATCACCGCCAGCGACGCCATGCCGACGATCGTCAGGATGACGGCGGCCAGCTGGTTGATCTGGTGCGCCACGTTGCGGCCGATGAGGTTCGCGCCGAGCACGACCACGCCGGCGACCAGCGACAGCAGCGCGAACGCCGGGTTGGTGCGCAGGCCGAGCACCCATTCGGTCTCGTGACGGGTGAAGAGCGAGGCGCCGGAGGTCTGCACGAAGCCGACCACGCCGAAGACCAGCATGTAGAGGCCCGTCACCCCGGCGAGCAGCCGGTACAGCGGCCGGAGGTGGTGGTTGATCGGAAAGTGAGCGGCCATGGGTCAATCCTAAGATGACCTCACCCGGCGATCTCGGCCAGGGCGAGCCACTGCTCCTCGATATCGGCTTTCTCCTGCTGTACCGCGCGCAGCTGAGCGTCCAGCTCCGTGATTTTCGCGTAGTCGGTGGCGTGCTCGGCCAACTGCGCGTGCAGCGTCTCCTCCTTCTGGGTCAGGCGGTCGATGCTGCGCTCCAGCTTGGCCAGCTCCTTCTTCGCCGCACGCTGGTCCTTGTCGGAGGCGCGCAGGTCCGGCGCCCGGTCGGCGGGCGCGGCCCCCGCCCCAGCCTTGGGCGCGGGCGCGGCGAAGCCCTCGGAGTCCGACACGTGCGCCAGGAATTCGTCCACGCCGCCCGGCAGGTGGACCAGCCGGCCGTCGCCGTACATGCCGTAGACGGTGTCGGCGACCCGTTCGACGAGGTACCGGTCGTGGCTTGCCACCACGAGCGTGCCCGGCCACGTGTCGAGCAGGTCCTCGAGCGCGGCGAGCGTGTCGATGTCCAGGTCGTTGGTCGGCTCGTCGAGCAGCAGCACGTTGGGCTCGGTGGCCAGCAGCCGCAACAGCTGCAGCCGGCGCCGCTCACCGCCGGAGAGGTCGGCGACCGGGGTCCAGACGCGCGGGCCGGTGAAGCCGAAGACCTCGGCCAGCTGCGCCGCCGACAGCTCGCGGTCGCCGAGCCGGACCCGCTTGGCGACCTCCTCGACCGCCTCCAGCAGCCGCCGCCCGTTGGGCAGCTCGTGCAGCTCCTGGGACAGAAACGCCGGGCGGACCGTGGTGCCGCGCAGCACCCGGCCGCCGTCGGGCTCGCGGAGGTCGGCGAGCACGCGCAGCAGCGTGGTCTTGCCGGCCCCGTTCGCGCCGAGCACGGCGATGCGATCACCCGGGCCGACGATCCAGTTGGTGTTCTCGAGCAGGGTCCGCCCGCCGGCCTCCAGCCGAACCCCTTCCAGCTCGTACACCTGCTTGCCCAGCCGGGTCACGGCGAGGCGCTGCAGCGACACGGTGTCACGGGCGGGCGGGACGTCGGCGATGAGCGCGTTGGCCGCGTCGATGCGGAACTTCGGCTTGCTGGTGCGGGCCGGCGGGCCGCGGCGCAGCCAGGCGATCTCCTTGCGGAGCAGGTTCTGCCGGCGCGCCTCGGTCTCGGCGGCGACCCGGACCCGCTCGGCCCGCGCGAGGGTCCAGGCCGCGTAGCCGCCCTCGTAGGAGCGCACGGTCGCGTCGGCGACCTCCCAGGTCGTGGTGCACACCGCGTCGAGGAACCACCGGTCATGGGTGACCACCATGAGCGCGCCCCGGCGCCGCAGCAGGTGCCGCGCCAGCCAGTCGATGCCGGCCACGTCGAGGTGGTTGGTGGGCTCGTCGAGGATGAGCAGGTCGGCCGGGCGCACCAGCAGCGCGGCCAGCGCGACGCGGCGCCGCTCGCCGCCGGACATCGGGCCGACGGGGGCGTCGAGGCCCAGGTGCGGCATGCCGAGCCCGTTGAGCACCGTGCGCACGCCCGCGTCGCCGGCCCACTCGTGCTCCGCGGCGAACCCGGCGGGCAGCCACGCCGAGCCGACGATGACGTCCCGGACCGTCGCCGCTGGCGGCAGGTCGAGGCGCTGCGGGAGGGCCGCTACGCGCAGGCCCCGCCGGTGGGTGACCCGGCCGGAGTCCGGCTCCTCGGCCTTGGTCAGCATGCGCAGCAGGGTGGTCTTGCCGGCGCCGTTGAGCCCGACGACGCCGATCCGGTCGCTGTCGTCGATGCCGAGCGACACCTCGTCGAAGATGCGGCCCGCGGGGTAGGTCTTGGAAACCTTGTCCAGGTTGACGATGTTGGCCATCTACAGCACCCTCGCGCCGGGAACGGGGCCGACGGCAGTGTGCACGGCGCGGCAGCACTCACGCGCCTCGAGCTCGGCGGCAAGCAGCGCGGCATGGCGGGCGTCCTCGGCCAGGAACACGCAGGTCGGCCCGGAGCCGGAGATCATGCCGGCCAGCGCGCCGGCGTCGAGCCCGGCGTCGAGCACCTGCTGCAGCTCGGGGCGCAGGTGCAGGGCCGCGGCCTGCAGGTCGTTGGCGAGCTCGCCGGCCAGGACCTCGGGGTCACGCTGGCGCAGCGCGGCCATCAGCCCGTCGGGCGGGCCGGCGCTGGTGCGCCCGCCGAGCTCGTCGAAGGCGCGGTACACCACCGGGGTGGACAGCCCCTCGTGGGCGACCGCGAGCACCCAGTGCCACGCGTGCCCGCCGGTCAGGATCGGGCTCACCAGCTCGCCCCGGCCGGTGCCCAGCGCGGTGCCGCCGAGCACCAGGAACGGGATGTCCGAGCCGAGCGTCGCGGCGATGGTGGCCAGGTCGTCACGGGAGAGCCCGGTGCCCCACAGCTGATCGCAGGCCACGAGCGCGGCGGCCGCGTCGGCGCTGCCGCCCGCGAGCCCGGCGGCGACCGGGATCTGCTTCTTCAGGTGCAGCCGGGCGTGCGGGTCGTGACCGGTCTCGGTGGCCAGGGCCCGGACCGCGCGCATGACGAGGTTGTCCTCGCCCAGGGACAGCTCGCCGGTGCCCTCGCCCTCCATGGTGAGCGTCAGCGTGTCGCCGCGGCGCGCGGTGATCTCGTCGTAGAGGCCGATCGCGTGGTACACCGTGGTCAGCTCGTGATAGCCGTCCGGGCGCGACGGGCCGACGTGCAGATGGAGGTTGATCTTCGCGGGCACGCGGACCCGGACCGGTCCATGCGCGGCCAGGCGCGGCCGGTCGAACTCCTCGTCCTCGGAGAAGAGCGGCTCGGTCACTGCTGCACCCTACCCGGACGCCTCCGCCCGGCGTCGCTGGCTCGCGATGCGCGTGAAGTCATCCACCGTGAGCTGCTCTCCGCGCAGGCCGGGGTCGATCCCGGCGGCGCGCAGAATCCGCTCGGCCGCAGGCGGCCCCCCGGCCCAGCCGGCGAGCGCCGCGCGCAGCGTCTTGCGCCGCTGGGCGAACGCGGCGTCGACGACGGCGAAGGTTTCCGATTTGTCGGGATTTATCGTATCGTGTACCGCAAATCCGACCAGACCCGACTCGACGTTCGGCACCGGCCAGAAGACCGAGGGGGGCACCCGCCCCGCCTGGCGCGCTGTCGCGTACCAGGCAAGTTTCACGCTCGGCACGCCGTAGATCCGCGAGCCTGGCCCGGCGGTGAGACGGTCGGCGACCTCCTTCTGCACCATCACCAGCCCGCGCCGCAGCGTCGGCACGGTGGCGAGCAGGTGCAGCACGACCGGGACGGCGACGTTGTACGGCAGGTTTGCCACCAGCGCCGTCGGCCGGAGCCCGCCCAGGTCCACCCGCAGCGCGTCCCCGGCCACGACGGTCAGGCGATCGGCGTGCTCCGGCGTGTACTTCGCGACCGTCTCCGGCAGCGCCTCGGCCAGCGGCGGATCGATCTCGACCGCGCACACCGGGTTGCCGTGCTCCAGCAGCGCCAGGGTCAGCGACCCGAGCCCCGGCCCGACCTCCAGCACGACGTCGTCCGGCGCGAGCTCGGCGGCCCGCACGATCCGGCGCACGGTGTTGGGGTCGTGCACGAAGTTCTGCCCGAACTGCTTGGTGGGGCGGATGCCGAGCCGCTCCGCGAGTTGCCGCACGTCGGCGGGCCCGAGCAGGCTCACGACCAGCGTCCGAAGGCTCGTTCCCCGTTGGCCGAGATCGCGTTGCAAAGTGCGTCGAGGTCGTGCCCGGTGACCTCGGCCAGCGCGCGCACGGTCAGCGGGATGAGATACGAGGCGTTGGGGCGGCCGCGGTACGGCATGGGCGTGAGAAACGGCGCGTCGGTCTCGACCAGCAGCCCGTCCAGCGGGGTGATCGCCGCCGCCCGGCGCAGGTGCGCGGCGTTGCCGAAGGTGACGGTGCCCGCGAAGCTCAGCAGGAAGCCCCGGTCGAGGCACTCCCGCGCGAACTCCTCGTCGCCGGAGAAGCAGTGCATGACGACCTGGTCGGGCGCGCCCTCCTCGTCGAGCACGGCCAGCACGTCCTCGTGGGCGTCGCGGTCGTGGATGACCAGCGTCTTGCCGTGCCGCTTGGCGATCGCGACGTGGGCGCGGAAGCTCTCGTGCTGCGCCTTGCGCCCCTCCTCGCCGGTGCGGAAGTAGTCCAGGCCGGTCTCGCCGATGCCGCGCACCCGCGGGTGGGCGGCGAGCCGCTCGATCTCGCGTAGCGCGCCGTCGAGGTCGGCCTGCCGGGGCGCGTCGTTGGGGTGCAGGGCCACCGTGGCGACGACCGCCGGGTGGCGCTCGGCGACCTCGACGCCCCAGCGGGACGACTCGACGTCCACGCCGACCTGCACGAGCCGGTCGATCCCGGCCGCGGTGGCCAGCGCGACCGCGTCCTCGACGGTCGCCGGGCCGCCCGCGCCGTGGTCCTCGAGCGTGATGTCGATGTGGGTGTGGCTGTCCGGCACCGCGACCGGCAGCGGCTCGGGGGCCGGGGGGAACGTGCCCTCACGACTGTGTTTTCTCGCACTCATCGGGGTTAAGCATGCCACCCTCGGTTCGCCGTTCACGCTTCGTTCACCACGGCACAACCACCCGCCCCTAGCGTCACGGAAGTGACAGTAGTCGGACACGCGGAGGGGTCCGCGACCCACAGCGTGACGATCGACGGGGTCACCTACCCGGCCGAGGAGATCGCGCAGGGCGCGGCCTACGAGGTGTATGCCACGCACGGGGCCCCCGGTTTCCTGCCCAACCCCCGGCCGGGCGCCCGCTGGCCGTACCGCCGCTTCGTCCACGCCACGGAGGTCGCCTCGGCCCTCGACGGGCTGGAGGACGAGCCGCTGCTGATGCCGGTCACCCGCGCGCTGGACTGGGCGAGCGTCCACCGGCTGAGCCAGACCCCGTCGGCCGCCGCCGCACTGGCCCCGATCCGCCGCACCGCCGTCGTGCGCCGGGGCACCCGCATGATCAAGTTCCTCTCCGGCCGGCAGCTGCAGGGGTACCTCAAGGGCTGGCCGATCAGCGGCTTCTGCTACCGCGCCTTCGACGTCGCCCACCTGCGCACCCCGGATGACCTCGCGATCCTGTCCGGCGAGTCCACCGGCGACGTCGTCTTCGCGGTGCGCTGGCGTGCCGTGGACGCCCACGACTACGACGTGCCGCTCGCCGACAGCTACGCCGGGCTCGTCACGATGCCACCGCACGACCGCCTCGGCCCGCCGGTGATCGGCACCGGCTTCGCGCCCAGCGGCCGGCACATCGTCCCCGAGTTCGTCACCGCCGACCTGGCCGAACTGCCGGTGCCGGCGAACACCTCGCTGGTGGCGTACACGGGCGACGGCACCGAGGTGACGCTGTACACATACCTGCCGGAGCAGCGCGCGTGGAGCCGCATGCACGGGCCGCAGTGGCGCCACCTGCTCCCGGACCAGTCCGACCAGGAGTATTTCCCGGTCGACCCGCCGATGACCCGGTACGTCGGCACCTACCGCGACAACCTGTTCGAGGCGATCGTCGACCCGCCGGGCGAGTTCCGCGTGGCGGCGAAGACAAGGGCCGCGCGGTACCCGCTGGAAACCCTGGCCCGCCGCGTACCTCAAGCAACCTGGCGCGACGCGCGCTGCACGGTCATCCGCCAGGAGGGCGACTGGCTGCGGCTACGGTTGTCCCGGCCGGACGGCGACCAGGTCGCGCGTCTCGGGGCACATTGCGTCGAGCGAGGACTGTACGAGGCTTGGGCGCCGGCCAGTGAGGTGGCCGACGCCCATGAGAGCGATCACTGGTACCAGTTGTAGTCGGCTTCGAGCTAGGCCTGGAGGCGGGCCAGCTCCTCCTCGATGATGGACTCGTCGAGTTTGCGGAAGACCGGGGTTGGCGGGGCCAGCTCGGTGCCGGGGGCGATCGGGATGTGTTCCCACTTGGCGCCCTGCGTGTAGTCGCCCATCAGGACCGGGTATGTCCTGCCGTTGTCCAGGTCCTCGACCTCGCGGATTTCGGGCATCGGGGCGTGCACGCCGGTGCCGCCCAGCAGCTCGTGGATGCGCTGCGCGGCGTGGGGCAGGAACGGCGTCAGCAGCGTGTTGCAGTCCTTCACGGCCTGCAGGGCCACGTGCAGGACCGTGCCCATGCGGGCCTTGTCGTCCTTGAGTTTCCACGGTGCCTGGTCGGAGAAGTACTTGTTGACCTCGCCGACGACGCGCATCGCCTCGATGATGGCGGCCTTCTGGCGGTGCTTGGCCAGCAGCTGGCCGACCGTGTCGAAGCCGGACCGCACGCTCGCCAGCAGCGCGGTGTCCTCGGCGGTCAGCTCGCCGGCCGCGGGGATCTCGCCGAAGTTCTTGGCGGCCATCGAGATCGAGCGGTTGACCAGGTTGCCCCAGCCGGCCACGAGCTCGTCGTTGTTGCGCCGGCGGAACTCCGCCCAGGTGAAGTCGGTGTCGTTGGACTCGGGGCCGGCCACGGCGATGAAATACCGCAGGGCGTCGGCGTCGTAGCGCTCCAGGAAGTCGCGCACGTAGATGACGACCCGGCGGGACGAGGAGAACTTCCGGCCCTCCATCGTGAGGTACTCCGACGAGACCACCTCGGTGGGCAGGTTGAGCGCGCCCAGCGACTGCGGCTTCGGCCCCGAGTAGCCGAGCAGGATCGACGGCCAGATGACCGAGTGGAAGACGATGTTGTCCTTGCCCATGAAGTAGTACCCCTGGGCCTCCGGGTCCTGCCACCACTTGCGCCAGGCCTCGGGGTCGCCGGAGCGGCGGGCCCACTCGATCGAGGCCGACAGGTAGCCGATGACCGCGTCGAACCACACGTAGATCCGCTTGTCGTCGCGGTCCTTCCAGGCCTCCAGCGGGATCGGCACGCCCCACTCGAGGTCCCGGGTGATCGCCCGGGGCTGCAGGTCGTCGATCAGGTTTCGGGAGAACTTGAGCACGTTGGGGCGCCAGCCCTCGCGGGTGTCGAGCCAGGCGTTGAGCTGGTCGGCGAAGGCGGGCAGGTCGAGGAAGAAGTGCTCGGTCTCCACGAACTCCGGCGTCTCGCCGTTGATCTTCGACCGCGGATTGATCAGCTGGTCGGGGTCGAGCTGGTTGCCGCAGTTGTCGCACTGGTCGCCGCGGGCGCTGTCGTAGCCGCAGATCGGGCAGGTGCCCTCGATGTAGCGGTCGGGCAGCGTGCGCCCGGTCGACGGCGAGATCGCGCCGAGCGTGGTCTTGGCGATGATGTACCCGTTGTCGTACAGGCCCTGGAACAGCTCCTGCACGATCTGGTAGTGGTTGCCGGTCGTGGTGCGGGTGAAGAGGTCGTACGACAGTCCGAGGCCGTGCAGGTCTTCGACGATGACCCGGTTGTACCGGTCGACCAGCTCGCGCGGGGTCACGCCCTCGGCGTCGGCCTGAACCTGGATCGGCGTGCCATGCTCGTCGGTGCCCGACACCATCAGCACGTCGTGCCCGGCCATCCGCATGTAGCGGCTGAAGACGTCGGAAGGCACCCCGAATCCGGACACGTGACCGATGTGGCGCGGCCCATTGGCATAGGGCCAGGCGACCGCGGCGAGAACACGACTCATGAGCTGCAAGCGTAGTGACCCGCTCCGCTGTTCGCGAACAGGATGGTTTCTCCCGACACGCGATCGACGTCCGAAACGTGCGCGATTGCCCGTTGTCCAATAAAAAATGTGAGTGAACAGCCAGTTCGGCCGGGACACAAGAAGCCGCTACTTGTGGGCGATCACGGCCGCGTAGACCTCCCGCTTGGCCAGGGCGTGGCGCTTGGCCACCTCCAGCGTCGCCTGCTTGCGGTCCGCGCCGGCGGCGACCAGGGCGGCCACCTCCGCGGCCAGCACCGCGTCGGACGGGCGCTCGGCGGTGACCGGCGGCGCGCCCGCCACCACCAGCGTGATCTCGCCGCGGGCCGTCTCGGCGTCGGCGGCCAGCGAGGCCAGCGTGCCGCGGCGGATCTCCTCGTACGTCTTCGTGAGCTCGCGGCACAGCGCGGCCGGGCGGTCCTCGCCGAGGGCCAGGGCCATGTCCTGCAGCGTGTCGGCGATGCGGTGCGGCGACTCGAAGAAGACGAGCGTGCGCGGCTCGTCGGCGAGCGAGGCGAGGTAGGCGCGGCGCTCCCCCGGCCTGCGCGGCGGGAAGCCCTCGAAGCAGAACCGGTCGCAGGGCAGGCCGGAGACCGCCAGCGCGGTGACCACCGCGCTCGGGCCGGGGGCCGCGGTCACCGGCACGCCGCGGGCGATCGCCGCGCGGACCAGGCGGAAGCCGGGGTCGGAGACGCTCGGCATGCCGCCGTCGGTGACCACGGCGACGGTCTGGCCCTGGGCCAGCAGGTCGGCCAGTTCGGGGGTGCGCCGTTCCTCGTTACCCTCGAAGTAGCTCACCACCCGGCCGGTGATCTCCACGCCCAGGTACTGGGCGAGGCGGCCCAGCCGGCGGGTGTCCTCAGCGGCGATCACGTCGGCCGTCGCGAGTGTTTCACGCAGGCGCGGCGACGCATCCTCGGGATTTCCCAGCGGCGCTCCGAGCAGAATCAATGGCACATGTGCGATGGTGGCATCCCGCACCCTACGATCGCCCAATGACCTCGGGTGTGCTGACCCAAGCAAGCGAGCCGGAGAGCCCGGCCGTCGCGCCGGTGCGCGTGGTGTCCGACATCGTCCGCCGCCGGCTCGCCCCGCCGCCGCGCGGGGGCCTCAACTTCTGGCTCGTCGCCGCATTGATCACCGGTATCGGGCTGCTCGTGCGCATGGTCAACCTCGCGCACCCGAAAGAAGTGATCTTCGACGAGGTCTACTACGCCAACGAGGCGCAGGACCTGCTGCAGCACGGCGTCGAGTGGAACCCCGAGGACAACACGCCGCAGTACGTGGTCCACCCGCCGCTGGGCAAGTGGATGATCGGGGTCGGCGAGCAGCTCTTCGGGTACAACTCCTTCGGCTGGCGGATCTCGGCCGTCACGGTCGGCGCCATCTCGATCCTGCTGATCATCATCGCCGCGTACCGCTTGTTCCGGTCCCCGATCCTGGCCGGCACGGCCGGGCTGCTGATGTCGCTGGACGGCATGCACTTCGTGCTCTCGCGCGTGGCCCTGCTGGACATCTTCCTGATGTTCTGGATCGTGGTGGCGTTCTTCTTCCTGGTGCTCGACCGCGAGCAGCGCCGGGCCCGGCTGCTGAGACTGCTGGAGGACGGCTTCGACCCGGAGAAGCCGGGCGCGCGGGTGAAGCTCGGCTTCCGGTGGTACCGCCTGCTGTGCGCGGTCTCGCTCGGCCTCGCCTGCGGCGTGAAGTGGAGCGGCATCTACTACGTGCTGATCTTCGCCGTCGCGATGGTGCTGTTCGACATGAGCGCCCGCCGCACCGCCGGGTTCAAGCACTGGGTCGCCGAGGGGATCTGGAGCGACGGCGCCGGCTGGTTCCTGGCCACGATCGCCATCGCCGCATTCGTCTACGTCAACTGCTGGTGGGGCTGGTTCCTGTCGGACCACGGCTACTTCCGGCACTGGTACGCCGAGACCAACGGCCTGCCGCACGACCGGCTCATCGACCCGCTGGTGAACCTGTGGCACTACCACGTGGAGGCGTACAACTTCCACACCACGCTGATCACGAAGCACCAGTACCAGTCGTGGCCCTGGCAGTGGCTGCTGCTGGGCCGCCCGGTGGCGTTCTACTGGGACCAGGCCGGGCCGTGCGGCGCCGCCAGCTGCGCCTCGGAGATCCTCCTGCTCGGCACGCCACTGCTGTGGTGGTCGTTCCTGCCGGCGCTCGTGGCGCTCGGCTGGCTCGCGATCGCCCGCCGGGACGGCCGCGCCTGGCTGATCATGGCCGGCGCGCTGACCGGCATCCTGCCGTGGTTCAACGAGATGCCCGAGCACCGCACGATGTTCTACTTCTACTGCCTGCCGGCCGAGCCGTTCCTGGTCCTGGCCGTGGTCTACGTGCTCGGCGCGATCATCGGGCCGCCGCGGCGCCTGAATCCGGCGAGCGACCACCGGATGATCGGCTCGATCATCGCCGGGGCGTACGTGCTGCTCGTCGCCGCCTGTTTCGCCTATTTCTACCCGATCTACGCGGGAATGGACATCTCATACACGGAGTGGTTCTCCAGGATGTGGCTCGGGTCTCGATGGGTGTAGTCCCGCCGCGGTAGTGGGTATCTGAAGAGCCGGAAACCCTGCCTTATATTATTTGCCGCACGGCAAGCAAAGGCTGGCGAAAGGCTCAGATGTCCGGCTTTGGCTCCATCGAAAAGGCTCTACGCACCGCTGCACCGGATCGGCTGGTGGAGACGCTCGACGCGTACCTCAGCGCGGCCCACGGGGTGAAGAGCAGCACAGTCTGGCTGGCCGACTATCGCACCACGACCCTGTCGCCGTGCGGGGTCGAGTCCGGCGACGCCGTCGGCGAGCAGCTGGCGCCGGCGACGCGGGCGTTCGCCAGCCAGACGCCGGTGCTGGAGACCCGCGACGGGAAGTCCGGCGCGCGGCTGCACCTGCCGGTGACCGTGTGGGGCGAGCGGGTCGGCGTGCTCAGCGTCGGGCTCGACGCCGAGCGGGTGCCGACCGAGCGGCCACTGCTGGAGGAGCTCGCCGAGACCTTCGCCGTGGCGCTCGCGGCCGCGTACCGGCGCACCGACCGGTATCACCTGGACCGGCGCCGCGCGGGCCGGCTGACCATGGCCGCGGAGATGCAGTGGGACCTGCTGCCGGCCCGCGGCTACGACCAGCCGGGCCTGCGGTTCGCCGGCCAGCTGGAGCCGGCGTACGCGGTCTGCGGCGACCACTTCGACTGGGCCGTCAACGGCGACTGGCTCACCGTGACGGCCCTCAACGGCATGGGCACCGGCCTCGACGCGGCGCTGCTGACCGCGCTCGCGGTCAATGCCATGCGCAACGCCCGCCGCTCGATCCCCGCCGGGCAGAGCAGCCCCGGCGACCTCGCCGACCAGGCCGTGCTCGCGGCCGACGCGATCTTCTCCCAGTACGGCGGGGCGCGGCACGTCGCGACCCTGCTGCTCTCGCTCAACACGGGGACCGGCGAGCTGCGGATGATCGACGCCGGCTCGCCCCGGATGCTGCTGGTGCGAGGCGGCCAGGTGCAGGACACACCCCTGGATCCGCAGCTGCCGCTGGGCATGTTCGGCGACACCCGGTATGTCGAGGAGACCACCCGGCTACAACCGGGTGATCGGCTCTTTGTCGTCAGCGATGGGGTGCACTCCGCCGTACGGCCGAACGAGGCGACGTTCGGTGAGCGCGAGTTGAGCCGTGCCATACGATCGACCCGGTTGCAGCCACCGGCCGAGGCGATCAGCAGCGTCATGCGGAGCCTTCGTGACTACCACGCGGGCGCCGAGCTTGCGGACGACGCCCTGATCATCTGCCTGGACTGGTCGCCCCGAGCCGACCCGTGACCCCCGCGAGACACGGAGGACAACGTGCGGACCAGACCCTCACCGCACCCGCTTGGCCACGATGACACGGCCGCCGCAGCGGCGCTGGTCGACGCCGCCGGCCAGGCGCTCGTCCTCGCCACGAGCGCGGCCAACGACAACTCGGGCGTCTCCGCGGCACAGCTGCGGGTGCTCGGCGTCGTCGACCAGGCCGGTTCGGTCAACCTGACCCAGCTCGCCGTCGCCCTGCACACCGCGCCGTCCTCGGCGAGCCGGCTGTGCGACCGGCTGGAGGCCGCGGACCTGCTGCGGCGCACCAACGACGAGCGCGACCGCCGCGAGGTGTGGCTCGTGCTGACGCCCACGGCCCGCCGGCTGCTCGACGGCCTGGGCCGGCAGCGGCAGGAGACCATCGCCGCGGTGATACGGCGGATGGCGCCCGACGACCGCGCGGCGCTGCTGCAGGGCCTTTCGTCGTTCGCGCGCGCTTCCGGGGTCCCGCTCGCCGAGGGCGGCTCGGCGGCCCAGGCGAGCTGACACCGCCCGGCCCCGTCGACCGCCCGCCGCCCCTCGACGGTCATCCACACCCCTCGACGTCACCCGCGCCGCACGACGGTCACCAAGACCGTCGGCGGCCGCCGCGCGCTCGAATCGCGATCATCGAGAGGCCGTCACCGCACTGTCTGGCTGACCGATTTGCGGGTATATAAGCGTTATTCGTATTTGCAATTTGCAGATTGGCACGCGTTTGAGTAGACGACCATTGACCTATGAGGAGTTTCACTGATGACAGCCTTGTAATTCCAGGGAGTGCACGGGGCCAATTCGGCGTTGTGTAAGTAATGATCCAAGTGGATCTGAGTAAAATTGGGCGAGACACGCCGACTCCATCTGTAGTGGGGGTGGTTGCCTACCGGCCGGGGGACCCGATGGGCGTGTCCACGGGCGTGGCGGCCGGTGCACCAGTGGTGCGTACCGTTGCCATCATTACGCTCCGTAGCGAAGGGCCACTCGGTCACAAGTCACACCGACAGCAAAACTGGACAAAGATCCCCTTTTGACCCTCGGCATGCGTACTCGGCGTTGGCTGCACGCTTGCAATCAATTGACGTTTATCGAACTATGCAAGCCTCGATCACTGAAAATGGGGGGTCGTCCACGTCTACCTGGATCGACAATTCTGAATGAAGCCCTCCACGAATCGCGGTTCGAGTTCTATGGTGTTCGACGTCGGTACACGGCCAATCACGCACGGGAAAGGTGCCAGACGGGCACGTCGTAAACCCGCGGCTTCGGGAGTGACGGTGCATACGAGCCACCACGGCGAAACCATGCTTGACAGATTGGCGCACAACGACGTCGCCGAGCGGTTCCTCGGCTCGTCCGGCTGGGCCGCGACGGTCCGGCCCCTGGAGGTGCGGCCGGTGCCGGCCGTGGCGGAGCACGATGACGGGGTTCCCGCACTGCCCGGAGTACACCTGGAGCGGGGGCGGCTGCTCGATCACCTGGACGCGGCGGTGGAGCACCCGGTCACCCTCATCTGCGCACCCACCGGCTGGGGCAAGACCGTGCTCGCCACGTCATGGCTGCGCGCCGGACGGGCGCCCGGGCGCACCGCCTACGTGCGGTTCGAGCCCAACTGCGGATCGGCCGCCTGGCGGCAGCTCGCCGGCGCGCTCACCGCGGCGGGCATCGCGCTGGACCCGGCCACCTACGCGTGGAGCAACGGCCGCCTGCACGAGCGCGCCGTGGTGGTCCTCGACGACCTGCACAACGTCACCAACCGCACGGTGCTGCGCCGGCTGGAGCGCCTGATGACCCGCCTCGGCGAGCGGATCAGCTTCCTGCTGCTGGCCCGCAACGAGCCGCCGCTGTCGCTGTACCGCTGGCGCGTGCGCGGCCAGCTCACCGAGCTGCGCGCCGACCACCTCGCCTTCGCCCAGGCCGAGATCGCCGGGCTCGCCGAGCGCTTCGACGTGCGGCTGCCCCAGCACTTCCGGTACGCCCTGTGGCACGTGACCGAGGGCTGGCCCGCGGCGGTCGCGGTGGCGCTGTCGGCGATGGTCGGCCGGCACGAGCCGGAGCGGATCGTCAACGACCTGATCGCCGGCGAGGCGGGGCTGAACGAGCAGGTCGGCCTGACCGAGTACGTGCAGCGGGAGGTCCTCGCGCACATCGACCCGGACGTCTACGACGTCATGCTGCGCACGTCGATCGTCGAGACCGTCTGCCCCGGCCTGGTCGAGGCCCTCACCGGCAGCCGCAACGGCGCCCGGCTGCTGGCCCAGGCCAGCCGGGCCAACGCGCTGGCCACCTTCTACGGCGGCTCACACTCGTGGTACCGCTACCGCCGGCTGCTGCGCTCGGTGCTGCGCGCCGAGGTGCGCACCACGCTCGCGGCCGAGGAGCGCGGCCTGCACCGGGCGGCGGCCGGCTGGTACGCCGCGAACGGCCTGCCCGGCGACGCCGTCGTGCACGCGGTGCTCGGCGCGGACTGGGTGAGCGCGGAGCGATTATTTCTGCAGTACTGGCCGGAACTGTGCGGGTCGGGACCGTGCGCGATAGCGCCTCGGACCGGCCCGCATCCTCCCGCGGACATCGCCGAGCGTCCGCTGCTCGCCTTCGCGCTGGCCATCTGCTGCCGCGACACCGGCGACGCGGCCGGCATGTCGGCGTTCATCCGGCTGGGTGAGCGCGCGCTGGGCGAGTCACCGACGGCGCTCAACGCCGAGATCCTGGCCGCGATGCGGCTCGCGGAGGCGGTGACGGTCGAGGACGCGGAGCGCTCCAGCGCCACCGCGATGCGGCTGCTGCAGCGCACCGACGAGGCCGCCGGCGAGCACCTCTACGCCGACGCGGCGGACGCGGCCCGGGCGATCGGCTACCTCGCGCTGTCCGAGTCGCAGATCGCCGCGGGCCAGATCGACGGCGCCGATTCGGCGCTCGAGCAGGGCGCGGGGCTGGCCCGAAAGTCCGGCTTCAACCTGCTCGTCGTGCAGGCCAACCGGGAGCAGGCGCTGGTACACCTGCACCGGGGGCGGCTGTCGGCGGCCGCGGCCTGCGCGCGCCGGGTGCTCGACGGCAGCCGGGACGCGGGCATCAGCGAGTCGCGCAGCATCAGCTACGCCCGGCTGGTGCTGGCCACGGTCTGCCGGTTGCGCGGCCAGCTCGACGAGGCCCGCTACCACCTGGACGAGAGCATCGTCGCCGAGGTACCGCCCGACCCCTACGGCTGGGTGAGCGGCTCGATCAGCCTCGCCCTGCTGCTGCACGACCAGGAGGACCTGGCGGGCGCCGCGGAGGCGCTGGAGCCGCTGCTGGACAGAGGGATCGGCACCATGCCGCCGGCCGCCGAGGTCGCCACGCGAGTACTGCACGCCAACCTCTATCTGGCCGAGGGCCGCCTGGACAACGCCCGGGCCGTGCTCGACGAGGTCGCCCGCCAGTGGCCGGACGCCACCGACGTGGCCCTCGCGAGGGCTCGGCTGAGCATCGCCCAGGGGCGGCCCGAGGCGGCGGCGCGCACGCTCGAGGGCCTCCTCGCCCGGCAGCCCGGCTCCCTCGTGACGGTGGTTTCGGCGGCGGTACTGCTGGCGCAGGCCCTCCGGCAGCTCGGCGACTTCGTCGGCGCCACCGAGCAGATCGAGCACGCGCTGCGCCTGGCCGCGCCCGAGGGCATCCGGGGCCCGTTCCTCGGCCACGGCGCGTGGATCTCCGAGCTGCTCGAGCCCTCGCCGCAGGTGACGTACGCGCCCGACGCACACCGGCAGGTCGAGCAGCGCCCGGCGGAGTCTCCGGCGGAGGCCCCGGGTGATTCTCCAGGTGAGTCTGGGGGTGAGTCTCCGGACGAGCCCCCGGCGGCGGCCCCCGCCGTCGCGGCTCAGGCAGACCCGTTCGACGTGGCCGCGGAGCAGATCACCGACCCGCTGACCGAGCGGGAGATGCTGGTGCTGCAGTACCTGCGCAGCATGCTCTCGATCGCCGAGATCGCCAATGTGCTCAGCGTCTCGGCGAACACCGTCAAGACCCACGTCCGGCACGTCTACCGCAAGCTGGGCGTCAGCCGCCGGCGTGACGCGGTGCGCCGGGGAAGGGAGTTGAGCCTCATCTAGGCTCTCACCCGACGTAGGCGAGCCGCAGGGTGCCCTGGTGGAGACACGATATGCGGCATGGCTATGGCGGTGCGGGAGCAGGTCAACGGGGTTCGGGTGGGTGTGCGGTACGCCGTTGCGGACCACGCCTCCAACGTCGGGGGTGACTGGTACCTTTCCACTCCGCTACCCGGCGGAGACGTGATGCTCGCGGTCGGCGACGTGATGGGCCACGGCCGGGCCGCCGCCGCGACGATGCGGCAGCTGCGCGCGGCCATGAGCCGGCTGGCGCTGGCGGGTGACGAGCCCGGTGCGATCCTCGCGGCGCTCAACCGGATGCTGTGCCGCCGCCCGATCACCACCCTGGCGACCGCCGTCTGCGGCCGGTTCCGCCCCGCCGACCACTCGCTGACCTGGTCGCGCGCCGGGCACCTGCCGATCCTGCGGGCCACCGCCGCCGGGGTGAGCGCGCTGGCCCAGCCCTCCGGCATGGCGCTCGGCGTCGACCCGGCCGCCCGCTACGCCACCGCCCGCGTCACGGTCGACGCCGGCGACCTGCTGCTGATGTACACCGATGGCGTCGTCGAGCAGCGCGACCGCGCCATCGACCAGGGCGTGCAGAGCCTCGTCGACGACGTGCGGCTCGCCATGCGCACCTCGGCGCCGGGCGAGCGGCTGCGCACCGCGCTCGACTTCGCCCACCGCAGCAACCCCGACGACGACGCCTGCCTGCTGGCCGCCGAGCCCGTGTAGCGCCGCCGCCCGCCGGTCCGCCACCCGGCCGTTCACCCATCGAGGGTGATCCTCATTCACCCGGCGCGCTCGAATCATGTTCCCAGGCACGACACGTTGCCGACTGAGGCAGGCGCCGATGTCCGGGAACCGGGGAGGCCGGGGGATCCACCCATGTCCGCGGGAGGGATCAACCGGTACCCCGCAACCGGCGCGGAGGGGTCTGCGCCGGTGTCCGGTGCCGCGGGCGGCGGGACCGGACACCACGGGTCGGGCCTGTTCCGGGGGGAACAAGTAACGGGGGATATAGGCCGTGCCGGTCTTCGGTTTTTCGACCGGGGACCGGCACGGCCTCACGCATTTCCCGCTGAATCAGGGGATTTCCGCAGCTAATGCAAGGGAGAAGACGGGCGGATGCGGGTGAAGGAATTTCGGACGTTCGGTACGACGATGCTCGCGCTGGTGGGCACGCTGAACGTCTCGCAGGGTCTGCTGGTGGCTTTCGCCAGCGGCGGGGTCGGATTCGACCGTAACGACGTGGCGTTCACCAGCGCCGGCACCTGGGCTGCGGCCACGGTGACGCTCGGTGTGCTGCTCGCGGTCACCGGTCTCGCGCTGCGCGCCCGCAAGCCCAGCGCCAAGCTGGCCGCGGTGAGCGTCGTGGCGCTGCACGCGATCTCGCAGCTGGCCATGCTGCGGGCCTACCCGGCGTGGTCGCTGCTGATGGTCACGCTGGACGTGATCATCCTGTTCATCCTCACGATCCCGCGGGGTAGCGTCATCGCCCCCGAGGACCTCGAGCCCGAGGAGCCCCGCCGCCCGGTCTCGACGGCGAAGCTGGCCTTGCGCCGCAACAGCCGCTCGGATGCGTACCGCGGCCGGCACAAGAAGGGCCGCCCGGTGGTGCGCCACAGCGCCGAGCTCAACGACATCATCATGATCGATCTCCTGGTCGACCCGGACGAGCGCGACGTTCCCGTCACCGCGCCCGCCGACGCCGAGCGCTTGATGCAGGACACCGTCATCGTCACCGCCTCGGTCGGCGCCCCCGTCAAGGCCGCCCTGGCCGAGGAGACGATCGAGGCGGAGCTCGTCGGCGACCCGCCCACCGCCTGGGTCCGCGCGATCGGCCAGGCGACCGTGCCGGTCATGCTCGACGACCCGGTGGAGGAGTCACGGGTACCGGTCCAGCGCGCGTCCCTGGAGTCGCTGGACCCGCTGATCGACCCGCTGCCGATGGTCCTCGCGAGCGAGGCGGCGATCGCCCGGGCCGCCGTGGACGGCGAGGGCGAGAAACTGGCCGCGATCGGCGCGCGGCCCTACGTGAACCGCTGAGCCACCCGCCCCGCCAGAAGCGGCGGCGTCCTTCGCAGGACGCCGCCGCTTCGCTTTGTCTCGTGCCTTCGCGCCCTGTTCTGCGCCTGGTGCCTGGTCTGCGGCGACCGCCATGACCCGTGCCCCTCGCACCACGGCCGCCGAGCGACTGCCGCTACCGGCTCATAGACAAAAAGGAGCGCGGCCCGGTACGGGTCGCGCTCCTGAGTAGTGCTTGCGGCTGTTACAGCAGATTGAGCTCACGGGCGCGCTCGATCACCTCCCGCCGCCGGCCCACGCCGAGCTTGCGGTAGATGTTCTTCATGTGCGTCTTCACGGTGTTGACCGACACGTAGAGCATCGAGGCGATCTCGCCCGCCGACAGGGTGCCCTGCAGGTAGCGCAGCACCGCCAGCTCCCGCTCGGTCAGCGGCTCGGCGAGCTCGCCGGCGGCCGCCGGCGGGCGGCCGAAGCCGTTGAGCTCCTGGGCGATGTCCTCCGCCAGGCCGCGGTAGCCGCTGCCCGCCGGCAGGTACGTGACGAGCAGCTCGCGCACCGGCTGGCCGCCGGCGACGAAGGGCCAGCGGATCGTCTCGTCATCGGCGAAGCGCAGGGCCTGTTCGAGCGCCCGGCCGGCCTTGGAGCGATCACCCAGCGCGCGCAGGGCGCGGGCGCTGGTGAGGTTGGCGTCGACCGTCCACACCAGCGAGCCGGTCGTGGGCTCCAGGTACGGCTGCACCGCGCCGAGGGCCGCCGCCGGGCGGCGCTCCGCGAGGTGGGCCTTGGCGCGCACCACGCCGAGCCAGGGCGCCAGCATCTCGACCGGTTCGATGGTGAGCAGCCGCTTGGCCGCCTCCACGTCCCCGGCGGCCAACCGGAGCTCCGCCTCGGCGAGGGTGACACAGTGCTGCATGCGCGGCGTGTACCGCCAGTCGGCGAGCTGCCGGCGAATGGCCGCCAGCTCGGTGCACGCGGCCCGCGCGTCGCCGGCGGCGGCGCGGATGTGCGCCCTCGTCATGGTCGCCACCGCCACCAGCGCCGGGTCGGCCAGCCCGCCCCCGTCGAGCGCGCGGTCGAGGTAGTGCTCGGCCGCGCGGACCCGGGCCTGCAGGTAGCAGACCTCGGCGACGGTCAGCTGCGCCCACACCACGTCGCTGCCCTGCGTCTGGCCCTCGCGATCGGCCAGGGCGAGGGTCTCCTTGCCGTACCGCATCGCGGCGGTGAGCCGGCCCCGGGTCGCGTTGAGCTGGGCGAGCTGGCGCAGCGCGGCCAGCTGCGACTGGACCCCGCCGCAGCGGCGGGCCAGGTTGAGCGACTCCATCAGCGCGTGCTCGGCCGCGCCGAGATCGCCCTGGATGAGCCGCGCGCCGCCGACAGCCACGAGCGCCAGCGCGCGCATGCGCGCGGCGTCCTGGTCGTCGAGGCCGATGTCCTCGCGCAGGAGGAGCGGGGCTGTCGCGAGTACCAACTCAGGCTTCTGGCTCTGATGAGCCTCAGCCATCCGAAAGCTGTCCACAATGGGGCGGAGCGCCGCCCGCGCCGAGTCGACCAGCGTGTGTTGCGAACGGTCGACGAGATGCAGGAATGTCTCGGTGCCCTGTGGATCGCTGGCGTCGAGCCGCTCGGCCGCGAAGGCCAGGGCCAGCTTCGGATCGTTGCGTACCTCCTGCGGAGGCGGCGGCACCAGCTCCTTGATGGTGCGCATCCGGGCGCCCGGCACCAGCTCCTGCCAGCTCGCGGCCAGCAGGTCCGAGGCCTGGCTCCAGTTGCGTGCCGCGAGCGCGTGGCGCAGCGCGTCGGCCGGCTGGTCGTGCGCGGCGAACCAGTCCGCCGCCCGCCGGTGCAACTGGCGCACCTGCTCCGGGCGGCGATGTCGGAGTTCGTCGTACAGCATGAGGCCGAATAGCGGGTGACACCGGAACATGCCGGCGTTGCTGCTGCCCTGCACCACGAAGAGATTCGAGTGCTCGAGCTGGGCCAGGATGCGGGCGCCGTCGACGCGGCCGGTGAGCGCCTCGACGAGCTCCGAGCTGACCTGGTCGAGGACCGACGTGCACAGGACGACTTCGCGGACGTCCTCCGGCAGCGTGTCGAAGACCTCGCCGACCAGGTACTCCCCCAGTGCCCGGTCCTGCAGCGCGAAGCGGGGCACGAGGCTGTCCGGCTCCGGGTGACCCTGCACCGCCAGCGCGGCCAGGCGCAGGCCGGCGGCCCACCCCTTCATCACCGCGTGCAGCTCGACGAGCGCCGACTCGGCCAGCCGTACGCCGTGCGCGTTGAGCATCTGGGCGGTCTCGTCGAGCGTGAACCCCAGCGGCCCGGTCCGCAGCTCGCTCAGCGCGCCGCGGATCCGGAATCGGTACAGCGTGAGCGCCGGATCGGTACGGCACGCGATGACGAGACGCAGGCGTTCGCTCGCCTGGGAAAGCAGCGTCTCGAGTTCCCCCCATACGCGCTGTACCGAAAGCTCCTGCAGGTCGTCCAGGACCAGGACCACGGGTGGGCCCGCCCGGCGCAGCAGGGTGACGAGCTCTTCCAGGGCCTCACCCGGGCCCTCGCCGGCCTCCCCCGCCGGGTGCTCCCCGGTCGCCTGGGTGACCACGTCGACCACGTGCTCCCAAAAACGTGGGCCGTGGTGTGCCTCGACCGTCAACCACGCGAGCGGCCAGGGCGCCCGCCCTGCCGCCACCCACTCGGCCAGCAGGGTGGTCTTCCCCCACCCCGCCGGAGCGGAGATCAATGTCAAAGGCCCCGCCACGGCGCGATCCAAAGCGTCCAGCAGACGCGGTCGCGGCACGTGATAGCGGGGCGGCTCAGGCACTGCGAAGTGCAGTGCGGGACGGGTGATGGTGTCAACGAGCGTTTTCTGCCCCAACGTATTTCGCCCCCTCCCACCCACCGCAGCACGGCGGATGACCACGGGATTGTGAGGCGACAAAAGGTGATGTCGCCTCACCCGTAGGGGGTGAACAAATGACAGTGCGTGATCACCCAGCTTTTGGGGCTTGCCTCCGCACACATCGGAAGCCGACGTGACAACTACCGTTGTCGATCGCCTCGGGTTGCCGGGCCGCGGGCCGGAACCGGTGGTCATACCCCGTGGAGCACAGGTATGAACCACCCTTCACCACACGGCTGGCGAACACGATAGCGCCGGGGGGCGAGTCTACCCGGGGGTTCTCCGGGATCTCACCCTCGACCTCACCGAACCGCGCGCTGCCGGAACGGTAGTAGTCCGACGTCCACTCCCACACGTTGCCGACGACGTCGAAGAGGCCGTACGCGTTGGCCGCGAACGCGCCGACCGGGCTCGTCCCGTGGCCGTCGTCGCTGCGGTCCAGCCAGGGGAAGATTCCCTGCCAGATGTTGGCGCGCCCGGGTTCGGGCTCGTCGCCCCACGGGTACGGAGCCCCGTCCAGCCCGCCGCGCGCGGCGAACTCCCACTCGGCCTCGGTGGGCAGGTCCTTGCCGGCCCAGCTCGCGTACGCGAGGGCGTCCTCGTAGGCGACATGGACGACCGGGTGGGCGGAGCGCTTGCGGATGTCCGAGCCCTCCCCGAACGGGTGACGCCAGGACGCGCCGGGCCGCAGTTCCCACCAGACCCGCCAGTCGCGCAGCGGCACCGGACCCGGCGGCTGCACGAATACCATCGAGCCTGGTGGCCCTTGATCGGTGGGCCGCTCGGCCACCGTCTGATACCCCGTCTCCTGCACGAACAGGGCGAACTCCGCGTTCGTCACGGGGTGCGAGTCGATCCAGAATCCATCGACCGCGACCTTGCGAACCGGCGCCTCTTCCGGATAGAAGCCCTCGGCACCCATGGCGAAGGTGCCACCGGGGATCCAGGCCATCTCCACGAGCGCATTGTGCTGACGACCGTGGGTGACTAGTCCTCACCCACCCCGGGTGAGGGCCGGGGTCGCCGCGCCGCCGTGTCGAGACCCATTCGTGTGTACCACGGGGGCTTTCACACGGGCTGGGTGATGCTTGGTCATCCGGCCCGGCCGAAGCATCGCATCCAAAAGCACCGGTAAACGCATTTGCGAGGGAGGGAGGTCGCCACACGAGCTTCGCCGGATTCGGCCGCGGCGCCTCCTCTCTTGTCCGCCGCGGCCGGTCGGCGGATCTGTGACTCCTCCCGGGATACGTATGTCGTTTCAGGGAAAAGGGAGACAGAGGTCATGGCTGAGACCGGAACCCCCCGCAGGAGCAGCGCCTGGTCCGGCTGGGTCACGTTCGCCGGCGTGCTGCTGGCCGTGCTCGGGGTGCTCAACATCCTCGAGGGCCTGGTCGCGTTGCTGCAGAGCCAGGTCGCCTTCATCGACGGCAGCAGCCTGGTCGTGGTAAACCTGACCGGGCTGGGCATCGTGATGATCGTCTTCGGTGCGCTGCTCACCGCCTGCGGGATCGGACTCCTCGCGCACAACAGGGTGGCCCGGATCGCGGCGATCGTGATCGTGGCCCTGCATGCGCTCGCACAGATCGGTTCCCTCGGCGGGTACCCGGTGTGGTCGCTGCTGATGATCACCCTCGACGTGATCATCCTGTACGCGCTCACCGTGCACTGGGCCCCGCTCCAACTCGAGCCGGCGACGCCGCCACCGGGCGGCGTGCACCGCGCCGACCGGGACCAGCAGCGCGAGGCCACCACGTTCCCGATGAACCCGCCACGGGGCGGCCCGGCACATGCCGCGCCGGACACGCCCGACGTTTCGGAGAAGGCCCCCGGAGGCTACGAGGGCCAGCCGACGCAGTACCGGAGCCGGGCCGCGGAGTACGAGGCCGAGGAGTACCAGGGGCAGCGCCGCGGGTCGTACCAGCCGGGTGGCGAGCCGGCCCAGGGCCAGCAGGGGCAGCCGGGACCCAACCCGGGGCCGTACCCGCCGACCCACACCTCCTCCCCCACCTCCGGCTCCGGCCACGGCACCGGGGCGGCCTAGGAGATAGGACCGAAAAGTCCGGCGACTCCGTCGCCGGACTTTTCGGCGCGTTCGCCATGACCCACCGTTGCCGTGCCGGCTGTCCAGGATGGCCGCCTGATGCCCGACCTGCTCCTGGGGACTGCCCTCTCCCGTCCCCTCCCGGCGTGCCGGCCAGCGCGTCCTCCGCCGTGGTCATGAGGGCCGGGTCGACGGCGTCCATCAGGCGGCGGTACACCTCGCGCGCCGCGTCCTTCAGAACGAACAGGATCGCGAGCGTGATGAGCAGGCCGACCAGCGGATCGGCCCGGCGTCGGCCGATCGCCACGCCGCCCGCGCCGACGACGTGAAGTGAAGCACGGCGACCAGCGCGGCCGAGCCGATGCGGCGGCCGACGCGGATGTGGTGGCGCGCGACGAGCTCGTTGCCGGCGAAGCCGATGAGCAGCGGGGAACGAACGAACACCATCGCGGAAGGGAAAGCAGAAGGAAAAGTAGACGGTCGCCGGAAACGCGTGTGGCGCCGGCGCGGGCCTGGGAGCGCGCCGGCGCCTCGGCGCCGTCCTGGTGGAGCAGGAACGTCTCAGAACGTGACTTGCGATGGGTGGGCGGCCTCCTCCGGATCAGCCGCCCACCCATCGGCTCCCGCCGCCCTCGCTGAAGGCCGACCGGTGCTCAGGACGCGGGCCATGTTCACCGCTGACTCCTGGACCGTTGAGTACCCCCTGCTCAACGGTTTTCACCGAGCGACCCAGCTGGGTTCGTCGCGCCGGGGACCACCGACGGCGCGACGCCCGCGGCTGGCGGGACCGGACGGACAACTGGAGACGGTGCAGCAGTCACCGCTTCAGCTCCGTCCGTCGCTTGCCTTGTCACGTAAGGAATCTTGTCGTGGCCCGGAGTGATCCGTCGTCACCCGGGTCGGGTGAAGCACCTGCCCGATCGACATCATGCGGAAGAGAGGTTGGCCATCTCCTTCTCGGCCATCTCCACCTCGGCCAGGAGCTTGGTGTGCTCCGCGATGAGCGCGTCCAGCAGCCGTCGCGTCACCTGGACGCTGTCGGTGCCGACCGATCGCGTGGTCGCCAGCAGGTTCTCGGCCGCCTCGCGCTGGCGCTGGCGGCGTGCGTCCCACTGGGCGCGCCGGTTGGCCTCCGCCCGGGCCTCCTCGGCGCGGCGCTGGGCCAGGGCGTTCTGGAAGTCCCGCATGGCGTCCTCGGCGTGCTTGCGGGCGTCCGCGAGCAGCGCCTCTCCGGCGGAGCGGGCGTTCTCGAGGTCCTGCCGCGCCTCGGCGCGCAGGGCCCCGGCCTCCTCCTCGGCGAGGTCGATCATCCGCTGGATGCGCCCGCCGACGACCTTCGACGACTGGTCGGCGCAGGTGCACTTCTTGAGTTCCGTGCCGAGCCGCTCAACCCGGCCGGCGAGCTGCTGCTCCCGGTAACGCGCCGCGGCGAGCTCGGTCTCCGCCGTCGTCAGACGCATCTGCAACGTCGCGACGTACCTGTCGACCTGCGCCCGATGATAGCCCCGCAGGCTCAGCTCGAACCCGTTCTCGGGGCGAAGCTCGATCTCGCCCGCAACCGCGCTCATGCTGACTCGTCCCCCTCCCCGGCCCGTTCATGCAACGGGCGACAGCGCGAACGCTGCCGAGGACTGTGGTGACCACGCTTCATCCTTTCCGGGTGAGCCTTCGGCGGGTAGCGTGGCGGTGGAATGGTGTCGATGGAACCGTTGGCACGTAAGGGAAATCGCCGTGCCAGGGGCGGGCAGACCACCCAACCAGGGTGAGGCGTCGCAGCGTGCGGCGGTGCTTTGCTCGTCTCGTTTGACCCGGATGAAAGACCAGTGGAAAAACGCGGCCGGGAAAGCGATTTCGGGGGGCACGGGTGTCACAAGCGTTGGTACAGCAGGATCGCCGAGGTTTCGCACCGCCGTCACTGGCGGTGCCGGATCTCCCGCCGGGATACGTGATGCGGGAGCGGGTGGTCGCCCAATTGGACGCCGCGGTGCGCTCGCCGCTGACGCTGGTGACCGCGCCGGCCGGCTGGGGCAAGACCGCCGCGCTCGTCGCCTGGGCGCGCACGGTGCGCATCGGCGACAACGCCGAGATGCCGGTGGTGCGCTGGGTGACGGCGCACTCCGAGCACGGCGCGGACGTCCCCGGTCTGCTGCTCGGCGCGCTGTCGGCCCACTCCGAGAAGAGCGACGAGAAGAGCGACGGCGACGACCTCTTGCGCGCGGTGGACGCACTGCAGCAGCCGCACGTCGTGGTGGTCGACGACGTGCGGGAGATCAGCGACGCCGACGCCCTGGCCGACCTGGAGGCGCTGGTACGCCACGGCATGGGCCGCCTGCGCCTGGTGCTCTCGTGCCGCCGCGACCCCGCGTTGCCGCTGTACCGCTGGCGCGTCAACGGCTCGCTCACCGAGATGCGGACGAACGACCTCTCCCTGACGATCTCCGAGACGGCGCAGCTGCTCGCGGCCCACGACGTGGTGCTGCCGAGCTCGACGCTGTACGCGCTGCACTCGATCACCGAGGGCTGGCCGGCCGGCGTGCGGCTCGCCGCCATGGCGATGCGTGGCCACCCGGAGCCGGAGCGGGTGCTCGACGACGGCGGCGCGTTCAGCACCGCGGTCGGCGACTTCCTGACCGGCGAGGTCATCGACCCGCTCCCCGCGGAGACCCGGCGGCTGCTGCTGGAGACCGCGATCGCGCCGCGGCTCAACGCCGGCCTGGTCGAGGCGATCACCGGCCGCGACGACGGCGCCCGGGTGCTCGCCGAGCTCAAGGGCTCCAACGCGTTCCTGACCCGCAACGCCGGTCCCGGCGGCTGGTACCGCTTCCACCCCCTCTTCGCCCGCACCCTGCACGCGGAGCTGCTGCGCCGCAGCCCGGAGCGGGTCGCCGAGCTGCACCGGCGCGCGGCCGCCTGGCACGGCACGTACGGCATCCCGGCCGAGGCGTTGCGCCACGCGCTGCTGGCCGAGGACTGGACCGGCGCCGTCGAGATGCTCGAGAAGTACTGGCCCGACATCGTCGGCGGGGTCCGCTACGACCGGCCGCACGAGGCCGCGCCGCACGCCCCGGCGTCGGAGGAGAGCACCGACCCCCGCCTGCCGCTGGCGTTCGCGGCCGAGCGGCTGCGGGTCGGCGACTTGGAGGGCACGCGCGACTTCCTGCGCCGCTGCGGCGGGGACCGTTCGGCCCCGATGTTCCGGGCGTTCACGGCCGCCGAGGCGTGGCTGGCCGGCGACGCCCGCCGGATGATCACCGAGATGTCCGAAATATCGGCAAATACCGATGAATCTCGCGCCTTGACGCTTCTCGATGAGGGCGAGGCCCGCCTCCGCCTCGGCGAGCTGGGCGCGGCCGGCGCCCCGCTGCACGGCGCGCTGGTGCTGGCGCAGCGGGCCGGCATGGCCCAGGCCCAGGTCTGCGCGGCCAGCCAGCTGGCCGTGCTCGAGTCGGTGCGTGGCCGGCTGCGCGCCGCCGCCCGGCTGGGTCGCCAGGCGCTGGTGACCGCCGACCGGTTCGGCATCACCGACGCCACCGACCTCGGCTGGGTACGGATGGCGCTGGCCGGCGTGTACGGCGAGTGGGACCGCATCGCGGAGGCCGACCGCCTGCTGGACGAGGCGCTCGACCTCGCCGCCGGCGACCCCGACCTGCTGGTTTCGATCGCCACGGTGCGGGCGAAGCTGCGGCACGGCTCGGGCCGGCTCGCGGCCGCCCTCGAGGTGCTGCACACCGCCCGCCGCGAGCTCGGCGGCGCACCGCTGGCCCCGTCGGTCGAGCGCGCGCTCGCGCTGACCGAGGCTGAGCTGCGCATCAGCGGCGGCGACCTCGGCGCGGCCCGGCGCCTCGTGGCCACCGGCGGCGACCCCGACGTGTTCACGGGCTGGGCCGCGTGCGTGGACGCCTCGGCCGCGCTCATCGAAGGCAAGGCGGCGGCCGCCGCGACGACCGCCGCGCAGTTCGCCACGCCGTCGGTGGACACCGCGCTGACGTGGACCGTGCAGGCCGCCATCCTCACCAGCCTCGCCGGGCGCGCGCTCGGCGACCGCAACCGGGTGCTGCGCGGCCTGGAGGTGGCCCTCGACATCGCCGAGGAGGAGAGCTTCCGGCGCCCGTTCCTGGTCGGCGGGCACCCGGTGCGCGACCTGCTGGCCAACTTCGCGCCGCTGCTGCCGGTGTACCACCCGCTCGCCGCGGAGCTCGCGGCCGGCTCGTCGCCGCTGGCCGGCGGCTCGCGCGGTGGCGCGGACGGCAACCTCGTCGAGCCGCTGACCGAGCGGGAGCTGACGGTGCTGCGCTACCTGCAGGGCACCATGTCGAACCTGGAGATCGCCTCCACGCTCTACGTGTCGGTCAACACGGTGAAGACCCACGTCAAGAACATCTACCGCAAGCTGCACGCCGGCCGCCGGCGCGAGGCCGTCGAGCGCGCCCGGGAACTGCGGCTGCTGTGAACGCCGCGCCGGCGACCCTGGTGAAGGCCGTCGACGTCGGGCCGCGCCCAGGCGCGGCGACCGCAGCCACCCACCGCACCCTGTGGGGTGCGCTGGCGGCTGCGATCGCCTGGCCGGTGCTCAGCGTCTGCGGGGTCGCACACGCGCAGGTCGCGGCGGCCGCGGTCGGTCTGCTCACGGTCCTGCCGTGGCTGGGCCCGCTGCTGGGGGTGCTGCTCGCGGGGCTCCTCGCGGCGCTGGTGCCGCAGCCGTACGCCCCGCTCGTGGGATTGGCCGCCGCCGCGCTCGTGACGCTGGCCGCGGGGCTGGCCCACCACTTGCCCGGCTGGCTCGGCCCGCTGTCGATCCCGGTGGCGTCGGCCGCGGTGGTGCTCGGCGGTGCGGTGGGCGGCGTGTTCGGCGCGCTGGTCGCGCTCGTGCTGGCCAGCGCCGGGGTCCGGCTGCGGCGGCGGTTCCGGCCCGGGACCGCGCCATGATCGAGTATCTGCGCGGATTCCGAGTCGGGATACTGCGATGGGGCGGGACCTCCGTCGAGCGCGGCCTCGCGGCCGTCGGGGACGAGACGCCGCCCGGGCCAGGAAGGCCGAGCTCCCGCGGTACCGATGCCGGGCCCTTCTGGCCTGTCGACAAATGGGTCCATGCGCTCTACGCGGCCGGTCTGACAGCCGCCGCCGCGGTCGCGCTCGCGATCAACTGGCTCGGGCCGCCGGCGGCGGCGCGCACGTTCCTGGCGGTCGTCGCGGCGACGATGTTCCTGCTGGTCGGCTACGTGCTGGTGCGCACCCCGACCCGTCGGGGACAGGCGATGCGGCGGTACCTCACCGACCCTCGCGACCGGACCGAGTTCGAGACCGCGGCCGCGAACGCCGACCGGATCCGGCTGACCTGGCCGGCGCTGGAGCGGCTGGGCGAGCCGTCCGACCCGACGGCGACGCTGGAGCGCGCGCTGTGGGACCTGGCCCAGGCCCTCGCCGAGCGCGGCGACCTGCGCACCGCCGACCGCGACCTGCGCGCCTCGGTCGGCGACCCGATCGGCGCGGGCAGCCTGTTCAGCGCGGTCACCGACCGGCAGGCGGAGATCGCGCGCCGGCTCACCGAGGTCGACGCGGAGGTGCGCCGCCGCGCCGGGCAGCTGCGCAAGCTGGCCGTGCTGTGCCAGGACTTCCTGAACCAGCGCGCCGCGCAGAGCCGCGCCCGGCTGCGGGTCACCGCGGCCGACGCGCTGCTGGGCTCGCTGCGCTCGCGCCCGGAGCCGGACCTGGTCGAGCGCACCGAGGTGGTACTCGCGGCGTATCGAGAGCTGGCCGACGAATACGGCTGATCCCGGGGTGATCGGCTACCCTGCCGGGGTGCGGCAGAGGCTGATGATCGGGATCGGGTGCGCGGTTGCGGCCGTCGGGCTGTTTCTGGCGTACCTGCGCATGGCCCGCGCGTTCCCGATCAACGGGGACGGCGCGAGCAACGCCCTGCAGGCCTGGGACATGTTCCACGGCAACCCGCTGCTGAAGGGCTGGGCACTCTCCGACGTGTCCTTCTACCCGACGGAGCTGGTGCAGTACGGCATCGTCCAGTGGTTCACCGGCGTCACCGCCGACCAGGTCCACGTGACCGCCGCCATCACCTACACGATGATCGTCTTCCTGGCCGCGCTGCTGGCGAAGGGCCGGGCCACGGGCGCGGAGGCCTGGCTGCGCATGGGCGTGGCCGTCGCGATCCTGCTGCTGCCGGTGCCCGGCACCGGATACCAGACGCTGCTGTCCTCGCCGAACCACACCGGCTCGGCCGTGCCGCTGCTGCTGGCCTGGCTCGTCTTGGATCGCCTGCGGCACCGGGTCTGGACGCCGGTCCTGGTCGCCGCGCTGCTGGGCTGGGGCGCGATGGGCGACCCGCTCATCACGTTCGTCGGCGCGGTACCACTGGTCGTCGTCTGCGCCTACCGCGCCCTGCGTTCCCGGGGGGCCGAGCGCCTCTTCGAGCTGAGCCTGGTGCTGGCCGGCGCGGCGTCGGTGGCCCTGTCGCGCGCGTTCCGCCACCTGCTGGACTCCCTCGGCGCGTTCCAGTCGCCGCACCCGCCGATCGAGCTGGCGCCGCTGTCGGACTGGCCGCACCGCACGTGGATGACGGCGCGGATGGTCGGCGTCGTCTTCGGTACCCACCGCCCCGGCTGGCACCCGGCGGCGCTCGAGCTGGCGCTCTCGGCCCTGCACCTGATCGGCTTCCTGGTGGCGCTCGCCGCGTTCGCCGTCACGGTGGCACGCGCGCTGCGCGGCACGGCGGACCGGGTCGACTCGATCATGGTCGCCGCGATCGCGTGCGACCTGGGCGCGGAGATCGTCTCGACGATCTCGGTGGACCTGATGGCGGCCCGGGAGATCTCCCCGGTCCTGCCGATGGGCGCGGTCCTGGCCGCCCGCCTGGCCGGCCCGTGGCTGGCCGGCGGCGCAGCGACATCCGAAACGCCCGGCCGTACACCCGGCCGTCCGGCGCGGATCGGGCGCGGGGTGCTCGCCGGCGTGCTGGCCGTCTTCGCGATCACGCTGGTCGCCTACGCGCCGCCGCGGGCCGAGCCGTCCGAGGCCCAGGAGGCCGCCGACTACCTGCGCTCGCGCGGCCTGAGCTACGGCCTGGGCGCGTACTGGGCCTCGAACAACATCACGGTCACCACCGAGCGCCTGGTCACCGTCGCGCCCGTGGCCGGGGGCGGCGACCGGCTCGTACCGTTCTGCTGGCAGTCGAAGGCCGCCATGTACGACGCCGGCGCACACGACGCCCGGTTCGTCGTCTTCGAGAAGGACCGCCCGTTCTACGGCACGCCCGAGCAGGCCGAACACATGTGGGGCCCGCCCGTGGAGCGGCACGACGTCGGCAAGTACGCGATTCTGCTGTACAACGTCAATCTCCTGGACGGCTTTCCACCACACTGCGGCTAGCAACCCGTCGATACGATCGATGCGTGCGCAAGTTCGTCGTCTGGGGAGACAACGCGCTGGCCCGCCGGCTGGTCGGCGAGCTGATCAACACGTATTCCGCGCAGGTCACGGTCATCGTGCCGGACCTGACCGCCAACCAGGCGCCGGAGATCGCCGACATCCGCGCCGACGACGACCCCGCCTCACGGCCGGTCGTGATCGCCGCGCGGAAGCTCACCAGGGCCGTGTTCGAGACGGCCGACCTGACCGACGCCGAGGCGATCGCGTTCGTCGACACCGACGACGTGGCCAACGTCGACGCCGCACTCATCGCCCGCGAGGTCGACCCGACGATCCGGGTCGTGCTGCGCATGTTCAACACCGTCCTCGGCGCCGGTGTCATCGAGCGGCTGTCCAACTGCGCGGTGCTGTCGGCCTCCGAGATCGCCGCCCCCGCGTTCGTCGCCGCCGCGCTCGGCGACAGCAACCCGACGACGATCCGGCTCTCCGACGGCCAGCAGTTGATGGCCGTCGACCGGTCGATGGCCAACCCCGCCGACATCCGCTGCGGCCTGGCCGTCACGGCGGAAGCACAGAGCCTGCCCGTCGACGAGGACCGCGCCGACCTGGTGCTCACCAGCGTCTACGGCCGGCGCACGGTCCAGCGGCGCCGCCCGCGCCGCCATCCGCTGCGCGCGTCGCGGCTGCTGATCGGCGGCGGGCTGCGGCGGATCCTGGCCACCTCGGTCGCGATCCTGGCCCTGGGCACGGTCGCGGTGGCGGTGGTGCGCCACGTCGGGGCGTGGAAGGCGCTGTACCTCGCCGTCCTCACCGCCCTCGGCGGCGCCAACCCCGACGCCGAGGCCCCCGTGCCGGCGCAGGCGGTGGACCTCGTGCTGGTCGTCGCGGGCGTCGCGATCATCCCCGCGCTCACCGCGGCCGTCGTCGGCATCGTGGTCAAGGCCCGGCTGGCGATCGCCGCCGGCGGCCTCACCGAGCCGGTCTCCGGCCACGTCGTGGTCGCCGGCCTGGGCAACGTCGGCACCCGGGTGCTGCGCGAGCTGCACGACCTCGGCATCGACGTGGTCGGCGTCGACCGCGACGAGAAGGCCCGCGGTGTGCAGGTGGGCCGGGACCTCGGCCTGCCGGTGATCATCGGGGACGTCACCAACCCGGACACGCTGCAGGCCGCCTCGGTGGCGACCGCGCGCTGCCTGGTCGTGGTCACCACCGCGGACGTGACCAACCTGGAGGCCGCGCTGCTGGGCCGCGACCTGGCCCGCCAGGCCGACCCGGACATCCAGCTGCGGGTCGTGCTGCGGCTGTTCGAGGAGGACTTCGCCCGCCGGATCAAGACGGCGTTCGACATCAACCTGTCCCGCAGCGTGTCGTACCTCGCCGCGCCCGCCTTCGCCGCCTCCATGGTGGGCAACGAGGTCATCGACACGATCCCGGTCGGCCGCCGGGTGCTGCTCGTGGCCGAGGTGCCGGTCGGGGCCGGCTCGCAGCTGGAGGGCAAGTACTTCCGCGAGGTCAGCGAGCCGGGCCTGGTCCGCCTGGTCGCGGTGCAGACCGGGCGCGCCGGGCTGGGCGTGGGCGTGCAGACGTTCTGGGCGCCGGAGCAGAACCGCTGGCGCACCCTGGACCGCACCCACAAGATGGTCGTCGTGGCCACCCGGGCCGGCCTGGTGGCGCTGCTGGAACGGGCCGCGGGCGTGGACGACCCGCCGCCGTTCCACCCGCCGTCGGCGCCGCCGCTGCTGACGCCTCAACCTCGGGGGTGAGGCCGGTCCATCGAGCCGCGCCGGACTACTCGGGATCGGGTCCGCCGGAGCGCCGGCCCGTCATCACGACCGGGCAGGGTGCGCGGGCGACCAGGGTGCGCGCCGTGCTGCCCAGCAGGAGCTCGGCGACCCGGCTGTGGCCGTGGATGCCGACGACGATGCCCGGGCTGTGCCGCTCGCGGGCCACGCGGATCAGGGTGGCGGCCACCGTCGCGTCCTCGGCCACGGCGAGGCCCGACGCCTCGGCGTAGCCCGACTCGCGGGCGATCGCGGCGCCGCGCTGGGCGGTGCGCTGCATGAACTCCTGCTCCCGGGCCTCGGCCTCGAGCGCGCCCCGGATGTCGAGGACCACCGGCGGCGTCTGCAGGGTGCTGATCGGCATCGTGACCGCCTCGAACGACCGGCCCGCCTCCCAGACGGTCACGACGAGGGCGCTGTGCGCGGTCAGCAGCCGGGCCGACTCGCGGATGGCCCGCTCGGCGGCCGGCGAGCCGTCGAACCCGATGACGACCGGAGCGGCGTTCACGATGGTCAACGTAGCGTCGCCGGGCGGCCGCCGGGGCATGAATGTGCGGGTGATCCGGCGGCGGCGCATGAAGGACCCGGCCCGGGGTACGCACCGCGAATGAACGAAGAGCGGTTCCGCGCCGTGGTGCGGCGCGAGGCGGGGGGCGACCCCGCCACGGTCACGCGCACCGTGTTCGAGACGCTCGCGGAGCGGCTGATGCCTGGGCTCGTCCACGCGCTCCGCGACCGGCTGCCCGCCGGGGTCGCGCGCGAGCTGATCACCGGGGTGTCGCACGAGACGTTCGGCGCGGACGAGTTCGTGCTGCGGGTCGCCGTGCGGGCCGGCGTGGACCGTGACACCGCCGCGCGGTACGTCCGGGCGGTGTTCACGGCGCTCAGCCGCGCGCTGGAGCCCGCCGACCTGGCGGTGGCCCTCGCCGAGCTGCCGCGCGACTACCGGCCGCTGACCGAGGGGGCCACGCGGTCGGCGCGGGAGCTGGACGAGTTCGTGCGGCGGGTCGCCGACCGCGCCGGCGCCACCCCGGAGCGGGCGCTCAGGGCGAGCGAGGCGGCGATGGAGACGCTCGCCGAGCGCATCAGCGGCGACGAGGTCGACGACCTGATCAGGGAGCTGCCGCTCGAGCTGCGCCCCGTGCTCGTGCGGGGCAGGGCGCGCTCCGGCGGCCGGGGCCGCCGGATGAACCTGGAGGAGTTCCTGCGCCTCGTCGCCGAGCGCGCGGACGCGGGCCCGGACGAGGCCCGCGACCTGACGCAGGCCGTGCTGGTCACGGTCCACGACGCCGTCACCGACAAGGAGTTCGGCGACCTGCTCGCGCAGCTGCCGAGGGAGTACGCCGAGCTGGCGCACGCATAGCTCAGCGGCTGTAGAACAGCTCTACGCCCGGGCCCGCTGCTGCCGGGGCGGCCACTGACCCGCACGCACGGCGAGGGCCGCCGCCCGACTGACCTTCGGGCGGCGGCCCTGCTTACCGGTGCGCCTCAGCAGGCGCCGTTGTCGGTCCAGACGTTCTGACCGTTGTTGCCGGGGATGTCGCCCTGGGTCCACCACTTGGCGGTCCACTTGTGGCCGTTGTACGACACCGTCGCGCCGCCGTTGTAGGCGGTCGACGACGACCAGGCGGGCGGGCAGGCCGGCGGCTGGGTCGTGCCGCCGCCGCAGGCGCCCTGGTCGACCCAGACGGTCGTGGTGCCGGGCGTCTCGCCCTGGGTCCACCACTGGGCCTTCCAGGTGTGGCCGTTGTACGACACGAGGGCGCCGCCGTTGTAGGCGGTCGACGACGACCAGGCCGCGGCGCTGCACGCGCCGGTCGACGGCGTCGGCGAGCTCGAGGTCGGCGGGATGCTGGTGGGCGGTGTCGCGCCGGCGAAGCGGGCCGTGTACTTCGTGAACTCCCACGCCGCCTGCGGCACGCTGCTGCAGGTGCCCGACGTGGTGCTCTGGTTCGGGTCGGGGCACTGGCGGTCGCGGTTGACCGACCAGTACGTGTAGCGGGCCAGGCGGTGCGAGGTCGCGTAGTCCAGCACGGTCTGGAAGTCGGCCTGGCGGAAGTACTCACCGGCGTCGCTGCGGCCGTTCATCATCGACACGCCCTCGCGGGCGTACGCGGTGGCGCTGTCCCAGCCGAACGTGTTCATCAGGATGCCGTGGAACGCCTCCAGCGCGCTGGTCTGCGACGACGCGCCGTTGAAGCCGCCGTCGAACGGCATGATCGAGTAGTTGTTCGGCGTGAAGCCGAGGCTCTTGGCGTCGTTGAGCATCTGCTGGCCGAACCAGCCGGTGCCGGCCGCGGTGCCCGCCGTGGTCACCGAGATGTACAGGCCGGGGTTGTTCTGCTGCAGGATCTGCGCGGCGCCGAGCTCGTTGTGCACGGCCGCGGCGTTCTCGTACTCCGGCTCCTCGAGGTCGAAGTCGATCGCCTTCAGGCCGTACTTCGTGACCACCTGCTGGTAAGCGGCGGCGGTCGCGGCCGGGGTGCCGCAGGTCTGGCCGAGCTTGGTGCCGCCGTACCCGCCGATGGAGACGCTCACGTCGCCGCCGTTGGCGCGGATGCGCGAGATCAGGTTGGCCGCGTCGGTGTCGGCGGAGACCGCGCGGGTGCCGTCCCACGTCGGGGTGCAGCCGCCGCCGTTGGGCGCCAGGATGAACGCGAGCTGGAACGCCTTCTGCCCGGTCGCGTTCATGACCTCGATGGCGTCGGGCGGGCTGTTGTCGAACGGCATGAGGTAGGGGGCCGAGGCGTACCAGTTGCTGGTCAGCGCGGCGTTGGCGGACTGCGCGTTGATCACGCCGAGGGTCGTCGCGCTCAGGGTGGCGGCGGCGGTCAGCGCGAGGGGGATCAGGGTTTTGCGTTTCATGGACCCCTCCACGAACACGTACGGACGTGACGCTTACTGTTAACAAAGTTAAGCGTTGTGGGGGAACGTACAACGTCGTCGATGTCTGCGCAAGTGCTCTTAAGGCGCCGCTCACGTATGGATCGAAATCAGTACCGGCCGCCTGACCGTTACGCCCGCCCCCTCGCCAGCGCATCCACCCTCCGCAGCGCGTCAGGCAACCGATACGCCCCGCCCATCCGCAGCACATACCTGGCGGCGGTGGCGACCGGGAGCCCGGTGGCGGTGACGTACAGTGGCTTCGCGGCGCCGCCCCGGCGGACCTCGACGGCGTGGGTCGCGGTGCGGAAGGCCGTCTTCGCCACGCCGATCACCGGCAGTCCCAGCTCGGCATGGACGTGCGCGCCGAGGCCGGGGCGTCCGGCCGGGTCCAGGTCGACGTATCCGTCGACGACCAGCAGCTCCACGGGCTCGACGCCGGCCAGGACGGCACGGATCGCGGGCAGCTCGCGCTTGTAGAAGCCGCCCGGCTCGTACGGCGCCACGTCGTCCAGCCAGCACACGTGCTCCCGCAGGATCGACGGGAAGGTGGGCGCCCCGCCGACGACGAGCGCCGCCCGGGCGCCGCCGGTGTCCGGGTAGTGCACGTCGACGGCCCCGGTGCGATCCATGACGAGCAAACTACCGACCCCGGCCTCGACGATGACCGGCCGCACTACGCCACGCGGCTGGCCATCTGCTTCTCGTCCTCGGTGGCGTTCTCGGCCACGGCCTCGGCCAGCGTGGACAGGTCGAGGCCGAGCACCCTTGCGAGCGAGGCGACCGTGAAGAACGCCGGGGTGACGATCGCTCCGCGCTCGATCTTGCGCAGCGTGTCGAGCGAGATCCCGGCCTCCAGCGCGACCGCCGCCGCGCTGCGCGCCCCGCGCGCCTCCTGCAGCAGCCGCCCCAGCACCAGCCCCCGGTGCCGCTCGTCATCGGTCAGCGGGTTGCGCACCATGTGAGCGATGATAATCCTGGTATTAGAATATCCGGCATGGTGGTACTGAAGAGTGCGGCGGAGCTCGCGACGATGCGCGAGGCCGGCCGGGTGGTGGCCCAGACCCTCAAGGCCGTGAGCGAGGCCGCGGCGCCCGGCGTGACCCTGCTGGAGCTGGACGATCTGGCCCGCGAGATGCTCGCCGAGCGGGGTGCGAAGTCGTCGTTCCTGCACTACCACCCGTCGTTCGCCCCGATCCCGTATCCGGCGGTACTGTGCCTGTCGGTCAACGACGCGATCGTCCACGGCATCCCCGACGCCCGCCGCCTGGAGCCGGGCGACCTGCTCTCGATCGACTTCGGCGCCCACATCGACGGCTACCACGGCGACGCCGCGGTGACCATCGGTGTGGGCGAGATCGACGCCGCCGCCCAGCGCCTCTCCGACGTCTGCCGGCAGGCCCTGGAAGCGGGCATCGCCGAGGCCCGCCCGGGCGCCCGCCTGGGCGACATCTCGCACGCGGTGCAGACGGTCTGCCGCGCCGCCCGCTACGGCATGCCGACCGGCTACGGCGGCCACGGCGTGGGCACCGCGATGCACGAGGATCCGCACGTCCCGAACGAGGGCCGCCCCGGCCGCGGCCTGACCCTGCGCCCCGGCCTGGTCCTGGCGATCGAGCCGATGGTCATCGAGAGCGGCTCGGACCGCCACCGCCTGCGGCGCGACGGCTGGACGGTGTCCACAGTGGACGGATCGCGCGCCGCACACTGGGAGCACACGGTCGCCGTCACCGACGACGGCCCGGTCATCCTGACCGGCCTGTAACAGATCGCCCACTTCGACGCGCACGCGAGGGTGACAGCGCGGGGGTGGGCGCGGCAGATCGCCGGTAGCTTCCATTGAGATACTGAAGAATCTCAATGGAGAGGTACCGCATGATCCGACTCCGAAGAGCACTGCTGTCCGTCGCGATCGCGCTCGGGCTGGTCGGCGCCGTCGGGGTGGCCGGGCCCGCGGCGGCGGCCGAGACCGACATCAGGGCGCGGCTGGAGGCGGTGCCGGGGCTGACCGTGCTGTCCGAGCAGCCGGTCGCGGCGCCCTACCGGTTCTTCATCCTGAGCATCGCGCAGCCGGTCGACCACCGGCATCCCCGGGCCGGCACCTTCCAGCAGCGCTTCACCCTGCTCCATCGGGGCACCGACCGGCCCATGGTGCTGCACACCACCGGCTACAACGTGCCGGAGTACGCGTTCCGCTCGGAGCCGACCCGGCTCGTCGACGGCAACCAGATCTCGGTCGAGCAGCGGTTCTTCACGCCCTCGCGGCCGGAGCCGGCGAACTGGGAGCAGCAGCTCACGATCTGGCAGGCCGCCACGGACCACCACCGGATCGTGCAGGCGCTCAAGCCGATCTACTCGCAGCAATGGATCTCGACGGGGGCGAGCAAGGGCGGCATGACCTCGGTGTACCACCGCCGCTTCTACCCCGACGACGTGGACGGCACGGTCGCCTTACGTCGCGCCGCAGGACGTGGTGAACGGTGAGGACTCGGCGTACGACCGGTTCTTCACCCGGGTCGGCACCCCGCAGTGCCGGGCGGCGCTGGACGGCATTCAGGTCGAGGCGCTGCGCCGGCGGGCCGAGTTCGTCGCGCGGTACCGGGCCTGGGCAGCGGAGAACCAGCGCACCTTCGGCATCGTCGGCGGCGCCGACCGGGCCTTCGAGTTCATGGTCAACGGCACGACGTGGGCGTTCTGGCAGTACAGCGACGAAAGCGACTGCGCGGCCGTCCCGCCGGCCACGGCGTCCAGCGACGACATCTGGGCGTGGATCGATCTGATCTTCGGCCTGGACTCCAACACCGACCAGGGCGTGGAGCCGTACATCCCGTACTACTTCCAGGCCTCCTACCAGCTCGGCTACCCGGACATCAAGCTGCCCCACCTGGCCGGCCTGCAGCGCTACCGCGGCCAGGACCGGGCGCAGTCCTACATCCCCCGCGACCTGGTGCCGCGCTTCCAGCCGCTGGCGATGCTCGACATCGACACCTGGGTGAGGTTCTCCGGGCGGCGCCTGCTGTTCGTGTACGGCGGCAACGACCCCTGGGGCGCCGAACCGTTCCGCCTCGGCCCCGGCACGCGGGACTCGCTGTGGTACGTGGCGGCCGGCGCCAACCACGGCGCGAACATCTCGCGGCTCGAGCCGGCTGAGACCGCCACCGCCACCGCGACCGTCCGGCGCTGGGCCGGCGTGCCCGCCCCGACGGCGTCCTTCGGCGCGTCGGCGGCCCCGGCATACATCCCGTCGCTCGACGACCACAACCTGGCGCTCGACCGCCGCTTCAACCGCTGACCCGGCGGGCGGCCGGGGCCCGCTCGACGATCCCCGGCCGCCCGACCGCCCGCTCACGCCACGGTGACGTTCACCGTCAGCGTCCTGTTGTTCTTGATCTGGTACACCTGGGCGGACGCGAGGTCGGTTCCGCCGACCCATCCCCGCCGCCCGCGCTCGGCGCGGTAGGCGATCTTGACCTGCTGCGGGGCGATGTTCGTGATCGTGTACGGGCTGTCGCTCCCGTCCGCATAGCCGCCGAACTGCACGGCCTCGCCGGAGACCGCGTCGACGACGAGGACGGTCCCGGAAACCGAGTGCCCGGACGCGTCGCGGAGCGTGCCGGTCAGCGTGCCCCCGCCGGCGCGCAACTTGATGTTGGCGGCGACGCTCTTGCCGGGCCGGACGGTCACCGGCGTGGCCTCGTGCCGGTTCACCGCGTTGCCCGACCAGCGCCACTGGTACCCCTGCTTGAAGAACTCCACCGGCCACGCATAGGGGCCGACACCGGGGATCGTGTAGGTGCCGTCCTCGCCGGTCCCCGCCGGGCAGCCGTCGCCGAAAAACGTGGGCAGGGCCGCGACCCAGACGCAGGCCCAAGGGACCGGCGCGCCTGTGGCGGCGTCGGTCACCTTGCCACGGATCGTGCCCGCCCGGTCGAACCGCACCGCCGGCAAGGTCGCCTGGTCGCCCGCCGCCACGGTGACCCGCAGCGCCGCGTCGCGGTCGCCGGTGCCGCCGGTGGCGCCGACCCACTGCATGCCGAGCGCGTCGTCGCGCGGGTCGGCGAACACCTGGTACGTGCCGGCCTCGAGGGGTCCGACCACCACCGTGCCGGGCGTGGATCCCCAGTCCGAGCAGTTCGTGTTGCCGGAGAAGCCGTACGTCTCGCCGAGCTTCGCAAGGTCGACGCAGCCATCGGCGACGGCGCCGCCGGCCCCCTCGACCATCGAGACGGTGAGCGTCGCGCCGCGGCGCAGGGCGACGTCGACCGTGTTGTCACCCGCCGCGACGGTGGCCGGGACCTCGGCGTCGAAGTGGATCCGGTCGCCGAGGTTGACGCTGAACACGTGCGCGCCGGCGAAGACCTCGGTCAGCACGAGCTCGGCGCCGTCGGCGCAGCCGTGGAGGTTCGAGCTGGTCACGTCTTCGGCGCAGAAGCCCGACAGGGGCTCGCCGGTGGTGGCGTCGTGCGCGCGTGGTTGGGGTTGGACGGCATAGATGATGCCGGAACCTTCGCCGTTCGTGGGGGCGCTGGGCGCGGCGCTTTTCCGCGAAACGCCACCTAGCAATTTCGCATAGCGCTTTTTTTAAAGAGGCGGATTGGCATCGCTGGGCGTTACTGCGACCGCTTCTTCACCTATCCGGAAATGGCTGAGGATCCTCCCCCGAGGGGGAGGATCCTCAGTTTTGCGGTGGGCCTATCAGATGTGTGCGGTCAAATTGCCACTGGCGAGGTTGAGCTCCCCGGTGTTGGCTCCGGTCCAGTCCGACGAGAAGACCAGCGTGCCGCCGTTCCACAGGGTGATCCCCATGGAGTCGGACGTGCCCGGCGCGCCACGGTCGGTGGCCGTCACCTGCAGCGTCAGGCCGGTAGCCACCGTGACCTCCTTCTTCGCGTTGGTGACGTCGACCAGCGTCGCGGTGTACCGCACGTTGGCCGTGCCGTCGGCGCTCACCCCGACGGCGTTGAGCGCCGTCGTGCGGACCTCGTACTGGTGGCCGTCGGAGGTGAACTTCACCGTCGCGCTCCCGGTCCGGCCCGCGCCGTTATTGATCTTGGCGTCGAGCGTGAGGTCCACCGTCGACTTGGGCGTCGCCGGGTAGGTGCCGGCGGACCGGGTCGGGCGCACCGAGCCGTTGCCGGTGATGAACCTGCCGTTGGGGTCGGAGACGGTCACCGTGGCCGTGGCCGTGCCCGTGTAGTTGCCGCGGACGACGGCCATGATGGCGTGCGAGCCGGCCGGCAAGGTCGCCGTGCAGGCGGCCGATGCCTCCGTCGTGGCCGTACCCAGGAGCGCCACCGTGCCGGTGCACAGGGTCGTGCCGCCCTCCTGGAACGTCACCGTGGCCGTGCGGATGTCACCGGCGGTGGTGTCGGTGGACCCGGGCAGCACCGAGCCGTCCCGCACCGTCGCGCGCAGCAACGTCGGCGCCCCGCTTTCGCCGGCCGCCTTGAACACCTGCGTGTCCCCGGTGTAGACGGCGTCGGCGCCCTCCGCGATCACCTGGATCGTGAACGAGGTCGTCCGACTGATGCCGGTGCCGTCGGTCACGGTGACGCTGACCGGGTAGTCGCCCGGCGCCGCCGTCGTGGCCCCGGTGACGGTCCACGTCCGCTGGCCGGGCAGCGTGTCGAGCGCCGAGGTCGATGCCACCGCCAGCGACATGCCGGCCGGCAGGCCGGTGGCCGTCGCGATGAGCTGCGAGCCCGGGGTGTCCTCATCGGTCGCGGTCACGGTGACCGTCGGGGACAGGGCGTCGCTGTACTCGACGGTCGCGGTGCCCGACGGTGCGTCGTTGGACACGACCGGCGCGGCATTGATCGTGATGTCGGCGTGGTTGACGTCGAAGAAGACGTTCCCGACCGCCTCGATCTTGATCCGGCCCTTGGTGGTGGCGACGTTCGGCATCGTCACCGTGGCGCTGCCGTTGTTCGGCACGTTGTCGGCCAGGACGTACGCGAAGTGCTCGCCGCCGTCGGCGGAGAACGAGATCTTCACCCGGTCGGCGTTGACCGGCGCGGCGTTCGTGCCCGCCACGTCCCACGTGATGGTCTGCGCCGTGCCGCCCTCGACCGTGCTCGCGCTGTCCTGCGAGGTGACCAGGAACGGCCCGGCCGCCGGAGCGAGCACGAGCGCGAGGTCCGCGTAGCCGATGCCGCCGCCGCCCGGGTGCCCGTCGCGGGCGGTGAGCCGGAAGTGCATGGTCCGGTCGTTGCTGAAGCCGACCCACGCCGACGTGGGCAGGAACTCCGAGTAGCAGTCGACGAGTTCGGCCGGCACGTTCGTCGCGCCGCCCGTCACCGGTGCCGGCGGGGCGGCCGGGCAGGTACCGGTCTTGGCGTTCGTGTTGCCCGACACGATCTGCGCCATGTCGGGGAACGTCCGGGTCGGGTTCGTCGTGACCGCGTTCTCACCCGGCGAGTGGTACTGCTGGGTGTCGGTCGGGGTGACGTACGCCGCGACGCCGAACTGCCGGAACAGCGGGCCCGCGGTCTTGGTGTTGCTGACCAGCGCCGTGCCGGCCGCCGCGCCGCGGTCGTTCTGCTCCCACATGTACGTGACCGTGTCGCCGTCCCAGTCCGTCGCGCCGCCCGTCAGCGTGAAGGGCGTACGGACGGGGATGGTGTACGAGGAGGCCGGCAGCGTGACGACCGGCGCGTGGTTGCCGTTCGGCTCGACGATGAAGCCGCCGTTGTCGATCGCCCCGCCCTTGGCGGTCTCGCCGACGAAACCGGAGGCGCCGGACGCGTTGGTGAGCGAGAGCAGGCCCACCTTGGTCGAGGCCAGGGTGCCGCCGAACGTGACCTGGAAGCCCGTGTCGTTGAGCGTTCCGCTGCCGCCGAACGCCGCCACCGTCGCGGTCGCGCCGGCGGGCCAGCCGGCGATGCCCTCGATCGCGGCCTTGATGCCCGCGGTCGTGTAGTTCACGCCACGGACGATCGGTGCCGAGTCGTTGCCGTTGTACCGCAGCGTGAACGAGTCGCCGTTGGTGTCGAAGTCGTACAGCGACGCGGTCTGCACCGCATTGATCGCCGCCCGGTTCGACGTGATGTACGTCGTGATCTCCGTGTAGCTGCGCTGCGACCAGTACGGGTCGCTGTGCGGCTGCAGGTTGTCCTGCTGGCAGATCCCGGCGTAGGCCATGATGGACGAGCCGCTGCCCGGCTCGACCGAGGTGCCGGCGTTGCGGTTGCCGCCGGAGCAGTTGTACTGCGTGCCGTTGAAGGTGTGGTTGCCGGCGAACTGGTGGCCCATCTCATGGGACACGTAGTCCACGGCGTAGTAGTCGCCGACCGGCGCCGGTATGCCCGTGCAGCCCTGCGCCTTGGTGTTGCCGCCGACGACGCCGAGGCTCGCGACGCCGCCGCCGTTCACGCCGAGGCCGATGTGGCCGATGTCATAGTTGCTTGCGCCGATGAGCTGGCCGAGCACGATCCGGTTGCGGCTCAGCGTGCTGCTGGCGCACGACGCGAGCTGTGCCGTGGTGTAGCACGCGGCCGCGCCGCACGGCCCGTTGGGCTCGGTCGCCATCGCCGCCGTGTTGAGGTTGATCTTGTCGGTGTCGTTGACCAGGATGAGCCGGATCGCCGTCTCGTCCTCGTACACCTGCGTGACCCGGTTGATCAGGGTCACCTTGGCCGCCGTGACGTTCTCGGCGCCGAAGAACGCGGCGTACGACGGGTCGGTCACCAGGGCGAGCCGGTATGTGCGCAATGTCACCGCGGGGCCGACCGGGACGTCCGCCAGCGCCGCCGCGACCGTCTCCTCGACGTCCTCCTGCTCGGCGAAGTCGGCGTGCGCGTTGGTCAGGTCACGCCCGAAGTAGCTGGCGTAGACGCTGTCGTCCGCGTGGTAGTAGGGGTCGATGTACCACGCGCCACCGGCGGAGCGCACGGAGGCGTGGAAGCCCAGCGGGGTCAGGTCGGCCCGGATGGTGGCCGTGGCGTCGTCGAGGCCGCGGCCGGTGTAGGTCTTGATCTCCGGGTGCTTGGCCGCGAGGCCGGCCTCCATGATGGGCGACTCGACCAGCTCGAAGCGCTGGAAGTCGCCGCCGGGCGCCGGCAGGGAGACCACGAGCGACGCCTGGTGAGTCGCCTGCCGCTGCTCGCGGGGGGCGCTGTCCAGGTCGGCCTTCAGGCCCGCCCGGTCGAGGGTGAACGCCGCGAGGCGCTTCGCCTTCATGTCGGGCTTGTGGCCGTGCTTCGACTTCGCGGGCGGCGCGCCGTTGACGCGCTGCCACGGGTTCTTGCCCTTGCCCGGCGCCGCGGAAGCGGGCTGCGCGAGCAGCGCGACCGGCAGTGCGAGCAGCGCCGCTACCGCGATCGCGCCCAGCCGCTTGACGCGGGCCCGAGCGTTGTGGTGGGGGTGCGGGCGAGGGGATGGCCGGAATGCGCCCGATTTGGGGCGGTTGTCCGGCAGACCAGATGGCATCGAGCAGCTCCTAGCTGTGTTCTCGGGACGAGCTCGCCGTCGTGGGCGGACTCATTGCCACGGCAAAAAGCCCTTAGGCCGCGTTCGGGCGGACAGGGCTAACGGTCATTGGTGAACAGAAAAATAGGCGTTTCCGACCGGTAGCGACTATCCGCCGTACAGCCGAGTGAAATTTCACCGGCGACGACAATAAGATCGCCGCGCCCCAATCCGAACGCGGGGTCACCCCCCATTCCGCAGGAGGCCAGGATTTGAACTCCCGGTTGCCCAGGTACGCCCTATTCGCCGCGACAGCGGCGACGTCCCTCGTGGCGGGCGCAGCACTCGCGCCCGTTGCCGCGATGGCCGACACGAGCGGACCCAACCTCAGCTACGTCGTCAACGCGGTGAGCAAGGAGCGGACGGCTGAGGCCGCCGCCGCTGTCACCGCGGCCGGCGGCACGGTGACGGTGTCGTACGCCCAGATCGGCGTCGTCATCGCACGCTCCACGAACCCGTCGTTCGTCCAGGCAGTGAAGGGCGCCGCCCACGGTGACGCCATCCTCTCCGTGGGCGCGACCCGGACCGCGGCGCTGCCCGCCATGGCGGAGGACAGCGAGTCGGCCGAGGTCGTCGACGACTACACGCCGGACGCGATGGAGAATGCCACCCGGCAGAGCGACATGATTCTCATCGGCGCGCGTGCGGCGCACGAGGTCAACCTCGGCAGCCCCACGGTCACCGTCGGTGTGCTCGACGACGGCATCGACGCCAACCACCAGGACCTCGCGCCGGTGGTTGACCAGTCGAAGTCCGTCAACTGCGTCGGTACCGGTGCTCCGGACACCACGCCGGGCGCGTGGCGGCCCACGAGCCTGACCGCCGACTACCACGGCACGCACGTGGCCGGGACCATCGCTTCGGCCAAGAACGGCGTCGGCATCGTCGGCGTCGCCCCCGGCGTGAAGCTGGCCTCCATCAAGGTGGTCAACCCCGACGGCTTCATCTACCCCGAGTACGCGATCTGCGGCTTCGTCTGGGCGGCGGAGCACGACATCCAGGTCACGAACAACAGCTACTACATCGACCCGTGGCTGTACTGGTGCGAGAGCCAGCCCGACCAGGCGCCGGTCGTCGAGGCGGTCCGTCGTGCGGTGAACTACACCACCGAGAAGGGCATCCTCAACGTCGCGGCGGCGGGCAACGAGAACCAGGACGTCGCCAACAAGACGACCGACACCACGAGCCCGGACGACGGCACTCCGGTGCGTCGTACGGTCGACGCGAGCTGCCTCGACCTGCCGGCCGAGCTGCCCAACGTGGTGTCGGTCTCCTCCACCACCCAGCCGACCGCCCCGGCGAACGCCGTCGGCCCGTGGTCGCCGGGTCTGACGGCCCAGCCGACCCGGTCCTCGTTCTCGAGCTTCGGCCTCGGCTTCGTGGACGTGGCCGCTCCCGGCTCGAGCATCTACTCCACCTCCCCGTCGGCGACCGGGGTCAGCAGCTACCGGACGCTCTCGGGCACCTCGATGGCGTCGCCGCACGTTGCGGGCGTCGCCGCGCTGCTGGCGTCGAAGCACCCGGGTGCCACCCCGGACTACCTCCGGGAGCTCCTGCACAAGCAGGCGATCCCGCTGGCCTGCCCCACCTCCGGCACTGACTTCACCCAGGGCCGGTGCAAGGTCGACCCGGCGAACCCGTCGGTCAACGGCTTCTTCGGGTACGGGCTGGTCAACGCCTACAAGGCGGTCACCGAGGCGGAGGACGTGACGCCGCCGACCGTGACGGTCACCGGTGTCACCCAGGGTCAGCAGATCACGCTGGGTACGACCGTGACGCCGGGCTGCTCGACGACCGACGCCGACAGCGGCGTGGCGAAGGCCGCGACCCTGTCCGTCACCGGTGGTCCGAAGGTCGGCTACTTCACCGCGACCTGCTCCGGCGCCCGCGACCGCGCCGGCAACAAGACGGCTCCGGTCAGCGTCACCTACCAGGTGGTGTTCGGCTGGCGCGACTTCGGCTCGCCGATCAACGTCGACAAGCTCAACGTCGTGAAGGCCGGCAGCGCGGTTCCGGTGAAGTTCGGCCTCTCGGGCGACCAGGGCCTGAACATCTTCGCCGGCGGCGTCCCGACGGTGCAGACGATCACGTGTGACACGTCCGCGCCGCAGGACACGGTGGACGCGACGGTCACGGCGGGGCAGAGCTCGCTGACCTACGACGCGAAGTCCGACCAGTACAGCTACGTCTGGAAGACCGAGAAGACCCAGGCGAAGACGTGCGGGCGGCTCGTCGTCAAGCTGATCGACGGCACCACCCACACCGCGAATTTCATGTTCAACTGACAAACCTGACAACTGACTGAACAAGCGGCGGCCCGGAGGCACTTGCCTCCGGGCCGCCGTCGTCATGAAACCGTCACCTTCTTGAGCTTTCTTGACGGCGCATAACGCATTCCAGAATGGGCCTCCGTCATGAAACTGTCATTTCTGTCGTCTCATGACGGAGGCAAACAACCTGCGAGTGCGGCCGGCTTATTACAGCGCCGGGTACGCGTTCTGCATGAGCTGCTGGAACTGGGCGGAGAACCAAGCACCGGAGACCGGGGCGTTGGGCAGCGCGCCACTGAGGCTGTTGCCGTTACGGCCGTTGCCGGTGTAGGTCGGGTCGCACATGCGGTCGAAGCCCTTGCCACCCGGGTTGTTCGGGCCGGTCGGGATCAGCGAGCTGGAGCCGTCCGACTCGCCCGGAGGCTTGATCCACACGTACGCGTCGATGCCGGCGGCCGGGGTCGCCCGCGGACGCTCGCCGAGGCCGGCGCCGCTCTGGTTGCACCAGTTGCCGGCGTGGATGCGCCGGTCGATGCGCGACTGGTCGACCCAGGTGTTGAGGTCGGTCGAGGTGCTCGCCGCCGTCGGCCGGGCCGAGCCGCCCCAGCCGTTGCGGGAGGTGTCGATCAGCATACCGATGTTGGAGTTGAAGCCCGCCGAGACCAGCTGGTTGCGGAACGCCTGGGCGAAGGTGAGCTCATCGGTGTACTGGTTCCAGTCGACCCACTTGGAGCCACGCACGGACTGGCCGTTGACGGTGGCGCCGATGGTGACGAACGGCTCGGTCAGCGCCGAGTAGTTCGCCGTGTCGGTGATGAAGCCGTCGACCGTGTTGACGCCGCCGACGGCGCCCTTCGCCGTGCTGGCGAACAGCTGCGCGGAGGGGCCGAAGTTGGTGTCCCAGCCGATCCAGCCGTGGTGCGCGGCGTCGATGTACTCGTAGTTGTTGGTGCCAGCCGCGTGCAGCTTGCCCAGGGCGTACTGGATGCCCGTGACGTAGTTGCCGTTGGCCTTCATCGTCGCGCAGGCCGAGGTCGCGCCGGCCTGGCCGTCCGCGTTGGTCACGAGGTTCGGCAGCGAGTCGATCTCGATGATGTTGACGATCCGGATCGACGAGTACTTCGTGTCGGCCTCGATCGCGGCGATCGGGTCGATGTACTCGGTCTTGTAGCGGTCGATGTCGGTCGGGCCGAGCTCACCGTTGGAGGCCAGCGCCGCGCAGTCCCGGCCGGGCAGGTCGTAGATCACGAACTGGGCCAGCGTCGCGCCCTGGGCCAGGGCGTTGTCGAGGTGCTTGCGCAGGCTCGTGGCGTAGCCCGAGCCGGCCGCCGCGTTGATCGCGGCGATCGAGTCGAGCCAGACGCCGGTCGGCTGGTTGGAGATGCGGCTACCGCCCGACTCGGCGGCGGCCTTGGCCGACCAGTCCGGGTTCACGTAGACCTTCGCGCCGACGTACGGGTTGTCGAGGTGGGTGCCACCGCCGCCACCGGTCGTGACGGTGATCGACACCGGGGCGCTCGTGGCCGACGCGTTGGCGGCGTTGTACACCTTCGCGGTCAGCGTGTACATCCCGGCCGCGACGTTCGTCCAGCTGAACGTGTACGGCGAGGTGGTCTTGCTGCCCAGCAGGGTCGAGCCGTTGTAGAACTCCACCTTGCTGACGGTGCTGCCGGGGGCGGTCGCGGTCGCGGCCATGCTCACCGTGGCGGGCGCGGTGAACGTCGAGCCGGACGTCGGGCTCGTCAGCGCCACGGTCGGCGCGCCCGGGTTGGACGACGGCGAGGAGGACGGGGAGGGCGACGCCGAGGCCGACGCCGACGTGCTGCCGCCGACGGAGCCGGTGCACGCCGTGCCGTTCAGGCTCAGGTTCTTCCCGACGGGGTCGGAGCCGCTCCAGGCGCCGTTGAACCCGAACGAGATCAGCCCGTTGGTGGCGACGTTGCCGTTGTAGCTCAGGCTCGTGGCGTTGACGTGCAGCCCGGACTGAGTCTTGTCGGCGTTCCAGATCTGCGTGATGGTCTGGGACGAGTTGCCGAAGTCCCAGCCGACCGTCCAGCTGGTGATCGCGCTGCCGAGGTTCGTGACGTCGACCTGGGCTTGGAAGCCACCCGGCCACTCGTTCACGATCGTGTACTTAGCGGAACATCCGGCCGCCGCGTACGCCTGATTGGCGACCACGACGATTCCGGCGGTCGCCACGACTGCGGCGGCCGACATGAGGGCGAGTTTGCGCCTCATCGAATCTCCTTACCTTGATGAACCGGCGGTTCAGGCGCCAACACGGTCCGTACCAGCGCGGGGCCGCGTCAAGACGGCCGATCACGCGCAAGCCGCCTACCTCGTAAGTGATGCGTAACGGGCCTGAAACTTACGCCGAACTCCTGGTCAGGGAGCTTCGCCGCCGGTACCTCCACAAACGACGCCGCCGGGGCACCCGCGGTTGCGGGGGCCCCGGCGGACGGGTGGTCGAGGTCAGGACAGGGGGGTGCTCATCACCGTCTGGATCTCGGCCTGGGTCAGTGCGCGGTTGTACACCCGGGCCTCGTCGATGAGGCCCTTGAAGTACTCACCGTACGGCGCGTTACCGCCGATCGACAGCGGGTTGGAGGTCTGCTGCAGCCCGCCGGAGATCGCCTTCGTCGAGACCTGGACGCCGTTGACGTACAGGCGCAGGTTGGTGCCGTCATAGGTGAGCGCGATGTGCGTCCACGTGTTCAGCGGGCTGGCCGAGGTGCCGGAGCAGTACGCCGTGGAACCCGTGGTCGTGGTGATGCCGCCGGCCGGGTAGAGCGGGCCGGTGGAGTTGCTGGCGTTGAGGAACCAGGCGTCGTTCTCCTTCTGCATGACCGTGCGCCAGCCGTTCTGCGTGCCCGTCGGCTGGATCCACGCGGCCAGGGTCAGGCCGGTGCTCGGGGTCAGCGTCGCCGAGGCGGGAATCCGCACGATGTCGCTGGTGCCGTTGAAGGACAGCGCGCCGCCGTACTTGCCGGTGACCCACGTGGCGCCGGTGATCGTGCCGGTGTTGTTGTTGCCGGACGAGTCGGTGACTGTGGTACCGCTGCCCGCGTCGAACTTGTAGCCGGCGATCAGCCCGGTCGGCTGGGTCGGCGCGTTCGTGGTCGTCGCGGAGGCGGTCGGCGACCAGCCGCTGACGTTGCCCGACGGGTCGAAGGCGGCCACCCGGTACAGGTACGTGGTGCTCGCGGTCAGGCCGGTGTCGGTGTACGCGTTCGTCGCCGGCGTCGCCACCTGCGCGAAGTCGGTGCAGCCGGAGCCGGTGCACCGCTCGACGCGATACCCGGCGACGCTCACGTTGTCGGTCGAGGCGGGCCACGCCAGCGCCACCTGGGTGCCGTTCGGCGTCGCCGTCAGGGAGGCGGGCGTCGACGGCGGGGTCGAGTCGGGCAGGGCCGGCGTGGTGGCCGACACGACCGACGAGTAGGCGCTGAGGTTTCCGGCGGCGTCGGTCGCGCGGACGCGGTACCGGTACGTCGTGCTCGCCGACCGCCCGGTGTCCGACCATGTGGTGCCGGTCGGCTGCGCGACCTCGGCGTAGCTCGTACAGCTGGCGCCGGTGCAGCGCTCGACGCGGTACCCGGTGACGCCCACGTTGTCCGTCGACGCCGTCCAGGACAGGTCGACCTGGGTCGGGCCGGACGCGGTGGCGCTCAGGGCGGTCGGTGCGGTCGGTGGGGTCGTGTCGGTGGCCGTGGTCGTCGCCGACGCGATGTTCGAGTACGCGGACAGGTTGCCCGCGGCGTCGGCGGCGCGCACCCGGAACCGGTACGCGGTGCCGGCGGTCAGGCCGGTGCTCGCGTACGTCGGCGTGGTCGCCGTCGCCACCTGCGCGAAGTTCGTGCAGCTGGCGCCGGAGCAGCGCTCGATGCGGTACTCCGTCACGCCCACGTCGTCCGTCGAGCCGGTCCACGTCAGGTTGATCTGCGTGTTGCCGGCGACCGTCGCGGTCAGGCCGGACGGCGCGGTCGGCGGCGTGGTGTCGGCCGCGCCCGTGGTCGTCGCGCTCGCCGTCGGCGACCAGCCGCCGAGGTTGCCCGCGGCGTCCGTGGCGCGCACCCGGTAGGTGTAGGTCGTACTGGCGGTCAGGCCGGTGTCGGTGTACGAGGTCGTGCCGACGGTGCCGGCCGGGGCGAAGTTCGTGCAGCCGGCGCCCTGGCAGCGCTCCAGCTGGTAGCCGGAGACGGCGACGTTGTCGCTCGCCGCCGGCCACGACAGGTTCACCTGCGACGCGCCGTTGGCGGTCGCGGTCAGCGACGTGACCGTGGACGGGGGCGTGGTGTCGGCGACCGGCGGCGTCAGCGGCCAGTCCATGATCGTCTGCACCTCGGTGTCGCTCAGCGCCCGGTTGTACACCCGCACCTCGTCGAGCAGGCCGGCGAAGTACTCCCCGTAGGGCGCGTTCCCGCCGATCGACAGCGGATTGGTGGTCTGCTGCAGCGTGCCGCTCTTGGTGTTCGTCGCAACCTGCGTGCCGTTGACGTACAGCTTCAGCGAGGCCCCGTCGTAGGTCATCGCCACGTGGGTCCACTGGTTCAGCGGGCTCGCGGTGGGGCCGGTGACGACCGCGTCAGTGCCGTTGGCGGTCACCCCGCCGGCCGGCTTGAGCGGCCCGGAGCCGTTGCTGGAGTTGAGATACCAGGCGTCGTTCTCCTTCTGCATGATCGTGCGCCAGCCCTGCTGCGACACGGTCGGCTGGACCCACGCGGCCAGGGTGAGCCCGGAGGAGAGGTTCAGCGACGCCGACGACGTCACCTTCACGACGTCGCCCGACCCGCTGAACTTCAGGGCGCCGCCGAACCTCCCGGTGTCCCAGGTGGCCCCGGTGATCGTGCCGGTGTTGCCGTTGCCGGACACATCGGCCGCGGTCGTGCCGCTGCCCGCGTCGAAGGTGTACCCGGCGACCAGCCCGGACGGCTGCGCGGGAGCGTTGCTGACGGTCGTGGTGGCGATGTTGGAGTACGGGCTGACGTTGCTCGACGGGTCGGTCGCCGCCACCCGGTACTGGTACGTGGTGTTCGGGGTCAGCCCGGTGTCGGTGAACGTGATGCCGGTCGTGGTCGCGATCTGCGCGAAGTTCGTGCAGCCCGCGCCCTGGCAGCGCTCCACGCGGTACCCGCTGACCAGGACGTCGTCGGTCGAGGCCGTCCAGTTCAGGGTCACCTGCGAGCCGTTGGACGCCGCCGTCAGGTTGCCCGGCGCGGTCGGCGGGGAGGTGTCGGAGCCGACCGGCAGCAGCACGCTGGTGCTGGCGCGCAGGCCGCTGCTGTCCGTGGCGGTCAGGATCACCTCGTAGGAGAACGTGCCGATCGGGCCGTGGTCGTCCACCACGAAGCTGCCGTTGGCCCCGCTACCGCCGACGAACGAGTGGATGTGCGTGTCGTGGTGCAGCAGCACGGTCCAGCTCAGCGCGCTGGCCGGCAGGGGGCCGTCGTCGGGGTCGGTGGCTGAGCCGGCGAAGTTCACCGTCTGGCCCGGCTGCACGATGGTGTTGTTCAGCGGCGCGCTGATCGTCGGCACCGGTGGTGCGCTGCCCACCGTGACCGTCGTGGTCGCCGTCGAGGTCAGCCCGGCGGTGCCGGTGACGGTCAGCTTCGCGGTGTAGGTGTGCACGCCGGAGACCGTGTAGGTGTGCGTCGGGTTGGCGGCCGTCGACGTGGTGCCGTCGCCGAAGTCCCACAGGTACGACAGGGTGGCGCCGCCGGCGTCGACCGAGCCCGCGCTGGAGAAGGCCACCTGCAGCGGGGAGTAGCCGTACTGCGGGGTCGCCGTCGCGCTCGCCGACGGGCCGTTGAACCGGATCCGGCGGACCTGGCCGGTGGTGAACGACAGGTAGTAGATCATCCCGTCGGGCCCGACGGCGAGCGAGACCGGCGCCTCGACGTTCGTGGCGAACGGCTGCACGCCGACCGGGTTGTGGTTGCTGTCGAACACGATCCGCTTGATGAAGTTGCCCGAGTAGTCGGCGAAGAAGTAGTTGTTCTGGTACTGGGCCGGGTACAGGTTGCCGGTGTAGAACGGGCCGCCGATCGCGGCCGTGCCGACACTGTGGTCGTAGGTGTGGTACGGCGCGGTGACGGCGGACGGGGCCAGGGCCCTGCACTGCGCGAACAGCTGCTGGAACGTCGGCTGCGCGTTGTTGCCCTCGTAGCAGGGCCAGCCGTAGTTGCCGCCGGGCACGCCGTCGTTGATCTCCTCCCAGGTGTTCCACCCGACGTCGCCGAACCAGACGTGGTTGGTCCCCGGCTGCAGCGCGAACCGGAACGGGTTGCGCACGCCGTAGAGGTACACCTTGGACTTGACGCTGTTGGTGCCGTCGTAGAACGGGTTGTCGGGCGGCGCCGTGCCGTCCTTGTTGATCCGCAGGATCTTGCCCTGGTAGCTGTTGAGGTCCTGCGCGCCGAGCGCGAACGGGTCGGGCTTGCTGGCGTCGTCGGCGTCGCCGTTGCCCAGGAACAGCTTGCCGTCGGGGGCGAACGCCAGCGTGCCGATCGTGTGGCTGCTGCCGTCGGCCGGGATGCAGTCCGCGCCGGCGGGCTGGGCGCTGCACGGCGCGGTGCCGACGCTACCCAGGATCACCGTCTGGCTGCCGGGCAGCGCCACGTCGGGGTTGGCGGGGTTGGCCGTCACCCGCACCAGGCGGGAGGTCTTGGGCCCGGGGTCGTTGGGGTTGCTCGTGTTCTCGTAGACGTACGACAGGTAGACGAAGCCGTTGTTGGCGAAGTCCGGGTCGAACGCCAAGCCCCAGAGCCCGCGGTCGTCGTAGGTGTTCACCTTGCCGGTCAGGTCCAGGAACGGCGTGGACAGCAACTGGCCGTTCTTGATGATCCGCACCAGGCCGGGCTTGGTCCACACGAACAGCCGCCCGTCGGGCGCGAACGCCTCACCGACGACCGTGTACTGGGGCAGCGTCGCGACCACCTCGGTGGTGAATCCGGTGGCCGAGAAGGTGTCGGCCACGGCCGGCGCCGGCTGCGAAACCACCACGAACAGGCCCAGCAGGAGCGCGGCGACGACGCCCACCGCCCGGCTCCTGCGCTTCCTGGACATCAGCATGTCCTACCTCCGCTTCGGCTGGCGGGACTGTATCCACCTGCCCGTCAGCAAGGAATCAACCGAACGCACGCCACGCATGCCCATGCGTGCGTGTGCGTCCGCTTTCCTCGCCTTTTGTCGGGCCGCTACGTCGGCAATCCGTCAGGCCTTCCGCTCGCTCCTTCCGCTCGTTCCGGTGTCGAGCGCCGTGGCGCCGGGCCGCGGGCCGGGCGACCGGAGGGCGCGTACGGTTGCGCGGTGGGGTTTGCGGAAGTGGGGATCGTGGCCTCCCTGGAGGTCGTCGCCGGGCTGGGCGAGGCGGCGTGGCGCGCCACCCTGGAAGGCGCGCCGGTCGTCACCGCGGAGCGGGTCGCCGACGTGTTCCTCGGGCGGCTCGGCGCGTCCGACATCCGCTGGCAGGTCGCGCCCGGGTTCGGGGCCTCGGGCGAGGGGGTGCCGGGCGACGTCGAGGACGAGGTCGACGCGACGCTTCGGCTCGGTGAGTGGCTCACGCGCGGGCGCACCCGGCGGGCGATCGGCGCCATGCCCGTGTGGGACGAGCGGGTGCGGGTCGCGGTGGGGCGGGCCCTTGCGGCCGCCGCCGAGGGAGACATCCGGTACGTCGGGTTCAAGCTCACGCTGCGCTCGCTCCTCGCCGAGTGCGACTCGCCCGGGGAGTGGATGGAGTTCGTCCGGCGCTTCCACCTCCGCCCCGACGAGGAGTTTCTCGCCGACGGCACGCCCGACGCGGCGGTCTCCCTCGCCGTGCTCAAGGCGGCCGGACTGGTTGTCGGGCCCGTCCTCGGGTTCGAGCGCGGGCCGGCCGTGAAGACCGCGGCCTGGGCGGGACGGCGCCGCGGGAGCGACCCGATGGAGTCGGCGCTGCGCGACGAGGCGGCCCGGCAGGCGGTCCGCGGGGGCTGTGCGCTGGCCGGGCAGGCACACCTGGTGATGGCGATGTGCGCGCTCGACTTCGCGCTGGAGCGGACCGGCAACCGGTTCGCCGCGACGCCGCCCAACGGCGGGGCGCGGGCGCTGGCGCGGCTCGGGCTCGGGTACGCCCAGGTGAAGAACTTCGCCGAGAACCTCTCCACCGAGCCGGCCGAGAACGCGAAGGGCCCGTACGCGGCCGACCTGGTGCGGGCGTTCGACGAGGCGGCGCGGCTGGCGACCGACCTCGGGCAGGGGCGCGCCGGCACCTCGCACCTGCTGTACGTGATCGCGGCCGACCCCGAGGGCACCGGCGGCCGCATGCTGCGCTCGTTCGGGGTCGACCCCGGCACCCTCGCCCGGTCGCTGGGCGGCGAACTGGCGCTGTAGCGGCGCCCGGACTCGCATAGGCTTCAACGGTGACCGGGCGGCTGCTGGGCATCAGCGATCTTCACGTCGGATATGCGGAGAACCGGGCGCTCGTCGAGCGGATGCGGCCCACCCACGACGACGACTGGCTCATCGTGGCCGGCGACGTGGCGGAGCGGTTCGCCGACGTCACCTGGGCGCTGCGCACGCTCGCCGAGCGGTTCGCCAAGGTGATCTGGGTGCCCGGCAACCACGAGCTGTGGACGCCGCGCAACGACCCGGAGCAGGCGCGCGGCGTGGCGCGGTACGACCTGCTCGTCGCCGCCTGCCGCGAACTCGGCGTGGTCACCCCCGAGGACCCGTACCCGCTGTGGGCGGGCCGGGTCGCGGTCGCGCCGCTGTTCGTGCTGTACGACTACTCGTTCTGGCCCAAGGGGGCGACCTCCACCGAGGAGGCCCTGGCCAAGGCGCACGCGGCCGGCGTCGTCGGGACCGACGAGATGCTCCTGCACCCGGACCCCTACCCGGGGCGCGCGGACTGGTGCCACGCGCGCGTCGCGCTGACCGAGCGGCGCCTGGCCGCCATCGGCGGGCCGACCGTGCTGGTCAACCACTTCCCGCTGGTCCGGGAGCCGACCGACGTCCTGTGGTACCCGGAGTTCGCCCTCTGGTGCGGCACCACCCGCACCGCCGACTGGCCCACCCGCTTCAACGCCGAGGCCGTCGTCTACGGCCACCTGCACATCCCGCGCACCACCTGGCACGACGGGATTCGGCACGAAGAGGTCTCGGTCGGCTACCCCCGCGAGTGGAGCGTCCGCTCGACCCCGCCCGCACAGCTGCGCCAGGTGCTGCCGCCACCCGGGTAACCTTGGTCAATGCGCCGATGGTTGCGCTGGCTGCCCTTCGCCGTCGCCGCGGCCGACGCGCTGCTCGCCGCGACGGACGCGATCGACCTGCGCACGGCCGCCATCGCGCTGCTCGCCGCCGAGGCGGTCCTGGCGGCGCTCGTGCTGACCACGATCGGCCCGCCGCCGATCGTCTCCGCAGTCGTACGCCTGGAGCTGCGCCTCTACCACGCCCTGTTCGACGCCGTACGCGGCCGGCGCCCCCGCGCCGCCATCGCCTACGGGGGCCGGCTGCGCGGCCTCCTCGTCGGCATGACCGCGGTCTCGGTGGTCGAGCTCTTCGTCGTCGAGGTGGTGGTGCCGTGGCCCGCCGCGCGCTGGGCGCTGCTGATCCTCGGCGCGTACGGCCTGCTCTGGGTCGCCGCGTTCCTCGCCGCCACGGTGTCGCGCCCGCACACGGTCACCGACGACGCCGTGCGCCTGCGGTTCGCGGTGTTCCACGACATCGAGGTACCGCTGCGGCACCTTGAAGACGCCCGGCGGGCGCTGCGCGGCTCCCATCGGCGCACCGTCGAGGTCGACGGCGAGGAGCTGTCGGTGTCGGTGCTCGGCACGACCAACGTCCTGCTGCTCCTCTCCGAACCGTCCGAAGTGGACCTCGGCCGACCGGGCCGGCACCGGATCTCCCGCATCCGGCTGTACGCCGACGACCCGCCACACGCCCTGGAACTGTTGCGCCGAACCAAAATCTAGGCGAGCACCCGCGCTCGTGCCCGGATCACTCGGGCCAGGCGTTGTTCTGGATGACGTCGACGAAGTTCTCGCGTTTGAAGGTGGGGTCGAAGTGCGCGAGTACGTCGTCGTTCATGGTGCCGAAGGTGGTGTCGGGACGCTCGGCCATACCGTCGTAGAAGCGCTTGAGGATCCGGTTCTTGAAGTCGGGGCGTGGGTGTGCGGTGGTCACGGCGGCGCGGTCGGCGGGGCTGATCTGGTCCAGGTCGAAGCCGAGGACGTCGGTTTCGACGCCGAGGGTGACGACGGCGACTTCCGGAGCGAGGTGGAGGGGCACCTCGGGGGTGGTGTGCAGCGCGATGGCGAGCCAGACGTTGGTGGCCTCCTGTTCGCTGCGGCCGTGGTCGCGCAGGAAGGATTTGGCGGCGTTGGCGCCGTCGATCTCGAAGCGCTGGTCGGTGGTGCGGTACGTCGTCGTGAGGCCGAGGTCGTGGAACATGCCGCCGACGTACGCGAGCTCCGGATCGACCTGCAGGCCTCGAGCCCGCGCCTTGAGTGATCCCCACAGGAAGACCCGGCGAGAGTGGTCGTACAACGTGTCGTCGGCGGCCGCCCGCACTACAGCAGTGGCTTCACGAATGAGTGCGGTGTCAGGAACTTCAACGGTCCCGATCGTCTCCGGCACAGGGTCCTCCTTGCTCGTTCCCGGGCGGTTGCCCGGGGCCTTCCACAAGGCTGACCGTGCGGCCCGGCCTTCGGACCCTCCGACCGGGACGGATATCGCAAAGATCCGGACGAGTTCCGCGGAGCGACGCCGGCGCCGGCCTACGAGTCCTGCGACTCGGTCCTGGGGGAAGTCGTCGCGAAACGGGCGCGGTACTGGCTCGGTGACACTCCGAGCCGCGCGACGAACAGCCGTCGCATCGTCTCGGCGCTCCCGAAACCTACGAGCCGCGCCGTCTCGGCCACGCTGTGCCCGGCGTCAAGCAGCGCCTTCGCGTGGTCGAGTCGAGTCCGCTCGACGAACCTTGCGGGCGATGTGTCCAGCTCCGCCGCGAAAAGGCGGGCCAGATGACGTGGACTGACCCCGACGTGAGCGGCAAGCGACTGAGCGCTGTGGTCGAGTTCCGGATGCGCGGCGATCAGGTCAAGGGCATCGCGGAGCACCGGCGTGCGCGGAGCCTGGACCTTGAGGGGCGCGGAGAACTGCGACTGGCCGCCGGGCCGCTGCATGAACATCACGAGACTGCGAGCCACGTCCCGGGCAAGGTCTGGCCCATGGTCCCTCTCCACCAGTGCGAGCGCCAGGTCGATGCCCGCGGAGACGCCGGCGGAGGTGAACACGCCCCGGTCCTCGACGAACAATGCGTCCGGCTCGACCCTGACGTCCGGATTGGCCCGCGCGAGCAGCGATGCGTGCCGCCAGTGGGTAGTGGCGCGGCGCGCGGAGAGGACCCCGGCCGCGGCCAACGCGAACGATCCCGTGCAGATCGAAACCAACCGGCGCACCCGCGGGTGGAGATACTGGATCGCCTCGACCAGCGACCGGGGAATCGGCTGCGTGACCAGCACGTCGCCACCCGAGACGACCGCGGTGTCGACGGTGCCGAGGTTCTGGACAGCACCGCCGACCTCCAAGCGCGTCCCTACCGACGTGGTCACCGGCGTGCCGGACGGTGAGACGTAGGAAAGCGAGTAGCTAGCGCCGAAGCGGTTCGCCTCCGCGAACACCTCCGCGGGCCCGGCCACGTCGAGCATCTTCATGCCGTCGAAGACGACGAACGCGATCTCCTTCGTCACTGAACAGGCCCCGTCTCTCCGCTCGCCAGCCGCCCGCCGCAGCCAAGAGTATGTCCGCATCTGAGGGATCCATGGCTCGCCAGCCGGGTCCGTTCTTGCCTCGCTCCCAGAAAACTGGGCGTCGGATCACCCGTGGCCGGGTCGCCACGCTCAAGGTCCTCACGATGGAGGAGACCCCATGACCGACAACGTCACGACCACGCAGACCGGCACACCGGTCGCCAGTGACGCGCATTCCCTCACCGTCGGCGCGGACGGCGCCACCGTCCTGCATGACCGGTATCTGGTCGAGAAGCTGGCGCAGTTCAGCCGGGAGCGAATCCCCGAGCGAATCGTCCACGCCAAGGGCGGCGGCGCGTTCGGCGAGCTCGTCGTCACCGAGGACGTCAGCCGCTACACGCGTGCCGCGCTCTTCCAGCCCGGCACCCGGACCCGGCTTCTCCAGCGTTTCTCCTCGGTGGCCGGTGAGCAGGGCTCGCCCGACACCTGGCGCGACGTCCGCGGCTGGAGCCTGAAGTTCTACACGAGCGAGGGCAACTACGACATCGTCGGGAACAACACCCCGGTGTTCTTCATCCGCGACGGCATCAAGTTCCCCGACTTCATCCACTCCCAGAAGCGGCTGCCGGGCTCCGGTCTGCGTGATGCCGACATACAGTGGGACTTCTGGACGCTCTCGCCGGAGTCTGCCCACCAGGTCACCTACCTGATGGGTGACCGCGGGCTCCCGCGCTCGTGGCGCACCATGTCGGGGTACGGGTCGCACACCTTCCAGTGGATCAACGCCGAGGGCGCCCGGTTCTGGATCAAGTACCACTTCAAGCCGCAGCAGGGCACGGCCGAGATGGACGAGACCGAGGCAGAGCGCCTCGCCGGCGCCGACGCGGACCACTACCGCCGTGACCTCTACGAGGCGATCGAGCGCGGTGACTTCCCTTCGTGGGACGTCAACGTCCAGGTGATGCCGTACGAGGACGCGAAGACCTACCGGTTCAACCCGTTCGACGTCACCAAGGTCTGGCCGCACGCCGACTACCCGCTGATCAAGGTCGGCACCTACACCCTGAACGAGAATCCCGAGAACTTCTTCGCCCAGATCGAGCAGGCGGCGTTCTCCCCGGCGAACACCGTGCCCGGCATCGACATCAGCCCCGACAAGATGCTCATGGCCCGGGTCTTCTCCTACCCCGACGCTCAGCGCTACCGGGTCGGAACCAACTACGCCGAGATCCCGGTGAATGCCCCCATCGCTCCGGTACGCTCGTACAGCCAGGACGGTCTGGGCCGGCACGGCTTCAAGCCCGCCACCGCACCGGTCTACGCCCCGAATTCCTTCGACGGCCCCGTGGGCGATCCGGCCGCCGCCGGCAACGGCAACTGGGAGTCCGACGGCGAACTGCTCCGCTCCGCCGCGACCCTGCGCGCCGCCGACGACGACTTCGGCCAGGCCGGCACCCTCTACCGCAAGGTCTTCAGCTCCGAGGCCCGCGAACGCATGATCGCCACCCTCATCGGCCAGGCACTCCAGATCCGCAACGAGGGCATCCGCAAGCGGTTCATCCAGTACTGGACCAACGTCGACGCCGACCTGGGCGCGAGCATCGCGGCCAAGCTGTAGTCCCGACCCGCGATGGTGCTGGGAATCATGACGAAGCAACTGCTGACGCGGCACTAGCGGGGGCCCCGGCCGGGGCCTCCGCCGCGGCGGCGCGCCACAGCGGCAGCGCGCACAAGGCGACGGCGAGCACACCGGCCGCGCCGCAGCCGATCACGATGTGGCGCGGCTCGAAGCGGTCGACCAGCACGCCGCCGGCCGCGTAGCCGAGGAGGTTCGCCGCGTTGATCACCGCGCCGAACCGGGCGAAGAACTTCCCGCGCAGGGCCGCCGGCACCCGCCGGGCCGCGATCACGCCGAGGAAGTTGTTCTCCGCGCCGTTGGTCGCGCCGCCGAGCAGCCACAGCGGATACAACATCACCACCATCGCCGCGAAGCCCGACGTCAGGACGATGAGGCCGGTGCCGAGGTGCATCACCACCAGCAGTCGGCCGAGCGTGGCGTCGGTGCGGGCGCGCGCCGCGGCGAGCCAGCCTCCGGCCAGCATGCCCGCCGTCCACGCCCCCTCGACGAACCCGAACTCGGCCGGGCTGCCGCCGAGCGTATCGCGGATGAAGAACACGCCCACGACCATGTCGACGTTCACCGTGAGCACCAGGGCGCCGATCATGACCGTCAGCGCCAGCAGCATGCGGTCGTCGCGGATCTTCCATTCCCGGCTATGGGCGGCTGCCCGCTCCTGCGCCGAGACCCGCCTCCTGGTGCGGAGCAGCAGCCCTGCGGCGACCACGGCCAGGTAGGTGACCGCGTCGATGAGCAGTGGGGTCCGCAGCCCGAACGCACCGACCAGGACGCCAGCGAGCGCCGGTCCTGCGAGCGACCCCACCGAGTTCGCGGTCTGCCCGATCGCCATCGCCCGCCCGATCCCGTCCGGCCCGGCCATCTCCGGCAGGAGCGCGCTGAACGTTGGCGTGGTGATCGCCACCCCGGACGCGAGCACCGTGACCAGCCCGACGAGCACCCAGACGTTCGTGGTGAGCGCCATCGCGGCGCAACTGGCGGCCTGCCCTAGCCCGACCACGGTGAGCAGGATCCGGCTGTCGACTCGGTCGACCAGCCTGCCGACCAGCGGCGCGAGCGCGACGACCGGCAGCACCGAGGCGATGAGCACGGCGGCGATCGCGATACCGCCGGCACCGCGCTCCTGGAGGGCCAGCAGCAGCGCGGTGGCTGCCATGAAGTCCCCCAGGAACGACACGCCGCGCGCCACGGCGAGCAGGTAGACGTCGCGGGCAGATGTGAAGTACATACTTCGAAAATAATCCTTCACATCACACCGGCGCAAGCCCTCGATTCGTGCTCGGAAGTGCTCAGGCCCGCGGGAACACCCGGTACGTCACGTCGACAAAGCGGGCCTCCGGCGGGGCATCGGTGCGGTTGCGCCGGGCGTACGGCTCCAGGATGCCCAGCACCCTGTCGTTGAGCTGCTGCAACTCTTCGGCGGTGACGTTGAGCTGTACGCCGGCGGAAGTGGCGGCGAGGTGCCACTCGTAGGGCTCGTCGTCCTGCCGGTCCAGCCAGGACCGGGCCCGCGCGTCTTCCAGGTCCATGTACATCTCGGTCAGTTCGCGGCTGGCCACCCGCTCGGCCGCCTGCCACTCCGGGCCGGTCTCCACCCGCAGCCCCCGGTGGCGGCTCTGCCAGACCCGCTCCCGCCCGTCTCCGCGGCTGGGTGCCTCTTCGATCAAACCAACCTTGGCGAGGGCCCGCAGGTGGTAGCTGGTCGCGCTGGGCGACAACCCGCACACCTCGGCCAACTCGGTCGCGGTCGCCGTCTCCCCGGTGAACAACCGCTCGATGATCGCGATGCGCGCCGGGTGCGACAACGCCCGCATCGTCTTGGCGTCCCGCACCGTCGCCCGCCGCGGATCCAGCCGCGGAGCAGTCTCGTCACCCACGCCCACAGCGTATTTCGCCGCCACCGAGATGCCCCGCCGGCCCGCGAACCCCCCACGACCGCGAGCCACACCCAGCCACACCCGCCCACACCCGGCGCGGCGCGGCGGCGAGGGGCCGGGACGTGACGCGAGCCCGACGGCGACCAAGGTGGTGGTCCGCCCAGCGTCGGCGCAGAGCACACCAACGCCGCCAAGCACGTGGCGCTCTGGCGAGCGAAGCGCAGCCAGTGCCGAAGCGAAGCGAGGCATGGGGGGTGCGGGGTGGGAACCCCCCGCCCGGAGCGAGCGAAGCGAGCGGGAAGAACCAACTCCACCACAACGGCGAACAGGCGCAGCCTGTGAACAGACTGCGCCCATTGGTGGAGTTGAGGGGACTCGAACCCCTGACCCCCTCGATGCGAACAAGGCTCGGCGCGACACATTCATGTGCGATGAGGCAAAAGCACTGCCCAGGGGCATGCTCTCGCGGCAGTTGGGCGCATCTGACATCGGCTGGGGTTAGCTGGCCACTCCCACTCCCGCTCCCACTCCATCGGTGGGGGCGCTGGGTTGGTAACGATCGCCAGCACGCGCCCCAAGCCTGTGCCCGTACGTTCAGCAGGGGTCAGGACAGGCCGTGGGCTGCGGGCGCCGGCCGCACCGGACGCGCCCGGACGCCAGCGAACGAGACCACACCTGAGACCAGGCCGGCGGGCAGCTAGATCCGGCTGTCAGGCTTCCAGCTAGATCTTGGCAACCTGTCGCGTGGCTTGTCGTGCCAGATCTGGTGTGCTGCGATAATCGCGCCGTGACGACTCCCCAACCGCAGGTCGACCTAAACGTGCCAGACCGGTTCGAAGGGCTGCGAGAGGCCGGCAGCGGCACCCTGCGGACCATCATCGTGCCGGTGGAGGATGCGCTTGACAGCATCGACCTCCGGTTCGCCGACATGCAGGCCGCCCGTCGAGGCGCACTCATGATCCTGCGAGGGGAAACCGGGGCTGGCAAGTCCACGTTCCTGGATACCGTCGGGCTGTTCCGAAGTGGCGTGGTCACGGAGCCAATCCCTTCGTCGGACGACGTTTCGACCGCACTAGCACAGATTGGTCGGTCCACGAGCCCGCGAATCATCGTACTGGAGGGCCGCGAGGCGCTTGGGGAGGTTTCTGCGACCGCGATGGAAGCAGCAATGCACTCCATCAATGCTTTCGTACGCTCGCCTTCTGGCATCAACACGTTGGTCGTTTGGCCTACGAACACTGACGATCTGACTAAAATGTTGGTCGACTTCGCCAAGAAGCTCGGCGGTGAGTCGCTCCTCGGCGTCGATGAGCCCTTCGTAACCTTTTCGGGTCCAGCCAAGAGTGACTTTGTCCTGATTGCCGAGCGGACGATCACGGCCCTCAACGAAGGTGCCTCACTGGCTGCACTGGGAATCTCCGATGAGCGGGCAGTCGAATTGGCTGCAAAGGCAGAAACAATCGGCAATTACCTCGCGCTGATTCGTAAGGACTTGGTGGCTAACAGTGCGCGGGTGAAGAAGCTCCTCCGGGCGGAGCGGTTCCGGCTGTGGACTCTCGTCATCGCTGGCAACGAGCCTGAAGGGGACGTCGCGGCGCTAACGCGCGGCGGTTTCGCCGCCGCCGATATCGATCGTTTGATGACTTCAACAGGCGCGAACGTGGTCGCCGACCTTAAGAACTACCCAGACCAGCTAGGCATTCTGGGCACTGTACTCGACGCTCGGATTGTGTATCTCGACATGCTTGCTGCCCTTGCGATTGCGCGAGAATATGGCGGGCCAGAGCTTCATCAGTTGATGAAAGGTCTGAATATGTCAACCAGCGCGGATAGCAGGGCCGCCGATCGACTGAGGTCCAGTGAACTCGGCTTGCTGATTTCTGGCAAGTCCCTCGGAACGCGCCGTGTGGGAGGAAAGGCTGGCGACAACACGCAAGCGGCGTTCAAGAACTTGGCGCAGATTGCCCGCGACAATGATGGGCTCCTCAATCGGGCTATCGGAAAGGGGCTAGTCGAGGTTGAGCTTGTGAACGGCTTTGAAACTGAGCGCGGCCTTGGCACTGCGTTGAAGTTCAATAGCGATATCTACTGCGAACCGAATGATGGCGGGCCGATTCGAATTGAAGTGATGTGGCGGACCAAAGCTGGTCGTGCGGACATCGCAAACTATGTGCTTACAAAACTCGGGAACTACGGGAAAGCCATCGGCCTGCTTAAGAATTAGAGTTGATAGCGTGCACGACAAAGGCCCCCGCCAAGAGTTTTCCTTGGTCGGGGGCCTTCCGTTGTGCAAGAGCGAGCGCTCAGTAGTTCCGCCATCGACGTGACGACAGACGGGTTACATGCTCAAGTTGCCGCCGGTCGTGCGACCACGCTCCGAGCGTCCGCCTCGTTGACGAAGTCCCAGGGAGCCGAGTGTCCGTCCGAACCGCCCTCGGCGACGTCCGCTCAAAAGGCGAAGGTGGCTCGCGGCTGAGGGCACCGCCGCAGTGTGAGGCTAGCCGCCGGAGGGGGGAGCTAAACCATTCTGCGCAAGCATCGCCTCGAATTCAATCTCCATCCGAGACACGCGTTCGGCGTACCGCTCTTGGTTCTCCGCAACATGATGACGGAGAGTTTCAATTTCCGACACTAGCTCCACGACTTCAGCCCTGTGCTCGTGAATACGTCGACGCGTATCGCCAATGCCCGCGAGTAGCGAACTGCACGCAGGGCACTCTGGATGCCCCAGACGCATGATCCGCTCCACCTGAGAGTCGAGGGTACGCTCATTGCTTGTTAGACTGCGATCGAGAAACGCAATCCTCCGACGCACCCTCCCGAGCATTCGAATGGATTTCCAGCGGTAGACCAAATCCTCACGTGATCTTGCCGCAATTACGAGCGTAACGAATGCACGCGCGTACGAACGAAGCACAAATTCTGCGAACGCACTAAAGAGAAGTGCACTAAGTCCAGCTGATATCGAAAAATCGATTACCTCGTCCCAGCCCTGCCAAACAGCCCGCCCGGCCAATGCCCGAAAACATGCAGGCACAGCAAACGCATAGCCGAGCAGAGGAACGCTCCAGATCAATCCCTGGAAAGCCTTATACCACCGATTTTCACCCGGAGTCCATCGAGCCATAACCGCACGGGCCTCGACAACTATGGCCAATGCAATGACGGGCATCGTCTGCGCGCTGGTGGACCAGTAGTCAGGTTGAATCATGGGACTCCTCGATGCGTCACCCAAGCTCGCCCACAGTACAGTTGGGCCGCAAGACCCAACGCCACTAGGCTGCCGCGCGGCCGTCAGAGCAAGAGGAAGGCCATGCTGCGGGACGCGGACGACTGGGTACGACGGAGTTGGCGGCTGGGAGTACAGCAGAGAAGTGCAGCAGCCGCACCTACCGGACCGACCCGCGCGCACTCGTCGCACGCCGCCTGACTTCGACTAACACCTCAACAGACCGCCTCGCCGACAGTTCACACCGAAAAGGCCGTCCTCGGCATGCGGCTCGCCCCCTCTCTCAGCCCATGTCGGGCTACTGACGTGGTTGGCGCGTCGGGCGGCGGGAAGTCGGTTGATCGCTTCGCTTCAGCGTCAGGCATCCGGCCTCCGGAGAGCGTGAAGATCGCGGCGAGGGTTGGCCCGTTGACGTGCAGGAAAACCCTTGCGGACCTTGCTCATATCGGTTCGGTGGCGCGCCGGTGGCGTGATCATGCCTACGTACCCGTGGGCTGGCACCGCCTGTCGGCCCTTAGCTTGCCCCCGGGTGACGCCTATCTGTCGACGGACGGGCGGCGCTACCTCGACCCGGGGTTTCCACGCGCTGGGGCGTTCACCGAAGCAGTGCCCTGTGCGACGCTTCCGCATTTGGGGGCAGCCTCGGTCCCCCTATTCCGGGCGCAAACTATCCATGCGTCTTCAAGGCGGCCTTCGGCCGCTGCGCGCCCGCTCGGGGACTCACCGCGCCTTGCCGCTTCACTCACGGCGCGGCGGCCCCCGGCGTACGCGCGCCCTCGGCCGGACACTACGAAGCCCCGGACAAGTCGGCCTGACAAGCCCGGGGCGGCCTCTAGTCTTAGGCCGGAATTACTGCGAACCTCCGTCTAGTCTGTGGCCGGAAGTGCGTTCGGCGGTTCGGACTGGTGGTATACCCGTCGTAGCCAAGCGGCCCTTTTTTTGGGATCGGTAGTGATTAGACCGTAGATACGGTCCTCTAATGCTGGCAATCCCAGAATCAGGAGTTGTGAGGGGGCTACCGGGACAAACGGCCCCAGAATTTCAGACCATTCCCGAGTATTCTTTCCCTTTACTATCCACGCATCTAGAAACTCATGCCACCACTCGTCGGTGTTGGTCTTGATAGCGTGATGTATTAGCCGTCGCTGGGTGTCATCGATTCTGTCGGCTATGATCAAGTAGAATTCGTCGTCGTCACTCACGGCGGTCTCCCCGGTCGTCTCCAAACGACTCGACGATAGCCTGGGTACTACCTGTGTCGATTAGCGTCTCCGGTGAGGAAGCATCTAGAGTGGTGGCACCCAAGGGGCGTATCGCGATCAACTCTGTTCGCTCACTCTCACTGCTTCCGAGCGTAATCTTGCGAATTGTTGCGTACTCAGTGCCCGAGATCTGCGTCAACATCAGCTTTGAAGGATCGATCAGCGTGATCACGAAAACCCCCGCAATCAAAGCTACGAACATAACTGCAGCAAAGAGAATGAGCCACGGTATTAGCCATGTAGCGGTTTTGGTCGACGCAAGTACCGCAGAGCCGGAGACGACGGCCGCGAGTAGCAAACCTAGAACGGTTGCATAGAAACCGAGAACCGTTCGGGGATTTATCGTCTGCCGACCGCGGACTGCTTCGGTCACCTCTTTCAGCATCGCACCTCGCTTAAGCCTGGCCTTTGATATGACGACGTCCGCTGCCTCTGTCGGGTGCGAAGTGCATGCCAACGAACTTTCAGAAGTTCGACGCTTGATACTACCGGTTGGTCTTCAGGTATAGCAGCCCGCCACCCTTCGAGGCTGCATGCGACGGCCCGGTTTGTCGTGGGGTCATTGTCGGCGGTGCGCATACTCTTCCTGCCTCCGGCGGCTAGGGCCTCCGGCCCTGCACGCCGGGCAGTGCGCCTCCGGCGGCCAGGGCATCCCGCCCTGGACCCGGCGCTCCGGGAAGACGCTGAGGCGGCGTACGGTCGCCCGACCCGGTGATGACGACCAATTCGGCCAAGTACCAATAGCAGGAGAATTCCTGGGGACGATCTTGCAGCCCAGGCCCATCGACACCCCGTCAGACCCAGCATCAGAACGACCGTGAGCAGCAACAACGCGGTTCGCGCAGGCCGCCAAGATCGACGGACGTTATTCACACCGAAGAGGTCGTCCCGGGCATGCGCCACCTCTCTCAGCCCGTGTCGGGCTACTGGCGTGGCGCGCTCGGACACCACCGCTGGCGCGCGTGGGGCCAGATCGGGGCCGGGGGTGCGGGTAAACCCGAGAGGTGGTCACTTCCGGCGATCGAACTACAGCGAGCGTGTCATTCGACCAGCGGCAGACGGGTGGCATCCGGCCAGGGCGGGCCGTACTCCTCGACCGAGGATGCCCGTCCTGGTCGACGTTGCCGGCGCGATGCCCGGCATGCCACTTCCGCCGTGGCCCGCGGCGCTGCTGGGAGAACCAACCTACGAGCCGCCAACCGGGCGGGGGCGACCACGGATCAACGCGGACGTGCCGTTGGCATCCTGGCTGCCGGTGCTGCCCGGTCTCACGCCGCACCTGCGCCATGGCCATGAGACGTGGATGGATGAGGCAGCGATTCCCTACGTGCTGCAATCCGAACGGATGGGTCACGAGGTTCCCGGCATGCGGGGTGTCTACGGCCACGTGAGCGCCACCATGCGCGCCGCTCTGGTGGCTGCGCTTCAGGCCATGTGGGAGGCGTCGCTGGCCGCGCGAGCGGCGCTGTCGCCACGGTCTGCGGTGGGAGTGCTCGACGGGCTTCTCGTGCCCTTCGGGCGGTCAAGACGAGCAGTGCTCCACCGCGCCGCTCCCAACCGACTCCCAAATTCGGACACGTAACGGATAGAAGCCCCGGCCGCTCTTGCGGCCGGGGCTTCTGACGTGCTGTTTTGCCTGTGGAGTTGAGGGGACTCGAACCCCTGACCCCCTCGATGCGAACGAGGTGCGCTACCAGACTGCGCCACAACCCCAACCGGTCTGCCGAAGCGGACCGGCGCTAAGAGTAACAGGTCCGTTGTCGGGTGCGCGAATCAGATCACTGGCCCGACGCTCGTGTGTCGTAAGGGCGGCCACGCAGGGCCGATATGCGCGCCGCCTCGCGGCGGGCTCGGTCGCGTTCGGCCAGTTGGCGTGCCAGAGCCTCGCGCCGCGCCGCGGCGCGGCGGAGCTGTTCGCGGCGGACCTGGGCCTGGCGGCGGGCGATCCACGCCGCGTACCGCGCCTCGTCGCGGCGGCGCCGGCGGTCGCGCAGGGCGCGGTTGCGCAGGTGCGCCAGGTAGGCGACGAGGAGCAGGCCGGTGACCGCGAAGCCCACCCAGAAGCCGGGACTGACGAGCGTGACGCCGCACAGCTCGACCATGTTGAGCAGGACCAGCGCGAGCAGCACCCGGCGGCGCCGGTACATCGCGCGCGGGGCGCGGTGGACCCGGCGGCGGGCCGACGGAGGTACCGGGGTCAGGGAGCGGCGCGGCGGCGGCAGCGGGCCGGGGGCGGACGAGACCCGCGGCACCAGCAGGCGGGGCGGGTTGACCGGGCGGCGGCCGGGCACGGTGCGACGGCGCCGGTCCGCGCGGGACAGCACCCGCGCGGTCGACAACGCCCGCTCCGCCACCAGCCGCTCTGTAGCGTCGTATCGGCGCACCAGTGCGGGCGCCAGGGCGAGGAGCCCAGCAGCGGCAAGGACGGCGAGGAGCACCGAGGTCGGCACCCTCACCCCTCCTAATCCAGCCTCTCGCGCCGGTCCGCCGGGCGCGCGAGTCATCCAAGTCTGTGGAAGTTACAACGCGGTAACTCCGACTCATGACCATACGTCGCGCGGCGCGTTTTACCACGTCAACACGCAGGACGAAACGCCCGTTCGCGCGGGCTCGACATAGCCGAAATGTCGGAGAAATCGGCCGACGGGGGAACCCGCCCGGATTAGGCGTTGGCCGAGGACTTGTGCCAGCGTTCCAGCAGGCCGCGCTCGTTCGCCAGGTCCTCCGTGGTCATGGCGTAGCCGAGGTGGTCGCGCCAGTCGCCGTCGATGTGGAGGTACCGGTGGTGGTAGGCCTCCTGGCGGAACCCCAGCTTCTCGACGACCCGGCGGCTCGCCAGGTTGTCGGGGCGGATGTTCACCTCGATCCGGTGCAGCCCGCCGACGCTGAACGCGTGGTCGACCACCAGCGCGAGGGCGGTGGGAATGATGCCCTTGCCGGCGAATCGGGAGTCGACCCAGTATCCGGCGTACCCGGAGCAGAACGCCCGCCGCACGATGTTGCCCAGCGTGAGCTGCCCGACGAGCTGGTCGGCGTAGCAGACCGCGAAGGGCATCGCGGTGCCGCGGCGGGCGGCGCGGCGCAGGTCGGCGTGCACGGCGCGAAAGGCGGCCACGGAGTTGAGCTCATACCAGGTCCCGTACGGGGTCGGCTCCCACTTGCCGAGCCACTGCTCGTTGGCCCGCCGCACCTCGGACCAGGCGCGCGCGTCGGAGCGGCGGTACGGGCGCAACATGACCGGACCGTCGCTGAGGACTGCGGGCCATCCTGGCTGACTCATCGCCGCCTATCCAAGAGTATGACGTCCACGGTGGAGCCTGCGGCCGCGCTGATGACCTTCTCGCCAAGCACCATCAGGCCGTTGGCCTCGGCAAGACCGGAGAGGGTGTACGGGCCACCGGCCAGCGGAGCGACAGTGTACCCGCCGCCGCGGCGTTCCGTGATGTACGCCGGCCGGAACTCGCGCATCCCGGAGGGCGAGTTGACGGTTTCCAGCAGGTGGGCGCGGACGCTCGGGCGGAAGACCGGGTCGGCGCCGGCGAGCAGCTGGATGACCGGGCGGGCGAGCACCTCGAAGCCGATGAGCGCGGCGCCGGGGTCGCCGGGCAGGCAGACGATCGGCACGCCGTTGGGGCCGCCGACGTTGCCGTAGCCGAGGGACGAGCACGGGTACACCGAGAGGTCGGAGAACACGACCGTGCGCGAGAGGATGCGGCGGACCATGTCGCCGGGGCCGGTGCCGGTCCCGCCGGTGGTGATGATCAGGTCGGCGCGCAGCAACTGGTCGTCGAGCAGGCCGCGCAGGCCCTCGGGGTCGTCGTCGCAGATGCCGACGCGGTATGCGTGGGCGCCCGCCTCGGCCGCCGCGGCGGTGAGGGCGTGGGAGTTGGCGTCGACGACCTGGCCCGGCTGGCTGGCCCGGCCGACGTCGACGAGTTCGTCGCCGGTGGCGATGACCACGACGCGAGGGCTGGGGCGGACCACGACGTGGCCGATGCCGCTGGCGGCGAGGACCGAGACCAGCGGCGGGGTGACGTAGGCCCCGGCGCGGGCCAGGACGGCGCCCGCGGGCAGCTCGTCGCCGGCGCGGCGCACGCCGTGGCCGCGCTTGGTCGGGTGGTACACCTCGACCGCGGCCATCCCCTGGTCGGTCATGCCGGGCGGCACGACGACGTCGGCGGAGACCGGCATGAGCGCCCCGGCGGCGACCGAGAAGCATGTGCCGGGGGTGAGGCGGACCGGGCGCCAGCTCGAGGCCACCAGGTCGCCGACGACGCTCAGCCGGACCGGGCGGCCCGGCTGGGCGTCGGTGATGTCGTCGAAGCGCGCCGCGTACCCGTCGATCGCGGCGTGGTCGAACGCGGGCACGGGGCCCGGCCCGACCACGTCCTCGGCGAGCACGTTGCCGTGCGCGGCGGTGATCTCCAGGTCCAGCGGGGGCAACGGGCGCAGCCCACGGAGCACGCCGGCGAGGTAGTCGGCGAGGGGGACGCGCGCGTTCGACCCGACGCCGGCGTCGCGCGCCGCGTCGTGGTGTGAGCCCGTCGCTGGAACCGCTGTCACCCGCGCATGTCCTTCTCCACGAACTGGGTCAGCCACTGGCTGAACGCCTTGCCGAGGTCGTCGCGCTTCACCGCGAGCTGGACGACCGTCTGCAGATACCCCAGCGGCATGCCGGTGTCGTACCGGGTGCCCCGGTAGACGATGCCGTGCACGGGGGTCCCCTCCGCGAGCAGCAGCGCCATCGCGTCGGTGAGCTGGATCTCCCCGCCGGCGCCGGGGCCGATGCGGCGGATCGCGTCGAAGATCTCGGGGGGCAGCACGTATCGCCCGACGATGGCGAGGTTGCTCGGCGCCTCCTCGGGCTTGGGCTTCTCGACCAGCGCGGTGACCTTCACCGTCTCGCCGGCCTCGACTTTGTGGTCGGAGGGTTCGACGGCGGCGATGCCGTAGCGGTTGGTCTCCTCGGGGTCGACCTCGATGAATGCCAGGACGATGCCGCCCGTCTGCGCCTGCAGGTCGAGCATCGCCGGGAGCAGCGGCTCGGCCTCGTCGACGAACTCGTCGCCGAGCAGCACCGCGAAGGCCTCGTTGCCAACGTGCGACTCGCCGTACGAAACGGCATGCCCCAGCCCGAGCGGCTCACCCTGCCGGCAGGTGTAAATTTCGGCCAGCTCGGACGGGCGCTTGATCGCCTCGAGGCGCTTGGCGTCGCCCTTCTCGGCGAGCCGTGCCTCCAGGTCGGGGCGGCGGTCGAAGTGATCGACCATGGAGGTCTTGCCGCGCCCGGTCACCAGGAGGATGTCCCTGATGCCGGAGGCGGCCGCCTCCTCGACGATGTACTGCAGCACCGGCCGGTCGACCACCGGGAGCAGCTCCTTGGGTACGGCCTTCGTCGCCGGGAGGAAGCGGGTGGCAAGTCCCGCCGCCGGGATCACGGCTTTGACCGCCCGCTGGCGCGTCGCGGACTGGTGAGGAGTCGTGTCAGGCATGTAGAAAGGCTAGCCGCCGCGGCTCTGTCGCGGTGGTTGCGCCGCCTTTGGCGCGCCGGGCGTCACCTCGGCGCTCGCCTTCCCGCTGGTCAAGCCGGCCGCCAGCCGATATCTGTCCCGACCTCCCGCCTTGGCCGCATACAGGGCGTCGTCGGCGGCCTCGAGCACCGCCGGGCCGGTGTTCCCGTGGTGCGGAAATACCGCGATGCCGATCGATACCGTGACCGGGATCCGGCGGGGCGGCTGGCCGGCGCTCGACGACACCACGAGGACCGGGGCCCGGCGCACGGCCGTGCCCAGCCGCTCGGCGAGCACCGTGGCGCCGCTCGCGTCGGTCTCGGGCAGCAGTACCACGAACTCCTCCCCGCCCTGCCGGAACGCGAAGTCGACCTCGCGGATCTCCGCGCGCAGCCGGCGGGCGAACTCGGCCAGCACCGCGTCGCCGGCCGCGTGCCCGTGGGTGTCGTTGACCTCCTTGAAGTGGTCGAGGTCGAGCGCGAGCACGGCCAGCGCGCGGCCGAACCGGCTGGCCCGCTCGACCTCCCGGCGCAGCGACTCGCGCAGGTAGCGGTAGTTGGACAGGCCGGTCAGCGGGTCGGTGAGCGACAGGCGCTGCGCCTCCTCGTGCACCCGGACGTTGTCGACGGCGACGGCGGCCTGCCCGGCGAAGGTGCGCAGGGTGATCAGGTCGGCGTCGTCGAACTCGTCGAAGCCGTGCCGGTCGTAGAGGGCGAGCACGCCGCGGGCGGCCGGCGGCCGCTCCGGCTGCACCTCCAACCCGGCTGGCCGTGAGCGCCTGGACGTACCCCTGCATCTCCCGCGTCATGCGATTGAACGTCTGCCCGAGCCGGCCGACCTCGTCCTGGCTGCGCACCGGCACCCGGGCGCCGAGATCCCCGTCGGCGACCCGCTCGACGGCCTGCGCGAGCTCGCCGCGAAGGCCGAGGACGTCGGGGCGGCACAGTCGGCCCACGGCCGGGCCGGCAGGTCGCCCGCCGAGGTGAGCACGCTGCCGTCGGCCCGGGTCACCCCCACCGCGCGGGCCAGGCCCCGGCCGACGGCGGTCTGCGCCGCGTCGGGCCGGTCGCCGAGCAGCGCGGCGGCCTCGGCGGCGAGGCGCAGCCGCTGGCAGGTGACGGCGAGGGCGGCGCGCAGGTTGTCGGAGGCGGCGTCGAGCCGCTCGGAGGCGCGCTGGTCGCTCACGGCGGCGACGGCGATCCCGACGAAGACCGCGCCGAGCAGCACCGGCCCCAGCACGACGGCGAGGAAGGCCACGGTGAGCCGCGCGCGCAGCGTCACGTCCGTCCTCCAGAAGCTCGCGGTTGATGCGATGCTGTCACAGTTGAGGAGGAATCGAGTGGCGCTGCCCGGGGTGTCCCCCAAATCCGAGCTCAGGGCGCACATCAGGTCCGTCCGCCGGGCCATGCCGGGCCCCGTTCGGGCGATCGCGGACCGTTCACTGGCCCTCGCGGCCGCCGATCTGGTACGGCAGGCGCAGGCCCGCACGGTCGCCGCCTACGTCCCGCTGGAGTTCGAGCCCGGCGGCGCGGAGCTGGTCCCGGCCCTGGCCGCCGCGGCCGATCGCCTGCTGCTGCCCGTCCTGCTGGACGACAACGATCTGGACTGGGCCGTTCACCCCGGGCGCCCAGGGCACCCTGGGCACTTCGCCCCCGGCCGCTTCGGCCTGCTGCAACCGACCGGCCCTCGGCTGGGCCGCGAGGCGATCGGCGAGGCGGACCTCGTCCTGCTGCCAGGGCTCGCCGTCTCGGATGACGGGACGCGGCTGGGCCAGGGCGGGGGCTCCTACGACCGGGTCCTGCGACGGGTGCGGGCCCCGACGGTCGTGCTGCTCTACCCGGGCGAGTTCCGTGGCGATCTTCCGGCCGAGGCGCACGACCAGCGCGTCTGCGGGGCGCTGGAAGGTTATGACACCGCGCACGTCCACTGGACGAAGGGGTGCCCGATGCCGCAACATTGGCACTCGAAGTATCGGAGTGCCAATGATGGAGGCTGAGCGGTGCCTACCTACCAGTACGCCTGCACGGAGTGCGGACACCAGCTGGAAGCTGTGCAGTCGTTCACCGACGAGCCGCTGACCGTGTGCCCGCAGTGCGAGGGCCGGCTGCGCAAGCAGTTCTCGGCGGTGGGTGTCGTGTTCAAGGGCTCCGGGTTCTACCGCAACGACTCGCGCTCGCCGGCCAAGTCGGCCTCCGCGGGCTCGTCGACCAAGACGGAGACCAAGGCCGAATCGACGACCGAGTCGAAGACCGAGACCAAGACGGAGTCGAAGCCGGCGGCGAGCACCTCCTCGTCGAGCTCGTCCTCCTCGTCGTCCTCCGCGGCCTGAGCCGAAGACGCAGAGCGCCCGGTCCCCCGTGGGGGCCGGGCGCTTCGTGCTGCTGGTGTGCGGTCAGTCCCAGTGGGGCGGCCGGTCGGCGAGCAGGCGGTCGTCGTTGGTCGACGCGCGCTCGCCCCAGCCCGAGTCCGTGTCGTCGGTCGTGTGGTCCGGAAGCACGACCAGCTCGTCGGCGAAGTCCTCGAAGCTCACTTCACGCTGCTCATCGGTGGGAGCCCACCCGTTCGTACCTGCCACGGCTGCGAGCCTACCTCTGGCAGTTTGCGGGAAAGTGGCCGAATGGCGACAGTCGCCTTCGCGGTACACCGGTCACACTCGGCGGCATGACAGAACCCACCCCCCAGCCGGCGTACGACGCTCCCCTCGGCGAGGCGCCGGCGGACGACCAGGACACCCAGCGCCTGGACAAGCCGGACCTCGACGCCACCCGACCGATGTCGCTCGCCGAGCTGCGTGAGCTGAACCTCGACTGACCCGGGCTGACCCCGGACTGAGCACCGACCGGCGGTCCGGGTGGGTCCCCGCCTGCCCGGACCCACCCGGACCCACCCGGGCCGAGGCCGCGCCCGCGATGCGCCGCGCGTGCGGTGGGTAATGTCGTTGGCGTGAGCGACGACGCGTACTGGCGACGCCCGGCGGAGGGCGCCGAGGCGCCCCCTCCCACGCCCGCCGCCCCGCCGAGCGTCCCCTACACCGGCGCTCCGCGCAGCACCCCGCCCCCGCACGGCTGGCGCCCGCCCGTCGTCGAGAGCCCGGCCCCGCCGCGCAAGTTGCCGGGCCAGGACGTCGAGCGCATCGAGCGCGAGGAGCAGGCCGCCACGATCCTGACGAAGGGCATGGGCCTCTTCGCCGGCGCGGTCCTGATCGTCCTGCTCCTCATCCTCTGCGGCCGAGTGCTGTTCTAGGCCGGTCCGGGCCGGCTCCAGGCCGGCCCGGACCGGCTCAGAAGCCCGACCAGGCCATGTGCGCGCCGCTGTCGCCGGTGCGGTAGCAGTAGTACATCGAGGCCCCGGACAGCACGACCGCGAGCACGGCGGCCGCCCAGTGGGCCGCGGACGGGGCCTTGATCCAGACGCGGCCGCCGGCGGTCGCCGGGATCATGAATGCCATCACCAGCGCCACCAAGGTCAGCAGGAACACGAACAGGAACAGCCTGTCGGCGTAGACCTCGTGCTGGGCGATCAGGGCCTTCATCTGCGGCGCCTGGAAGGCCCGGTTGGCGCTGAAAGTTTCGCCGGACTCCTTCGCGAAGAAGGTCGCGCCCGGTGCGGCCAGCGCGAACACCACCAGCGGCCACCGGGTGTGCCGGCGGCTCGCGGGCCAGACCGCGTACAGGACCGCGGTCAGCACCAGCAGCGGCACCAGGACCACCGCCGCATGGATGTACAGCGGATGGGCCGGAATGCCAAGGACACGATCGAACACGGGGCCTCCTCGTCCAGTTGCGATCCTCCCCGCGGATGATTACTCACGGGGAGGGTCCCAGGTTCAAGAGCCTGGAAACATTTGAACGGTTCCAGGCTGCGTGGTCTCATTGAAGCTGTGTCGGGTGAAGATCTGCTGCGCGCCCGGGGTCTGCGTGTGACGCGACCCCGGCTGGCCGTGCTGGAGGTCCTCGAGCGTTCCCGCGGCCATCTCGACGTCGAGCAGATCGCGGCCCGGGTGCGCCAGCGCCTGGACACGGTCTCGACCCAGGCGGTGTATGACGTGCTCAGTGCCCTGTCCCGGGCCGGCCTGGCCCGGCGGATCGAGCCGGCCGGCAGCCCGGCGCGATACGAGTCGCGGGTCGGTGACAACCACCACCACGTCGTCTGCCGGGGCTGCGGTGAGATCGCCGACGTCGACTGCACGGTCGGCGACGCGCCCTGCCTGACCCCGTCGCAGGCGCACGGCTTCGTCCTGGATGAGGCGGAGGTCACATTCTGGGGCCTGTGCCCCGCCTGCCAGCTCAAACGCGACGAAGAAATGCAGTGACGGACGCCGGCCTGTTCGGTCCGGACTCGATCACCTGGCGCGTGCACCGCGAGCCGATCGTCTCCGTCGGCGGCCTGCGCAGCCTCTACCTGCAGGCCCTGCACCCGCGGGCGGTCGCCGGCGTGGAGCAGAACAGCCGGTACCGCCAGGACCCCTGGGGCCGGCTGGCGCGGACCTCGACGTACGTGACCACCGTGATCTACGGCACGACCGAGGAGGCGCAGCGGGCCGGCGCCCGGGTCCGCCGCTTGCACGCCCGGATGACCGCCGTGGACCGGCGCACCGGCGAGCGGTTCCGGGTCGACGATCCCGAACTGCTGCGCTGGGTGCACGTCACCGAGGTCGAGTCCTTCCTGACCGCCGCGCGGCGCGGCGGGCTGCGGCTCACCCCGGCGGAGGCCGACGAGTACTACGGCGAGCAGACCCGCACCGCCGCGCTCGTCGGGCTCGACCCGGCGACCGTGCCCGACTCGGTGGCGGCCGTCGAGGACTACTACACGCAGATGCGCCCGTCGCTCGAGCTCACCGCCGACTCGGCCGCCACCGGGCTGTTCCTGACCATGCCGCCGCTGCCGTACGGGCTGGGCCTCACCCCGGTGCGCGGCGCGGCGTTCGGCGTGTCGGCGCTCGCGATCGGGCTGCTGCCGGCGTGGGCACGCAAGCTGTACGGGCTGCCCGGCCTGCCCGCCACCGACCGCATCGCCTCGGTGAACGCCCTGGTCCTGGGCCGGTTGCTGGGCTCGGTGCCGGTCGAGTGGATCGAGTCCCCGGCCCGCAAGCGGGCGATGAAGCGGCTGGGCCTGCGCAACTAACCGCCCGCCGGGCGCGTTCATCCCGGCGTGACCAGGTGGCTGCCAGCGCTCACGGTCGCGGCCGCGCTGATGTACGCCGTCGGCGAGGCGGGCTTCCCGGCCCGGGCGCCCGCGTTCTTCGGCGCGATCACGGCGTACTACACCTGGTCGAGCCGCTCGGTGCTCTACGCGTCGGCGCTGACCATGCCGCTCGTCGCGGTGCTCGTCCAGGTGCTGCGGCACTCCCCCGAGTCGGCCCGCATCCAGTCCGGGCGGCACGGCGTCGGGCCGGCCCCGGACTACTGGGATCCGGCCCGGCTCGCCGCCAACGACCTGACGATCTACGAGCCGACGCCGGACCGGCTGCGCTGGCGGTGGGACCGGCGGGTGCGCTGGATCCTGATCGACCGGGCGCAGGGGCGCGAGTCCCCGCGCCTGGCGGACCTGGCGACGTGCGCCTGGTCCGCCGGCGACGTGGTGCTCTACCGCCTGCGCCCGCCCGGTCAGCGGGCCGTGCAGGTGAGCGTGGCCGGTGCGGTGTTGGTGCCCGAGTAGCTGGCGCTGAACCCGGGCGCGACGGACGCCGCCGGCGCGACGGCGCCGTTGTAGTCGGCGTTCTTCACGGTCACCGCCGCGGCGGACTGGCTGAACACTCCGGACCAGCCGTTGGTGACCTTCTGGTTGCCGGGGAAGGTGAAGGTCACGGTCCAGCCGGTGAGTGCCGTGGTCCCGGTGTTGGTGACCGTGATCTCGCCGTTGAAGCCGTCGCCCCACTGGTTGGTCACCTTGTAGGTGGCCGAGCACGACGGGGTGCTCGACCCGCCGGTCGTGGTCACCGACACCGGGTCGGACTGCACCGACAGGTTGCCGGCCGCGTCCTTGGCCCGCACCGCGAACTGGTACGCCGTGCTCGGGGTCAGCCCGGTGACGCTCGCCGAGGTGCCGGTCGCGGTGGCCACCACGACCGGGCCGCCCGTGCCGCCGAGGCGCAGCACGTCGTACCCGGTGACGCCCACGTTGTCGGTGGAGGCGGTCCAGGACAGCGTGACGCCGGTCGAGGTGATCCCGGACGCGACCGGGGTGCCGGGCTTGGTCGGCGGGGTGACGTCCCCGGTCTGCGCCGCCGTGGTGAAGGTCCCGGCCGGCGAGGCGGCCGAGACGTTGCCGGCGGCGTCGAACGCGACGACGGTGAACGAGTACGCGGTCGACGGGGTCAGCCCGGTGATCGCCAGCGACGTCGTGGCGCTCGTGCCGACCAGCCGGCCGTCCGAGGCGTACACGTTGTAGCCGGTCACGCCGACGTTGTCGGTGGACGCGGCCCAGCTCGCGGTCGCCCCGGTCGCGGTGATGCTGGTGAACGCCGGCTTGCCGGGCGCGGTGGGCGGGGTGGTGTCGGCCGGGCCGGTGCCCGGCGCGTCGCCCCAGACCTTCGTGGCTCCGTCGAACAGCGTCATGCGGCTGTTCGCGGCCTGGGTCGTGGACCCGGGCAGCGACCAGTCGTTGGACGGGTCCCAGGTGCCGGCCGAGGTGATGCGGAACTGCACCTCGCGCCGCCACGCGGACTGCCCGGCCGGCGCGATCGTCTGGCCGGCGCAGCTCACGGTCACGTAGTAGATGTTGCCGCTGAGCTGCGTGGGGCCGGTCGGCGCGGAGCACTGGTTGTACGCGCTGGACAGCGTGATCTGGCTCGGGGTGGTGGCGCCGTCGAGCGTGAAGTAGTACCGGAACGAGCCCTGGGTCAACGCCCGCGCCGGCCACGCCGACTTGTTGTAGACCAGCGCCTTGACCTCGGTGAAGTTCGCGCCGGTGGCGTTGATCGAGGATTCGATGTACATCTCGGGGCCGTCCGGCGTCTCCGCGGCCGGGAAGTTCGCCAGGGCCGTGCCGCCGAACTCGTTGTACATGCGGACCAGGGCGCTGGTGAAGCCGGCGTTGTAGTCGGTGGCGACCTCGTTCATCACGTAGTCCTGCCGGCTGTCGGTGTAGGCGTCGTTCGGCGACGACGGGCCGCCGACGAGCGCGCCGTACAGGATGTGCCGCGACTGCGCCGGTTCCTGGATGTTGTCCGTCCACGAGCCGTGCGCGGTGCGGTGGTGGGGGTTCTTCGGCGGGTTGGCGCCGAACCCGATCACGTAGCTCGAGCTGCGCGGGTTGTCGCCGAGGATGTAGTTGATCTGGCGCACGCCGAAGTCGTGGTACCGCGCCTTGCGGGTGGCGTCGGTGAGCCAGTCGCTGTAGAGCAGCGCCGCGAAGGACGTGTTGGCGGCGTACCGCAGCGATCCCCAGCTGTCGAGGACGGCCTCGCCGCCGGGGGACGTCGGCACCTTCTGGCCGTTGACGCCCACGGTCCAGTAGTCCAGCCAGCGGTTGGCGTCGTCGACGTAGCGCTGCTTGCCGGTGAGGCGGGCGAGCAGCACGTAGCAGCCGTACGACTTGTCGTCCCAGGCGATCGTCCACTTGTAGGACTTCGTCGTCGTCTGGTTCTCGTTGCTGAGGTTGTCGTAGCCGGTCTCGGCCTTGGCCAGGTACGTGGCGTCGTTCGTGGCCCGGTAGAGCCAGATCGCGCCCCAGACCAGCTCGTCGTTGTAGCCGCTCCACGACTTGTAGTAGCTCGCCGCGTCGGTGATGCAGTCCGAGTACGCCTTCCGGACCGTGTCGGCGAACGTGTACAGCTGCTTGGCGTGCGTGACGAGCTTGTCGGCGTAGGCCGGGTCGGTCGGCCGCAGCACGATCGAGGAGGCGGCCATCGCGGCCGCCGTCTCGCCGGCCAGGTCCGAGCCGCCGCAGGTGGCATCGATCTTGTACGCCGGGCGCGCCATCGGCAGCACCTCGGCCGGCCCCCACCAGGCGTGGTCCGCGTTGCCGTTGCCGACCTGCCCGTAGAGCACGTTGGCGCTGGGGTGCGCCTTGATGAAGTAGTCGTTGACGAACCTCAGGTTGTTCAGCAGGTAGGGCAGCTGGCCCGACCGGGTGTAGGCGTCGCGGTACTCCACCGCGCCCCAGGCCAGCATCGTGGTCGAGAACGCCATCGGGAGCCCGAACTTCACGTGGTCGCCGGCGTCGAACCAGCCGCCGGTGAGGTCCACGCCGACGTCCTGGCCGTCCTTCAGCGCGGAGTCACCGCGCCAGCCGACCCGGCTCCAGGACGGCTTCGGGCCCGACTGCTGCGCCTCGTAGAACCAGATCGACTTCTGCAGCGCCTCGGCGTAGTTGAACGCTGACGCTGCGTGTGCGGCCGGTTGATGTACTGCTGCCCCGAGCGCCGCGGCCGCGGCCATACCCATGGCCACGACAGCGCTCAGTATCCTGCTACGCATCGACTTCCCTCCCTGCGGCGGCTGGTCGGATTGAACCCGCCGCCGCGCCGGTTGTGGAGAGGAAGCCCGCATGGCGCGCCTATCGACGCAGGTCGGCACCTGAAAGTTGCACGCCGGATACCGCGTTGGCACTGTGTGTCAATATCGCTCTTGAGTGCCAAGTTCGGCAGCGTGGGCCTAGAATGATGCGGTGAGCCTCGCGGAGCGCAAACGCCAGCTCGTCCGGGACGAGCTGGCCGAGGCCGCCCTCAGGCTCGTGGCCTACCAGGGCTTCGAGGAGACGACGATCGACCAGATGGCCGCGGCGGCGGGCGTGTCGCGGCGCACGTTCTTCCGATACTTCCAGTCCAAGGAAGACGTCATCATCGAGTTCCTCAGCGACCTCGGCCGGCAGTTGAGCGCCGCGCTGCAGGCCCGCCCGGCTCACGAGGCACCGCAGGTCGCCGTCCGGCAGGCCCTGCGCGTCTTCACGGACAAGTTCTGGGAGCACCCGGAGAAGTCCCGCCGCCTGGCGCGGGTGACGGTCGAGACGCCGGCGCTGCTGGCGCGCTACCTGGAGCGCCAGGTCTCGTGGCGGGCCGCGCTCACCGCGGAGCTGGCCCGGCGCACGGGCGCCGACCCGGCGCGCGACCTGCGCCCGTCGATCGTGGTGGCGGTGGCGTTCGCCGCGTTCGACACCGCCCTGACCCGCTGGGTGACGCCGGACTCGGACGAGGACCTCAACGCCCTGGTCGACGCCTGCTTCGCCGAGGCCTTCCGGCAAGCGCAACCCTAGTGGCGCGCTCCGGGGAGCCCCCGAGGAGCAGATTTCGAGGCAGATTCAGGCGGTGCGGGCCGGGTGGTTCGGCGGGAGGGCGCACGCGGCCGTGCCGCCGGGCATCCGGTGGCGGTTGCGGGCGACCCAGCGGTACACCGGCCAGGCGAGCGCGGTGATCGGGCGCAGGCCCAGGACGGCGCCGGCGGCGCGCCAGACCAGGCCGGCGCGGCGCAGCAGGTCGGCGATCGCGGCGGGGCCGGCGGTGGCCCGCCCCGGCGCCACGTAGTACACCGCGGAGCTCACCTGCGCCTCGGTCAGGCCCAGCGCATCGAGGTCGGCGAACTGCCAGGCCATGACATCCGCGTCAGGCTTGATGCGATGCTCTACGAACCGGGCGCATGATGAACAGAAGGCACAGTCACCGTCGAACACGAAGGTCGGGCGTTCCACCCGTCCATCATCGCGCAGCCGGGTGAGCCGGCGGGGGTGAGCCCCGACACCGGTTGGGAATGCAGGTAAGGGGTATGTGGTTATGACGGTGCATACCCGATGCGACGCCATGAAGGATCGGAGCTGAAGCATGGCAACCGTAGAGCTGACCGCGGAGAACTTCGCTGAGAAGATCGGCGGCGAGGGCATCACCCTCGTGGACTTCTGGGCCTCCTGGTGCGGGCCGTGCCGGATGTTCGCGCCGGTCTACGAGCGGGTGTCGGAGCTCAACCCCGACATCACGTTCGGCAAGGTCGACACCGAGGCGGAGCAGCTGCTCGCGGCCGAGTTCAACATCCGGTCGATCCCGACGCTGATGATCGTCCGCGACGGCGTGGCGCTGTACTCCGAGCCCGGCGCGCTGCCGCAGCAGGCCCTCGAGTCGCTGATCCAGCAGGCGCGGGACCTCGACATGGACGAGGTGCGCGCCAAGGTCGCCGAGGCACAGGCGGCCGAGAAGGGTGAGGCCGCCGAGAGTGAGGCGGTCAAGGACGAGCCCGCCGAGGATGATTCGGACGACAGCGTAGTCAAGGCATAACGCCTGGTAGTACACCGCCGAGCTTCCTTGAATTCCGTTCGTACGCGTGTTCGAATTGACCCGTGCGATGGGACAACCTCAAGGCGACTGGCGGTCCTGGCACCGGTGACCCCGGGCAGCCGCGAGTGCTTCCGCTCGCCCTGCCCGGGGCCGTCGCCCGGACCTTCGACACGCCCGAGTTCCGCGGCGTCACCTTCTACGAGGTCCAGGCCAAATCCCTGATCAACCGGGTGCCCGGCGCGTCCCGCGTGCCGTTCGAGTGGACGCTCAACCCCTATCGCGGCTGCTCGCACGCCTGCGTGTACTGCCTGACCGGCGACACCGAGATCCTGATGGCCGACGGCAGCACCCGGCCGCTGGCCGGCCTGCGGGTCGGCGACGAGATCGTCGGCACCGTGCGGGACGGGCGGTTGCGGCGATACACGACGACCCGGGTCCTCGCGCACTGGTCGACCGTCAAGCCCGCCCATCGGGTGACGCTCGCCGACGGCACCACGCTGGTGGCCTCGGGCGAGCACCGGTTCCTCACCGACCGCGGCTGGAAGCACGTCACCGGCACCCGGCACGGCCGCAGCCGCCGGCCGCATCTGACCACCGCCAACCGCCTCGCCGGCTTCGGGGCGCTGCCGAGCGCGGCGCCGGCGCTGTCGCCGGCGTATCGGCGCGGATACCTGTGTGGCTTCGTCAACGGCGACGGGCACGTCTCGCCGGTGCCGGGGGCGGCACTGGAGCGCGCCCACGAATACGCGGCGGCGTGCGGGGGGCTGCACGCGCTGGCCGGCGAGGGGGACGCCGAGCGCGAGTTCGCCGGCGCCAGCGTCCGCGACGCGAGCGCGGTGCTCGACTGGCCGCAGATGCCGGAGCGGGACTGGCGGCTGGGTTTCGTCGCCGGGTTGTATGACGCGGACGGCGGGCTGGCGGGCGGGCTGCCCCGGTTCAACGCCGTCGACAAGGTGGTCGTCGACTGGCTCGTGGAGTGCCTGACGGTGCTCGGCTTCGCCGCCGTTGTCGACGAGCCGTGCGCCGGGCCGGGCGGGGTCCGGGTGCTGGGCGGGACCCGGGAGCGGGTGCGGTTCGGGCTGATGTTCGGGCCGGCGACCGCGACCGGCACGGCCGCCGGTGACCTGGTGCGCGGCGACGACGCGCTGCGGGTCGTGAGCGTGGAGCCGCTCGGGGTCGAGGCCCCGATGTACGACATCACGACCGGCACCGGCGACTTCATCGCCAACGGCGTGGTCAGCCACAACTGCTTCGCCCGGCGCACACACACCTACCTGGACCTCGACGCCGGCCACGACTTCGACACCCAGATCGTGGTCAAGGTCAACGCCGGCGAGGTGCTGCGGCGGGAGCTGTCGGCCCGCGGCTGGACGGGCGCGCACCTCGCGATGGGCACCAACGTCGACTGCTACCAGCGGGCCGAGGGGCGGTATCGCCTGATGCGCGAGATCCTCGCCGCGCTGCGCGACCACGCCAACCCGTTCTCGATCCTGACCAAGGGCACGCTCATCACCCGCGACCTCGACCTGCTGCGCCAGGCCGCCGAGGTCACGTCGGTGAGCCTGTCGATGTCGGTCGGGTTCGTCGACGAGGCCCTCTGGCGCTCGGTCGAGCCCGGCACCCCGAGCCCCCTGCGCCGCCTCGACGCGATCCGCCGGCTGAGCGACGGCGGCTTCCGGGTCGGCGTGCTGATGGCCCCGATCCTGCCCGGCCTGACCGACACCCCCGAGTCCATCGACGCCACGGTCGGCGCCCTGGCCGCGGCGGGCGCGGTGAGCATCGTGCCGCTGGTGCTGCACCTGCGGCCGGGGGCGCGGGAGTGGTATCGCGCGTGGCTGCTGCGGGAGCATCCGGAGCTGGGGCCGCGATATCGGGAGCTGTACGGGGACGGGTCGTATGCGCCGCAGTCCTACCAGCGCGAGGTCGCCGCGCGGGTCCGGCTGGCGGCGCGCCGGCACGGGCTGCGCACGGGCGGCACGGGCACGACGCGGGGCGTGAACGCACCGAAGGACGCGCTGCAGGACGCACCGAAGCGGACGTCGGCGGCGGGCGAGCAGTTGACGCTGCTCTGAGCGGGACGCGGGCCAGCAGCGAGGATGTGCCGGGTCAGGCTTCCGCCGTTGCTGCCGGGTCCGCCATCGCCGCCTCCGTGGGTGCCGTCTGGCCGTTTCGACCGGCGCGCCGGCGGCGCAGCCAGGTTATCGGGGTCACCTTCTCCAAGGGGAGGAAGCCGGCCATGGCTATCTGGTGCGGGATGAACGAGATCGTGATCAGGCTGAACGTCAGCACGTGGAACAGGTAGAAGCCGGCGATGATGAGGTAGCGCGTTCTCGGTTTCACGAAGAAGACGATCGGGCTGAAGAGCTCGAATCCCACGATGCCGAACTGCGAGACCGTCGTGAAGCCGGGGATCTTCAGCAGCCACTGGGCCAGCAGGGTGCCGCGGCGGATGAAGGACCTCGTCAGGGTGGCGCCGGTCAGCCAGGCCAGGCCGCCGTAGCGGAGCTTGGCGATGGAGGCCAGGAAGTAGGTGCAGATCACGGCGATCTGGGTGGCGCGCAGCGCGAAGCCGCCGGCCTCGGTCGGGGTCTCGTCGCCGTGGCGGGCGCGGCCGGCGGTGGGCAGGACGGCCAGGGCGACCAGCAGGGCGTAGCGGTCGTGGTCGATCTTGCCGTAGCTCATCGCGATGATCATCCACTCGAAGTAGAGGGCGAACACCGTCCAGCCGAGCAGGCGATGGGCGCGGCCGGTGGCGGCCAGCAGCGAGAGCGGGATGAGGGCGTAGTAGATCGTGTTGACGATCAGGTGGGTCGGCGTGGGCAGATGCAGCAGGCGGCCGACGACCAGGGGCTGGTAGAGGTTGCCGGGCAGGTTGCCGTGGCTCTTGATCCAGGCGCTGAAGAACACCAGGTCGAGCGGGATGAACAGGTACACGAGCGTCCGGAACGCGGCGATGCGCGCCTTCGGGACGGGTGCGAACAGCCAGCGCGTCATGGCCGGTACCTCGCCAGAACCACTTCGGTGATCTCCCCCGTCGGCTGTGCGTGGCGCAGGTGGTGCTGCACCTCGACGATGTCCACCTCGACCAGCGGCGGCTTGCCGGGATTGCGCGCCGCGTAGGACTCCCGCACCGAGCGCAGCAGCGACGGGTCGGCCTTGAAGCGCTCGATCTGCGCCTCGATCTCCGCCCGGCGCACCCCGGCGTTGCGCTCGTCGAGCTCGATGCGCCGGCCCGTGGTGTCGACGCCGTCGGTGCGCAGGACCAGCACCGGCTCGTTGGGCTTGTCGGCGGTGGAGAACATGCGAAACGGCGCGAACGGGAACACCGTGTCGTCGCCCCAGAAGGTGCCCGCCAATGTCAGGGCGCCGAAAACGACCGTCGCCGCGACCCGCAGCACGCGCCCCCGAGTGCTCAACCGTTCCATCGGCGCCAGACTTTACCGTACGGCAACCTTGTCACTCTCAGTAGTGAGAGACCTATCACAGTGCGTGATGGCCGCGCTCAAAACGCCGAAGATGTGACGCGCGTCTCTATACGGAGCGTTGCGATGGGGCGGGCGGCGGTACCAAGATACTCACCACAGAGCGTGGGCGGCGGGCGCCAGGGAGGGCCCCGCCGCTCGCTGCGTTTTGTCACACTTGACCGCCTCCTCTATCGATTTCCCGGCCCCGACCTGCATGCTGCGCGAAAGTCATGACAGAGCTGTCAGAGCTGTTCCAGAGGAGTGCGAGATGCAGTTCGGCCGGTACTTCGAGGAGTTCGAAATCGGTGCCGTCTACCGGCACTGGCCGGGCAAGACGGTCACCGAGTACGACGACCATCTGTTCTGCCTGCTGACCATGAACCACCACCCGCTGCACCTCGACGCGCACTACGCCGAGACGTCGACGCACTTCAAGCGCAACGTGGTGGTCGGCAACTACATCTACTCGATCCTGCTGGGCATGTCGGTGCCCGACGTGTCCGGCAAGGCCATCGCCAACCTCGAGGTCGAATCGCTGCGTCACACCGCGCCGACCTTCCATGGCGACACCATCTACGGCGAGACTGTCGTGCTGGACAAGCGCGAGTCGGAGTCGAAGGAAGACCGCGGCGTGGTGACCGTGGAGACCAAGGGTTACAAGCAGGACGGCACCCTCGTCTGCGTCTTCAAGCGGCGGGTGATGGTGCCCAAGAAGTCGCACGCGGGCCCGGAGGCGCCCAGCTTCCCGGAGCCCAAGTCGTAGGAGCGTCAAGGAGGACGGCGTGGGTTTGCTCCGCAGGCTGCTGGGGCGGGAACAGGCATGGGTCGAGCGCTGGGCGGTCTACCCAGGCGAGGTCGGCGGCCGGCTCGCGATGTACAACATCGATCTCGGCGCGGTCGAGGCCGCGCCGGTCACCCGGTTCCCGCAGCGGTACGACGTCGAGTTCGCCTACACCGGCGACGGCGCGAGCGGCATGCCCGCGGCCGCGGAGCTGAACTCCATCCACACCCTGGACGCGGCGGTACGCCAGGTGCTGCGCTCCGCCGGCGGCGCCCTCGTCGGCCGGGTGCTCTCCGACAACGCCGGGCGGATCACCGGGTACCTGCCCGCGAACACCAACCCGCCGCCGCTCCCCCCGATCGACGGCCTCGCCCCGACCGCGGAGGTGTCCAGCGACCCGGGCTGGACCCGGGTCCGCGAGGAGCTCACGCCCGACGCCTGGCAGCGCAACATCATGGACGACAACCAGGTGGTACAGGAACTCGAGGCGCACGGCGACCGGCTCAGCCTGCCGCGGGCGGTGGAGTTCCTGGCCTACTTCCCCGATCCCGAGCGCGCCGAGGCCTCGGCGCAGGAGCTGCGCGAGGACGGTTTCGCGGTGACCGTCGAGCGCGGCGACGAGGGCGACTTCGTGCTGCAGGCCATCCGCCGCGACGCCGTCGAGCCGCCCGCCCTGCACGAGGCCACCTGGAAGGTACGCGGCATCGTCGAGAGCCACGACGGCATCTACGACGGCTGGGGCTGCATGGTCCAAGGCTGAAAGCTAGCCAAGGCTGAAAGCTAGCCAAGGCTGAAAGCTAGCCTGGCTCTTGCTTCGCTCGAGCATCGGTGGGGGGTTCCCACCCCACACCCCCCATGCCGCTTCGCGGCACTTTTGGCTGCGCTTCGCGCCCCTGCGTCCCGTCGCGTTTCCTGCTGCGCTTCACTGCGGTTGGCCAGGTGGCTGTGCTTCACGCCCCTGTGTCCCCTCGCTGTTGTCTGCTGGCGCTTCGCTGTGGTTGGCCAGGTGGCTGTGCTTCGCGCGCCTGCGTCCCGTCGCTGTTGTCTGCTGGCGCTTCACTGCGGTTGGCCAGGTGGATTGCTGCCGGTGGCTGGTGGCGGAAAGAGGCGTTATTGGCGGATTTTTCGGCATACGCTCGGTTGTGGGAGGTTGTCATGTCGAGCCAGCCCGCACCCGGCCCGCCCGGCCGTCCGGCCGTCGGTGTCGACCTGCCGCTGCGGCGGCAGGAGTGGGATCTGCTCGTCCGGCTGCCCCGTACCGTGCTCGTCGCGGCCTGCGCCGGTGACGAGCGCGTGGACGCCGTCGCCGGGGTCGAGGCCATCGCCGCCGGTCAGCGGTCCCGTGCGCTGCTCGTGCGCGGGGTGGTCGCGGCCATCTTCGCCGAGCAGCTGACCGACAGCGACATCGACGCCACGGCCGCCGAGCCGGCCACGGTGCTCGCCGACTGTGGGCACGCCGTGCGGCTGCTGGCCGAGCGGCTCGGCGCGGACGTCGCGCTCGCCTACGGCGAGTGGCTGATGGATATCGCGGCGAGCGTCGGGCGGACCGCCTGGGCGCCCGGGCGGATCCGGCTCGGCGGGGTGGAGATCCAGCTGGCGGAGCGGCGCTTCGTCAACGGGATCGCCCTGGAGCTGGCGCGCGCCCTGCACCGCTGAGCGGGGCCGGCGCGCCCACGAGCGCCGGCCGGGTGGGCTGGATAACCTTCGCACTCGGTCGGCCACCAGGGCCGAAACACGGCCGGGCGGCATCCACGCTGCCGGGAACGTCGTGCCGAAGCAATGGGCACATGCGGTACCGTCGCCGCAAATGGAACCCGAGACGGAGCTTGCGGTCGGGGTCGGGCCCTGGGCAGGTCCCTGGCCCGCCGCGCCACACTACGACCCGCAACTGCTCGCGGACGGCGACCGCCGCAACGTGGTGGACCGCTACCGCTACTGGCGCCTCGAGGCGATCGTGGCCGACCTCGACACCCGCCGGCACCCGTTCCACGTCGCCGTCGAGAACTGGCAGCACGACCTGAACATCGGCACCGTCGTGCGCAACGCCAACGCGTTCCTGGCCGCCGAGGTGCACATCGTCGGGCGGCGTCGGTGGAACCGGCGCGGGGCCATGGTTACGGACCGCTACCAACACGTGCGCCACCACCCCGACGTGACCGAGTTCCTGGAGTGGACCCGGCGGCACGACCTGCCGCTGATCGGCATCGACAACCTGCCCGGCGCGCGGCCGCTGGAGCGGGCCGTGCTGCCGCAGCGATGCGTGCTGCTCTTCGGTCAGGAGGGCCCTGGCCTCTCGGAACCCGCCCGTCTGGCGTGCGGCGCGGTGTACTCGATCGCGCAGTACGGCTCGACCCGGTCGATCAACGCCGGAGTGGCCAGCGGCATCGCCATGCATGCCTGGATCCGGCAGTACGGGGTCGCAAACCCCTGACCGGCCTTACCGTGGGTATATGGGCGTCGCAGTCAGCTGTCCCCGCTGTGGTGGTCCGGTGCGACCGCCGGACCTCATGCACTCCGAGTGGCGATGCGATGTCGACGGGGCGGTACTGCCCCTGCACGTCGCGCAGCACATCGGGGCCGAGATCGTCGACGCGGTCAGAGCGAAGCTGCTCGCCGCGGCGCAGCGGGCCGGGGACAGACGCCCGACCCCGCTGTGGTGCCCCTGGCCGCTGCCGAGCGGCTGGACGGTGACCGGGGTGGGCTGGGTCGGCGACGAGCGTTCCGGGGTCCACGCCACCGCGCTGGCCTGCAGCGGACCAGGGCCGGTCGAGCACGGGCCGGCCGACTGCCTGATCATCGCCGAGGAGCCCGGCGTCGGGCTCGGCACCCGGTTCGCCGGCATTCCGGGCACCGACCCCGGGTCCTTCCTCGACGGCGACCTCGCCACCACCACCGCGCACGCGAAGGTTCGGGCCGCCGGCTGGCCCACCCCGCTGTGGATGGCGAAGTCCCCGGAGGACCGGTGCGCGTACATCGGCGAGGCCGCCGGCATGTGGCTCTACATCGTCACCTGGCCCGCCGCGGCCGGGTATCTCCTGGAGGAGGAGCTCGAGCTGCACGATCTGACCGGTGACGTGCCAACCCATCTCGTCTACGGCGCGCCGTCGCCCTATCTTCACGGCAAGGCGTAGACACCCGCGACTAGGATCAAGCTCCGAGTCGATGCTCGGCACGCGGCGTAACTGCACCCTGAGCCGCGTAGCTGATACGCTGAGTTCACCGGGGCGTTGGTGCGTAGCGCCGCGGGGAGGGGATTGACGGCAATGGTCAAGAAGGTCCTCACCTGGGGAAGCATTGCCTTCCTCATCTTCTTCGTGGCATATCGGCCACAATCGGCCGCCGAGGTGTTCAAGTCCATCGGCGGGGGCATCATGGACATCGCCACCGGATTTGGCGACTTCTTCTCTAGCCTGGTTGCCTGACGTCGATGTCCGCCGGCGCTGAGCCTCCCGAGGACGACCCGAACGTCCGTCGCAACCAGGACCGGGACACGGAGCCGATTCCGCGTGCCCGGCCGGAGTCCCCGCCTGAGCCCCTCTCCGGCCAGCCGTACGCCGGTGAGCCGGTCGGCTACGCCGCGCACGCCGACTACACCACCGACGGTGACGACTTCGTCTCCGCCGCCTACGCCGACCCGCTCACCGACGGCGACTACGCGCGCGGCGGAGGCGGCCGGCAGTATTCCGGCTCCCCGCCCACGTTCTCGCAGGCCGAGTTCGCCCGGCTCCAGGGCGGCGACGCCGGCCCGTCGGTGCCGCCCGGCAGCCGCATGGCGCCACTGGAGGACGAGGCGAGCCGGCACGCGGCCCGCTACCTCTTCCCCACCGAGAAGTTCCGCGGCGAGTGGAAGCGGCACTGGATCCAGCTGGCCAAGGAAGGCCTGATCGCGGCTTTCGCGACGATCGCGATGGGCTACATCGCCGGCTGGCTGACCAAGCACAACCAGACCCAGCTGCGCACCGCGGTGCTGATCATCTGGGCGCTCGCGATCCTCTGGTGCGCGTGGCAGGTCGTCGACTGGTGGTACGACCGCTTCATCCTCACCAACAAGCGGGTCATGGTCGTTTCAGGCATCTTCACCCGCAACGTTGCCATGATGCCGCTCCAGCGGGTCACCGACATGAAATACGTGCAGTCGTTGACGGGCCGCATGTTCGGATACGGTCATTTCGAGCTGGAGTCCGCGGGTCAGGATCAGGCATTGCGCAATATCCGCAACCTGCCCAACCCGAATGAGCTGTATCTGCGGATCGTCGAAGAGATGTACGAGCCGGAGGCAGTCGAGGCGCGCCTCGGCCGCGCGGCCGGCGCCGAAGACGACGGCACCTGAGAGTTCGCTGAAAATGCGCTCCGGGTTGCAACCGGGGCAACCCCCTGTTGCGTCTACGTACGTGGGCGGAGGGGGAGGGGGCGGCCGGTGCCGGACGAAGCAGGGTTCCGCGAAGAAGACTTTCGTGAGTTCGTCACGCTCCGCTCCAAGGCGCTGCTGCGCACCGCCTATCTGCTGGCCGGTGACTGGGCGACCGCCGAAGATCTGCTGCAGATCGCGCTGACGAAGACCTTCCTGGCGTGGAAGCGGCTCGGGCACATCGAGGCCGTCGAGCCGTACGCCCGCCGCGTGCTCGTCAACACCTCGACCAGCTGGTGGCGGCGCCGCTGGCACGGCGAGCGCCCGACCGAGGTGCTCCCCGAAAGCGCGGCCGCCGACCAGCTCGAGGAGAGCCTGGAGCGCGACGCCATGTGGCGGCACGTGCGCGCCCTGCCGAACCGGCAGCGGGCCGTGCTCGTGCTGCGGTACTACGAGGATCAGTCCGAGGCCGAGACAGCGCGCCTGCTCGGCGTGTCGGTCGGCACCGTGAAGAGCCAGACCTCCCGCGCCCTCGCAACGCTGCGCGAGCGACTCAGCGCCGAGGGTGTCCGTCCCGCCACCCAATCCCAGCCCGCCCGTCCGCCGACCGTCCCCAAACCGGCCAAGGTTCCGGCGAGTGTTCCGGCTCTCGAAGGGCCGGAACAACCTTTCATCGAGGCTGAGGCGCTTCTAACCGCGGAGACCGTGGTGCTGCCCACGGAGACCGCCGTCGAAGAGCCGGTGGAAGTCTGACTGGGGACGTGACGATCATGCTGGAAGACGAACTCCGCGAGACGTTCGCGGCCAAGGCGGGCAGTCCCCCGCCCGGGTCGCTCGCGTCGCTGACCGGGGCCGCCGACGCCGCCATCCACGGCGCCGCGCGGGTCCGTCGGCGGCGGCGCACCGCGGTGACCGGCCTGTCCGGTTTCGTCGCCGTAGCGGTGGCCTCGACCGCCTTCGTGCACACGATGGCGGCGGGCACCCCGGGCGGCGTCCCGTACGCGCAGGGCCCCGTCGGCCAGCCCACCACCGAGCATCGCCCGTCGCCCGGGAAATCCCGGAGCCTGCCGGCGGGGCCGGCCGAGATGCGCGAGGTGGAGGCGGTCGGGCCGAGCGCGCAGGCGGCCACCCGGGTCCGGCTGCAGCTGCCGGCCAGAAGCACGGTCACCGCGGCCTACCAGGCCAAGGACGGCTACCTGGTGGTCAACAGCCAGCCCGACGGCGACAAGCAGCTCGTCCTGCAGGACGACAAGGACCAGCAGCAGGTCCTGGTCGACGACGCGAGCAACATCACCGTGGCCAAGGACGGCAAGACGGTGGCGTGGGCGTCGCAGGGCCGGATGAACGTCGGCTCCCGTAGCGGCGACGACAGCGACAAGGTGACCGCCAAGAACTCGGTCCCCGTCCCGGCGGACACCGAGCCGGTCACGTTCGTCGGCACCAACTTGGTGATCAGCAACGACGTCAAGGGCTACGACGTCTGGCACACCGAGCGCACGTATGACCAGACCTGGGACAGCACCGTGGTCCGCGTGTTCGGCGGCACCACGGACAACAAGGGCGTCTACGCGGAGCTCGCCGCGGCCCCGGACGCGCCGATGTGCCTGGCGCTGCTGGAGTTCGACCAGCCGTTCAAGACCAAGTACAGGGTCTGCGGGCTGCCGATGGCGGCCAAGGGCGGCGGACGGATCTCCCCCGACGGGCGCTGGCTCGCCTACCCCGTCGAGGGCCTCAAACAGGTGGCGATCCTCGACCTGACCACGGTCTTCACGGGCGGCAAGGCGAAGGTGTGGAACCTCTCGGTCACCCCGAAGAACGTCTGGCTCAACCCGACGACGTTCGTGGTCGACAACGGCAAGAAGTTCCTCAAGCTCAACCCGGGCGCCAAGACGAGCGAGTACCAGGAGCTGGACCAGGAGAGCGACGGGGCCGTGCTCATCGAGCCCCTCGCCGACCAGTAGCGCCTCTATAGGCTGGGAGCGTGCGGATCGATCTTCACGCCCACTCCACCGCGAGCGACGGCACCTCGACGCCGGCGGAGCTGGTCGCCGAGGCGGCCGCGGCCGGGCTCGACGTCGTCGCGCTGACCGACCACGACACCACGGCGGGCTGGCCGGCCGCGATCGCCGCCCGCCCGCCCGGCCTGGCGCTCGTGCCGGGGGCAGAGCTGTCCTGCCGGTGGCGCGGGGGCGCCTGGCCGATCTCGCTGCACCTGCTGGCGTACCTGTTCGATCCGAGCGAGGTCGCGCTGGCCACGGAGCTGGCGCGGATCCGCCTGTCGCGGGAGACCCGGGCCGAGCGGATGGTCGAGCTGATGCACGCCGACGGCATCGACGTCACCTGGGACGAGGTGCTGCAGGACGCGGCCGGCGGCACCGTCGGCCGCCCGCACCTGGCCCAGGCGCTCATCCGGCGGGGCCTGGTCGGCACGGTCTCCGAGGCGTTCGAACCGCAGTGGCTCGGGCACCGGTACCGGGTGCCGAAGGAGGACCTCGACGTCTTCGTGGCGCTCCGCCTGGTCCTGGACGCCGGCGGGGTGCCGGTCTTCGCCCACCCGCGGGCCAGCGTCCGCGGTCCGATCGTCCCGGACGAGCTCATCGTCGAGATGGCCGGCGCCGGGCTGTTCGGCCTGGAGGCCGACCACACCGACCACAGCCCGGCGGAGCGCGAGCACGTGCGTGCGCTCGCCGGCATGCTCGGCCTGGTCACCACGGGCAGCAGCGACTACCACGGCACCAACAAGACGGTGCGGCTCGGCGCGCGGACCACGGCCCCGGAGGTCCTCGAGCGCATCGCCGCGGCCGGCCGGGGAAGCAGCGTGGTGGGGTGACCACCGAGTACAGCGGCGCCGGCGACCCGCGCCGGAGCATCGACCTGCTATGGGGACAGGTGCCGGCCGCCGCGGCGCGCCGCGGCCCGCGGCCGAAGTTCACCGTGCCGGGGATCGTCGCGGTCGCGGTCGCGCTGGCCGACGCCGAGGGGCTGGCCGCCGTGTCGATGCGCCGGGTCGCGGAGCGGCTCGGCGTCACGGCGATGTCGCTGTACACGTACGTGCCGAGCAAGGCCGAGCTGCTGGACGTCATGGTCGACGCGGTGAGCGGGGAGGCCGTCCGGGACGCCTACGCCGGCACCGGATGGCGCGAGCGGCTGGCCGAGGTCGCGCGGGGCAACTGGGAGCTGTACCGCCGGCATCCGTGGCTGCTGCAGGTCGCCACCAGCCGGCCGGTGCTCGGGCCGAACAGCATCGCGAAGTACGACTTCGAGCTGCGAGCCTTCGAGGGCACCGGGGTGTCCGACGTCGAGACCGACCAGCTGCTGAGCCTGGTGCTGGACTACGTCACCGGCGCGGTGCGCGCCGCCGTGCTGGCCGATCAGGCCGAGCAGCGCACCGGCCGCAGCGAGGCCGAGTGGTGGGCCGCCTACGCGCCGCTGCTCGGCGAGGTGCTCGACCCGGCCCGCTTCCCCACCGCGGCGCGGATCGGGCAGGCGGCCGGCGAGGAGTACGGTGCGGGCGACCCCGGGCGCGCCTTCGACTTCGGGCTCCGGCGGGTGCTCGACGGGATCGCGCTGTTCGTGGGCCGCCCCGAATAGTCGCCGGGGCGGCCCACACAGGATCAGTGCAGCGTCGTGTAGATCGTCTTGGTGAGCGTGCCGTTGGCGTCGTCACCGTCGAGCGACCAGACCATCGCGCCGCCGTAGCCGGACGCGCGGATGAACAGGCCCTTCTGGGCCACAACGACCGGGTCGTCGAAGGTCCAGAACGTGCTGCCGTTGAACAGCCACGCATGGCCGGACTGCAGATCGTGGTACACCTTGTAGCCCTGCTGCGGCAGCGTCGCGAGGGTCTTGTAGTCCTCGTTGCCGGCCGCCCACGTGGCCGGCGCCGGGCCGGTCGCCGGCTGGAACAGGCCGCGGTTGGCGTTGGTCACGCCGGTCCAGCCCTGGCCGTAGTACGGCACGCCCAGCACGAGCTGCTGCTTCGGCGCGCCGCGTTGGGTCCACGCCTTGAGCGCGCTGGCCCCGCTGAAGTCCGGCGTGGTCGGAGCGCCCCGCGGCACGAACAGCGCGGACTGCTGGTTGGTCGTGGTCTCCCAGGTGCCGTGGAAGTCGTAGCCCTGGACGGAGCCGAAGTCGAGGTACTTGAAAATCTTGTTCGCCTCGAAGCCGGCGTCGATCTTGGCGGGCGCGGCCGGCAGGAACGCCGTCAGCGTCGCGTTCTTGCCCAGCTGCTTGCGGAACTCGGCGACGAGCAGCGTGAAGTTCTTCTTGTCCTCGGGCCGGATCACGTTGCCCGGGTTGCCCTCCGAGCCCGGCCACTCCCAGTCGAAGTCGAAGCCGTCGAAGACCCCGGTGGACATGAACGTGTCGATGCACGACTTGACCAGCGCCTTGCGCGACTCGTCGGTCAGCGCGGCGTCGGAGAAGTTCGCCGACAGCGTCCAGCCGCCGAGCGACAGCAGGACCTTGAGGCCCGGGTGCTTCTGCTTGAGCTTGCGGAGCTGGTTGAAGTTGCCGTTGAGCGCCTGGCCCGGCGCGTCGGCGACGCCGTCCACGCTCTCCTCGGCGGAGACCGGGCGCTGGTAGTCCGCCCAGGGGTCGGCGGAGGCGCACTTGCCGGAGGCGTCGACGTTGCCGAAGGCGTAGTTGATGTGGGTCAGCCGCGCGGCCTGCCCGCTCGTCTCGAGGTTCTTGACGTAGTACTGGCGGCCGTAGATGCCCCACTGGATGAAGTACCCGACGCGCTTGAACTGGTCCTGGTGCGCGGCGCCGTGGGCGCCCGCCGCGGTCCCGGGAACGAGGGCCAGCGACGTCGCCGCCAGCGTGGCCGCGAGCCCCGCAGACAGCCCCGTCAGGACTCTGCGTTTGCCCATAAACCCTCCATCTGTAAGGAAAGTTTGCTGTTATTCAGGCAACGTAGGGGTGCCGTTCGACCGCGTCAAGACCCTGGTTTCCGCTCGATACGGGGCGCCCACGACAATCCGGTCGTGGATTTGAAGCTGTTCGGGGAAGTGTTCGTGACGCTCCTGGTCATTCTGGACCCGCCCGGGGCGGTGCCGATCTTCCTCGCGCTCACCGGCCAGATGGAGCGCCGCACCCGCCACCGGGCGGCGCTGCAGGCGGTGGCGCTGGCCTTCGGCGTGATTGTGGCGTTTGCGGTGCTGGGCCGACAGATCCTCGGCTATCTGCACATCGAGCTGCCGGCGCTGCAGGGCGCGGGCGGCCTGCTGCTGTTGCTGGTCGCCCTCGAGCTGCTGACCGGCAAGACCGACGACTCGCGCAACGAGGTCACCTCGAACGTCGCGCTGGTGCCGCTCGGCACGCCGCTGCTGGCCGGGCCGGGCGCGATCGTGGCGACCATGCTGTTCGTGCGGCGCGCCCACGACTTCACCGGGTACTCGGCGATCGCGGTGGGCATCGTCGCCGTCATGATCATCGTGTACCTCGTGCTCCGCTTCTCCGGTCTGCTGGTGCGCGTCCTGCGGCCGAGCGGCATCGAGGTGCTCACCCGGATCGCCGGCCTGCTGGTCGCGGCGATCGCGGTGCAGCTGCTCGCCGACGCGATCGGTGCCTTCGTGACGACGTACCTGCACTCGCCCCATTAGCATCGACGCTTTTCTTTTTGTCGTACCCGGGTGGCAGGATGCTGGGCGTGGAGCAGTTGGGTCTATTCGCGGCACCTCGGAGACTGTTCACCTGCACGCCCAGCAAGCTCGGCAGCTACGAGGACTGTCCGCGCCGCTATCGGTATTCCTACGTCGACCGCCCGGCCCCGCAGAAGGGCCCGCCCTGGGCGCACAACTCGCTGGGCGCGTCGGTGCACACGGCGCTGAAAAACTGGTATGCCCTGCCCGCCGAGCGCCGCACCCCGAACGCGCTGCCCACCCTGCTCAAGGCCACCTGGGTCCGCGAGGGCTACCGCGACGAGGAACAGGAGCGGGAGGTCTACCGGCGCGCCCTCGACTGGCTGGAGTCCTATGTGGAGGATCTCGATCCGGCCGACGATCCGGTGGGCGTGGAGCGCACGGTGGCGGCCCGCACCGAGACGCTGGCGCTGTCGGGGCGGGTGGACCGCATCGACCAGCGCGGTGACGAGCTGGTGATCGTTGACTACAAGACGGGGCGGGCCGGGGCGACGCCCGACGACGCCCGGGGGTCGCGGGCGCTGGCGCTGTATGCGATCGCGACGGCGCGGGTGTTCCGGCGGGAGTGCCATCGGGTGGAGCTGCACCATCTGCCCAGCGGGACGGTGGCGGCGCACGAGCACACGGCCGAGTCGCTGGCGCGGCACCTGCGGCGGGCCGAGGAGACCGCGGCGGACATCGTGGCCGCGGAGTCGGCGTTGGCCTCGGGAGGAGCGGCTCCGGACGACGCGTTTCCCGCCCTCGCCGGCCCGCGCTGCTCCTGGTGCGACTATCGGAAGGTTTGTCCGGACGGGGCGTCCGCGGCGCCCAAGGAGCCCTGGGCGGCCGTTTGAAAGAAGGTCCGCGTGCGTTACGGGATTGACGTCTGCACGCTCGGGGAGTTTGCCGAGCCCCGGCGGGTCGTCGAGGTCGCGCGTGCGGCCGAGGCGGCCGGGTGGGAGGCGTTGTTCGTCTGGGACCATCTCGCCTTTGCCTGGGGCGTTCCCTCCGCCGATCCCTGGGTGGTGCTCGCGGCCGTCGCGCAGGCTACCGATCGGCTGCTGCTCGGCACCGCGGTCACTCCCCTGCCTCGCCGGCGGCCCGCCGTCGTGGCCAGCGCCGTGGCCACGCTTGACCGGCTCAGCAACGGCCGCGTTGTGCTCGGGGTGGGGATCGGGGGCGTGGCCGTCGAGTATGCGGCCTTCGGGGAGGACGCCGGCGAGCGCTCCCGCGCCGAGCGGCTCGATGAAGGGCTCTCCGTCGTGGCGGGGCTGCTCAGCGGGGACCGGGTCACGCACGCCGGGGTGCACTACACCGTCGACGGGGTGGTGCTCGCGCCGCCGCCCGTGCAGCGGCCTCGGGTGCCCATCTGGGTCGGGGGGCACAGCCGGGCGGCGTTGCGACGGGCGGCGCGTTACGACGGTTGGATCGCGGCCGGGGACGACGAGAGCGGGGCGATGACCATGTCGCCCGAGGCCGTGCGTGAGTCCGTCGGGCAGCTCTCGCGGCACCGTGGCGGCGATGGCGGAGCGTTCGCGGTGGCCCTGGTCGGGGCTTCGCGCGGGCCGGATGACAGCGTGTTCGCGGCCTACGAAGAGGCCGGCGTCACCTGATGGCTCGAGCACGTCCACGGGCGGCGGATGACCTACGACGAGCTCCTCGCGCGGGTCTCGGCCGGCCCGCCGGACGTCAGAAGCCAGCCATGACGATCGGGACGCCGCAGAGGATCAGCAGCTCCGTATAGCCGATGACCATCGCCGCCAGGGCCAGGCCGGCGCCGGGGCGGCGTTCTCGGCGGCACTGAGACCACGCGATGTGGCCCATGAGGATGCCGAAAGGGGGTAACAATACGGCGCAGGCCAACGCTGCCACCGACATGCCGTTCACGCGCACCTGAGAACCATTTCACAGGGTGATGTGGACCGGTCACATTGGCCTGGGGGCGGAAAACTCCGATACTTCGGGGATACCCGCCGGTAACTTGGCTGACCAACGGAGGTCTTTCCGACATGGCTCGTCTTGCTCGGACACCCGGGCTTACCGATGTACAGCAGTCGATGCTCGAGACCGTCCGTGAGTTCGTCGACAAGGAGATCATTCCGCACGCGCAGCGGCTCGAACACGAGGACGTCTACCCGGCCGACATCGTGGCGGGCATGCGGGAGATGGGGCTGTTCGGGCTCACGATCGCCGAGGAGTTCGGCGGGCTCGGCGAGTCCCTGCTGACCTACGCGCTGGTCGTCGAGGAGCTCTCGCGCGGCTGGATGTCCGTGTCCGGCATCGTCAACACGCACTTCATCGTGGCCTACCTCGTCTCCCAGCACGGCTCCGAGGAGCAGCAGCGGCGGCTGCTGCCCCGGATGGCGACCGGCGAGGTGCGCGGCGCATTCTCGATGTCCGAGCCCGGCACCGGGTCCGACGTCGCCGCGATCCGCACCAAGGCCGTCCCGGACGGCGACGACTGGGTGCTCGACGGGCAGAAGATGTGGCTGACCAACGGCGCGTACTCGTCCGTCGTGGCCACCCTGGTCAAGACCGACCTCGGCGCCGAGTCGGTGTACGGCAACATGACCACGTTCCTGCTCGAGAAGGACCCCGGGTTCGGGCTCAACGAGCGGCTACCGGGGCTGAACATCCCCGGGAAGATCGAGAAGATGGGGTACAAGGGCGTCGAGACCACCGAGATGGTGCTCGACGGGGTCCGGGTGCCCGGCTCGGCCGTGTTGGGCGGCGCCGAGAAGGTGGGGCGCGGCTTCTATCAGATGATGGACGGCATCGAGGTCGGGCGGGTCAACGTGGCCGCGCGGGCCTGCGGGATCTCGATCCGCGCGTTCGAGCTGGCCATCGCGTACGCCCAGCAGCGCCAGACCTTCGGCGCACCGCTGGTCAAGCACCAGGCGATCGCCTTCAAGCTGGCCGAGATGGCCACGAAGATCGAGGCGGCGCACGGGCTGATGGTCAGCGCCGCGCGGCTGAAGGACGCCGGGCACCGCAACGACGTCGAGGCCGGCATGGCGAAGCTGCTGGCGAGCGAGTACTGCGCCGAGGTCGTCCAGGAGGCGTTCCGCATCCACGGCGGCTACGGCTACTCGAAGGAGTACGAGATCGAGCGGCTGATGCGCGAGGCGCCGTTCCTGCTCATCGGCGAGGGCACCTCGGAGATCCAGAAGACCATCATCAGCCGGGGTCTGCTGCGGGAATACGGGATCCGCTAGACGAGCGTGATCGCGTGCACCGCGCGGACGACCGCGATGCAGCTGTTCTCCACGAAGTCCACGCCCGCGGCCTCGGCCAGCGCGCGGCCCTCCGGCGAAGAGATGTCCTGCTGCAGCCAGACCGCCGGCGCCCCGATGGCGAGCGCCTCCTTGACCACTCCGGTGGCGTCCTCGGACGGCCGGAACACGTTGACCAGGTCGACCGGGAACGGGATGTCGGCGAGCGTCCGGTAGCAGCGCTCGCCGAAGATCTCGTCGGCGAACGGGTTGACGGGCACGATGCGCCATCCGTGCCGCTGGATCTGCAGCGGTACCGAATGTGCGGTCTTCATGCGGTCCCGGGAGGCGCCCACGACGGCGATGGTCCGGGCCTCGCGCAGGATCTGTTCAGCGGTGCGCATGTGTCGACGTTAGCGCGCGGCGATGTCAGCCGGCCGCGAGGCGCTGCGGCCCCACGACGATGGGTCGCGGGCCACCGCGCAGCCCGGCCGCGAGCCGGGCGCTCAGCAGCAGCCCGTGCACGCGCTGGGCCTCCTCGGCCTGGCCGATCGCGGCGCGATGCTCCGGGTGCGACTGGCAGTACCCGAGCAGATCCATGAGGAAGAGCAGGTTCGCGTCGACGTCGGCCGGGCGCAGTGTCACCGGGCGGCGACGGCCCGCGATCAGCACGTCCAGCCGCGGATTCGCCGGCTCGCCGTTGAGCTCGACGCCGCCGATCCGCTCCCAGGCGTACCGCTTGCCGTGCACCTCGATCCCGGTCGCGCTCAGCCGCAGCGCGGGCGTGCGCCGGACCAGCCGTGTGACCAACCGCACGCCGACGCCGAGCGGTATGAGCGCGACGACGGCGGTGGCGCCGATCATGAACGGGTCGGGCGTGGCCGTACCGAACAGCACTATGAGGATGATCAGCGTCGTGAAGGCGAAGGCCTGCCCGGCGCGCGCCGGGGCGAGCCCGGGCCACGGGTGGAACTCCCAGCCGGGCCGGGCCGGCGGCTCCCCGCGCCGACGCCGGTAGGCGAGCACCCGGTATGCGCCGGAGAGGGCGAGCGCGGCCGCGCCGCCGTAGAAGTAGCCGCCGGGGCTGAGCGCCTGCGCCAGCGTGACGGCGCCGAGGACGATCAGCGACGGCACGACGACCCAGTGCCAGCGCATGGTCCGATGTTACGGGAGGCGCGCCACCCGTCGCGTCGGGCGATCAGGTGGGCTGGCGGGCCAGGGCGCCGCGCAGCCGGTCGAGCTCCTCGGGCGTGCCGATCGCGGGCCGGCGCTCCGGGTGGTCGAGGTACGAGTGGATCGAGCGGAAGAGGAACCACAGCGACACGTCGAGCGGGACCACCTGGCCCGGCTGAAAGCGCCTGATCGGCCGCCCGCGCACCAGCTCCGGGTGGGCGAGCGTCCACTGGGGACTCTCCGGCCCGCCCTCGAGCGCGGCCCACGGCACGAACGTGCGCCCGCCGTCGATCGCGACCCCGGCCGGTGTGATCACCAGCGGCCCGCTGCGGATCATGCGGAACAGCAGCAGGGCCACGGCGAAGGCGTTGAGCACCAGGATCGCCCAGGCCAGCGTCGGCACGATCCGGCCCGGCACCCGCAGGCCGTTGATCGCCATGAGCAGCAGCGCGGCGCTGAGCAGCCCGTTGAAGACGCACTGCCGGCGAAACGTGGGCCGGGCCGCGAAGGCCGCGTGCCCGTCGAAGACCACCAGCCGGAACGTCGAGGGCCCGCGCGTGGACCGGGTGAGCTGGACGAGCCCGACGACGATGCCCAGGGTGGTCAGCGGCTGCAGGACCAGCAGCAGCGGCAGGAACGCCTCGGGCTCGTCGGCGAGCAGCACGAAGCCGACGGCCGACCCGACGACGACCGGCGGCCCGAGTAGGACCGCATAGTCACCGGTTCGCCCCATACCGCCGAGCCTAGCCAGCCAACCTGATGATTGGCTGACTGTGCCGTCGGAGCTGCTGTGGATTACCTCGGCGCTAACGGTACTGGGCCTCCCGCACGCTGTTGCCGCCGTCGACGACAAGCATCTGGCCGGTGATGTACGAGGCGCCGGGCGAGCAAAGGAACGCGATGGTGGCCGCGACCTCCTCCGGCGTGCCGGGGCGCCCCATCGGCGTGCCGAAGCCCTGCTTGAGCTCCACGAGCGTCGACGCGCCGGTGTGGATGATGCCGGGCGCGACCGCGTTGACCGTGATGCCGTCGGCGACGAGCTCCATCGCCAGCGCCCGGGTGAGCCCGACCACGCCGGCCTTCGCGGCCGCGTAACCGGCCTCGGCGGGCAGCGCGTTGACCGGGCCGGCGGTGGCGGCGAGGTTGACGATCCGGCCCCAGCCGTGCTCGGCCATGCCGCCCACGAAGGCCCGGCTGACCAGGAACGCCGTGGTGAGGTTGCGGTCGATCTCGGCGCGCCACTCGTCGTAGGTCAGCTGCGCCACCGGGCGCAGCACCTCGGGGCTCGCCTTGCTGGCCAGGCCGGCGTTGTTGACCAGGATGTCCACCGCGCCGAGCTGGTCGTTGATCGCGTCGGCCAGGGCGCCGACCTCGGCCTCGACGGTGAGGTCGGCGACGAACCCGATGACGCCGAGCTCGCTGGCCCGGTCGTGGATGCGCCGGGTGGTCGAGACGATCGCGACCGCGGCACCCATCTGCTTGAGCCGGCGGGCGGACGCATAGCCGATGCCGTCGGGGCTGCCCGCGCCGGTGACCAGGGCGACCCGCCCGTCGAGCCGGTCGACGGCGGTCGGGGCCTCCTCGCCGGCGGGGTCGCCGGCGAGCTCGGGACCGCTGGAGGGTACGGCCCGCAAGGTGCGCCGCGCGGAGGTGGGCCGGCTCGCATCGCGCCGGCCGCTCTTACCCGCGGGGCCGCTGGAACGTAGGTCGGGTGCCATAGGGCAAATCCTGCCTTCCGGATCCACCGGCGGGCAATGCGACGCGCGTTTTCTCAGTTCGCCGGGGTGAACGCGGTGGTGCGTTTCATCCCTGCGGCCCGGCCCTTCGCCGAGATGACCAGCGCCATCTTGCGGGACGCCTCGTCGATCATCTCGTCGCCGAGCATGACCGCGCCGAGCTTGCCGCCGGCCTCGGAGGTGGCGTAGTCGTACGCGTCGAGGATGAGCTCGGCGTGGTCGTAGTCCTCCTGCCCGGGTGAATACACCTCGTTGGCCGCGTCGATCTGGCCCGGGTGCAGCACCCACTTGCCGTCGAAGCCGAGCGCGGCGCTGCGCCGGGCGACCTCGCGGAACGCGTCGACGTCGCGGATCTGCAGGAACGGTCCGTCGATCGCCTGCAGGTCATGCATGCGGGCGGCCATGAGGATGCGCATGAGGATGTAGTGGTAGGGGTCGCCCGGGTAGTCGGGGATCAGCGCGCCGACGACCAGCGACTTCATGTTGATGGAGGCCATGAAGTCGGCCGGGCCGAAGATGATCGTCTCGATCCGCTTGCTGGCGGCGGCGATCGCGTCGACGTTGACCAGGCCGGCTGCGTTCTCGATCTGCGCCTCGATGCCGATCTTCCCGACCGGCAGGCCGATGGTCTTCTCGATCTGGGTCAGCGTCAGGTCCAGCCACTCGATCTGGCCGGCGCCCTGCACCTTGGGCAGCATGATGCAGTCGAGGTTGTCGCCGGCGCCCTCGACGACCTCGATGACGTCGCGGTACGTCCACGGCGTCGTCAGGTCGTTGACCCGCACGACGCGGGTCTTGCCGGCCCAGCCGCCGTCGTTGAGCGCGGCCACGATGTTCTTGCGGGCGTCCGGCTTGGCCAGCGGCGCGACCGCGTCCTCCAGATCGAGGAAGACCTGGTCGGCGGGCAGGCCCTGAGCCTTGCCGAGCATCTTCACGCTCGACCCGGGAACGGCGAGGCACGAGCGGCGCGGTCGTCCGAGGGCGGCCATGGCGGGGCTCCTTAGCGAAGGTTCAGGCGGCTACCTCACGGTAACCTCGTCGCGTGAGTACGCAGAATGCCCCTGTGGGAGATCTCACCGGCCGTACGGTGGTGATCACCGGGGCGAGTTCCGGAATCGGCCTCGCCGCCGCCATTGACATGGCCCGCCGCGGCGCCAACACGGTCCTCGTGGGCCGCGATCCGGCCCGCCTAGAGACCGCCGCCGCGGCTGTGCGGGAGGCGGGCGGGCGCACGGTCCCGGCGTACCGCAGCGACTTCGCGAAGCTCGACGACGTGCACGTGCTGGTCGATCACCTGCGCCAGCGGTACGAGCGCATCGACGTGCTGGCCAACAACGCCGGCGGGGTGGTGCGCGGCCACGTCGTGACCGCCGACGGGTTCGAGGCGACCCTGCAGACCAACCACCTGGCCGCGTTCCTGCTCAGCAACCTCCTGCGCGAGCAGCTGCGGGGCGGCCGCATCATCAACACCGCCTCCGGCGCGCACGCGATGGGCGCGCTCGACCCCGGCGACCTGCGCGGCGCCCGCAGGCGCGGGATGTGGCGGCAGTACGGCTCGGCCAAGCAGGCAAACATCCTGTTCGCGGCGGAGGCGGCGCGCCGCTGGCCGGACATCATGTCGGCGTCGTACCACCCGGGGTTCGTCCGCAGCCGCTTCGGCTCGACGATCGGCATCAACGTGATGGCCCGGCTCGCGCCGTTCGCGCGCTCCCCCGAGCGCGGCGCCGACACGCTGGTCTGGCTGGCGGCGACGCCACGGGTGCAGCTCACCTCGGGCGGGTACTACATCGACCGCAAGCTCGCGCGGCCAACGAAGGAGACCGCGGATCCGGCCCTGGCCGCCCGGCTGTGGGACGAGAGCCTCAGCGCCGTGGGTCTCGCGTAGCGCCACGGACCTTGTGCAGCCGGAACGGGCGGCGCGGGATGCGCGTCGCCGGGGTCGGCCGCGGCGGCGCGGCCTGGGCGTCGTCGGGCAGCTCGGCGCCGCCGCCGGCCGGGGTCAGCCGGCTCACCACGCACCGCTCGGCCCACGCCCGGGCCAGGTCCTCGGCCCCGCCGGCGCCGTTGAGCCGCTTGCCGGCCAGCTGCGGCACGAGCTCGGCCCACGCCTCGTCCGCCGGGGTGATCCGGCTCACGTCGGCGGGGAAGGTGACGATCCGCCCGCCGTGGTCGCCGCGCAGGCTCACCTCGACGGCGGCCGCCTCGGCCAGTCCGGGGACGGCCTGCTCCCCCTCGCCGCTGACGACCAGCAGCGCGCCGCCGAGCCACGCGCACCACACCAGGGTCGCCGGGCGCCCGCCGGCGGCGACCCAGGCGACGGCGGCCTTCTTCGCCGCCTCCTCGACCAGCGCGTCCATACCACCATCCAATCACGCCTCCGATCACGGCGGCAGGGCCGCGCGGGGCGCGTGGTCGTGGAACTCGGTCGAGCCGTACCGCTGCGCGATCAGCCCGGCGGGCCACTCCGGCGCCGCCCAGCCGCCCTTGCGCAGCAGCGCGGCGAGGAACTGCTCGGGGTCGGGCAGCTTGACCCAGACCGACGGCAGGAACGTCGCCCGCCGCCCGTCGTCGGTGATGATGAGCCCGTCGACGCCCGGGCGTAACGCGGCCAGCAGTTCCTCGCGGCTCGCCGCCGGGATCGGCTCCGGCGCACCGAGCACCGACACCTTCACGTCCAACGCCGGCCAGTCGGCGATGGTGACCGGGGGCAGCCGCGGGTCGTTCATCGCGCGCAGCGCGTTGTGGACCACGTCGTGGTGCAGCGCCCGGACCGGCTCCAGGCTGCCGACGCAGCCGCGCAGCGCGCCGCCGCACTCGAGGGTCACGAACGAGGCGCCGTCGTCGTGCAGCGGGCTGCCGGGCGGGATCCGCGCGGCGAGACGTCCACAGGTGAGCCGTGCGTGGACCGCGTCCGCCGCCAGGCGGGCGAGCAAGCGGCCATCCGTCAGCGACAGCGTCGCCGTCACGGTCACGCCACCAGGATAGGCGCCCCGACCAGCTCCGGTACCCGCTCGAGCGATTCGATCGACGCGCCCCGCCAGTCCGGCTCGGCGTGGAAGGTCAGGTGACCGCCCAGGTCGGGGGCGCGCAGCTGGACGGCGGTGAGCCCGACGGCCTCGCGCAGCTGGGCGGTGGTCGGCTCGACGCCGAGCTCGGCGCCGAGCCGGCGTAAGCCCGCGAAGTGGCCGCCGTATGCGCCGCGGATGCGCTCGTCGTAGGTCCGGTCCAGCAGCGCGAGCCATTCGGCCGGGTCGACGCCGAGCACCTCGGCGGTGCGGCGATGGCCGCCACCACGGTGAACGGCACGGGTACACGTGTTGAAGTAGTTAAAACAGACGGCTTCGATCACCGTTCGGCCTCCCTCAAATCATCCGAACGGTCTGCCTGGCGCCGGAAGGGCTCAGTGTCGGATCAACGACAATTCGCACCATGCGCCAGGTCGGGCTCTCCACCATCGCCGCGCTGGCGATCGCGATCGTCGCGGTCTCCGCCTCGGCGCCGCTCATCGCGTTCGCCGCCGCCCCCGCCCTCGCGATCGCCTTCTGGCGCAACGCGATCGGCGCCGCCGCGCTGGCCCCGGCCGCGCTCACGCGGCGCCGCGTGCAGCTGCGCGACCTGCTGCGGCCCGGCGACGGGTCGCGGACGCTGGCGGTGACGGTGCTGTCCGGGGTGTGCCTGGCGGTGCACTTCGGCACGTGGGTGCCCAGCGCGAAGCTGACCAGCGTGGCGATGTCGGTGGCGCTGGTCAGCACGGCCCCCGTCTGGACCGCGCTGATCGCGGCGGCCCGCGGGATCCGGGTCTCGGCCGGCACCTGGGCCGGGATCGGGATCGCGGTCGCCGGCGTGGCGCTGGCCACCGGCGCCGACCCGGACCTGTCCGGCCGCGCGCTGCTCGGCGACGCGCTGGCGCTGATCGGCGGGATCGCCTCGGCCGCGTATACGCTGCTCGGCGAGCGCGCCCGGGCCAGCCTCGCGACGACCGTGTACGCCTCGGTCTGCTACTCGGTCTGCGCGGCCCTGCTGCTGGTCGCGTGCGTCGTGACGGGGGCGGGGCTGTGGGGGTACGACGGCCGGACCGTGCTGGCGATCGCGGCCATGACGCTGGGGCCTCAGCTGCTCGGTCACACACTGGTCAACTACGCGCTGCACCGGGTCAGCGCCACGACGATCGCCGTGCTCCTGCTGCTGGAGGTGCCGGGCGCGCTCGTCATCGCCTGGCTGCTGCTCGGGCAGCTGCCGGCGGCGCGCACGCTGCCCGGCATCGCCGTGCTGCTCGCCGGCGTGGCGGTGGTCGTGCTCGACGGCCGGCGGCGTCAGCCCACGAACGGCGGCACGATCATCTCGCCGGAGGCGATCGGCACGACGTGACCGCCCACGGACGCGGACACGGCCTTCCCGCCGCTCGCGGTCACCGTGCAGTGCAGGGCCGAGGGGCGGTGCATCTCCAAACCCTGGGCGATCTCGTACCGCGAGAGGCCGTCGCCCGGCAGCAGACCGCTGCTCACCAGCCAGACGCCGAGCCCCATCGCCGCCGATCCCGTGGCCGGGTCCTCGGCCACGCCCACCTCGGGCACGAGCACGCGCACGTGCGCGAGGTTCTGCTCGGCGTTCCAGTGGAAGACGCTGAGGTTGTCGACGGGCCGCCACAGGCGCACCCGCCCGACCGCGTCGTCCGTCACCGACAGGAACACGAACTCCAGCCCGCAGCCGGCGAGCCGCGGCGCCGGGCCCACGTAGTCCGCCTCGGTCAGCCCGATCGACTCCAGCAGCGGCAGCGGGTCGAGCGCCGGGCCGACGGTCGGCACGCCCCCGGTGACCGTCGCCGTGCCGTGCACCTCGTCGATGTGGATCGGCAGCAGCCCCGCCCCGCACTCCTGCACCACTTCGGGGCCCTTGATCGCCCCGTTGCGCAGCAGCGTCACCGCGCAGCCGACGCTCGGGTGCCCGGCGAAGGGCAGTTCGGTGCTCGGTGTGAAGATCCGCACACGGTACGTCGCCTCCGCGCTCGTCGGCGGCAGCACGAAGATCGTCTCGCTGAGGTTGAACTCGCGCGCGATCGCCTGCATCTGCTCACCGGCCAGGGTTTCGGCGTCGTAGACGATCGCCAGAGGGTTGCCGGTGAAGGGCCGATCGGTGAAGACGTCGACGACGGAATACCGCACCATGCTCATATCGGCAGCCTAGGTGGCGACGGCCCGCCACGATCGGTCCAACGGCAACGCGGTGGATTCCTTAAGTAGGCTTGAGCCTCGTGAGCAGTGCGCCGCGGGTCTACATCGCGCGCCTCGCGGGCCTGAGCGTGTTCGATCCGAACGGCGACCAGGTCGGGCGGGTGCGTGATGCCGTCGCGCGGGCCCGCACCGGCAACCAGCCGCCCCGCGTGGTCGGGCTGGTGGCCGAGATGCCGATGCGCCGGCGCATCTTCCTGCCGATCGGCCGGATCACCGCCATCGAGCCCGACGCCGTGGTGCTCAACACCGGCACGCTCAATCTCCGCCGCTTCGAGAAGCGCCCGGGCGAGCTGCTGGTGCTGGAGGACTTCATGGACCGGCACGTCACCGTGGCGGCGACCGGCCGCACCGGCGCCGTCGTCGATGTGGCCATGGACGCCGATCGCACCGGCGGGTGGTCGCTGTCGAGGGTCGCCGTGCGCGAATTCACCGGCCGGCTCACCCGCCGCGGCCACCTCAACCAGCTCGAGTGGGGCGAGGTCTCCGGGCTGGCCGGCGAGCCGCAGACGCAGGGCACCGCCGGGCTGCTCGCCGTGCTGGACAACATGCGCCCAGCCGACCTCGCCAACGTGCTGCAGGACCTTTCCGAGTCCCGCCGCGTCGAGGTCGCCGCCGCCCTCGACGACGAGCGCCTCGCCGATGTGCTCGAGGAGCTGCCCGAGCACGACCAGCTGGAGATCATCACGGCCCTGGAGCCGCAGCGCGCCGCCGACATCCTCGAGGAGATGGACCCCGACGACGCCGCCGACCTGCTCGCCGAGATGCCCAAGCCGGAGCAGGAGGTGCTGCTCGACCTGATGGAGCCCGACGAGGCCTCCCCCGTGCGGGCCCTGCTGGAATACGCGCCCGGCACCGCCGGCGCCGTCATGACCTCTGAGCCGATCGTCATGGCGCCCGACGCGACGGTCGCCGAGGCCCTCGCGCGCATCCGCGAGCCGCAGCTGTCCCCCGCCGTCGCCGCCGGGGTCTTCGTCACACGCCCGCCGATGGCCACGCCCACCGGCCGGTACCTCGGCGTCGTGCACTTCCAGCGGCTGCTGCGCGAGGCCCCGTCGGCGCTGCTGGGCGGGGTGGTCGACAACGGCATCGACCCGCTCGCCCCGGACACCACGCTGGCCGAGATCACTCGCCGGATGGCGACCTACAACCTGGTGGTGATGCCCGTGATCGACGACAACGACAAGCTGGTCGGCGCCGTCACCGTCGACGACGTGCTCGACCATCTGCTGCCCGAGGACTGGCGCGACCGCGACCATGCCGAGCCGTTGAGCATCGCCATTCCGGGGAGCGCGTCCGGCACCGCCAGCGGCGGCCATGGCTGAGCGCCGGCGGCTCGACCAGCCGCGGGAGTCCCGGATCACGCTGCCGCGGTTCGATCCGGAGGCCTTCGGCCAGTGGTCCGAAGGCATCGCCCGCTTCATGGGGACGGCGAAGTTCCTCGTCTACATGACGATCGTGATCCTGGCGTGGATCGCGTGGAACACGCTCACTCCCCGGAGCTGGCAGTTCGACCCGTACACGTTCACCTTCCTCACGCTGATCCTGTCGCTGCAGGCCTCCTACGCGGCACCCCTCATCCTGCTCGCCCAGAACCGCCAGGCGGACCGCGACCGCCTGGCCTCCGAGGAGGACCGCCGCCGGGCCGCGGCACAGAAGGCGGACACGGAATACTTGGCGCGCGAGATCGCCGCGCTGCGCATCGCACTGGGCGAGGTGGCGACGCGCGACTTCCTGCGCTCGGAGCTGGCCCGGGTCGCGGAGGAACTCGACGAGGCCGCCGACCGCCGGGCCAAGGCGGAGCGCAAGAAGGTCCGCAAGGCCCTCGGCTCGCTGTCCGACCCTCTAAACCCTGGGGACGAACCGGACGATTCGGTCGACTCGGACAGCTCGGACGACCCTCCACGCCGCCGCCGCTAACCCAAGGACGCAACACGCCGCGCGCCTCAAGGGGCTAGGCGCGCGGCGTGTAAACGATGGTCGCACCGGGTTTGGCACGCGGACAAGCCCCCGAGGGCGACATGATTCACTAATCGGGCGTGTGATGCGTTCCTCGCGCAGTCCTTACCCGGCAGGGTGAACGCGCCGTCCGACGTAACATGGCACCCATGTCAGCCCCGGCCACCACCGTCGAGGACGCGATCGCCGCCGCGCTCGCGACCGTCGACGACCCTGAGATCCGCCGGCCCATCACCGAGCTGGGCATGGTCCGCGACGTCATTCTCCGCCCCGACGGGGTCGCCGCGATCGGCATCCTGCTCACGGTGGCCGGCTGCCCCCTGAAAGACAAGCTTCGCACGGACATCACCCGCGCGGTCGGCGCCGTCCAGGGCGTCGCCGGCGTCGAGATCGACTTCGGCGTGATGACGCCCGAGCAGCGCAAAAACCTGCAGACCAGCCTGCGCGGCGACGCGCAGGAGCCGGTCATCCCGTTCTCGCAGCCCGGCTCGCGCACCCGCGTCTACGCGGTCGCCAGCGGCAAGGGCGGCGTCGGCAAGTCCAGCGTCACGGTCAACCTCGCCGCCGCCCTCGCCGCGCGCGGCCTGTCCGTGGGCGTGGTCGACGCCGACATCTACGGCCACTCAATCCCCCGCATGCTCGGCGCGGACGGCCGCCCCACCCAGGTCGAGTCCATGATCATGCCGCCCTCCGCGCACGGCGTGAAGGTCATCTCGATCGGCATGTTCACCCCCGGCAACACCGCCGTCGTCTGGCGCGGCCCGATGCTGCACCGCGCCCTGCAGCAGTTCCTCGCCGACGTGTACTGGGGCGACCTCGACGTGCTCCTCCTCGATCTCCCCCCGGGCACCGGCGACGTGGCCATCTCCCTGGCCCAGCTCCTGCCCTCGGCCGAGATCCTGGTCGTGACCACCCCGCAGGCCGCCGCGGCCGAGGTGGCCGAGCGCGCGGGCTCCATCGCCCTGCAGACCCACCAGCGCATCGTCGGCGTGGTCGAGAACATGTCGTGGCTCGAACTGCCCGACGGCCAGCGCATGGAGGTCTTCGGCGCCGGCGGCGGCCAGACGGTCGCGGACTCGCTGACCCGCATGGTCGGCGCGAAGGTACCGCTCCTCGGCCAGATCCCCCTCGACACCCGCCTCCGCGAGGCCGGCGACGTCGGCCTGCCGCTGGTCCTGGCCACCCCGGACGCCCCGGCCGCCGCGGCCCTGTCGTCGGTGGCCGACAAGCTGGCCCTGCGCCGTGAGAGCCTGGTCGGCAAGCCGCTGGGCCTGAAGCCCGCCGGCCGCTGACCAACGGTCCAACGCCGACCGGCGGTCACCCGACCGCCGACCGGCGGCTCGCCCGCGGGTCGGATCGTCGCGACCGCGGGCCATCGGCCGGCGTGGCGAGAACGGCACGTTGGTCGCCGACCCGAGCGAGTGACGCGAGGGCCGGACTGCCTCCGGTTCTCTGTCGACCGACCTCGCCATGGACGGCCAACACAACGTTTCCGCGATCATGCAGCCGCCGCCGGCCGAACGCCCGGTTCGCCATGATCGCGGAGTGCCCATGTACAAGGAGCAGCACGTTCACTCCGTGACCATGCAATACCCTGCGCGCCAAGGGCATGATCACGGAAATGCGCAAGCTTCCAGCCAGTTGACGGTCCGCTCTACGTTGACTCGTGGCGGTGACCGGCGACTGCGGAGCGCGAATCTGCCCGAAATATCCCCCGGCGGGTGAAATTTCCGGCATGAGACCTTCGACGCGGAGGTGGGTTTGGGCGGGGACGCTCAGTGGGCTCGCGTGACGGATCAGGCTCGTCTGACGGATTGCGGCCGGACCGCTCAGGTGACGTCTTCCCAGGACGCGCGGATGGCGGGCTGCTGGGCGGGCGCGGGTGTCGGTGCCGGGGTCGCCGGGGTGGTGGCCGACTTCGCGGCCGACTCGGCATCGCGCCTGACCTGGTCGGCCACGCCTCGCACGTCGTCGTAGATGCCCTGCAGCGGCTTGCGCAGCGCGGCCTCGTCCTCCTCGCTCAGCAGGTGCTTGCGCAGGAAGGTCTTCGGGTGCAGGTCCTCGAGCTGGATGTCGGTGCCCAGTTCCTTGCTCAGGTCGCCGGTCGCGTTGCGGGCCATCTGGCGGAGCTGGCGCACCATCTTCACGCCATCGCTGATCGCCTTCGGCAGCCGGTCGGGGCCGAAGATGAACAGCCCGACCAGGATGATCACGATGAACTCCGGGCCCCCGATGTTCTCCAAGCCCATGTGCCGGCCCTCCCCTGCTCTCACGCGCAAGAGTACGCACTCCCGGGGCGGTCCGGGAGAGCCGTCAGGTCACTTCGCGTCGGCGACGAGCGTCACGGATGTCTTGGCTCTCGACGCACCGCGGAGATATTGCATTTCCACCGTGTCTCCCGGCGCGTATCTGCGCACGAGCGCCGTGAGGTCCCACGACTCCTCGACCGGCTTGCCGTTCACAGTCATGACCACGTCGCCGGCCTTCAGGCCGGCGGCCTCGGCCGGACCGCCGGGCTCGACCGTGGACAGCCGGGCGCCGCCGAGCGGGTTCAGGTACGCGGCGTCGACCTGCACGCCCATCACCGTGCGGCGGGCCTTGCCGGTATTGATGATGTCGGTCGCGATGCGCCGGGCGTGGTTGATCGGGATGGCGAAGGCGAGGCCCACGTTGCCCGCGCTGGCCTGGTCCTCGGAGAGGGTCCCGATCACGGAGTTGATCCCGATCACACGGCCGGCGGCGTCGAAGAGCGGGCCGCCCGAGTTGCCCTGGTTGACGGCGGCGTCGGTCTGAATGGCCGAGTAGTACCGGGCGGCGCCGCCCTCGCTCGTGCGAATGGGGCGGTCGAGGTAGCTGACCACGCCGTACGTCACCGTGCTGGTCAGCCCCAGCGGCGCGCCGACGGCGACGACCGGGTCGCCGACCTGCACCTGGTCGGAGTTGCCGAACTCGACGGGGACGAGCTTGCCGTCCGGCAGGCCCTTGGAGTCGATCTTGAGCACGGCGATGTCGGACTCCGGGTCGCTGCCGACCACGCTCGCCGTGGCGACCGTGGCGTCGCTGAAGCGGATCGTCGCCGGGCCGCTGCCGCCTTCGACGACGTGATTGTTCGTGATCACGTGGCCGTCGGCGGACACGACGAACCCGGAGCCGAGTGACGTACCGTTGCCCACGCGGATACTGATCGTGACGACGCTGGGGAGCACCTTCTTGACCAGCGCGGCGATCGACTCGGGGGCGCGGTTGTTCAGCGGCGGGTTGCCGAGCTGGGTGCCGCCGAGCGTCGCGCCGCCGCCGCCGACCGCGAAGACGTACCCGAGCGTGCCACCGAGCGCACCGGCCAGCAGCGCCGTCACGATCGACACGACGAGTACAAGACCGATGCCGACCCGCGGCCCGGCCGAGGGCGGCGGCGGCTTCTCGAGCTCCGGGGCCTCGTCCGGCGGGGTCTTGACCACGACGACCGGCGCGTCGGGATCGCGCCACGGGTCGGCCAGCGCGTCGGACCACCAGCTGTCGGGCGCCGGCTGCGGCCCTGTCCCCTGAGGGGAGTTGGGCGCAGCCCAACCGGGGCGCGACCCCCAGCCGCTACCGCTGGCCGGCGCGCCGGGGCCCGGCTGACGCCAGGCCGAACCGTCTGTCACGATCGGCTCCTCCGTCCGTTTCGCATCCAGCATTACACGCCCCGGCATCACGCATGCGGGGGCGAGGTCTCCTAGGCTTGCGGTCAATCAACTCATCTGAGGGGTGTCCCATTACCGCTTCCGCTCGGACCGCTGACTTCATCGACGGGTACGTGTCCGAGGACCCGGTGCTCACGGCCGCTCGCGAGCAGGCCTTCGAGCTGGGCATCAGCGCGGTGAGCCGGGGCTGCGGGGCGGCACTGCGGGTGATCGCCGCGGTGAGCAACGCCAAGGCGGTGGTCGAGGTCGGCACCGGCACCGGGGTGAGCGGCGGGTGGTTGCTGCGCGGGATGCGCCGCGACGGGGTACTCACCACGATCGATTTCGAGGCGGAGCACCAGCGCATCGCGCGCCGCGTGTTCTCGGCCGCCGGCAACCCGCCCTCGCGCACCCGGATCATCACGGGCCGCGCGCTCGACGTGCTGCCGCGGCTGGCCGACCGGGCGTACGACCTGGTCTTCGTCGATCACGACCCGAGCGAGTACGGGCCGGTGGTGGCGGCCGCGGAGCGGCTCCTGCGGCCCGGCGGCACGCTGGCGCTGGCGGACGCCCTGGCCGGCGGACGGGTCAGCGATCCCACGATGCGGGACGCGGAGACGGTACTTCTTCGCGAGGCGGTCAAATCGCTCCGCGACAGCGACGCCTGGATCCCGGCCCTTCTCCCCCTCGGCGACGGTCTGCTACTAGCAGCTCGCGCACAGTAGCAACCCGGCGGCCCCCGCCAAAAACTGTCGTACCCGCGTTCGAAGATTCCCCCATGACCGAACTCGGCATCATCACCAAGACCGTCCTGCCAGCCACCACCCCCTTCGACCTCGAGTGCTCCCTGCGCGCGATCGCCGGCTTCCAGCCCTGCATCCGCGACGTCGGGCTCAGCGAGGGCACCGTCCGCCGGGCTTTCACCCACCCAACCGACCCGTCGTCCGCGATCGTGACCCAGGTCACCGAGCGCGACGACGGCGAGCCGGGCGTCACGCTCACCGTGTTCAGCGCGGCGCCGCTCACCGGGCCGGAGCTGGACACGGTCGGCGCGCGGGTGACCGCCTGGCTCGGCCTCGACGACGACCGCGCGGGATTCCTGCGCGTCGCCGAGAGCGACGAGCACGTCCGCCCGCTGCTCGCCATCGCGGCCGGCCTGCATCAGGTGCGGTTCTCGAGCCTGGCCGAGGGGGTCGTGTATTTCACGCTGGTGCAGAACTCGGCCCAGTGGTATGCGTCCCTTCGCAAGCGCCGGCTGACCGTCCACCTGGGCACGACCGTCTCGGCGGCGGGCGAGGACTACACCGCCTTCCCCGACTTCGCTCTCCTGACCCGGCTGACGCCCACGCACCTGCTTCCCTACGCCGGCGCCGGGCACAAGGCCGTGCGCCTGGCCGAGGTGATCGGCGGCGTGGCCGCGCTCGACGAGGAGCTGCTGCGCACCGGGCCGTATGAGGAGGCGAGGGCGGCGCTGCTGTCGGTGCGGGGCATCGGGGCCTACACGGCGCACGCCCTGCTCCTGCGGGTCCTCGGCCGGCCCGACGCGGTGCCGCTGGAGATGGAGCAGTTCGTCAACACCGCCACCGTTGTGTACGGTGACCCGCCCCCGTCGCCGGCCGAGCTGCGGGAGCGGTATGGCCCGGGGGTCGGCTGGTGGGCGTATACCTGTCGCACCGCGCTGACCTGGCTGGAGGAGGAGAAGAAGGCCCGGGAGCGGGCCGGCCGGTCGCGGGGCCCGGCGGTCCGCCGGCCGCGGACGCCGACGGGCAGCAGCCGCCCGCGGGTCGCCGCCGGGCGCGGCCGTCATCCGGCGCCGTGGAGCCCGTCCGATCCGGGTCGGGCGGCCGAAGGCGCGGTCCTCGCCGCCGACGGCCCGGCCCTCGATCCGGTGGGCGAGGGCTGACCGGCGGGCGCGGTCCGGTCCCGGGCTACAGGATGCCTTCCAGCGGCGTCTTGTAGCCCAGGACCTGCTCGGGGTCGGCGTCGAGGACGTCCCGCAGGAGGGTGGCGTATACGGAGCGGAAGTCGGTGGTGAACTTCAGGTCGCCGTTGTCGAGGTCGGAGAGGCTGGGCTGTTCGCCGTACAGGCCGCCCTTCACGGGGCTGCCGAGGATGAACATGTTCGACGCCGTGCCGTGGTCGGTGCCGTCGGAGCCGTTCGCGGCGACGCGGCGGCCAAACTCGGAGTAGACGGCCACGATGACCCTGCGGCCCGCGTCGGTCTTCGCCATGCGGTCGGCGAACGCGGTGAGCGCGCCGTCCAGGAGCGTCAGCAGCACCTCCTGGGAGTTGCGCTCCTCGGCGTGCAGGTCGAAGCCGCCGAGCGAGACGGAGAAGACGCGGGTCGCCACGCGGGCCTCGACACAGCGGGCGACGAGGTCGAGCTGGGTCTTGAGGTCGGAGCGGCCGCCGGTGGCGGTGCCGGACGAGGAGGAGGCGTCCCCGTCGGTGTCGGCCTCGTCGACGCTGTGCATGAGGGCGTCGACCTCGACGAGGTCGGCGAAGGCGCGGGCGGCGCGGGCCTGCAGCGGGGGCTCGCCGTCGGCGGGGTTGCCGAAGGCGGTCAGCACGTCGGGCTTGACGCTGGCGGGCAAGGTGAGGCCGCTGACGGGGATCGCGGCGCCGGCCGTGGTCGCGCCGGCCAGGAGCGGAGGGAGAACGGGTTCGAAGGAGACGGCGTGGCGCGGGTCGCCGCCGAAGGCGTCCAGCCACCGGCCGAGCCAGCCGGTGTGGCCGGGCCGGTCGGGCTGGGCGGTCTGCCAGATGTCCATCGAACGGAAGTGACTGTGGTCAGGCTTCGGGTAGCCGACGCCGCGGACGATGGCCAGCTTCTTGGCGTCGAACATGCGCTTGAGGCCGGCGAGGCCCGGGTTGAGACCCAGGGTGTCGTCGAGCTTGAGGACCTCTTCGGGCTTGTAGGCGAGCTTGTTGCGGGCCGGGGCGTAGGCCTTGTCGGCGTACGGGATGACGTTGGCCAGCCCGTCGTTGCCGCCGTAGAGGGTGACGAGGACGAGCGTCTTGGCGTCGCCGGGCCGGTCGTCCCAGCCGGCGGTGTCGAAGACGTCGCGCAGCGTCCAGGCGCTACCGGCGGCGATCGCCGCGCCACCGACGACGCCGCTGGCGATCAGGAACTTCCTGCGGGTGAGGGCGTCCATGCCGCCTCCTTCAACGGTGCGAGCAACGTGAAACCGAACAAGCCGATGCGCGCCGGGCCACCGCGAGGCGGGCGGACACGAGCTGGCCCGGCGCGAGGCGGGCCGTGGTCGGGCGGGCCGGGGCTCTGGCCGAGGTGTGGGCGGGGCATGGGATCAGCAGACCGCGTACTCGGGGCTGGCCAGGCCGAGGGTCAGCAGGCGGCGGGTGTCGTTCGCGGCCGGGGTCAGGGCGGCCACGGTCCGGTCGGTGAACCTGTCCACCACCAGCAGTCGGGCCAGGGCCGCCGGGCGCTGGGGTGGGGGCACCGCCTTCAGGCGGTCCAGGACCGGCTGGGGTGCCCTCGCGGCCAGGGTCTGGGCGAGCTTGATGCGGGCCTGGGTCGCCGACGTGGTCAGCCACGCGGCGCCCGCGGGCCAGCCGCCGACGCTCGGGGGGCGCAGGGGGACCTGGCCCAGCTGGGTGAGGCCGGAGGCGAGCTGCTTGCGCTGGTTGTCGTTGAGCTCGCCGGGGCGGATCTGCAGCTGGCGGAGGGCCCCGGCGAGCCACTCGACGGGCTGCTTGACGAGCTCGGTGTGGCCGTCGGCGGACAGCAGCTCGCGCAGCATGGCGGCCGTCGTGGGCTGGGTCTTGGCGCGGTCGAGGACGGGCTGCGGGACGGGGGCGTCGCTGCAGTACCGCAGCCAGAGCCTCTGGACGATGAACTCCGGGCCGGCGGGCTGGGACAGCAGGATGTCCGCGAAGCCGTCGGCGTCGAAGTTGCCGGTCTTGCCCAGGATGGTCTTGGGCTGGTCGTCGTGGCGCTTGGGGTTGAGGGTCGCCTTGCCGGTCTTGGTGTCGACGACCCAGCCCGTGAGGGCCCGGGCGCCGGCGCGGACGTCCTGCTCGGTGTAGTGCCCCACGCCGAGGGTGAACAGCTCCATGAGCTCGCGGGCGAGGTTTTCGTTCGGGGCCTTGTCGGTGTTCTTCTGGCCGTCCAGCCAGACGATCAGGGCGGGGTCGCGCAGCATCGCGTGGACCTGCGTCGCGAAGTCGCCCAGGGCGGTGCGGAACAGGGTCTGCTGCTGGGCGAGCATGAGCGGGCCGGACTTGACCTTGTCGGCGGAGGTGGCCCAGTGGCCGTGCCAGAAGAAGGTCAGCTTCTCGTGCACCTGATGGTCGGCCTGCACCATCCGGTCCAGCCACCACGCGCCGATGACGCGGATCTGCTCGACGCGGTCGGTCTTCTCGTTGACGACCGGGCCGAGCTTGGGCAACGGAGTGCGGGCCGCGCCGGCGTCGGGGGCGGCGGGGCTGAACAGCGCGTCGAGGGTCGCCGCCGGGCCCTTGGACTCGGCGGCGTCCACCTCCTCGGCCGTGGGCCCGAACGTCGCCCGGCGCAGCAGATGCGCGACCTTCTCACGATCGGCCATGGAACTCAGCCTATGCGCCGATTGTTCGAACCTCGTAAAGCAGACCTCAGGCTCCCTTGAAGACCGGCCGCTGCTTCTGCACGAACGCGGCGGTCGCGTTGTGGTGGTCGGCGGTGTGGCCGCAGGTCGCCTGGGCCTCGGCCTCGACGGCGAGGGCGTCGGCGAGCGAGCCGGAGCCGCCGGTGGCGAGCTCGCGCTTGATCTGGCCGTAGGCGACCGTCGGGCCGGCGGCGAGGCGGTCGGCGAGCTCGAGGGCGGCCGGCAGCACGTCGTCGTCGGAGTCGGTGAGGCGGGTGAGCATGCCCAGGTCGTACGCGGTCTGCGCGGTCACGGGCTCGGCGAGCAGGAGCAGCTCCACGGCCTTGGCGTGGCCGACGATGCGGGGCAGGGCCCAGGAGATGCCGGTGTCGCCGGCCAAGCCGACGTTCGCGAACGCCATGAGGAACGCGGTCTTCGGGCCGCCGACGCGGAAGTCGGCGAGCAGGGCGAGCGACGCGCCGGCGCCGGCCGCCATGCCCCGCACGGCCGCCACGACGGGCTTCGGCATGCCGCCGAGCAGCGTGGCGATCGGGTTGTAGTGCTCGGTCACGGTCGACAGCGACGAACCGGTCCCGGCCTCGAGCGAGGCGACGTGCTCGCGCAGGTCCTGGCCGCCGCAGAAGGCGCGCCCCGCGCCGGCGAGCACCAGTGCGCGTACCGAATCATCGTCTTGAAGCTCTTCCAGCGTGTCCCGCAGGGCCACCTTCAGCGCCACGTCCAGCGAGTTGAGGGCATCGGGCCGGTTGAGGGTGAGGATCGCGACGCCGTTATCGGTGCGTTCGACGAGCAGCTCCATCGGTACTCCTAATCAGAGGGTCAGACATGCGTCCACGAAACGGTCCGCGGCGGGGCGGAGCCGGACGGCGTGGTGGTCGAAGAACGCGGCGGCCGCGGTGCCGGCCCAGCGCTCGGGCAGCAGCTCGGGCGGCAGCTGCGGGTCGCGGAACAGGAACGCGCGCCAGGCGTGCACCAGCGTGAACCGCACCGCGTAGGCCTGCTCGTCGGGGGTGGTGGGGCCGACGCCGGCCACGAGCGGGGTGAGGCGCTCGACGAACTCGCCGTACGCCGCGGCGATCCCGTCGAGGTCCCAGGCCCTCGCCACCATCTTGATCGCTCCTTCGGTACCGCCGGAATGCTCCGCCGTGAATCGGTCATAGCGGACACCGGCCTCCGTCAGCAGGGCGTCGACGCCCTCCCCCGGCCGCGGGGCGACCCACGTCGAGCCGTCGATCGATCCGTACCCGAGGAATCCGAGGTTCGCCACCAGTCTCGCCCGCGCGCCGCGGTGCGCGGGCGGTTCGAGCGTGATGAGATCAAACCGGCCCGTCCACGCGCTCGCGGGGCCGCCCGGGCGCTGGGTGCGGTAGATACGGGCGCCGGCGGCGTCGAGGCGTTGTGCCGCCTTCGGGGTGATGCAGTAGCCCGGGCCGGTCGGCAACCGTAGAGGATGGAGCCATCCCTGTCGGACCATCCGCGACACCGCGGTACGGACGGCCGGGGCGGCGATGCCGAGGGGAGCGAGCAGGCGCACGAGAGCCGCGACCGCGGCCCGACCACCGCGCGGGCGAAGATGGTCGCCATAGAGATCAAAGAGGGCGGACCGGGCCTGCATGGCCGCTTATTGTGACAGTTGACCGGCATTTTCCGCCACAGATTGTCACAGGGTTCGCGTCCCAGTTTGGGTCTTGGGGCCATCATCAGGGAAAATCAACGGTTGGCGCGTACATCACGGAGTCGTCGGGTCCGGTCACGGCCCCGTGAGCAGGCGTGCCGGGCATGCGGGGACGGCTGTGCCACCTGGTGTCTGGGACATCAGGGAGCGAAGGGAGACAACATGGCGGCCATGAAGCCGCGGACAGGCGACGGTCCGCTGGAGGTCACCAAGGAGGGCCGGGGCATCGTCATGCGCGTCCCGCTCGAGGGTGGTGGGCGGCTCGTCGTCGAGATGACCAAGGACGAGGCCAACGAGCTCAGCGAGGCGCTGAAGACCGCCACAGGCTGAGTCTTCCTGCATACGGCTCTGCTTTCGGGGTTCTGACTGGGTGGCCCTGGTGGTCGCTCCCATCGGTGTGCGCGCAATCCCCGGGCGAGAATCGCCCGGTGAATGGAGGGTCCCAGTGCTGGACATCAGGTTCGCCACAGCCCGCAGCGCCTCCGGTGCGGTCGCTGTCGTCGTGCCGTCCGGCTCTCCCGACGCCGCACTCGACCTGCTCAAGCTCGGTCCGGCCGACCTGGCGGAATGTGCGGCGTTCCTGGAGGACGTCGAGCACTCGGGGTCGGCCGGCACCGTGCACACCCTCCCCCGGCCGGGGCGCAAGCCGTCGCGGCTGCTGTTCGCCGGCATCGGCGACGGGGACGAGGCCGGCTGGCGGTCCGCGGGCGCGGCCCTGGCCCGCAAGGCGCGCACCGAGACGTCCCTGCGCGTCCTGGCCGCGCACGACACGCCCCCCGAGGCCGTCCGCGGCCTGGCCGAGGGCCTGTGGCTGGCGTCATACCGGTTCAGCCTCGCCGACACCGAGCCCGACCCGCTCCGGCGCGTGACGGTGGCGCTGCCCGCCACCGGCGAGACGACCGGCGCGCTCGAACAGGCCCGGGCGGTCGTCACCGCCACGGTGCTGGCGCGCGACCTGACCAACATGCCCAGCGATCGCAAGACGCCGGCCTGGTTCGCCCGGCAGGTGGTCAAGGCGGCCGCCGGGGTGCCCGGCCTGACGGTCGAGGTGCGGGAGCCCTCCTACCTCGCGGCGCAGGGCTTCAACGCGATCCTGGCCGTCGGGCGGGGCGCGGCCACCGAGCGCGGCCCGCGCCTGGTCGAGATGTCCTGGCGCCCGCGCGGCGCGAAGCGGCACGTGGTCCTGGTCGGCAAGGGCATCACGTTCGACACCGGCGGCATCTGCATCAAGCCGACGAGCAACATGAGGCTGATGCGCAAGGACATGGGCGGCGCCGCCGCGGTGATCGGCGCGACACTGGCCGCCGCCGCGATGCGCCTGCCGGTGCGGGTGACCGCGCTGGCCCCACTGGCCGAGAACGCGCTCGGCGCCGACGCCATGCGCCCCGGCGACGTCGTCACCCACTACGGCGGGCTCACCTCGGAGATCCTCAACACCGACGCCGAGGGCCGGCTGGTGCTCGGCGACGCGATGGCGTACGCGGTGCGCCGCCTGCGCCCCGACGTCATGATCGACCTCGCCACGCTCACCGGCGCGCAGGGCGTCGCCCTCGGCAAGCGCACGGCCGCGATGTACAGCTACAGCGACACCCTGGCGGGCGCCCTCGCCACCGCGGCGGCCGCGTCGGGCGAGTCGGTGTGGCGCATGCCGCTGAGCGACGACTACGCCGATGAGCTCGACGGCGACGTCGCCGACCTGGTCAACTCGACGGACATCGGCGCGGGCTCGCTGCTCGCGGCGCTCTACCTGCGCGAGTTCACCGGCCCGCTACGGGATCGGTGGGCCCACTTCGACATGTCCTCGCCCGCCTGGTCGGACTCCAACGACGGCGAGCTGGCGAAGGGCGCCACCGGCTGGGGCGTGCGTACCCTGACCCGCTGGCTGGAAACGGCCTCCTGAGACGCGAATGCGGTGACGGCCCGCCGGGGCCGCCACCGCACATGCGCGTGAGGGGCTAGAGGATCGTCCAGGTGTCGCCGCTGTTGAGCAGGGCGGCGAGCTCCTCCTCCGGGGTGCCCTTCGCCTTGGCCTTCGCGGTGGCCAGCTGGTCGCGGACGATGTCGTCGTAGGCCGCCCGGTCGACCGAGCGGAACACGCCGATCGGGGTGTTGCGCAGGTCGAGGCCCGGCAGCCGGGACAGGGCGAACGCGTACGCCGGCTCGGCGACCGTCTGGTCGTGCACGACGATCTCGTCGGCGCCCACCGACGCGGTCGGCACGACGGAGAGACCGAAGCCGCCGGGCGGGTGCGTGACCGCCCACTCGCCGTCCTTGCCGAACGTGATCGGCCGCCCGTGCTCCAGCCGGATCAGGAAGTCGTCGCGGGTGGCGGGCTCCTTGAGGGCGTCGAACGCGCCGTCGTTGAAGATGTTGCAGTTCTGGTAGATCTCGACGAACGCGGAGCCGCGGTGCTCGGCGGCCGCGCGCAGGACCGACTGCAGGTGCTTGCGGTCGGAGTCGATGGTGCGGGCGACGAAGCTCGCCTCCGCGCCCAGCGCGAGCGAGATCGGGTTGAACGGCGAGTCGGCGGACCCGGCCGGCGTCGACTTCGTGATCTTGCCAATCTCCGACGTCGGCGAGTACTGACCCTTGGTCAGCCCGTAGATCTTGTTGTTGAACAGCAGGATCTTGAGGTTGACGTTGCGGCGCAGCGCGTGGATCAGGTGGTTGCCGCCGATGGACAGCGCGTCACCATCGCCCGTGACGACCCAGACCGACAGGTCGGGGCGGGACACCGACAGGCCGGACGCGATCGCCGGCGCACGGCCGTGGATCGAGTGCATGCCGTAGGTGTTCATGTAATACGGGAACCGCGAGGAGCAGCCGATGCCGGAGACGAAGACGATCCGCTCGCGCGGAATGTTGAGCTCGGGCATGAAAGACTGGACCGCGGCCAGGATCGCGTAGTCCCCGCAGCCGGGGCACCAGCGCACCTCCTGGTCGGACTTGAAGTCCTTGGTCGTCAGCTTCAACTGCTCAGGCATTCTTGACCACTTCCTCGAGCACGCCCTCCAGCTCGGCCGCGGTGAACGGCAGGCCGCGGACCTGGTTGTAGGCGATGGCGTCGACCAGGTAGCGCGACCGGATGACCCCGGCGAGCTGGCCGAGGTTCATCTCCGGGATGACGACCTTGTCGTAGTTCTTGAGCACCTCGCCCAGGTTCTTCGGCATGGGCGAGAGGTGGCGCAGGTGCGCCTGGGCGATCGACAGGCCGCGCTGGCGCAGGGCGCGGGCGGCGGCGCCGATCGGCCCGTACGTCGAGCCCCAGCCGAGCACCAGGACGCGCGCGGTGCCGTCCGGGTCCTCGACCTCCACGTCGGGGACGTCGATGCCCTCGATGCGCGCGGCCCGGGTCCGCACCATGAAGTCGTGGTTGGCCGGGTCGTAGGAGATGTCGCCGGTGCGGTCGGCCTTCTCCAGGCCGCCGATTCGGTGCTCCAGGCCGGGGGTGCCCGGGACGGCCCAGGGCCGGGCCAGGGTCTGCGGGTCGCGCAGGTACGGCAGGAACGTCTTGCCGTCCTCGCCGTTGGGCTCGGTGGCGAACCGCACCCGCAGGTCGGGCAGGTCGGCGATCTCCGGCAGGCGCCAGGGCTCGGAGCCGTTGGCGATGTACCCGTCCGAGAGCAGGATCACCGGCGTGCGGTAGGTCAGCGCGATGCGTGCCGCCTCCAGGGCGGTGGTGAAGCAGTCCGCGGGCGAGCGGGGCGCGAGCACGGCGACCGGGGCCTCGCCGTGCCGGCCGAACAGCGCCATGTTGAGGTCGGCCTGCTCGGTCTTGGTCGGCAGGCCGGTGGACGGGCCGGCCCGCTGCACGTCGATGATCACCAGCGGCAGCTCCAGGGCGACCGCGAGCGAGATCGTCTCGCCCTTGAGCGCGACGCCGGGGCCGGACGTGGTGGTCACGCCGAGCGCGCCGCCGTAGGAGGCGCCTAGGGCCACGCCGATCGCGGCGATCTCGTCCTCGGCCTGCACCGTGGTCACGCCGAACTTCTTGTGCTTGCTCAGCTCGTGCAGGATGTCGGAGGCCGGGGTGATCGGATACGCGCCGAGGAAGACGGGCAGCTCGGAGCGCACGCCCGCGGCGACGATGCCCAGCGCGAGCGCCGCGTTGCCGGTGATGTTGCGGTAGTTGCCGGCGTCCATGCGGGCCGGCTTGACCTCGTAGCGCACGGCGAAGTTCTCGGTCGTCTCGCCGAAGTTCCAGCCGGCCTTGAACGCGGCGATGTTCGCGGCGACGAGCTCCGGGCGGGAGGCGAACTTGCGCTCGAGGAAGGAGATCGTGGATTCGTACGGGCGGGAGTACATCCACGACAACAGGCCGAGCGCGAACATGTTCTTCGCGCGCTCGGCGTCCTTCTTGGAGATCTCGAACGACTCGAGCGCCTTGACCGTCATCGAGGTCAGGCCGACCGGGGCGACGTTCCAGCCCTCCAGCGAGCCGTCGTCGAGGGGGTTGGACGAATACCCCACCTTGGCCAGGTTGCGGCTGGTGAACTCGTCGGTGTTGACGATGATCGCTGCACCCTTGGGCAGGTCGGCGAGGTTGGCCTTCAGGGCCGCCGGATTCATGGCGACAAGCACGTTGGGGGCGTCACCCGGCGTGAGGATGTCGAAGTCGGCGAAGTGCACCTGGAAGCTCGACACGCCCGGGAGGGTGCCGGCGGGGGCGCGGATCTCGGCGGGGAAGTTCGGCAGCGTGGATATGTCGTTTCCGAGCTGTGCGGTCTCGGAAGTGAAGCGGTCACCGGTGAGCTGCATACCGTCGCCGGAATCGCCAGCGAACCTGATGACCACTCGATCCAGCTGGCGGACCTGCTTGGTCACGTGAGCTGACCTCCTATTGCGGCGATCGTGTTGTCCTACACCCTGAGGGTACGTCGGCATGAACGGCGCGCCTGCGGCGCATATCCCTTCCGTAGCACCGAAGCTGCGACTTTCGTCATTGCGCCGCGCGCGTCGCTGTGCGCGGGTCGCAAATCCGACTCATCGAGACGGAGCCGGCCTGGAGCCGCCACCCGGTTCGCCGTCCTTCTAGTCTGGTCTGAGCGGGCCGCCGGCGGCGACACTCGCGCTTTGGGCATATCGGAGATCGTGATGATGCGGGTACGGTGCGTACGATGAGCGGATATCTGGGTGGATATGCAACGCTCGGACTCCTCCTCCTGGTCGGAGCCGCGGTCTTCCTCGCCGCGTTCACGGCCAACCGGCTCCTCGGACCGCGCCGTTCGGCCGACCGGACGACGGCTGGTGACTCGAAGTACGAGACGTACGAATGCGGGCTGGACCCGGTCGGCGGCGACTGGGCGCAGGCACAGATCCGCTACTACGTGTACGCCTACCTCTACACACTGTTCGCCGTGGAGAGCGTGTTCCTGTTCCCCTGGGCGGTCGTGTTCGACACGCCGGGGTACGGCGGGGCGGTGATCGTCGAGATGGCGATCTTCGTGGCCGTGCTGTTCCTCGGCATCCTCTACGCGTGGCGGAAGAACATTCTGCGCTGGACCTGAGACCTTTCGCATTTGCCGGCGGATAAATCCAGCCACGCCATGGCCGGATTTATCCGACATTTCGTATATGCACGGTGCAACAGCCGTTCGGCCTATGTCTGCGACGCCGGGGGCTAGGCAAGGCCGCGGCGGGACACGGTCGGCTGCCGCTCGCCCCGGATCGCCGCGACGGTGTCAAGGACGCGGCGGGTGGCGCGCACCTGGTGGGCGCGGAACACCCGAGCCCCCAGCCACGCCGAGACCGCCGTCGCCGCCAGCGTGCCCTCCAGCCGCTCCCCCACCGGCAGGTCGAGCGTCTCGCCGATGAAGTCCTTGTTCGACAGCGCGACCAGCACCGGCCAGCCCGTCCCGACCAGCTCGCCGAGGCGGTTGGTGATGGCCAGGGAGTGGCGGGTGTTCTTGCCGAAATCGTGGGCCGGGTCGATGAGGATGCCGTCGCGGCGCACGCCGAGCGCGACGGCCCGCTCCGCCAGTGCGGTGACCGTGCGTACCACATCGGTCACCGGATCCTGGAACGCGGCCCGGTGCGGCCGGGTGCGCGGCGTGAGGCCCCCGGCGTGCGAGCAGACCAGGCCGGCCCCCGTTTCGGCGGCGACCTCGGCCAGGCCGGGATCGGCGCCCGCCCACGTGTCGTTGATGAGGTCGGCGCCGGCCGCGACGACCTCCCGGGCCACCTCGGCCCGCCAGGTGTCGATCGAGATCACGACCTCGGGGAACATCGTCCGGATCTTCTCGATCGTGGGCAGCGTGCGGCGCAGCTCCTCGGCCGCGTCGACCGTCTCGCCCGGACCGGCCTTGACGCCGCCGATGTCGATGATGTCGGCGCCCTCCGCCACCGCGCCCTCGACGGCCCGCAGCGCGGCATCCTCGGCGAAAGTTGCACCCCGGTCGAAGAAGGAATCCGGAGTCCGGTTGACGATCGCCATCACCGCATACTCGCCGTCGGCGAAGTGCCGGGCGCCCAGACGGAACATTGCATGACCTCCATGTTTCTTCAGAAGGGTGTGCCGGGCTCGCCCAGGCGTACTCAGCGTGCCACGATTCCCCCTATGGCTGAGTTCCTCCTGGTGTTGATTGCCGCTGTGGTCGTCGGGGCCATCGGGTTCGGCGTGTCGCTGTTGATCACCGGTGACGACCCGGGGATCGAAGGACATGAACCGGACGGACGCTCCGTACCGCTGCCGTCGTCGCGACCGCTCGTCGAGGGCGACGTGAACCAGCTGCGGTTCGACACAGTCCTCCGGGGCTACCGAATGAACCAGGTCGACGCCGCGCTGCGGCGGGCCGGCTACGACATCGGCTACAAGGAGGAGCTGATCCAGGTCCTCGAGGCCGAGATCAAGGCTCTCCGCGAGGGACGGCAGGAGGACGCGGACGCGCTGCGCGACGCGCGCCAAGCCGCCGCGGCCGGGGCGTCGACGACCACCGGCACGCCGTCGGACGCGCCGGCCGAGCCCGCCGCGGAGACCTCGGACGACGCCGAGGAGCCGGACGTCGACCTGGACGAGAAGCCGTCCTCCGACAACAACTCCGACAACAACTGGGACGCCTCCGCCGATGACTCATGGGGCCGCCCCTCTCCGGTGGTGAAGTGACCGCCGAGGACTTCACCGAGGCGGCACGACCCGGTCCGGGCGAGGTCACGGCAACGACGATCGTGGCCGCCCCGGCCGCACGGGTGTTCGCGGCGCTCACCGACTGGGAGCGGCAGGGCGAGTGGATCCCGTTCACGAAGGTCCGGGTGCTCGACGGCGACGGCGGCGAGGGCAGCCAGATCGAGGCGGTGACCCAGATGGGCCCGGCGATGCTGCGCGACCTCATGCGGGTGGTGAAGGTCGACCCGCCCTTCGAGGTGCGGGTCGTGCACTACGGCAAGGTCCTGCGGGGCCCGGGTGTGATGCGCTGCACCCAGCTGGGCACCGACCGCACCCAGGTCGTGTGGCACGAGTGGTTCCACCTGCCGGCCGGCCCCGCGGGCCGGCTCGCGTGGCCGCTGCTCTGGCCGGGCTCGAAGGCCGGCCTGACCGGGGCGTTGCGGCGGTTCGCCCGGCTGGTGGAGTCGGGGCGGCTGGCGTAGCGATTTTTGTCGTACCCCCGGAGTAGGTTCCGAGGCATGGTCGACGTGGTGGTGGGAGAAGACGGGCTGGCCCGGTGCGGGTGGGCCGCGTCGACACCCGATTACCTGGAGTATCACGACAACGAGTGGGGCCGGCCGGTCCGCGACGACAACGGGCTGTATGAGCGCATGACGCTGGAGGCGTTCCAGTCCGGATTGTCCTGGATCACGATCCTGCGCAAGCGTCCTTCCTTCCGCGCCGCGTTCGCCGGGTTCGAGATCGAGAAGGTGGCGGCCTTCGGGGAGGCCGACATCGAGCGGTTACTCGGGGATGCCGGGATTGTCCGCAATCGGGCGAAGATCGAGGCGGCGATCGCGAATGCCCGGGCGGCGGCGGAGTTGCCCGGCGGGATCGCGGCGCTGCTGTGGTCGTTCGCGCCGGAGGTGCGGCCCCGGCCGGTGGACTTCTCGGTGGTGCCGGCGGTGACGGCGGAGTCGAAGGCGATGGCGAAGGACCTGAAGCGGCGCGGGTTTCGGTTCGTCGGGCCTACCACGGCTTATGCGTTGATGCAGGCGACCGGCATGGTCAATGACCATGTTGTGGGGTGCTTCGTGGACATCTGAGCGACACGTCGACAAATCCCCTTCTGGCTGCGTGATGCAATGAAGGCATGGCGAAGTGGGTGGTGGTTGTCTCCGAGAAGCAGTACGAAGCTGAGCGGCTGTACGGGGCCGGGGGGATTTCGGTTCCGGAGGATGGGCTCACCGTCGGGGATGAAGCGCTGCTCGTTGCCGCCGGCGAATCGCCCGTTGTCTTCGGGCTGGGCCGGGTCGATGCCGAGGGCCGGCTGCAGTACACGGTGAACCTGCTCGACCGGCCGCTGCCCGCGGGTGGTCTTTCGGGTGAGGTCGGGGCCCGGCGGCTCGATGAGGATGCCTTCCTCGACGTCGCGCGGAGGGCCTCCGCCGACTCGCCGCGGGGCGGCGCGAAGCGGACGTGGCTGGTCAGCGTCGACATGCCCATCGAGGCCGCCTCGCCCGGGGAGGCGGTCCGGGCGTTCTGGAGCTACGTGCGGGAGCTCGGGCCGGCCGAACTGCCCGCCTTCGTGTGGCCGGCGGGGGACGAACTGGCCATGCAGGCGTACGTGCTGGGGGCCGAGGCCAATCAGGACCCGGAGGAGGACTGACGGGGCCGGCGGCTGGGCTACTCGACCGTTGAGAAGCGGATCGAGCCGGCGATGAGGTCCGGGTGCTCGATCGTCAGGGCCAGAGCCACCGACTCCTCCAGGCTCAGGGTGCCGCCCGCGGCGTAGGCGGTGTCGAAGGCGGCGTCGCCCATCGCGGTGCGCAGGGTTGCCTGCTGCTCCGTCCAGTACGCGCCGAAGGCGCCCGTCGAGCAGCGCAGGCGGATCCTCGTGGCCTGGGCGGCGCCGAACAGGCGGGCGGCCGTCTCCGCGTCCTCGGCCAGCGCGCAGCGCACGGCCATGGCGTTGAGGGACTCGCACACGCGCAGGTGGAAGCCGTGGGTCATGCGGGAGCGCAGGGCCACGATGAGGTGGTCGTGCGCGGCCACCAGGTCGCCCCTCGAGAGGGCGACCATGCCCAGCAGCATGTCCACGGTGCGGCGGCCGCGGTCCATCGGGCGGCTGTTCTCCAGGGGGCGGGCGCTGGCCAGCAGGCCGGCGGCCTCGTCCAGGGCGCCGCGGCGCCAGAGGAGCTGGGCCAGCGCGTAGACGGCGAAGACGGCCTCGCCGGCGACGCCCTGGTCCTCGGACCAGGCGATGACGTCGCGGCAGAGGCGTTCGGCCTCCTCGGTGCGGCCCATCTCGAGGAGGGGGGCGCCACGGGCGGAGAGGATGCGCGCGATGAGGCCCGGGTCGCCCGCGCGGCGGGCAGCGGACTCGGCGCGCTGGGAGAAACGGAGCTCCTCGACCGTCTCGCCGTCCGCGCCGGCGTGCAGGGAGTGCATGTGGTACGCCGCGGCCAGCTCGGCGTCGGGGACCGGCTCGCCCGTGGCGCTGATCCGCTCGTACAGGCGGAAAAGCCACATCCGGCCCTCCCGCACCAGGCCGCGCTCGCGCCACCACTGGTCCAGGGAGCCGGCCAGCGCCAGGCCCTGGCGGGCGCTGCCCCGGGTCACCGTCCAGTGCAGGGCGGCGCGCAGCTCGTCGGCGAGCGGGTCGAGGGTGTAGAGGGACAGCGTGACCGGGCGGCCCTCGGGGTCGAGGTAGGCGTCGTGGGCGGCCTGCAGGCACCAGGCGACGTGCCGCTCGCGGGCCGACTCCTCCTCGCCGGCCTCGAGCAGCAGGCGGGCGGCGTAGGCGCGGATCGGGTCGAGCATGCGGTAGGTGGCGCTGGTGGCGCCGGCCTCGGCCTGCAGCAGGGACTTGTCGACCAGGGTGGCCAGCGGGTCGAGGGGGTCGCCGTCGTGCAGCCACTCGATCGCGGGCAGGTCGACCGGGCTGGCGAAGACCGACAGCCAGCGAAGGAGGCGGGCGGAGCGCGGGTCGAGGGTGCGATACGACCAGCCGACCGCGGCCTGCATCGTGCGGTGCCGGTCCGAGGAGTCGGACAGGTCCTTCAGGTCCGGTGAGACGACCGGCGAGCCGGCGTCCAGCGTGCCCAGGACGTCGCCGATGCGGTCGGCCAGCTGCGCGGCGGACAGCAGGCGCAGGCGGGCCGCGGCCAGCTCCAGGGCCAGCGGCAGGCCCTCGAGCGCCGAGGCGACCCGGGTGAGGTGGGCGATGTCGCCGGGCTCGGCGGGGCGGCCGCCGCGGGCGGCGGAGGCGCGGTCGACGAGCAGGGCCACGGCGTCGCTGAAGCCGCCGCCGCTGGCCGCCTCGACCGACAGCGGCGGGATGCGCCAGACGACCTCGCCGGCGAGGCCGAGCGGCTCGCGGCTGGTGGCGAGCACGGCGACCTCGGGGCCGGCGGCGAGCAGCCGGGCGACGAGCCGGCGCGCCGCGGGCAGCTGGGCGTCGGAGGTGTCGAGCAGGACGAGCAGGCGGCGGTCGCGGACGTGGTCGGCGATGGTCTGCCCGACCGGGCGGCCCGGCTCGGGGCGCAGGCCGAGGGCGGCGGCGACGCTGACGTCGACGAGGTCACCGGTCGCGACGGCGCTGAGGTCGGCGAACCAGACGCCGTCGCGGAACTGCTCGACGATCTCGCCGGCGGCCTCGACGGCGACCCGGGTCTTCCCGGCGCCGCCCGCGCCGACGACGGTGACCAGGCGGTGCCGGCCGATCAGGTCGCGCACGGCGGCGCGCTCCGCGGCGCGGCCGATGAAGCGGGTCGTCTGCACGGGCAGGTTGTGGGCCGGCGCGTCGATCGTGCGCGGGCGCGGGAACTGCCGGTCGAGCCCGGGGGCGACGAGCTGGAAGATCCGCTCGAAGCCGTCGAACCCGCGCAGCCGGTGCAGGCCGAGGTCGAGCAGCCACGCGTCGTCGTCGAGCGGCGCCCCCGCCACGCCGGCGCGGGCGGCGGTGGCGGCGGAGCAGAGCACCTGCCCGCCGTGGGCGGCGGCGGCGACGCGGGCGGCGCGGTGCACCTCGGGTGAGGTGTACTCGCCCCCGTAGGGCTCGGCGAAGCCGGTGTGCAGGCCCATCCGGACCCTGGGGCGCGCCTCGGGGCTGGGCCAGTTGTGGGCGGCGAGCTCGCGCTGGGCCTCGGCACACGCGTTGAGGGCGGCGGCCGCGTCGGCGAAGGCCACGAAGAGCGAATCACCCTCGGTGAAAAGCTCTACACCGTCCGCTTTGGACAGTGCGCGGCGAATCACCTCCCGGTGCTCGTGGAGCACCGGCCGGTATCCCGCACCGAGCATCTGGGCCAAGCGGGTCGAGCCCTCGATGTCAGTGAAGAGGAAAGTCACCAGCCCGCTGGGCAGGTGCGTCCGCCCCGACACGTGAAACCTCCGCCTCCTTTTTCAGGCGTGCCCCATATTTCCCCACCCCGGTGGCGCGCACATCGTAGAAACGGTCCCCACCGGCAACCCTCAAGGTCGACCCCGGACCGTCGTCCGGGGCGATCCGTGCTGGTCAGCAACGATGGAGGGCGAAGCTTGAGTGGGTTTCGCGTGACGTAACGACAACACTCCGGTAGCGGTTGTGGCACAACAAGCCACAACATCAAAGCCGTTTTGCCAATGTAACTTGAAACCGATCGGTAACAATGTTTCAGCAGCCGCACGCGCCGCCGCAGCAACCACCCCCGGCACCACCCGGGGCATCACCCCGCGGGGCATTCAGCGCGGAGCCGCCGACGGCGATCGTGGACAGCAGTTTGACGGTGTCGTCGTGGCCCGCCGGACAGGCGGTCTTCACATTGGCTTCACTCATCGGGCGTTGCATCTCGAAGGTGTCACCGCAGGCGCGGCAGCGGTACTCGTAGCGTGGCATTCTCACAGGCTATGCCACGGTGACACGCGCCCGGGAATTCAGGAATACTCGACCCGTGGCAAGCAACGACGAGTCGCCGGAGGCGGAGCGAGCGACCACAGTGGACACTCCGCCGGCACCCGCCGTCCGGCCCCCGGTCCCCGGGCAGGCCGCCGACCGCTGGATCCCGGTGGAGATCACTGCGCCGGAGCCGGACAAAGGACCAAAATCGCCGCACAAGCCGCGCCACGCCGCGCCGGAGCCGAGCAACGCGTTCGGGCCACGGCCGGCAGTCGGCGGCACGGTCGGACGGCCGCCGGTCGGCGACGCGTCCGGGCCGCCGCGACCGCCGCTCGGGGACGTGATCGAGTCACGGCAGCGGCCGCTGGACGCGCGACGGGAGCGGTTCGCGCACATGCGCGCCCGCCCGGGGATCCGGTTCCTGCTGCCCGGCGTGCTCGTCGCGGTCGTGCTGGCCGCGGCCGGCGTGGTCGGCGTGGCCGGCGCCGTCGTGATCCCCGGCGCGTCCAAGACTCAGGCCGACCCCTCGCGGTCCGTCCAGGCGCCCGCGGGCACCAACGGTGCGCCGGGGCTCACCGGCGCACCCGCCACCGGCGAGGCGCCACAGCCGGAGACGCCGTCGGGCTCGTCCACCTTCAGCCCGCCGCCCGGCACCCACGAGCGCCCCGCCGACGTGTACGGGGCGTGGGCCGGCTCCCGCTCGGTCCGGCTGGACATCCCGGTGGTGGCGCTGCAGGCGTATGCGTACGCCGAGGCGGTCACCGTCCGCAGCTACCCGAAGTGCCACCTGACGTGGACCACCCTGGCCGGCATCGCCAAGGTCGAGTCGGACCACGGGCGCGCCAACGGCTCGGTCCTGCAGGACGACGGCCGCTCCGTGCCGCCGATCATCGGCCCGCCGCTGGACGGGCAGAACGGCCGCCAGGCGATCGCCGACACCGACCAGGGCGCGCTGGACAACGACCGCACCTGGGACCGCGCCGTCGGGCCGATGCAGTTCCTGCCGTCCACCTGGCGGGCGTATGGCCTGGATGCCGACAACGACGGCGTGATCGACATCAACAACATCAACGACGCCGCCCTGACCGCCGCCGCGTTCCTGTGCGCCAACAACCGCGACCTGTCCACGTTGGACGGCTGGAACGCGGCCATCCACGCCTACAACGTGCCCGAGGAGTACCGCGCCGCCGTGTTCAACGCCACCAACGAGTACGGCCGCCGGGACCGCCAGGGCTGAGCGCAAACCACCCGCGAGTAGATCAATGCCACGCTCTGCGCCCTGGTACTTCCGCTCAGCCACAAACAGGGGCAGGCTTAGGGCGTGAAGGTGCGCGAGTGGGACCCGGGGACCGCGCCCGCGGCCGAGATCGAGGCGGTGCTGCGGGCGCTCAACGACATCGTCGTTGTCGATGTGCCCGAGGACCCGCCGTGGCGCGAGAACATGTTCCGGGAGTACCTCGCCGTCACCATGCCGGGCGAGCAGCGCACGTCGTGGCTGGCAACCTCCGAGTCGGGTGAGATCCTCGGCCACGCCAGCCTGCTGGCGCTGGAGGAGATCGGCGTGCTCGAGCTGTCGGTCGTCCCGGGCGCCCGGCACGGCCGCGTCGGCACCGCGCTGCTGGCCGCCGTCGCCCGCCGGGCCGCCGAGGAGGGCTTCGAGTCCGTCGGGGTCGAGGTCATCGGCGGCACCCCGAGCGTGAAGTTCTTCGAGACGCACGGCTTCGAGTGCGCGTTCATCGAGATGCGCAACCGGCTCGACCTGGCCGGCGTGGACTGGCTGCGGCTGGGCGAGATGGCCGCCGGCATCAGCGCCGGATACCGCATCGAGTACTACCCGGGCGGCCCGCCGCCCGAGCTCTACGCGGGCTACGCGGCGGCGAAGGAGGCCGCCCGCGCCGCCGTGGTCGAGGACCTCGAGCTGCGGCCGAGCTCCTACGACTCCGAGCGACTCGCGGCGAGCCTGCGCACGCTGCACGCGCGCGGCCTCAAGCCCTACATCGTGCTCGCCGTGCACGAGCAGTCGGAGACGATCGCCGGGCTCACCGAGGTCGTCGTGCCCGCGCAGCGGCCGACCCGCGCCGACCAGTACGACACGATCGAGGTGCCCAGCCACCGCGGCTACGGCATCAGCCGGGCGATCAAGGCGCGGATGCTGTTCGAGCTGCGCGCCGCCGAGCCGGACCTGCTGGACGTGCAGACCTGGAACGCGCTGGAGAACGAGCCGCTGCTGCAGGTCAACGCGGAGCTGGGGTTCAAGCCCGACCGCGAGTGGCGCGAATACGAGGCCGACGTGATCGACCTCCTGCGCCGCCTGAAGGGCTGAGCGTCAGCTCGGCGCCCAGGGGCCCTGCACGAACGTGCCGTCGGACGTGAACGCGTAGGCGTTGGGCTTGCAGCCGTTCAGGGCGATCGTCTGCGTCTGCATGAGCGGCGCGACCCGGCCCGAGCCGGGGCACTTCATGTGGTCGAAGCCGAGGAAGTGGCCCATCTCGTGCAGGACGGTCATCGAGTGGAAGTCGATGCCGGCGGGGAAGCCGTCGATGCCCTTGAGCCAGCGGCGCAGGTTGAGCAGGATCGTCTTGCCGTACCGGCAGGAGTAGATGCCCTGGGTGTTGACCCCGACCGACTTGCACAGCTTGTCGACGGTCCCGGGGGTGGCCAGGCGCAGCACCACGTTGTAGTCGTCGCCGCTGACACGCTGGAACTTCCAGGTCGCACCGCTGATCTTGTTGGGCGAGTAGGTGACCGGGTGCTCGCCGGACATCGTCCAGCCCTGCGGCGAGGCGATCGCCCGGTCGACCTCGGCGGCGAGCGACGAGGTCGTCCAGACCTGGTTGTTGCCCCACTGGATGCCGTTCTCCATCTCGACGCGGTACTTCACCAGCGTCGCCGCGTCGGCCGACCCGACCACGTCGGTGCTCCCGCCGGCCGCGGTGAACGTGCCGCTGCCGAGGCTGGGCACGCCGTCGTTGGAGTTCACCGGCTTGGCGCCGCCGGTGTCGCCGCCCGGGTTGACCCGCTTCAGCGACGCCGACGGCTTGGCGCTGGGCTTCTTCGACGGGGACGGCGCCGGGGCGAGCTCGCTGTCGCCCTCGAGCTGGGCGGTCGGGAACGGGTCGGTGCTCGACATCGCGTCGACCGTCACGTCGCCCCCCGGCGACGACGACTCCGGTTGTGTGCCGCAGCCGACCAGATTGGCCAGCAGCGCGCCGACCAGGATCATCTTCCCCACACGTGTCCCCAGCACTCGGCCGAGCCTAAACGAAAGTCGCAACCGACGCTGCCCCCGATGGCATTGCTCACTGGCGGGCAACCGGATGGCGGGGGCCTACGTCTTCGTAGAGCCCCCGCCGCACCGGATCTTGCGCGCCTACGCCGGCAGGGTCCACTTCTGCGCGGCGCTGCCGTTACAGGTGTACAGCTGGACCACCGTACTGTCGGCCGAATTGCCCCCGGCCACGTCCAGGCACTTGCCCGACTGCGGGTTGCGCAGCGAGCCGTCGGCCTGGGCGGCCCAGTTCTGCGCGCCGGTGCCGTTGCACGTCCACAGCTGGATCTTCGTGCCGTCCGCGGAGCCGCCGCCGGAGACGTCCAGGCACTTGCCCAGCGCCCGCAGCGTCTGCCCGGTGACCGTCCAGCTCTGGGCGCCGGTGCCGTTACAGGTGTACAGCTGGATCTGCGTGCCGTCGGCGGTGCCCGCGTTGCGCACGTCCAGGCACTTGCCCGCGAGGCCCTTCACCGGCCCGCTGACGGGTCCGGCCGGGGGCTTGACGAAGGTGAAGTTGTCGACGTCGAACAGGCCGGAGCCCGTGCCGGTGAAGGTCAGGAACACGTTGGCGGTGCCCGCTGGGACGCCGGTGAGCGGCGTGGTCACGTCGGCGAAGGTCTCCCAGCCGCCGGTGTTGGGCACGGTGACCGAGCCGAGGATCGGGCCGGTCGCGGAGCCGGTGCGGACCTGGATCTGCCCGCCCGGACCGCCGGAGACGACGCGCGCCCGCAACGACGTGGCCCCGCCCACGGCGACGCCGGAATAGCCGGCCCAGTCGCCCGGGTCGATGAAGCCCAGCGTCTGGCCGTTGCTGGCCCCGGCCTTGGTGTAGGGCTGGACGCCGCTGGCCGAGGTGTAGGACTCAGCCTCGACGGTGAAACCGGTCAGCTCCTTGATCCGGATGTTGCGGAACGAGACCTGGTCGCCGGCACCGTGGTTCTGGATGCCGACATACCCGTCCAAATTGCGGTTCGGATCGCTGTTCGTGAAGTCGTTGATCAGCGACCCGTTGAGGAACACCCGGATCCGCTGCCCCTCGACCAGGATCTCGTAGGTGTTCCACGCGCCGGGCGGGTTGAGCGCCGCGTCGCGCGCCGCCAGGTCGGCGGACTGAAAGCCGTAGATCGCGCCCGTGGTGCGGTCGGGCGTGTCGGTGGCGTCGATCTGGATCTCGTACCCCTGGTTGACCGCGACGTTGGGGTCGTTGCCCGGGTTCGGGAAGCCGACGTACACCCCGGAGTTACTGTCGCCGGTGATGCGGAAGTCGGCCTTGAGCGAGTAGTCGGTGTACTGCTTCGCGCTGTACCAGAACAGCCCCATGCCGCCGGTCGAGCTCAGCGTGGCGTCCGCGTTGGTGAAGCCGCCCGGGCCCGACTGGGACCAGCCGGCGGTGGAGCCGTTGTAGAGCGCGGCGTAGCCGGTCTCGGGCCGGCAGTCGGCCTGGGCCCGCCGGGCCGCGTACCGGATACCGCCGAGCAGCTCGGTGCGGAAGTTGGCGTCGGCGTACGACTCCTGGGTGTGCCCGAAACCGGTGTAGAAGGAGCGCCCGGCGTCGATGGTCTTGCACCAGGTGATCGGGTGGTCGGCGCCCATCGTGCCGCCGGAGTACGACGACTCGTCGAGGGTGGCCAGCACGTGCGCGGTGGCACGCGGGTTGGACTGGTAGTTGTACAGCTCGTCGGTGCGGGTCCAGGTCTGCGGCAGGTGTGACGTCGCCGGGTTGGCCCGGTCCTCCGTCTTCGAGTTGACCTGCTGGATCGCCGGATGGCTGGCGAACCAGGCGCCGACCAGCTGGCCGTAGAAGGGCCAGCCGTACTCGGTGTCGGCGGCCGCGTGGACGCCGACATACCCGCCGCCGGCACGGATGTAGGACTCGAACGCGGTCTGCTGGGCGTCGTTGAGCACGTCGCCGGTGGTGCTGAGGAACACGACGGCCTCGTACTGCGCGAGGTTGGCGGTCGTGAACGCGGCGGCGTCCTCGGTGGCGGTCACGGTGAAGTTGTTCGCCGCACCCAGGTCCCGGGTCGCCTGAATCCCGGCCGGGATCGAGTCGTGCCGGAAGCCCGCGGTCTTGGAGAAGACCAGGACGTCGTACGGCGCGTCGGCGGCGAGGGCCGGCGTGGCGACGAGGGTGCCCGCGACCAGGGCGGCCGCGGCGAGGGCGGTGCGCATCCGCATGACTGTCCTCACGGCAGAGTCCACTTCTGGGCGCTGGTCCCGTTGCAGGTGTACAGCTGAACCGGCGTGCTGTCGGCGGTGTTCGCGCCGGCCACGTCGAGGCACTTGCCGGACTGCGGGTTGCGCAGCGAGCCGTCGGCCTGCGCCACCCAGTTCTGCGCACCGGTGCCGTTGCACGTCCACAGCTGCACCTTCGTGCCGTCCGCGGTGCCGCCGCCGGAGATGTCCAGGCACTTGCCCAGCACCTTGAGCTGCTGGCCGGCTATTGGGCCAGAAACCACGAAGACCTGCGCCCCGGTGCCGTTGCAGGTGTACAGCTGCATCTGCGTGCCGTCGGCGGTGGCCGCGTTGCGCACGTCCAGGCACTTGCCCGCGAGGCCCTTGACCGGGCCGACACCGTTGCCGGTCGGGCCGGTGGTGAACGTGAAGCTGTCCACGTCGAACAGCGCGGCCGTCGTGTTGCCGGAGAAGGTGAGGTACAGCGAGGTGGTGCCGGCCGGCGCGTTGCTGATCGGCCCGCCGACCGTGGTGAACGTCTCCCACGAGCCGGTCACCGGGACCGTCGCCGAGCCGATGATCGTGCCGGTCGGCGAGCCGGTGCGCAGCTGCAGCGTGCCTCCCGCGCCGCCGGAGGAGACCCGGGCGGTGAACGAGGTGGCGTTGTTGAGCTTGTACGGTTCGAACCCGATCCAGTCACCGTTGTTGATGTTGCCGACGGTCTTGCCGCCCTCGGCCGCCGGCTTGACGATCGGGTCGACGCCGGAGGAGGTCTTGTAGAACTCGGCCTGGCGGTACCGCGGCGCCATGATGCTCTGCGCGTGGGTTGTCAGCCCGCCCTTGTCGGTGTACTGCGCGTCGAAGATCGGGAAGATGTTCGACGCCGAGTCGTGCTCGCCGTCGACCGGGATCGTGATCGTGCCCGCGCAGCCGGTCTGCGAGGTGATCTGGTGCGCGTGCTGGTCGTGGCCGAGCACGTAGGTCATCGTGACCTTGCCGCAGTCGATCGGGCCGTCCTCGGGGTCGGTCACCGTGACGCTCCACGGCACCGAGTCGCCGAAGGACACCAGCTGGCCCGGGGCCGGGCCCTGGATCGTGACCGTCGGCGCGGTGTTGCCGACGCTGATGAGCACGTTGGCGGTGCCGATCGCGTTCTGGTTGTCCTTCACGGTCAGGGTCACCGCGTAGTTGCCGTTGGTCGTGAACGTGTGCGACGGGTTGGCGGCGGTCGACGTGCCGCCGTCGCCGAACGTCCACGAGTACGTCAGCAGGCCGCCCTCCGGGTCGGACGAGCCGGCCGAGGAGAAGTTCACGGCCAGGGGCGCCACGCCCGAGGTCACGTTGGCGCCGGCCACGGCGGTCGGGGCGCGATTGCCGCCGGCGCCGACGTAGTCGTAGCGGTACAGCGCCGAGTTGACGTCGCCGTTGAAGTAGCCGGTGCCGTAGTCCAGGACGTACAGCGACCCGTCGGGGCCGAACTGCATGTCCATGACCTGCTTGCCGTTCCACGCGAAGTTGTCGATCGCGCCCGGCGACCCGTCCGCGTTGATCTTGATCGGCTTGATCCAGCCGCGGCCGAACTCGCCGGCGAAGAACATGCCGTCCAGCGCCTGCGGAAACTTCGTGGTCGACGGGTTGTTCGCGTCGTAGTGGTAGACCGGGCCGGCCATCGGCGACTCGGATCCGCCGCCGAACTCCGGCGGGCTGCCCGCGTCGCCGCCGTAGCGAATCCAGGCGGGCTTCGCCGGGGGCAGCGTGGTCAGCCCGGTATTGCGGAACGAGGTGTTCGTCGGGCCACCGGCGCAGTTGTACTTCGGGCCGGTCGAGTTGGTCGCGAAGTTCCACTTGTTGTACGTCTCGGTGGTGGTGTTCGTGCCGGTGCAGTACGGCCAGCCGAAGTTGCCGGGGCCGGTGATCCGGTCGAACTCCACCTGGCCGGACGGGCCGCGGTTGGGGTCCGTGGTGCCCGCGTCCGGGCCGTAGTCGCCGACGTAGACGACGCCGGTCGCCTTGTCCACGGACATGCGGAACGGGTTGCGGAAGCCCATCGCGTAGATCTCGGGCCGGGTGTTGGCGGTGCCGGGCGCGAACATGTTCCCGGCCGGGATCGAGTACGACCCGTCGGCGTTGACCTTGATCCGCAGGATCTTGCCGCGCAGGTCGTTGGTGTTGGCTGAGGAGCGCTGCGCGTCGTACGCCGGGTTGCGGTCGGTCCGCTCGTCGATCGGCGAGTAGCCGGCGGAGTCGAACGGGTTGGAGTCGTCGCCGGTCGACAGGTACAGGTTGCCCTGGGCGTCGAAGTCGATGTCCCCGCCCACGTGGCAGCAGATGCCGCGGTTGGCCGGGACGTCCAGGATGTTGACCTGGCTGGCCAGGTTGACCGTGTAGTCGGCGTTGAGCGTGAAGCGGGACAGCCGGTTCACGCCGGTCCAGGTCGCCCAGTCCGCGGCGGTACCACTGGCCGGCGCGTCGCCCGCGGGAGTGTTCAGCGGCGGCGCGTAGTACAGGTAGATGTACCGGTTGGTCGCGAAGTTCGGGTCCGCGGCGACGCCCTGCAGCCCCTCCTCGTCGTGCGTGTAGACCGGGATGTTGGCGATCACGGTCGTCGTCCCACTCGCGTCGGTGCGCCGCAGCGTGCCGTTGCGCGCGGTGTGCAGCACCGAGCGGTCGGGCAGCACCGAGATGGCGAGCGGCTCGCCCACCTCCGGCTCCCCCTTCGCCAGGGTGACCTGCTGGAAGTCCGCGGGGTTGATGGCCGCCGCCGCAGGCGTGGCGGGTGCGGCGACGACCGCGGCGGTCGTGGCGGTGAGGCTCGCCGAGGCGAGCAGCAGGGCGGCACCAATCGGCCGCCATCGATGATGTGAGGGCTGCTGGTTCACTGTGTCCCTTCCTGACCTCTGACGCGCCAGGCAGGGCGCGCGCCGCCGCGCCGGATGCCGTAGCCGGGGAGCTGCGGTCGGCCCGCAGCGGGCGTTCCGTGTCCGGCGCCGAGCCGGATACATCGACGAAACACCATGGTGTCGTGGGGGACACATTAAAGTCATTGGATGCGACTGTCCACACTTTCCTTCAACACAGCGGAAACTTTTGCTGGACCAGCCAAAAGACTCCGAGTGGCCTCGGTACGGTGCGAAAACGGTCAAAACAGCGCGGTAACCAGGCGAACCGCCACGATGCACCTTCGCCCAACCGGGGCCGGCCGCCTGCCTATGATGTAGCCATGGGGGCGCAGGGGCCGTTGCGCAGGGATGCCGAGCGCAACCGCCGGCAGCTCGTGGAAACCGCGAAGGTCGTGTTCGCCGAGCGCGGGCTGGAGGCCCCGCTCGACGAGATCGCGCGGCGTGCTCAGGTCGGCAACGCCACCCTCTACCGCCGCTTCCCCAGCCGCGGCCACCTCGTCGCCGCGGTGTTCGCCGACGCGCTGCGGGAGGTGGTGGCGGCGACCGAGCAGGCGCTCGCCGTCGAGGACCCGTGGGCCGCGTTCGCCGAGCACCTGACGTTCCTGTGCGAGGTGCAGGCCGGCAACCGCGCCTTCGCCGACCTGCTGACCGCGACCGTGTCCGGGGTACCGGAGCTGGAAAGCCTGCGCGGGCGCGCCTTCCTGGGCCTGACCGCGCTCATCGACCGCGCCCGGGCCGCCGGGGTGCTGCGGCCGGACTTTCAGCACGAGGACGTGGTCCCCGTGCTCATGGCCAACGCCGGGCTGGTCGAGCGCACCGGCGCGACCGCACCGACGGCGTGGCGGCGGCAGCTCGGGTACACCCTCGCCGGCCTGCGCGCGCCCGCCGACGCCCCGGCCGAGCCGGCGCCGGACCGGGCCGGCATCCTGCGCGCCATGCATGCCCTGGCGGAGCGTAACGGCCTCACCGCGGAGGCGGACTTCGGCGCCTCAGCAGGCCTCGCGCCAGGCGTCGAGGGCGAGCTTCTTCTTCATCGCCCGCCCCGCTGAGGGCGCCTGCCCGATCGGTTTTCAGATTTTGCGCAGGAGTCGGGCCGCGTCGCTCGCCCAGTACGTCAGGATCAGCTGGGCGCCGGCCCGGCGGATCGAGGTCAGCGTCTCCAGCACGACCCGCTCGCGGTCCAGCCAGCCGTTGGCCACGGCCGCCTCGACCATCGCATATTCACCCGAGACCTGGTAGGCGGCCACCGGCACGTCCACCATCTCGGCAACGCGGGCGAGCACGTCGAGGTACGGCAGCGCGGGCTTGACCATGACCATGTCCGCGCCCTCCTCGACGTCGAGGGCGACCTCGCGCAGGGACTCGCGCACGTTGGCCGGGTCCTGCTGATAGGTCTTGCGGTCGCCGACCAGGGCGGACTCGACGGCCTCGCGGAACGGGCCGTAGAAGGCGCTGGCGTACTTGACGGCGTAGGCCAGCAGCGACACGTCGGTGTAGCCGGCCCGGTCCAGCGCCGAACGCACGACGCCGACCTGGCCGTCCATCATCCCGGACGGGCCGAGCACGTGGGCGCCGGCCTCGGCCTGCGCCAGCGCCATCAGCTCGTACTGCCGCAGCGTGGCGTCGTTGTCGACGGCCCCGTCGGGGGCCAGCACGCCGCAGTGCCCGTGCGAGGTGAACTCGTCCAGGCACAGGTCGGACATGACCACGGTCGAGTCGCCGACCTCGGAGATCACGTCGCGGATGGCGACGTTGAGGATCCCGTCGGGGTCGAGGCCGCCGGAGCCGGTCTCGTCGCGCGTCTCCGGCACGCCGAAGAGCATGAGCCCGCCGACGCCCTCGGCGACCGCCTCGGCGGCGGCCTTGCGCAGCGACTCGCGGGAGTGCTGCACGACGCCGGGCAGGGAGCTGATCGGCCGCGGCTCGGTCAGCCCCTCCTTCACGAACATCGGCAGGATCAGGTTGGACGGCTGCACGTGCGTCTCGGCCACGAGCCGGCGCATCGCGGGAGTGCGACGCAGCCGGCGCGGCCGGACCTCAGGGAACCCCACGGGATGACCCCCTACGAAACCTCTAGCGGAACCGCAGGGCGGTCGGGCCCTGCACCTTCGAGCCGCGGCGCTGCTTGGCAGGCATCGCGGCGAGCTTCTCGCGCAGCTCCACAGCGTAGCCCGCCAGCGCCTCGACCAGGTCGGGAACGGAGGCGTGCGGCGGCTGCACGTCGACGCGCAGGCCGAACTCGACGGCGGTGTCCGCCGTCTTCGGCCCGATCACCGCGACGACGGTGCGGGCGTGCGGCTTGCCGGCGATGCCGACCAGGTTGCGCACGGTGGACGACGACGTGAAGAGCACCGCGTCGAAGCCGCCGGACTTGATCGCGTCGCGGATGTCGGCCGGCGGCGGCGCGGCGCGGACCGTGCGGTACGCCGTGACGTCGTCGACCTCCCAGCCCAGCTCGGTGAGGCCGGCGGCGAGGGTCTCTGTGGCGATGTCGGCGCGGGGCAGCAGCACCCGGCCGACCGGGTCGAGCACCTCGTCGTGCGGCGAGAACTCGGCCAGCAGGCCCTCGGAGGTCTGCTCGCCGGCCGGCACCAGCTCGGGCACGATGCCGAAGCCGCGGACCGCCTCGGCGGTGGCCTCGCCGATGCAGGCGACCTTCACGCCGCCGAAGTGGCGGGCGTCGAGGCCGTGCTCGGCGAACTTCTCCCAGACCGCGCGGACGGCGTTGACCGAGGTGAAGACGGTCCAGGCGTACCGGCCGTCGACCAGGCCCTTGATCGCGCGCTCCATCTGCGCCGGGGTGCGCGGCGGCTCGACGGCGATCGTCGGCACCTCGCACGGAATGGCGCCGTAGGCCCGCAGCCGCTCGCTCATCGCGCCGGCCTGCTCCTTGGTGCGAGGGACGAGCACCTTCCAGCCGTACAGCGGGCGGTTCTCCCACCAGCCGAGCTTCTCGCGGTGCGCGACGCCGGCGCCCAGGCACAGCACCACGCGGCCGGCGAAGCCGAGCGCGGCGGCGACCATGCTGTCGACGCTGGAGGCGGAGCTGTACTGCGTCTCGCCCGTGCCGTCGCCGGTGATCGAGACCGGCGTGATCGGGTCGACCCCGGCGGCCAGCAGCCCGTCGCGGACGGCCGCGAGGTCGCCCGCGTCGACGGCGAGCGCGGAGGAGCCGCGGGTCACGGCGGCGGCGACGGCCTCGAAGTCGACGGACTGCACGTCGTCGACGTCGGCGGTCACGCGTACGCCGGGCAGCGGCACGCCGGCATAGGTGGCGACGCCGGAGGCCTGGCCGATGCCGGGCACGACCTCGAACGGCACCGCGGTGCGGGCGACGGCCTGCACCTCCTTGAGTACCGTCTCGTGCGCCAGCGGGTCGCCACCGACGAGGTGGATCGCGCGCAGGCCGGAGCGGGCCGCGGACAGCAGCACCTTGGCCACGTCGCCGGGCGCCCCCTCGGCCGGGCTGAACTGGGCCTCCGGGTCGGCCTCGGCGCGGATCGCGGCGAGCAGCGGCTCCGGGACATTGCGGTCGTAGACGACGTGGTCGGCGGTCACCAGCGCCTCATGGGCGCGGCGCGTCAGCAGGCCGGGGTCGCCGGGGCCGGCCCCGACGAAGGCGATCCGGCCGGTGCCCTTACGGGTGCGGGTCATGCTGCACTCCCAGTGCGTTGTCGGCGCCTTCTTCGCGCAGGTCGCGGGCCAGGGCTCGGCCCACCTCCGCGGCGTCGGCGAGCGTTCCGGTGCGCGAGAGCCGGAGGGCGAAGCCGCCGTCCGGGCTGAACACCGCACCGCGCAGATAAATCTCCGGCCCCTCGTCGCCCTCGGCGACCTCGGCCAGCGCCGCGATCGGGGCGGAGCAGCCCGCCTCGAGCTCGGCCAACAGCGCCCGCTCGGCGGCGACCGCCGCGCGGGTGTATTCATCGTCGAGCGCGGCGAGCACCTCGCGCAGCTCGGCATCGTCCTCACGGCACTCGACCGCCAGCGCGCCCTGCGCGGGTGCGGGCAGCATCAGCAGCGGATCAAGCACCTCGGTCGCCTCCCCGCCGCGGCCGAGCCTGGCCAGGCCCGCGTGCGCCAGCACGATGGCGTCGAACTCGCCCTCGGCCAGCTTCCGCAGACGGGTGTCCACGTTCCCTCGCAACGGTACCGCGGAAAGCCGCCGGCCCAACGCGTTGATCTGGGCGATCCGGCGCAGCGCGCCGGTCCCGATGCGGGCGCCGTCAGGCAGCTCGTTGAGCATCAGCCCGTCGCGGGCGACCAGCGCGTCGCGCGGGTCCTGCCGCAGCGGGACGGCGGCCACCACCAGGCCCTCGGCCGGCGCGGTCGGCAAGTCCTTGTAGGAGTGGACGGCGAAGTCGATCTCCTTGTTGAGCAGCGCGTCGCGCAGGGCGGAGACGAACACTCCCACGCCGAGCTGCTGGATCGGCGCGCTCGACCGGTCACCGGAGGTGACGATCTCGATCAGTTCCACGTCGCGGCCGGTGCGCTCGCGCACGGCATCGGCGACGGTCGTCGACTGCGCCATCGCGAGCGCGCTGCCCCGGGTCCCAAGCCTCAGCGTCACGGGTGCACCTCTCCAGCTGCCGCCGGGTTGATCTCCGAAGTCGGGATCTGCAGGTCGAACAGCTCACGTAGCGCCTGAGCATAGGCCTCGCCGCCCGGCGCGGCGGCCAGCTGGCGCACGCGAACGGTCGGCTGGTGGAGCAGGCGCTGGACGATCCGGTGGATGCTGTGCGACACCTCGGCGCGCGCCTCATCGCCGAGCTCCGGGCAGCGCTGAGCCAGCCGGCGCAGCTCGGCCTCGACGACCTCGTCCGCCCGGGCCCGCAGCGCGGCCACGGTCGGCGCCACGTCAGCGCCGCGCAGCCAGGTCAGGAACGCCTCGACCTCGACGGCGACGATCTCCTCGCCGGCCCGCTCCTCCGCATCGGCGCTGGTCGACAGCGACTCGGACAGCAGCTCGATGTCGACGAGCGTGACGCCGGACAGCTCCCGGACCGCGGGCGCCACGTCGCGCGGCAGCGCCAGGTCGAGGACCAGCAGGTCTCTGTTGGCCCCGGCGACGAGCGGCGCGTCGAGCACCGGCTCCGGCGACGCGGTCGCGCTCACGACCACGTCGACGCGCTCCAGCAGCGACGGCAGTTCCGCGAACGGTACGGCCTCGGCCCCGTGCAGCTCCGCCAGGCGCTCGGCCCGGGCGTGGCTGCGGTTGGTCACGTAGAGCGGAGCGGCCCCGGCCCGGCGCAGCGTCGCCAGCGACAGCGCGCCCATCGCGCCCGCCCCGATGACCAGCGCGGGACGCCCCTCGACCGGCGCGGTGGCGCCCTGCCCGTAGGCGAGCGCCGCGCTCACCACGCTCTGCCCGGCGCGGTCGATCTCGGTCTCGGCGTGCACCCGCTTGCCGACCCGCAGGGCCTGCTGCATCAGCTCGTGCAGCAGCCGCCCGGCCGTGCCCTGCTCACCGGCGGCGCCGTAGGCGTCGCGGAGCTGGCCGAGGATCTGCGCCTCGCCCACGACCATCGAGTCGAGCCCGGCGGCCACGCGGAAGGCGTGCCGGACGGCGTCGACCTCGTAGTGGACGTACAGCTGGGGAGCCAGCTCACCCACCGCGAGCCCGGCCCGTTCGGCGAGCACGCCGCCGATGTCGGCGAGGCCGCCGTGGAACGCGGTGACGGCGGCGTAGATCTCCACCCGGTTGCAGGTGGAGAGCACCACGGCCTCGTCGACGTACTGCAGCCCGACGAGCTCGGCGAGCACGTCCGGCAGCTCGCCGGGGTTCAGCGCGAGCCGCTCGAGCAGCGGAACCCCCGCGGTCCGGTGCGACAGGCCCACGACCAGCAGGTTCTGATTTGCGATCATGATCCCACCGCCTCCCCGCCGAGCCGGTTGGCTCGTTGTAGGTCCTGGCCGACCCGTCCGGGCTTCTGCACCGCCGGCAGCGCCGTCAGGGCCGACTTGCGGTGCTCGTGGAAGGACAGGATTTGCAACTCGATGGCCAGATCGACCTTACGCACGTCCACGCCCTCGGGGACGTTCAAGACGCACGGTGCGAAGTTGAGGACGCTGGTGACGCCGGCCTCCACGAGCCGGTCCGCCACGTGCTGCGCCGCGTGCGCGGGCGTGGCGATCACCGCGATGGAGATCGACTCTTCCTGTACCACCTCGGGCAGGTCGTCGATGTGCCGCACGACCAGGCCGTTGATGTGCTCCCCGACCCGGCCCAGGTCGGCGTCGAAGAGGGCCGCGATGCGGAACCCGCGATTGCCGAACCCGGCGTAGCCGGCCAGGGCGTGACCGAGATTACCCACACCGACGAGCGCGACGGCCCGCCGATGGGTGAGGCCGAGCACCTGCTCGATCTGGTCGATCAGCAGCGTCACGTCGTAGCCGACGCCGCGGGTGCCGGTGCGGCCCAGGTGGGACAGGTCCTTGCGGAGCTTGGCGGAGTTGACGCCCGCGGCCGCGGCCAGACCCTCCGAGGAGACCGTGTCGTGCCCTTCCTCCGCGAGGTGGTGCAGGGCACGCAGGTACTCCGGAAGCCTGGCGACGGTCGCCTCCGGAAGGTCCGGAAATTCCGGTCCATCCGTGGGGCCGGTGCGCTGCTGGCTCATGAGTCTCCGAGACGACGACGGTTTACGAGGCCGCTCGCAACGGCGATTACCGCCTGTGCTAACGGGGTTCGTCGTTGCAACAGAGTAGGCGCTTGTGAAGCCGTGCACAAATCGCGATCTTGAAGACTCGGCGCCCACCACGTAGAGGTCAGCGCCCGCCCGTGCGGATCGCGCGCAGGAGAATTGCCCCCGCGGCACGTGGTGCCCCCTTTCTCCGACGCGGTCGGCAGCGGGCGGGCGCTGTGGCTAGTATCACCGCAATTCAGGCATACAACGCCCCAAACACGCCTTACGTAGCGACACTACACGTTTTTTCAGTAGGGTTGCCCCTACCATCAAGTGGCTGGGCGGCGGGATGGGAGGCGACGGGCGTCATGTCTAGCGTCGATGACATGACGACGACCATCACCCCGCTGGGCCCGGGCCGCTTCTCCCGCATCTTCCGCCAGCTGGGGATCGACACACAGTACGTGCTGCTCGGGTTCCCCCTCGGCATCATCACGCTGGTGCTGTGCGTGACCGCCTTCTCGCTCGGCGTGGGCATGATGGTGACGGTCGTCGGCTTCCCGATCCTGTTCACCACGATGCTGCAGGCCCGCGGCTTCGCCACCTTGGAGCGCGCCCGCGTCGGCCCGGTGCTGCGCACCCGGCTGTCGCACCCGTACTACAAGAAGGCCGAGCCCGGCGCCGGCTTCTGGCGCCGCACATTCGTCCCGCTCACCGACGGCCAGTCCTGGCTGGATCTGCTGCACGGCACCTTCCGGATCATCCCCAGCACGATCGCGTTCTCGCTCGTCGTCACCTGGTGGGCCGGCGCGCTGGGCGGGCTCACCACGGTGCTGTGGGACTGGTCCATCCCGCGCTCCCCGGACAACAAGGACCTGCCGGAGCTGATCGGCATCGGCTCGGGCACCGAGCTGCGGGTCCTCTTCCACACCGGCCTCGGCGTGGTCTTCGCGCTCACGCTGATGCCCGTCGTGCGCGGCGCCGCTCTGCTCGAAGCATGGTTCGCCCGGGCGCTGCTCAGCGGCGTCAACGAGCTGCGCGAGCGGGTCGTCGAGGCCGAGCGCAGCCGCGACCGCGCCCGGGCCCAGACCACCGCCGCGGTCTCGGCCGAGGCGAGCGCCCTGCGCCGGCTCGAGCGCGACATCCACGACGGCCCGCAGCAGCGCCTGGTCCGCCTGGCCATGGACCTCGGCCGCGCCGACCTGCAGTTCGACAACGACCCGACGGCGGCCCGGGCGACGGTGGCCGAGGCGCTGGCCCAGACCCGAGAGACACTCGAGGAGCTGCGGGCGCTGTCGCGCGGCATCGCCCCGCCGATCCTGGTCGACCGGGGCCTGCGCGCGGCGCTGACGGCGCTCGCCGCCCGCTCGATGGTCCCCGTCGACCTGGACCTGCCCGAGGTCGGCCGGCTGGCGAGCCACGTGGAGACGACCGCGTACTTCGTCGTCGCCGAGGCCCTCACCAACGTGGCCAAGCACAGCCACGCGAGCGAGTGCAAGGTGACGGTGCAGCGCTCGGCGTACGGCATGCTCGTCACCATCGAGGACGACGGCGTCGGCGGCGCGAGCCTGGCCAAGGGCCACGGCCTGGCCGGCCTGGCCGACCGGGTGCGCGCGGCCGGCGGCGAGCTGACCGTGACCAGCCCCCTCGACGGCGGCACCAGGATCGTCGCCATCCTGCCGGTTTCCTGAATTTTGCGCGAGGGGGCGGCGCACGCGCGGCTCACCGCGGTCTTCTTCGGGCGCGCTGGCGGGGTGGGGCTGGCCTACTATCGGCGGCGTGCGGGTTGTCGTTGCGGATGATGCGGTACTCCTGCGCGAGGGTCTCGTGCGCCTGCTCACCGAGAGCGGGCACGCGGTCCTCGCCGCCGTCGGGGACGGGCCGGGCCTCGTGGAGGCGGTCGTCGAGCATCGTCCCGACGTGGCCATCGTGGACGTGCGGATGCCGCCCTCGCACACCGACGAGGGCCTGCGCGCCGCCGTCGAGGCCCGCGCCCGGGTGCCGAAGACGCCGATCCTCGTGCTGTCGCAGTACGTCGAGGTTTCCTACGCCGACGATCTTCTCGCCGATCGGGCGGGCGCCGTGGGATACCTGTTGAAGGATCGCGTCTCGGAGGTCGCCGAGTTCCTCGACGCGATGGAGCGCGTGGCCTCCGGCGCCACCGTCCTCGACCCGGAGGTCGTCGGCCAGCTCCTGGTCCGCCGGCGCCGGGACGACCCGCTGCGCAGCCTGACCCCGCGCGAGCGGGAGGTACTGGGCCTGATGGCGGAGGGCCGCTCCAACACGGCGATCGCCCGCAAGCTCGTCGTCACCGACGGCGCGGTGGAGAAGCACGTGAAGAACATCTTCACCAAGCTCGACCTGCCCCCGGACGACGAGCAGCATCGCCGCGTCCTGGCGGTGCTCACGTACCTGCAGGGCTGAGCGAGCCCGGCGGGCATCACCCCGCCGGGCAGGAGAGCGGTTCAGCGGGCCGACGCGAGGCCGACGGCCTCGACCAGGGAGTACGCCACCGGCAGGCCGGTCGCCCGCAGCAGGGCGGTGTCGGTGAAGCCGCCGGCGTAGAGGACCGCGGACGCGCCGACCGACCGCGCCGCGTCGCCGTCGTCGACCGAGTCGCCGATCAGGACCACCTCGTCCGGGTCGAGGGCCAGGGTCTTCAGGTGGCGCTCAAGATACTCCGCCTTGCGATGACCGCCGACCGTGCCCGGCAGGCCGTCGACCCGGACCAGCCGGGCGCCCAGGGCGTGCCGATCCACCTCGACCAGCAGCTCGTCGTGGAAGAACATGGACAGCAGCGACTGCGTGCCGGACCACTTCCCCATCGCCTCCAGGGCGTCCGGGGCCAGCTGTACGTCGGCCATCCCCCGCCGGTACGCGTCGTGGAACGCGTCGTCGAGCAGCTGGAACTCCGCCTGGTCGACCGGGCGTTCGAGGACGTGCGCGTAGTAGTCCAGGATCGGCCGGCGGAAGTCGCGGCGGTGCTCCTCGGCGGTGATGAGCGGACCGCCGACGGTGGCCAGGCAGACGTTGGTGGCGTCGACGACCAGCTTCAGGTCGTCGAGGAGGGTCCCGTTCCAGTCCCAAACCAGGTGCTTCACCCGGGTGAGGATAGTCGCAGATCGTTGAGCAGCCGCTCCTCCTCGACCCGCCAGTACCCATGCTCCTTGCCGTCGAGCAGCAGCACCGGGATGCGAAACCCGTACTCCTCCTCGAGGTCGTCGTCGCCGGTGATGTCGATCTCGGTGAAGCCCTCGCCGGTCGCGGCGGCGACGCGGTCGAGCACGGCCTTGGCGTCCTCGCACAGGTGGCAGCCGGGGCGGGTGTACAGCATCAGCCTCATCGCAGGACCCCCTTGCGGACCTTGCCGGTGGCCGAGTGCGGCAGCTCCGGCACGAACTCGACGGCCGTCGGGCACTTGAACCGGGCGAGGTTGCGTTCGCAGTGCGCGATGAGCTCCTCGGCGGTCACCTGCGAGCCGGGCCGGCGCACGACGAGCGCCTTCACGGTCTGGCCGGTGTACGGATGCGGTACCCCGAGCGCCGCCGCCTCGAGAACCTCCTCGTGCGCGGCGAGCACGGACTCGACCTCGTGCGGATAGACGTTGAACCCGCTCACGAGGATCAGCTCCCCGAGCCGGTCCACGATGAACAGGTCGCCGTCCTCGTCGGCGTAGGCCACGTCGCCGGTCGCCCACCAACCGTCGGCGCCCGGGGCCGAGGCGCCTTCAGGCCAGTACCCCTGGAAGAAATTGCGACCGCGCGCGACGATCTCGCCGGGATCCGTGGTGCCGTCCTCCTCGTCGGGCACCACGTCCTCGCCGTCGGCGTCGACCAGGCGCACCTCGACGCCGGGGATCGGCCGGCCGATCGAGCCGGGCTTGATCGACGGGCTCGCCAGGGTGCTGGTGAGCACCGGTGCCCCCTCCGTCAGCCCGTACCCCTGGTGTACCGACCGGCCCGTGGTCTCGGCGAAGCGCCGCTCGGCGGCGTGGTCCAGCGGCGAGGCGCCGCACACGGCGAGCCGCACGCTCGCCCAGGCCCGGGCCAGTTGCTCGCCCATGAGCGACCACGCGACGTACATCGGCGGCACCCCGACCACGCCGGTCACGCCGTACCGCTCGATCACCTCCAGCGAGTCGGCCGGGTCGAAGCGCTCGACGAGCACCCCGCAGGCGCCGTGGTAGGCGACCGCGCCGAGCCCGGAGTTCAGCCCGTACGCGTGGAAGAGCGGCACGGCCAGCAGCAGCACGTCGTCGCTGGTGACGGGTGGCGGGTCGAGGCGCGCGAGCTGCTCGTGGTTGGCCAGCAGCGCGCGGTGCGGCAGCATGGCGCCCTTCGGCGCGCCCTCGGTCCCGGACGTGTACAGCAGCACCGCCAGGTCCTCGCCCCCGCCGGTCGCGGGCTTCTCGGCGCCGCCGGTGAGCAGGTCGCCGAGGTTTTCTCCCAGGGTGTACCGCACGGGCGGCGCCCCCGCGCCGATCGTGCTCATCACCGGGCGGGTCCCGACCAGCACGGCGGCGCCGGAGTCGGTGAGCACGTGGCCGAGCTCGCGGGCGGTGTACGCCGGGTTGACCGGCACCGCGACCAGCCCGGCGCGCAGCACGCCGAAGAAGACGGCGGCGAACTCGGGCACGTTGGGCAGGGCGATCGCGACGCGCGGACGGCCGCGCTCGTCGTCGGACAGCCCGAGGGCGGCGAGGCCGGCGGCGACCGCGTCCACTCGCCGGTCGAGCTCGGCCCAGGTCAGCACGGTGTCGTGGGATCGCAGGGCGGGGCGGGCGCCGCCGGCGGAAGCGGCGCGCCGCACCAGGTCGGCGAAGTTCGAAACGTCCTGCACGGTCGCCGAGTCTTGCACAGCGCGCGGTGATCCAAATTCAAGCCCCGAGGGTGAGGCGACAAAAACTGAGAGTTCACCCGTCACCAATCACCCTGTCGCGTGGCATGGTGCGTCCTGCGGTCGGCAAGGGCGCGCGCGGCCCCGACACGCCGACTGAGTAATGGTCCACCCGTTCGTGTGCAATGCCCGCACCACGCATCGGTAATTTCGGCGCGGTTACGTCCCGTTTCCCCGGCTCTTCGGCATGTCGTACGGCGTGCCGCGAAGGGGGTGACGGACAGCATGTGCGCCGGACGGACACCGATTCGTGGGATGAACGTCCCCTCACGCCAAGAGCCGCCCACACGAGGGTGACGCCAGACCTAATTATCACCCAAGTCGACTCACCCCATTTATTCCGAGTTGACACCCCTCACCCCGAGGAGGCCGAAGTGCCCGTGATCGCACTGACTACGCCATCTGTGATGGATTGCGAAGCATGAGTGGTTACCAGTACGTGTTCGAGACCGGACACGCACTCGCCGGTGGGCTGTCGATGCGGCGCGACTCGATGCGCGACATGTACAGCACGGTGATTCGCGGCGAGGGAGGCAGCGTCCCGCGCACCCGCTGGCGCCCCCATACCAACGAGGCACCGGCCCGTCCGGCCCCGAACTCGAGACCCAACGCCGGGATGAACGGCAAGCCCACCGGCGGCGCCGGCGCGAGCCTCCGCGGCGAGGAGACCGTGCCGATCCCGACCGGCATCCTCGGCGGCGGCACGGACACGCTGACCGAAACCGGCCCGCGCGAGCCCGTCCCGCCGCAGCCGACGCGCCCCGAGCGGGGCGACCCGGCGGCGGAGGTGTGGGCGCTCATCGAGCGAGCCCAGGCCGGCGACGGCGCGGCATTCGGCCTCCTCTACGACCGGTACTTCGACACGGTCTTCCGTTTCGTGTACTTCCGGGTCGGCAACCGCCAGCTCGCCGAGGACCTGACCGCCGACACGTTCCTGCGCGCGCTCAAGCGCATCGGCAGCTTCACGTGGCAGGGCCGCGACCTCGGTGCCTGGCTGGTGACCATCGCCCGCAACCTCGTCGCCGACCACTTCAAGTCCGGCCGGTACCGGCTGGAGGTCACCACCGGCGACGTGCTGGACGCCGACCGCCCCGACCGGGGGCCGGAGGGCAGCCCGGAGGCGGCGGTCATCGACCACATCACCAACGTGGACCTGCTCAAGGCCGTCAAGCAGCTCAACCCCGAGCAGCAGGAGTGCATCGTGCTGCGGTTCCTGCACGGCTTCTCCGTGGCGGAGACCGCGCAGACCATGAACAAGAACGAGGGAGCCATCAAAGCGTTGCAGTACCGCGCGGTTCGCGCGCTCGCCCGGCTGCTGCCCGACGGATTCCAGCCGTGACGGCTGTCACCCTTGGTTACAGCGCCCCGGCGGGCGCCGTAACCAGGTTCCGCCCTGCACCGTTGGTCCTGATGCGACCGTCGGCATGGCGCACGACGGACGCGGTGGCCCACCATCCCGCTGCCCGGCCGCGCCTGAGTGACGCGATCAGCGAAGGGGGTGCCTCAGGTGATTGGCTCCGTCTTCCACCGTCGACGCGCTGAGCGGTTCGCCCAGCTCATCGACGAGGCCGCAGGGGCCCGACGACACCGTATGAGGTCCACGCTCGACGAATCCCTCACCGACCTGGTGTCGGTCGGCCAGCGGCTCGGTGAGCTGCCGGTCCGGGTGGAGGCGCAGCCGGAGTTCCGTGACGGTCTGCGGGCCATGCTCATGGCCACGATCGAGCGCGAGGGCATCGGGGCCACCGCGAAGGAGCCCGAGCCCGAGCCGGTCCGCCGGGTGAGCCTGCGCTCGCTGCGCCGCCCGGCGGGCAGCCGCCCGGCCGTCAGCCGCCGGACCCGCGCCCGTGGCGCCGTCGTCGTCGGCCTCGCGGGCGGCACGCTGGCGCTGTCCGGAATGTCGGCCGCGAGCGGCGACGCCGTCCCCGGCGACGCGCTGTACTCGGTCAAGCGGTCCACCGAGAAGGCCCAGCTCGCGCTGGCCGGCTCGGACATCAGCAAGGGTCAGCTGTACCTCGAGTTCGCCCGCACCCGGCTCGACGAGGCCCAGGCGGTGAAGGACCCGGCGGGGCTCTCCTCGGTGCTGGACGACATGGACGGCGAGACTCTCGAGGGCATACGCCTGCTGACGGCCACCGCGGTCGCTCGCAAGGACACCGCCGCGCTCGACGCGATCGACGGCTTCGTGACCAACCAGCGCGGCGCCGCCGAGAAGCTCAAGGCGTCGACCGGCGGCGAGGCCCGGACCCGCACGACCAAGTCGGTGACCCTCCTCGACGAGATCGACCGCCGCTCCAAGGCGCTGCGCCCGCTGGTCAAGTGCGGCCCGACCGCGGTCACGACGCCCGACATCCTCGGCCCGGTGCCGGTGAGCACCGCCTGCCGCACCGTGAACAAGTCCGGCGGCACCGGGTCCGAGCAGCAGCCCGGCGCCCCGGTGGCGAACACCCCCGGCCAAAACGGCGAGCGCCCGGCGAGCACCGGCCCCTCCGTCGTCTCGGTGGACTCCTCCACCACCGAGTCGGCCCCCGCCGACCCGAAGGCCGGCGGCGAGCCCAGTCCGACCCCCACCAAACCGGAAAAGGGCGGCCTGCTCGACTGGCTGCTGCACTGATTCAACCGAGCGACACATTCACGACATGACAGGGCCCGGTGAGCGTCACCGGGCCCTGTTGCTGTTCGATGCCGGTACCGTTGGTCAGTCTGGATGGATCCTGTGCTGCGACTAGCACGGCGTCACCGGCGAAGGGAGACAGACGTGCCGATCCGACCTTCAGGAGTGCTACGGCGTCGCCGAGCGAGCGGCCGCATCGTCGTTTCCGCCGCCGGGTGGGCGGCGGCCGAGGTCGAGGCCGCCCTGGAAGTGCCGGCCGACCCGACCGGCGCGGCGTTCTTCGACGTCGACAACACGATGATGCAGGGCGCGTCGATCTACTACTTCGCGCGCGGCCTGGCCAAGCGGAAGTACTTCACCAGCCGCGACCTGGTCCGCTTCGCCTACCAGCAGGCGCGTTTCCGCCTCCTGGCGTCCGAGCACGCCGGCACGGTGTCCAGCGCCAAGTCGACCGCCCTGGCCTTCATCGCGGGCTGGAAGGTCGAGGACATGGAGCGGCTCTGCGAGGAGATCTTCGACGAGCTTATGGCCGACCGCATCTGGTCGGGCACCCTGGCCCTGGCCCAGCTCCACCTGGACGCCGGGCAGCGCGTGTGGCTCGTCACCGCGGCCCCCGTCGAGCTCGGCCGGATCATGGCCGCCCGCCTGGGCCTCACCGGCGCGATCGGCACCGTGGCGGAGGTCTCCGACGGCGTCTATACCGGCCGCCTCGTCGGCGATCTCATGCACGGCCCGGAGAAGGCGTCGGCCATCACCACCCTCGCGCTGGCGGAGGGCCTGGACCTGACCCGCTGCGCCGCGTACAGCGACTCGATCAATGACGCCCCCATGCTCTCCACCGTCGGCTACGCCGTGGCGGTCAACCCGGATCCGGCCCTGCGCCGCGAGGCCCGCAAGCGCGGCTGGGAGATCCGCGACTTCCGCACCGGCCGCAAGGCCGTGAAGATCGCGGTCCCGGCCGCCCTCGCGACGGGCGTGGTGATCGGCGGCGTGGCAACGTTCACCGCGATGCGCAAGCGCCGCCGCCGCCGCAATCAGTCCACCTGACCCGCCGGGGCCGGTCGACGCCACAAGGGAGAGGTCAGGCGGAGAAGGCGTCCGGGCGGCGGTCCAGCAGCTTGTACAGCGTCTGCTGGATCGTCTCGCGCACCTGGTCGGCGAGGTTGAAGACCACCATCGGGTCGTCGGCCGAGTCGACGTAGTCGTCGGTCGGGATCGGTTCGCCGAACTCGATCAGCCACTTGCTCGGCAGCGGGACCAAGCCCAGCGGGCCCAGCCACGGAAACGTGGGGGTGATCGGGAAGTACGGGGCGCCCAGGAGCCGGGCCAGGGGGCGGATGTTGGCGATGAGCGGGTAGATCTCCTCGGCGCCGACGATCGAGACCGGCACGATCGGGGTGCCGGTCCGCAGGGCCGCGGAGACGAAGCCGCCCCGGCCGAAGCGCTGGAGCTTGTACCGCTCGGCGAACGGCTTGCCGATGCCCTTGAACCCCTCGGGGAAGACGCCGACGAGGTCGCCCTCCGACAGCAGGCGCTCCGCGTCGGGGTTGCAGGCCAGCGTCGCGCCGGACTTGCGAGCCAGCTCCGACATGAACGGCATGCGGAAGACCAGGTCGGCGCCGAGCAGGCGGAGGTGGCGCCGGGAGGAGGTCTCGTCGTGCACGGCGACGGTGAGCATGAGCGCGTCGAGCGCGACCGTGCCCGAGTGGTTGGCCACGACGAGCGCGGCGCCCTCCTTCGGCACGTGCTCGGAGCCGAAGACCTCGGTGCGGAACCACTGCTTGTACAGCGGACGCAGCATCGGCAGGAACACGCCGTCGGTCAGGTGGCGGTCGAAGCCGAACCCGTCGATCTCGTAGTCGCCGGTCAGCCGCTCCCGCAGGAAGGCGAGCGCACCGGCGACCCTGTCGTCCCACACATCAGGGAGACCAGGGTCACTCATGGCCACTCTCCAACGCGGCACGTGCCGCACGCGTCCTGCGGAAGGCGTCGAGCAGCGCCTGCTCGACAGAGCGAATCGTATCCGCGGGCAGGAGTTCGCCCGCCCGGCGGCTGCGCACAAACTCGCCGAAGGCCTCGACGGTGGTCCTCGGCACGAAGCCGAACTCGCGGATCAGCTTCGAGGTGTCCACGACCCGGCCGTGCACGAACAGGTCCAGTTGGTCCAGCGTGACGCCGGCCCGGCCGAGGCCGGCCAGCGCGTTGAGGCCCGGCTCGAGGATCGGCATGGTGACCCGGCCGGCGCGGCGCACCGCCTGGGACAGCGTCAGCGTGCCGGACCCGGCCACGTTGAACGTGCCCGGGTGCTGCTCCGTGACCGAGCGCTCGAGCACCACGAACGCGTCGTCGACGTGCAGGAACTGCAGCCGCGGGTCGCGGCCGAACACGGTGGGCACGATCGGCTGGGCGAAGTATCTGGTCAGCCTGGTGTCCACGGCGGAGCCGATGAACGGCGCGAAGCGCAGCACCGTGGCCGCCACGTCGGGGCGCCGGCGACGGAAGCCGCGGACGTACCCCTCGATGTCGAGCACGTCCTTGGCGAACCCGCCCCGGGGGACCTCGCGCGGCTCGGTGTCCTCGGTGAAGATCGCCGGGTCGCGGAACGAGGCCCCGTATGCCGCCGTCGACGAGCGCACGATCAGCTTGCGCAGCCTCGGCGCCTGCTGGCAGGCGGCCAGGAGCTGCATCGAGCCGATGACGTTGAGCTCCTTCATCGCCGCGCGACCGCCGTGCTGGTCGGTCGCGGTGGCGACGGCGAGATGGGCGATCGCCTCCACGCGGGCGTCGACCATCACCCGCAGCACCCCGGGGGTGCGCAGGTCGAGCTGCCGAACGTCGATCTTGTCGCCGGCGGCGGACAGCACCTCGGCGAGCTCGCCGGCGGGTGCCGCCGTGTCGACGGCGACAACGCGGTCGATTCGCGGATCAGCGGCGAGCCGGGCGGCCAGGTGCGCGCCGAGATAACGGCTCACCCCGGTCACCAGCACGACGCTTGGCGGCGCGGTCACGCGGCTCCGATCGCAGGGACCACAGCGAGGCTCGTTCCCGGCGCACCACGAAGTCCGGCCACGACGGCCGGGCTCGTTGACCGCGGCCGCGCCGCGGCGGGCGATGCGGCGGCCCAGCCCCGGACGATGGAGGGGCCGGCCGCCGGGTGACGAGCCGGAACGCTACTTGCCGAGACGACGACGCTGGACGCGGGTCTTGCGCAGCAGCTTGCGGTGCTTCTTCTTGGCCATACGCTTGCGGCGCTTCTTGACCACCGAGCCCATACGAGCATCTCCTCGATACAGCGGAACGCGTGCCATCCCTGGCACGCCGAAGACATGGTTAGCCGTTCAAGGGTAGCCGTACCGCTTCTAGATCGGAAAACGGCCCCGCTATGCGGTCTCACGGAACGCTTCGCGGAGGTACGCGTCGACCGCGTGCTCGGGAACCCGGAACGACCTTCCCACGCGGACCGCGGTGAGGTCACCGGCGTGGACAAGGCGGTAGACAGTCATCTTCGACACCCGCATCAGCGTGGCCACCTCGGCCACGGTAAGGAACCTGACCTCGCCCAGCCGGCCTTCGGTGGTGTGTGGCGTGCTCGACATCGCAACCTCCGACCAGCGTGCTCGCCCATACGCTCGGTTCGGCCAACCCGGACCGAGCGTCACTCAATCAGCGTGTTACCAGTACGGTAACGGTACTGCTGTGACTTGCACCCGTGGTTCGTCGGAATCTTTCCGCCAAACTTGATCACTGCCGGCAGCACTCGATCATTCGGTGCGAAGGGCCACCACCGGGTCGAGCCGGCCGGCGCGCTGTGCGGGTACGACACCGAAAATGATCCCGACCCCGGCCGAAACGCCGAACGCCAGCGCGAGCGACCACCACGTGATCGCGGCCGGCACCGGCGACAGGGCGGCCACCACGAGTGCCGCCCCGATGCCCAGCGCCATCCCGAGAAACCCGCCCAGGGTGGTCAGCAGCACCGCCTCGAGCAGGAACTGCACGCCGATGTCGCGCGGCCGGGCGCCCACCGCCTTGCGCAGCCCGATCTCCTTCGTGCGCTCGCGCACCGACACGAGCATGATGTTCGACACCCCGACCCCGCCAACGAGCAGCGATATGCCGGCGATCGCGGCGAGCACGCCGGTCAGCACGCCGAGGATGTCGCCGAGCACGCCGAGGATCTGCTCCTGCGTGACGGCGCTGAACTGGGTGCCCGGGTGCCGGCGGGTGAGCTCGGCGATGATCCGCGCGGACAGGTCGCCGATCTCGTCGCGGTTGGGCGCCTTGACCGCGATCCCGTCGACGCGCTTGGTGCTGAGCAGCCGCTGCGCGGTGGTGATCGGCACGTGGACCTCGTTGTCCCGGTCGATGCCGAGGCTCTGCCCGAGCTGCTCGAACACCCCGATGACCCGGAACCGCACGCCGGCGATCGTCATCTGCTGGCCGACCGCGTCCCGGTCGCCGAAGAGCTTGTGGGCCACGCTCCAGCCCAGCACGGCGACGCGGCGCTGGGTGTCGACGTCGGAGCGGGTGAGGTAGGTGCCGCGGGCCAGGTGGCGGACGAACACCTGCGGCGTCGTCTCGATGACGCCGTTGATGCTGGCGAAGGTCTCGGCGTTGCCGGCCGCCACGGTCTCACCGGAGGCCACCGTGACGGCGACCCGGCCGCGGTCGCCCACGATCTTCGACACGGCGTCGACGTCGGAGAGATCCATACGCGACACCGAGGGCGCCGAGCCGATGTTGACCTCGCCTGGTACCACGATGAGCAGGTTGGAGCCCAGCCCCTCGACCTGCTGCTCGATCTCCTGCTTGGTGCCCGTACCGATGGCCACCAGGACGACCACCGCGGCCACGCCGATGATGACGCCGAGCATGGTCAGCGTGCTGCGCAGCCGGTTGGCCCGCAGGGCGTCGATCGCGACCCGCCACGCCTCCGCCAGCCTCACGGCACCGCCTCCACGATCTCCCCGTCCCGCATCACGATCTGCCGTTGCGCGCGCCCGGCGACCTCGCCGTCGTGGGTGACGATCACCAGCGCCACGCCCTGCTCGCGGTTGAGGGCCTCCAGCAGCGCGAGCACCGCCTGGCCGTTCTTGGAGTCGAGGTTGCCGGTCGGCTCGTCGGCGAGCAGCACCTGCGGGTCGGTGACCAGCGCCCGGGCGATCGCGACCCGCTGCTGCTCGCCGCCGGAGAGCTGGTTGGGGCGGTGGTCGAGGCGGTGGCCGAGCCCGACCCGCTCAAGCACCGCCACGGCCCGGCGGCGGCGCTCGCCCGCCCGGACCCCGCGGTACACCAGCGGGAGGGCCACGTTGTCCACCGCGCTGGTGCGGGCGAGCAGGTGGAACGACTGGAAGACGAACCCGATCGTCTCGTTGCGCAGCCGGGCGAGCTCGTGCGGGTCGAGGCCGGCCACGTCGCGGCCACCGATCAGCAGCCGGCCCGACGTTGGCCGGTCCAGGCCGCCGAGCAGGTGCATCAGCGTCGACTTGCCCGAGCCGGACGGCCCGATGATCGCCACGTAGTCTCCCGCGTCGATCGTGAAGCTGACACCCTTGAGCGCCGGGACGGTGACCCCGTCCAGGGCGTACTGCCGGGTGACGTCCTGCGCGACGAGCGCCGCGGTCATCTGGGCAGGTCCATGCCCTGCTGGACCTTGTCGGTGCCGCGCACGACGAGCTGGTCGCCGTCGGCGACGCCGCTGAGCACCTGCACCCGGTCCTGCCCGGCGACGCCGATGCTGACCGGCTGCTGCACCGCCTTGCCGCCGCGGACCAGCCAGACGACGTCCTTGCCGCCGACGTTGAACACCGCGGCGGCGGGCACGGTGACCGCGTCCTGAATCGAGCGGACCTGCAGGTGGGCCACGGCGTTCATGCCCGGGCGCGGCGCCGGCGCGGGCCGCCCGTCGTCGTACCGGCCGGCGCCGAGCTTCAGCCGCGAGCGGTACGCGACCCCGCCGCGCGCCGAGGTGGTAGGCAGCACGTCCGCCGAGGTCACGGTGGCCTCGTAGGAGGCGCCCGGCGCCGCGTCGAGCTCGACCCGGGCGGTGACGCCGGGCTGGACCAGCAGGACGTCGGTCTCGTCGACCTCGGCCATCAGCCCGAGCTCCGAAACGTCGACCACGGTCAGGATGGCCGTTCCCGCCGAGACTCTTCCCCCGATCGGTACCGCGGGATCCACGCCCGGCCCGGCCGCGCCCGTCGGCGCCGAGGTGGGCGCCTGGCCACCGGTGGCGGCGCCGATGAGGTCGGTGATCGAGGGCGCGCTCGCCGCCGAGGTGCCCCCGAGCTGCACCACGCCGGCGACGGGCGCCCGCAGGGTCAGCTCGTCGACCGTCGATTGGGCAAGGTCGTAGGCGGACTGTGCCTGGGCGCGCTGGGCCTGGGTGAGGGCCGCCATCGCCTGGGAGATGCTCGCGAGGCCGCGCTGCACGCTCTGGATCACGGCGCGCGCGGAGGCCGCCGCCTCCTGATACGTCCGCTCGGCGAGGTCGATCTGGGTGGTCAGCGTCGTACGTACCGTGGCGTCGGCGATCTGCGCGGCGGCCCTCCGCGCGTCCGCGAACGCCTTCGCGGCCGCGTCGTCGGTCTTCTTCTGCTGCGCCGAGAGATTCTTGACCCCGACGCCGCCCCCGCCGGAGCTCTTCAGCGCGTCGAGGGCGTCGCTCGCCTCCTTGAGCCGCTGCCGCGCCGACGGCGAGTCGACGACCGCGAGCACCTGGCCGGCCGCGACGGTGTCGCCGGGCTTGACGCTCAGGCTCGCCAGCGTGCCGTCGGCGGCCGCGGTGAGCGTGGCGGCGGCGCGGGCCGTGACGGTGGCCGGCGCGTCGACGACCTCCACGACGTCGCCGCGCCCGGCGCTGCCGAGCCCGATGCCGGAGTCATGGCCGCTGCAGGAGGCGCCGCTGAGCGACACGAGGATGAGCAGGGCCACGGCCGTTGTTCGCGGGGGGACGCGATGCACGCTGGCAAGTTTAGATACGTCGCCGTGTCAGACGTGGCCCCGGACGTTTCGCACGCAGTCCGCCTCGACGTCGTCCCAGCTCAGGCCGAACGCCTTGGGCGCGGCGTCGGCGAGCGTGAGGCCCTGGCGGGCGGCGTAGTCGAAGAAGTCCAGCAGCCGGTCCTCGCCGAAGCGGTCGGCGAGGCGCTGCAGCGACAGGTACGCCACGCCGTAGCGGCCGCTCACGTCGGCGGTGCTCGACCCGTCGGGCGGGTCGTCCATGGCGATCTCGCCCTTCCAGTGCCCGCTGCGCACGTAGGTGCGCACGTCGCCGACCCCGTCGAACGGCTTGCCGCTGCCCTTGACCCGCACGTACTCCGCGATGCCCTCGACCAGCCACCACGTGTGTTCGTACGCTTTGTCGACCCCGGCCAGCGTCACGACGTGCGTGAACTCGTGGCGCAGCACGTCGAGGGTCTGCCTGGTGTCCACCCGCGAGGCGTTGAGCACGATCTCGGTCACGGTCGCCGTCAGCGGCAGCGCGAAGCCGGCGACCCAGGGCTCCTGCTTGATCCCGTACCAGGCGGACCACTCGTCGGGGCCGGCCAGGTAGACGACGTACCGCGCCGGCGGCTCCCCCCAACGGGCGAACTTGTCGGTGAGCGCGGCGGCCTTCTCCGCGGCGGCGAGCATCGACGGCAGCCGGGAGGCATACCTCGCGGTCGTCGACATCACCACCCGGCCGCCGACCGCGCTGCGCAGCTCGCTGACCTCCCACGGGCGGGGCCCGAGGTTCTTGGCGACGCCGAACTCCAGCAGCGTCGGCGACCGTCCGGAGACGTTCCACCGCGTGGTGGTCTCCAGGCTCATCGGGTCGCAGGTGGGGACGACGAAGCAGTACTTCACCAGGACGGTCACCGTCGCGGTGCCCCCGGCCTCGGTCTTCGGCCGGCCCTCGGGCACCGGCTGCCAGAGTTTGACCTGCAGCTGCCGCAGCGAGCCGAACCGGCGGGCCAGGTCCTCGCGCAGCGCGGCCGCGGACGGGTCCACGACCGTGAGGAACGCGTCCTCGTCGCCGGCCAGCAGCGCGGCGCCCTGCTCCTCGAGGGCCAGCCGGATCTTGCCGTCGACGGTGGTCGGCGCCGGCCGGCGGCTCGCGCCCGGGCCCGGCGAGCGACCGACCGACGGGTTGGCCTGGCCGCCCGCCCCGTAGCCACCCGCGCTGGGCAGCTCCCGCCCGGCCGTAATGGTGACGCGCTCGTCACGGACCGCGGTGTAGGCGAGGGCGGCCGTCGGCGCGAGCAGCAGGACGGCGAGCGCGGCGATCATGACGACGCGGAAGACCGTCCCGCCGCGCGGCGCGGGGGCCTGCTCGCGGTACACCTGAAACCCGGAAGGCGGCGTCGGCCGCCAGGGCCCGAGTGCGCGCTGGTGCGGAAGGGACGGCTGGTCGCTCTCGGTGGCGTTCGATGCGCCCGCGTGTCGCCACCCATCCCCATCCATCACTGCCGGAACGTACGCGACCCGGTCAAGCCGTCGCGTCGCCCATACGGACGGGATCCGGCGCGATGTGGGACTAACCGCGCGAGCGCAGGGCCCTGGCCAGGAATCCGACGTTCGCCGGGCGCTCCGCGAGGCGGCGCATCATGTACGCGTACCACTGCGTTCCGTACGGCAGGTAGACCCGAACCGTGTAGCCCAGCCGGGCGAGGCGCAGCTGCTCCTCGGGGCGCACGCCGTAGAGCATCTGGAACTCGAACTCGTCCGGGCTGCGCTCGAACCACCTGGCACGGTCCTCGCCGATGGCCACCAGGCGGGGGTCGTGGGTGGCGACCATCGGGTATCCGCCGCCGGACATGAGCACGTTGAGGCAGCGCACGTACGACTTGTCGACGTCCAGGCGGCTCTGGTACGCCACCGACTCGGGCTCCTTGTAGGCGCCCTTGCACAGCCGGACCCGCGAGCCCTCGACCGCGAGCTCCCGGCAGTCGGCCTCGGTCCGGCGCAGGTACGCCTGGAGCACCGCGCCCGTGGTCGGAAACTCGCCGCGCAGCCGGGCCAGCACCTCCAGGGTCGAGTCGGTGGTGGTGTGGTCCTCGGCGTCCAGGGTGACCGTGGTGCCCGCCTCGCTGGCCTTGGCGCAGATCGCGCGGGCGTGCTCGTATGCGATCTTCTCGTCGAAGACCTGGCCGAGCGCGGACAGTTTCAGGCTGACCTCGGCTGCGGGGGTCAGCTCGGCGGCTTGCAGGGCGTCGAGCAGCTTGAGGTACTCGTCCCGGGTCGCCTCGGCCTGGTGCGGGTTGGTGGTGTCCTCCCCCAGGTAGTCGATCGTGACGGCGAGGCCGTCCGCGGCCAGCTCGCGGGTGCGCTGTAGCGCGTCGTCCGCGTGCTCCCCGGCGATGAAGCGGCGCACGATACTGCGGCTGACCGGGGCGGTTTCAACGAGCCGCTCGACCCTGTTCGAGCGGGCGGCGGCGAGGATGACCGATCTGAGCATGAGCCGAGCGTAGACAGAACCGCAGACGTCCGGTGACGCCTGGTCGCCACTGTGGCATTTCTTGACTACCTTGGTCGGGTGGACTTCGACGCGTATGCGCGGACCGCCGTCGACATCGTCAACGCGCCGCTCGAAAGCATGCAGGACCTCGTCGCTCTCTTCGGCGAGGACAGTTGGCAGACCGCGGAGGCGACGGAACGCGACCTGATCGCCTTCCGGCGCGCCCGCAAACGACTCCGGGAGGTGTTCGAGCACGGCTCCTCCGGCCGGGACGTGGCCGCCGTCGCCGAGCTCAACGCGCTGCTCGAGGCCTATCCGATGCAGCCGCGCATCTCCGGCCACGACACCCACGACTGGCACATGCACGTGACCGGCCGGGGCTCGTCGGTGAGCTCGGAGCTGCTCGCCGGGGCCGCGTGGGGCCTGGCCGTGTGGCTGTGCGAGCACGGCAGCACGCGTTTCGGCGTCTGCGCGGACGAGCGCTGCGGCAACGTCTACCTGGACACGTCCTCGAACTGCTGCCGCCGCTTCTGCTCGGAGCGCTGCGCCACCCGGTCGCACGTCGCGGCACACCGGGCCCGCAAGCGCGCCGCCGAGACGGCTGCGCTGCCCACGGCCCAAATCCCGGTGGACGACTCCGATCGGGCGGTAGTGACCGCCTAACTCCGGAAAACCACCCCGACGCCGGTAAGTTCGGCATATCTTGCGTCATGTGGTTCGCTTTACCGCGCGTCCGATAAGTCGGACACGCGGGGTTGGGCGATGCGGGGCCGCCGACGTGTTTCGTCGACCGGCCCCCGACACCGGGGTACGTCACCGGATCACAACGCCCTACGAAGGAGAAACAGCACCATGGCCCAGGGAACCGTGAAGTGGTTCAACGCTGAGAAGGGCTTCGGCTTCATCAGCGTGGACGGCGGCAACGACGTCTTCGTCCACTTCTCCGCGATCGTCGCCGACGGCTATCGCAGCCTCGAAGAGAACCAGCGCGTCGAATTCGAGATCAAGCAGGGTCCCAAGGGCCCCCAGGCCGAGTCCGTCCGCAAGATCTGATCGTCGACTTTCGGCGGCCCCGGCCCGCGCGATTCACTCGCGGCCGGGGCTGCGCGCTCTCACCCCCTGCGGGGCGCCGCCCGCTCGCGGTCCGCGCGAGCCTGGCGCAGCTGCGGCGCGGATACGGGATAAATCCAGACGCTTCGCGCCCGGATTTATCCGATATTTCGTAAATGTCCGTACTGGCGGCGCGACGCTCCGGGCAGTCGGCCTGCGCCGCTTGGGGCGTCGCGCCTACGCCGCTTGGGGCGTCGCGAGCGCGCCGCCCACCACAGCGCTGATCACGGAGTGAACGTGCCGCTCCGTGTACGTTTGGACTCCGCGATCATGGCGAACGTTCCGGGCCAGGCCGGAGTTCGGACGGCGAGGTGGCAGCGGGCTCAGGCGACCGGGGAGGGCGCGGCCAGGTGCTGCCGCGCGAACCGCAGCGCCTCCGCCAGGTCCGCCTCCCGCTCGCCGCGGCTGCCGGCCCTGCGCGTCCCCACCTCGACCGCCACCGAGCCGGTGAAGCCGCGTGACTCCAGCGACGCCAGCAGCTGGGCGCACGGCTGCGTGCCGCGGCCCGGCACCAGGTGCTCGTCGCGGCCCTTGCCGGTGCCGTCGCCCAGGTGGACGTGGGCCAGGTTGCCGGCCATCGTGTCGGCCAGCGCGATGGCGTCCGTCCGCGACGCGGCGCAGTGCGACAGGTCGAGCGTGTAGGCGTCGAACCCGGTCAGCGTCGGATCCCAGCCCGGAGCGTATGGCACGAACTCGCGGCCCACGCCGCGCAGCGGGAACATGTTCTCCACCGCGAAGCGGATGCCCGGAAACTGCCGGCCCAGGCGCAGGAGGCCGGACTGGAAGGTGCGCGCGTATTCGCGCTGCCAGGCGAAGGGCGGGTGGACGACGACGATCGGCGCGCCCAGGGCGTTGGCGAGCTCGGCGGCCCGGCGCAGCCGCTCCCACGGATCGGGGCTCCACACCCGCTGGGTGACCATGAGGCAGGGCGCGTGCACGGACAGCACCGGCACGTCGTAGTGCTTGGAGAGCCCGGCGAGCGCGCCCGTGTCCTGGCTCACCGCGTCGGCCCAGACCATGACCTCGACACCGTCGTAGCCGAGCACGGCGGCCATCTCGAAGCCGGCCGCGGTGGGCTCGGGGAAGACGGAGGAGGTGGACAGCAGGACCGGTACTTGGCGACTCACACCACCAGGCTAGCCCCATCCAGGTAGCGTTTCTTGTCGATCAACTCGACTCCAGCACTTCCAGCCGGCGAAGAATCACCCCTTCGCGCAGGGCCCAGGGGCAGATCTGGACCTCGTCGATGCCGAGGATCCGCATGGTGACCTCAGCCACCACGGCCCCGGCCAGGATCTGGTGTGCCCGGCCCGGGCTGACGCCGTCGATCTCGGCGAGCGCGGCCGACGGCATCCGCCGGATGAAGGACAGGACCTGATGGAGTCCGGTACGGCTGAGCCGCCGCGGCACCCGCGGACCGGCGCTCGACGGCGCGGCCCCGGCGAGACGCGCCAGGGTGCGGAAGGTCTTCGAGGTGGCGACCGGGCGGTCCCACCCGCTGTCCACGAGGCGCTTTGCGGTCTTGGCCACCTCCGCCTCGGCGTACTCCCACAGCGCATCGACCGAGGCCGCCGTCGGCGGGTCCCCGTGCAGGCGATCGCGGGTCAGCCGGCCGACGCCGAGCGGCACCGACATCGCCACGTCCGGCTCCTCGTCGATGCCCGCCGCCAGCTCGAGAGACCCGCCGCCGATGTCCATCACGAGCAGCCGGCCGGCCGACCAGCCGAACCAGCGGCGCACGGCCAGGAACGTCATGATGGCCTCGGCCTCGCCGGAGAGCACCTGCAGGTCGACGCCGGTCTCCTCGCGCACGCGCCTGAGCACGCGGGCCGAGTTCTTCGCGTCGCGCACCGCGGACGTGGCGAACGCGAGCAGGTCGTCGGTCTCCAGCTTGGCGGCGGCGTCGCGGGCCTGCGCCACGCTGGCGATCAGGCTGTCCGCGCCGGCCTTGCTGAGCTCGCCGTCCTTGCCGATGCGCTCGGCGAGGCGCAGTTCGGCCTTCTGCGAGTGGGCCGGCCAGGGGTGTGCGCCGTGGTGTGCGTCGACCAGGAGGAGATGGACCGTGTTGGAGCCCACATCGAGCACGCCGAGTCGCATCCGGTAAAGGTAGCCGCGTGGGGTTTCGGCACCGTGTGCAGGACGGCGTAGGCTTCGTCAGATGGACATCCACGTCGAGGTCGAAGACCCGGACGACCCGCGCAGCCTCGAGGTCGACCTCGACTTCCCGCGGGAATGGATCGAGTTCGCCGACCCGGCCGACGCGGACCACCTGATCCGCGCCGACCTGACCTGGCTGCTGTCCAACTGGACGTGCGTCTACGGGCGCGGCTGCCACGGCATCATCGAGGGCCGCGAGGAGGAGGGCTGCTGCTCGCACGGCGCCTTCTTCACCGACGACGACGACCAGGAGCGCGTGCGCGCCGCGGTGAAGAAGCTGACCCCGGAAACCTGGCAGTACTACCGCCGGGGCTTCAAGCGGTACACCGAATCGGACACCCTCGACGGCAAGAACAAGGCCCTGCGCACCGCGACCCGCCCGGGCGGCGGCTGCGTCTTCCAGAACGACCCCGGCTTCCCGGGCGGCGGCGGCTGCGCCCTGCACGGCCAGGCGCTACGCGACGGCGTGCACCCGCTGGAATACAAGCCGGATGTCTGCTGGCAGCTGCCGGTCCGCCGCGACCAGGACTGGCGCAAGCGCCCGGACGGCACCAAGGTGCTGGTCTCCACGCTCGGCGAGTTCGACCGCCGCGGCTGGGGCGAGGGCGGCCATGACCTGCACTGGTGGTGCACCTCGTCGCCGGAGGCACACGTCGGCTCGCAGCGGCTCTACCAGGAGTACGAGCCGGAGCTGACGGCGCTGATCGGCAAGGCGGCATACGCCCGGCTGGCCGAGCTGTGCGCGGCGCGCGCCGACCAGGGCATGATCGCCGAGCACCCCGCGACGACGGCGGCGCGAAAACTCATCCCCATCCGCCCCGTCTGAGCGGGATCGGGAGCGGCGCGCCCGGCCACCAGGGAGTAGCCGCCGTCGACGTCCGGCTGGTCGGCCTCAGCCGGGAGCAGCCGCCACGCTGGTCGCTGGAGTCGGTCCCTGGAGCAGGAGACGATCGCGCTCAGCGGGACCGTCCTGTTCGTCCGCCGCGATCCCGAAAATGCCAGCTACGACGTGATCATCACATATGAGACGAGCAAGCTCGTGGGGCGCGCGATTCGCGGTTACGTCCTGCGCCGCGAGATGGAGGAGCGCAGGCGTAACCGCGAATCGGTGGCGAATGCCGGCTGAGGCGGCTCGATTTACGGCTCGAACTTGTAGCCCAGGCCGCGCACGGTGACGATGTACCGCGGCGCCGAGGGCTCCGGCTCGATCTTCGAGCGCAGCCGCTTGACGTGCACGTCGAGGGTCTTGGTGTCGCCCACGTAGTCGGCGCCCCAGACGCGGTCGATCAGCTGGCCGCGGGTCAGCACCCGGCCTGCGTTGCGCAGCAGCAGCTCGAGCAGCTCGAACTCCTTCAGCGGCAGCTGGACGGCGTCGCCGGCGACGGTGACGACGTGCCGGTCGACGTCCATGCGGACCGGGCCGGCCGACAGCGTCGGCGGGGCCAGTTCGCCGACGGCGTCGACCTGGCGGCGCAGCACCGCACGGATGCGGGCCACCAGCTCGCGCGGCGAGTACGGCTTGGTGACGTAGTCGTCGGCGCCGATCTCCAGGCCGACCACCTTGTCGATCTCGCTGTCCCGTGCGGTGATCATGATGATCGGGACGTTGGACTTCTGCCGCATCTGCCGGCACACCTCGGTGCCCGACATCTCGGGCAGCATCAGGTCGAGCAGGACGATGTCCGCGCCGGTGCGGTCGAACTCTGTCAGGGCCTCGGTGCCGGTCGCCGCGATGGAGACCTCGAAGCCCTCGCGACGGAGCATGTACGACAACGGGTCGGAGATCGACTCTTCATCCTCGACCACGAGTACGCGCGCCAACGTGCTGTCCTTTCGTAGCTGCCGGGGAGCACCATTGCGCTGCGAACCGCGGGCTGGAGATTGCTGTTGCATAACGATCATGGGGCCCCTCCGATCTCAACTGACGGCGGTAGCGACAACGCGGCCTCCGTCGGACGCGAGGGCAGCCGCAACGTGAACGTCGAACCAACTCCAACGGCGCTGGTCACCGTGACACGGCCGCCGTGGTTGGTCGAGATGTGTTTGACGATCGCGAGGCCCAGCCCGGTGCCGCCGGTGGCCCGGGAGCGCGCCCGATCGGCGCGGTAGAACCGCTCGAAGATCCGGTCGATGTCACGCGGCTCGATGCCGATGCCCTGGTCGGCGACGGCGATCTCCACGTAGCCATTGTCCTCGCTCGTGGTGACGGTGACCGTGGTCTGCTCCGGCGAGTACGCGATGGCGTTCTCCACCAGGTTGACCACCGCGGTCACGAGCTGGTTCTCGTTGCCGTAGACGGTCAGCCCGCGCACACCCTGGAAGCGCAGCTCGATCTTCTTGGCCGAGGCGGGGGTCTTGGCCCGGTCCAGCACCTCGGCGGTGATCTTGTCGACGTCGACCGGCTCCGGCTCGGGCAGCGGCTCCGCGCCCTGCAGCCGGGACAGCTCCAGCAGCTCGGAGACGAGCCGGCCGAGCCGGGATGACTCGTGCTTGATCCGCTCGGCGAAGCGGATGGCGGCGGCCGGGTCCTTGTCGGTGGCGTCCAGCAGCGCCTCGGCGAGCAGCTGCAGCGCGCCGACGGGCGTCTTGAGCTCGTGGCTCACGTTGGCGACGAAGTCCCGGCGCACGCGGGCGACCCGGTGGGACTCGGTGACGTCGGCCGCCTCGATCGCGACCCGCCCGCCGTCGAGCGCGACCGCGCGAACGTTGACCCCGAGCGGCTCACCGTGCGTGAGGCGGGGCAGGTCCAGCTCGACGACGCGGGTGATGCCCGTGCGGCGGACCTGACCGGCGAGGGTGCGCACGATCGTGTGCGCCTCGTCGGCGGGCGCGGTGCCGGCGCCCTGACGCTGCCGGATGAGGCCCATCTCGCGCGCCGCCGCGTTGGCGAGCACGGGCTTGTCGGCCTCGTCGAGCACGAGCACCCCGACTTGCAGGACGTCGAGGACGTCGCTCATCGCCGGACCCTCGGCCCTCGACTGCCGGAACTTCCAATCCACGATCCGATGGTAGGAGACCCGTTATCGCATCCAGAGCACACAGAGGCACGAATCGGGCTCACGACGCCCAGAGTTCACCCTGCTGGCGGTCACTGTTCATCGGTTCGTCCAGCTTGGGGCCCTACGGTGAGGTACAAAACGATTGGAGCACTATGCGCGACGAATACCGGGCCGATCTCCTGCAGGTCAACAAGCTGCTGGTGTGGATGGCCGACGCGGTGCGCTCGGCCATGCGCCGCGCGACCAATGCCCTGCTCAACGCCGACCAGACGGACGCGGAAGAGGTCATCGCCCGCGACGCCGAGGTCAACGCGCTCTACCGGCTGGTCGAGGACAAGGTGTACGACCTGTGCGCCCGCCAGGCTCCGGTCGCCTCCGATCTGCGGGTCGTGCTGACCGCCCTCCACCTGGCCGCCGACCTGGAGCGGATGGGCGACCTGGCCGACCATGTCGCGAAAACCGCGCTGCGCCGCCACCCGGCGCGGGCCGTGCCGGAGCCGCTGGTCGAGACGTTCGAGCAGATGGGCGTGGTCGCCGACCGCATCGCCGGCAAGATCTCCAGCGCCATCTCCAACCTCGACGTGGTCGCCGCCGGCCAGCTCGAGCGCGACGACGACGCGATGGACAAGCTGCACACGGACCTGTTCGGGATCATGTTCGGGCCGAAGTGGACCGAGGACACCGAGGCCGCCGTCGACTCGGCGCTGCTCGGGCGCTTCTACGAGCGGTACGCCGACCACGCCGTCAACGCCGGCCGGCACGTGGTGTTCCTCGTCACCGGCGAGAACCTGGATAGCCGCGAGCAGTGAACAGCAAGGGAGGGGCCAACCGGTCTGGTTGGCCCCTCCCTTCGTCGCACTAAGACCAGCGCAGACCTACCGGCCCTGGTTGGCCACCGCCGCGGCGGCCTCCTTGGCCGCCTCCGGGTCCAGGTACGTGCCGCCGGCCGTGATCGGCTTGAGCGAGGCGTCCAGGTCGTACCGCAGCGGGATGCCCGTCGGGATGTTGAGCTTGGCGATCGCCTCGTCGGAGATGCCGTCGAGGTGCTTCACGAGCGCGCGCAGCGAGTTGCCGTGCGCCGCGACCAGCACGGTCTTGCCGTCGAGCAGCTGCGGCACGATCCGGTCGTACCAGTACGGCAGCATCCGCGCGACGACGTCCTTGAGGCACTCGGTCTTCGGCCGCAGCTCCGGCGGCAGCGTCGCGTAGCGCGGGTCGCCCGCCTGCGACCACTCGTCGTCATCGGCGATGGGCGGCGGTGGCGTGTCGTACGAGCGGCGCCAGAGCATGAACTGCTCCTCGCCGAACTCGTCCAGCGTCTGCTTCTTGTTCTTGCCCTGCAGGGCGCCGTAGTGCCGCTCGTTGAGCCGCCAGCTGCGCTGGACGGGAATCCAGTGCCGGTCGGCGGTGTGCAGGGCGATCTCGCTGGTACGGATGGCACGGCGCAGCACTGACGTGTGCACCACATCCGGCAGGAGACCGGACTCACGGATCAGCTCGCCGCCCCGACGGGCCTCGGCCTCTCCCTGGGCGCTGAGGTCCACGTCGACCCAGCCGGTGAACAGGTTTTTGGCGTTCCACTCGCTCTCACCGTGCCGCAAGAGCACCAGTGTCCCGACTTCGCTCATTCGTCCTCCGCTTCGCTCCGGCCGCCTGAGCCAGACTGCGCCTATGATGAGCGGCCCCTCCGCTGCGCTGCGGACCGCTCATGAACCCATCCTCCCGCACCGAATGGCTTCGACATCACACGGCTCCGGGTGTAAGGATGCGAAACCGTGCCAGTCATTACGGGGAAACATCGGCTGCCGGGTCAGTTCTGGGTGTTGTGGACCGCGACGCTGGTCAACCGGGCCGGCGGGTTCGTCATCGTCTTCCTGACCATCTACCTGACCACCCAGCGCGGCTTCAGCGCGTCCGCGGCCGGCCTCGTGGTCGGCCTCTACGGCGTCGGCGGCGCAATCGGCGTCACCGCCGGCGGGTACCTCGCCGACCACTGGGGCCGCCGCCCGGCCGCCCTGCTCGCGCTCGGCTCGTCTTCCGTGTTCATGCTCGTCCTCGGCCTGGTCCGCGGCCCGGTCGCGATCACGGTCGCCGCCATGCTGCTCGGGATGGCCGCCGAGGCGGCCCGCCCGGCGTTGGCCGCGATGATCGCCGACATCGTGCCGAGCGGCGAGCGGATGCGCGCGTTCAGCACGTACTACTGGGCGATCAACCTGGGCTTCGCGATCTCCGCGATCGTGGCCGGCTTCGCCGCGAATGCCGGGTACTTCGCGCTCTTCGCCGGCGACGCTGCCACCACCGCGGCCGCCGCACTGCTGATCGCATGGCGCATCCGCGAGACCCGCCCGTCCGTCGAGCACGCCCGGGAGCACGAAGGCTCATCGAGCCAGACCGGGCGAGGGGGCGGCATCCGCACGATCCTGCGGGACCGGGTCTTCCTCGGCTTCGTCGCCTGCAACCTGCTGATCGCGCTCGTCATGCTCCAGCACCTGTCGATGCTGCCGCTGGCAATGATCTCCGACGGGCTCTCCACCCGGACGTATGGCCTGGTCATCGCGCTCAACGGCATCCTCATCGTGGCCGGGCAGATGGGGGTGAGCCGAGTGCTGGCCAACCGCCGCCCCGCGCTGGTCATGCCGGTGTCGGCCGTGGTGATCGGCGTCGGCTTCGGGCTCACGGCCTTCGCGCACACCCCGATCGCGTACGCCGGGACCGTCCTGGTCTGGACCGCCGGCGAGATGCTCAACGCGCCGTCCAACGCGGCCCTGGTCGCCGGCCTGTCCCCGGTCGCCATGCGCGGGCGGTACCAGGGCGCGTTCGGCCTGTCCTGGCAGGTCGCGTCGTTCCTCGCACCCACGCTGGGCGGCGCGGTGCGCGAGAGCGACCACGGCGGCAACACGGCGCTGTGGCTGAGCTGCCTGGGCGCGACCCTCGTCGCCGCGGCCTGGAGCCTGCTCTCCGCGCCCGCGCGCGAACGGCGGGTGGCCGCCCTGGCCACCGCGGCAGAGGAGAACGCGCTGGTTAAGATCTAACTGTTAAGCACATTAACTAAAGAGGAGCTGGCGCGTGCGCAACTGGTACCGGTCCACGATCGGCGGGCTTCCCGGCCTCTACTGGTACCTCTGGACCGGCATGCTGATCAATCGCGTCGGCGGCTTCGTCGCGCTGGTCCTTTCGCTGTACCTCACCTCCGCCCGCCACCTGGCCCTGCCCGTCGCCGGCCTGGTGGTCGGCGTGTACGGCATCGGCGGCATCGCGGGCGTGCTGCTCGGCGGCGTGCTGGCCGACCGGTGGGGCCGCCGCCCGACGCTGCTGCTCGCCCACTTCGGCGCCGTGGCCGTGCTCGCGGGCCTCACGCTCGCCCGGCCCATCCCGGCCATCGCCGTGCTGGCGGCGCTGCTCGGCCTCATGCACGCGATGCCCGGCCCGGCCTTCGTCGCCGCCATCGTCGACGTGACCCCGGCCGACGACCGCAGCCGCGCGTTCAACCTGCAGTTCTGGGCGTTCAACCTGGGCATGGCGGTCGCGTCGGTGCTGGCCGGGGCGCTCGCCGAGGTGAGCTTCACGCTGCTGTTCGCCGTGGACGCGAGCGGCACGCTGGTGACGGCGCTGCTGATCCTGTGGAAGGTGCGCGAGACCCGACCGGCCCGGCGGGCCACGCAGGTCCCCTCGGGCGGCCTGCACACGGCGCTGACCGACCGGGCGTACATGCTCTTTGTCGGGCTGTCGCTGCTGCTGGCGATCCTTTCCACGCAGACCTCGACGATCCTGCCGCTGGCGATCACCGCCGACGGGCTGCGGCCGTCGGTCTACGGGGCGGTCGTCGCCTACGCCGCGCTGCTCATCGTCATCGGCCAGCTCTTCGTGCCACGGCTGATCGACCGCTGGCGCAAGGGCACCGCACTCGCCGTCGCCAACATCTTCCTCGGCCTGGGCTTCGCCGCGGTCTCCCTCGCCGACGGTGTACTGGGCTACCTCGCCGCGGCGACCGTATGGACCGTCGGCTCGATGATCGCCGCCCCGCCGAACGCCGCCGTCATCGCGGAACTGTCCCCGGCGGAGCTGCGCGGGCGGTACCAGAGCGTGTTCTACCTGACCTTCCCGGCGGCGAGCTTCATCGCGCCCGCGGCCGGCGGGGTGAGCCTGCAGTACCTCGGCGACTGGCACTGGGTCGTGTGCGGCGCCCTCGGCCTGGTGGCCGCGGCCGGCCACCTGTTGGTCCAGCCCGCGCGCGAGCGCCGGGTGGCGGAGCAACTGAAGGCGGAAAGGTTTGCGGTGCCCGTCGCCGGGTAGGGCCGCCGTTCCTGCTTGAGGTGCCGGACGGGAGGAGGCGGGACTTGGACGGCTTGTCCGCGACCCTGGAGCCCACGCCGCCGGACACGGTCGTCATCCGGCTCGCCGGCGAACTGGACCTCGCCACCCGGGAGCAGGTGACCGAGGCCGTTCGTGCCGTGCTCCCTACCTTCCGCCCCGACGCCCTGGTCCTGGATCTGCACGAGGTGACGCTGCTGGACTCGGCGGGCATCGGCGCCCTGGTGAGCTGCTGGAAGCTCGCGAACGGCGCGGGCTGCACGCTGCGGCTGCGCAACCCGCGCCCGCTCGCCTACGCCCAGCTCGAGCTCACCGGCCTGCTGGACGTGTTCGCGCTGCCGCGCGCCTGAGCCTCGCCGGTCTGCTCGACGCGTTCGCGCCGCCGCGCGCCTGAGCCACGCTGGCGTATGCCCAGCTTGAGCCCACCGGCCTGCTGGACGCGTTTGCGCCGCCGTGCCCCGAACCGCACATTTACGAAATGTCGGAAATATCCGGACGCGCCAGCGTCTGGATATTTCCGAGTCGTTCAGAGCGTGCCGTCGTACTTCGCCGCGCCGCTCACCGTGGCGTCCGCGCGCAGGCGGGAGCGGGCCGCCGAGTCGCCGTACAGGCTGTAGCGGAAGAAGTCGAGCATCGTGCGGCTCACCGCGGTCGCGGCCGGGGTCGAGCCCCACAGCGACGCGCCGTGGTCGCCGCCGAGCAGTGTCAGGAACGCCTTCGGCCACGTGCAGCCGTCGTAGAGCGAGCGGCCGCTGCTGTACGGCACGGTCGCGTCCGCGTCGCCGTGGACGAAGAGCACCGGGGTGGCCGCGCCGGAGAGCTTGCCGCCCATCGAGCCGCCCGAGACGATGATCGCGCCCTTGAGGCGGGCGTCCCGAGTGCCGCCCGACAGCAGGCCGGCGGTGGTGTACCCGCCCGCCGAGTGGCCGGCGGCGCCGACGCGCGAGGTCTCGATGTGCCCGGCCAGCGGGGAGCCGGCCCGCGTGTCGAGCTTGAGGACCTCGGTGATGACGGCCGAGGCGTCCGCGGGCTGGTTGGCCATGTCGTTCTGGTTGAACGGGTCGGCCTTGTCGTTGGTGAAGGGGTACGCCGGGGCCGCCACCACGAACCCGGCCGCCGCGATCTTCTGGGTCACGCCCTGGTAGCCCTCCGGCGAGCCGTGCAGCCCGTGGCTCCACAGCACCAGCGGGAACCGCCCGGCGGCCTTCGGGTACAGCACCATCGTGCGCAGCGTCCGCCCGGAGCGGGTGAAGGTGAACTGGCTGACCTCGACGGCGAACGTCTGCGTCGGCGCCTTGAGCGCCCCGGCCGCGGCCGTCGTCGTCGCGACGGACGGCGTGGCGCCGGCGGCGGACAGCCCGCCGGTCCCCATCTCCGCGGGGTCCCCGGCGGCGTCGACCAGGTCCCCGGAGGCCGCCACGACCGGCGACTCGACCGAGCCCGGGATTTCACCGTTGGCGGCCTTGCCACCACACCCGGCGAGCACCGGCAGGAGGAGGGCGGCGATCAGCAGACGACGCGCGCGCACGCTTCGCATGCGAGGAAATTACGGGGATCGAGACCGGCACGTCTTTACGCGTGCCTTAATTTTCGACGCTCGCACCGGCGGCAGCGGGTGGCGTGCACCCCCAGTCCACGACACCCGCTCTGCTGCGATCCGAAGACCGCGCGTGCCGCCGGTTGGCGGTGACGCGCCCCGCCCGGACACATCACCGCGAGTGGGCCTTTCGGCCCGGAACACCCCCGCCGCTCCCCAACTTCAGGAATCGTCGGATCCAAAGACGACGGTACGCGGCGGCCGAATCGACCGACAAGTAAACGCACTGTCGGCTCCCTCACACAATGGAAATAATCGAAATCAATCGAAATGTTGGAGGCTCGGCCACAGCTCAGCCCAAGTGCCCTTCCGGTCGCGGCACACGAAGACGCGAGCTTTTTGCTCCTCGTTGTCGACGCCGTAACCGTTGTCGAGCTTGGCCTTCTCCACGCACGAGCCGAATGCCGGCGAGCGGGTCGGGTCGCCCTGCGAGACGAGCACCACGACCGTCGCGGACTCGGGCGGCGGACCGAGGTACCACAGCTCGTTCTGTCCACTGTAGACATCGGGCAGGCCGAGCGGCTTGCCGTAGCGGTCCAGCGAGCCGGCCTCGCCGTAGTTGCCGGCCAGCAGCACGGTTTGCGGCTTGTCTTCGGCCGGCAGGTCGTCGTAGACCGCCTTGACCTGGGCCACGTACCGCGGCCAGCCGATCTCGTCCGAGATGCCCTGGTTCATCGCCGGGATCGGGGTCCGGCCCACGACGTCGATCGGCAGCACCGGCAGCGAGGAGACCAGCGCCACCCCGCAGTTGACGACGACGCCCGCGCCGAGCAGCCAGGGGCGTGCGCCGCCGCGGGCGACCCAGCGCGCGGTCGGCACGGCGCCGACCGCGAACAGGGCGGCCAGGAGGCCGAAGCTGTAGTACGGCTGGCCGGCGACCACGAACAGCAGCACGAGCATCAGCGGGTAGGCGACGGCGAGCGCGCGCACCGGGCGCAGTTCGGGCCGGCGCAGCAGGGTCACGATCCCGGCGACCCACACCGGTACGAAGAACGGGCCGAGCCACAGCAACTGCAGCGGCACCAGCGTGATGCGGGCGTCGTCGCCCTTGTTCTCGGCGAGCGCGCTCGCCATGGAGATCTGCGGGAAGTCGTTGGCGATCTGGTACAGCAGGTTGGGCAGCCCGACCACGACCGCGATCGCCGCGCCGGCCCACAGCCACTTCGACAGCAGCACGCGGCGCGGACCGGCGATCAGCAGCCCGGCGGCGAAGGTCAGCAGCAGCAGGATCACGAGGTGCTTGTTGTAGAGCGCGAGGCCGGCGAACAGCCCGGCCAGCAGGAAGTACCGCGGCCGGTCCTGCAGCAGGGCGCGCATCAGGCACAGGATGACGAGCAGCCACATCACCAGGTCGGGCGCGGAGGTGAGCGTGATGTGCCCGGCCACGAGCGGGAAGGTGGTCCACACCCCGGCGGCGGCAAGGGTCTGCGCGAGCGCGCCGCCGCCCGCCTCCCGCGCCACGAGGGCGAGCAGGATCGCGGCGCCCGCGACGAACAGCAGGCCCGGGATGCGGATCGCCCAGACCGTGTCGCCGAAGATGTCGATGCACAGCCGCACCATCAGCGGGGTGAACGGAGGCTGGTCGACGTAGCCCCACTTGGGATTCGCGCCGACCATGCGGAAGTACAACTCGTCGCGATGGTAGTCATACCGGTTGATGGTGAGCAGCAGCATCAGCGCCGCCCCGACGGCGACCGCGCCCACGGGCTTCCAGGCGAGCGGCTGCCTGGCGATGGGAGATCTCTCGATCATTCCCAACAATGTAGCTAAGCGGGTCTATTCACGAAGTCCGTGAAGGCCCGGAGATTGTCCAGCGGCTCGCCGCGCTTGACGCGCCACTCCCACTCGCGGCGGATCGCCGAGCCGAAGCCGATCTCCAGCATCGGGTCGAAGCTCTCGTCGGCGTACGTGAGCACCGCGCCGAGCAGCCGGTCGAGCTCCTCCTCGGTCACGGCGTGCAGCGGCAGCCGTCCCACCAGGTAGACGTCCCCGTTGGCGTCGACGCTGAAGGCGACGCCGTACATCCGGGCGTTGCGCTGCAGCAGCCACTCCCAGAGGGCCTCGCGGTTCTCGTCGGGGTGGCGCATGACGAAGGCCTCGACGCGCAGCGCGTGCTCGCCGACGATGAGGTTGCAGTTGGTCTTCTGCTTGTGGGTGCCCGGCAGCGTCACGACGTACGAGTGCTCGCCGGTGCGGTCCCAGGCGATCTCGCGCTCCGCCGCGACGCGCTCGATGAGCGCGGAGATTTCGGACCTGTCCGTCATGCCGCGACCGCCTCCCGGTGGAACTCCAGCGCGTCGCGGTAGGCGGCCAGCAGGCCGCTCGCCGTGTGCGCCCACGAGAACTCCCGGGCGTGCCGCACCGCGCCGAGCGACAGCGCCGCCCGCCGGGCCGGCTCGGCCAGCAGCGGCCCGAGCACGGCCGCCCAGTCCGCCGGCCGGTGCGAGCCGACCAGCAGCCCCGACACGCCGTCGCGGACCGCGGTCACCAGCCCGCCGACGGACGCCGCGACGACCGGCGTGCCGCACGCCTGCGCCTCGATCGCGACCAGCCCGAACGACTCGTTGAAGCTCGGCACCGCGACGACGTCCACCGCTCGGAACAGGTCGGCGAGCGCGTCGCGCGGCTGGGGCTGCAGGAATCGCACGATGTCGGCGATGCCCAGATCGCGGGCGAGGTCCATGAGGGCGGTGGGCCGGTCCAGCCCCGAGCCGCTGGGCCCGCCGCAGATCACCACGAGCAGCTTCGGGTCGCGGGCGCGCAGCTCGGCGGCGGCGCGCAGCAGGACGTCGGGCGCCTTGAGCGGCTGGATGCGCCCCGCGAACGCGACGATGTGCGCGTCGGCGGGCAGGCCGAAGCGCTCCCGGGCGGCGAGCTTGCGGTGCGGCCGGGGCACGAACCGCTCGAGGTCCACGCCCGGCGGTACGACGGACACCTTGCGCGGGTCGGCGGAGTACAGCTCGATCAGGTCGTCGGCCTCGGCCGGCGTGTTGGCGACCAGGCCGTCGGCGGCCGCCACCACCTGCTCCTCGCCGATCACGCGGGCGATCGGCTCGGGCTTGTCCCCGTCGGCGAGCAGCTGGTTCTTGACCTTGGCCAGGGTGTGCGCGGTGTGCACCAGCGGCACGCCCCAGCGGTCCTTCGCGAGCCAGCCGACCTGTCCGGAGAGCCAGTAGTGCGAGTGGACCAGGTCGTACCAGCCGGACGGCCGGGCGGCCTCGGCGCGCAGCACGCCGCCGGTGAACGCGCACAGCTGCGCCGGCAGGTCCTCCTTCGCCAGCCCCTCGAACGGCCCGGCGACAACGTGGCGCACGTGGACCCCGGGTGCCATCTCCACCACGGGGGGCAGCTCGCTGGTGGTGGCCCGGGTGAAGATCTCCACCTCGACGCCGGCCCGGGCCAGCCGCTCGGCCACCTCGACGATGTACACGTTCATCCCGCCGGCGTCGCCGGTGCCCGGCTGGTCCAGCGGCGAGGTGTGCACCGACAGCGTGGCGACGCGTCTGGGGAGGGAACGGCGGGACTGCGGGGTGTGGCCGTGCAGCGAGTCGACCCGCGCCACGTCGTGCTCCTGTCTGTTGCCGGGTGGTTACATCTTCCCAACCGTCCATGTTCCCCCGTAGGCGGGCGTCTACCCACCGTTGCGTTGGTCACTGCGTTCCGGGCAACTTCGTGCAGGATGGCCACATGTCTACTCGTATCGCCGTCGTCACCGGCGCCTCCAGCGGCATCGGCGCCGCTACCGCCCGCCGCCTCGACGTCGAGGGCTTCCACGTGGTCGCCGTCGCCCGCCGCGAGGACCGGCTCAAGGACCTGGTGGGCACCCTCGCCTCCGCGACCGCCGTCGTCGCCGATGTGACCTCCGACGCTTCGGTCGCCGCCCTCGCCGACACCGTCGCCCGCCTGGCCGCCGAGCGCAACGCCATCGTCGAACTGCTGGTCAACAACGCGGGCGGGGCCATCGGCGCGGAGACGGTGGAGAACGCCGATCTGTCAGACTGGCAGTGGATGTTCGACGTCAACGTGCTCGGCACGGTCCGGGTCACCAAGGCCCTCCTGCCGCTGCTGGAGCACTCCGGCCGGGCCACGGTCGTGGTGCTGAGCTCGACCGCGGGCCTGATCGTCTACGAGGGCGGCGGCGGATACACGGCGGCCAAGCACGCCCAGACCGCGGTCGCCGAGACGCTGCGCCTGGAGCTCAACGGCCGCCCGATCCGGGTCGTCGAGATCGACCCCGGCATGGTCAGGACCGACGAGTTCGCCCTCAAGCGCTTCGAGGGCGACGCGGAGAAGGCCGCGGCGGTATACGCGGGCGTCGCCGAGCCGCTCGTCGCCGAGGACATCGCCGACTGCATCGCCTGGACGGCGACCCGGCCGCACCACGTCAACATCGATCGGCTCGTGGTCCGCCCGCTGGCCCAGGCCGCGCAGCACAAGGTGCACCGGGTCCTCTGAGGTCACCATGAGACCGGTCGGGTCGATCACGCGCGGTACCACGAACCCCAACCGCCTGCGCCGGGTCGACAACTGGATCGCCGCGACGCTCGGCGGGGTGCTCCGCCGGGCGCCGGACCCGCTCGTGGTCGACCTCGGCTACGGCGCCTCGCCGATCACCGCGATCGAGCTGCGGGCGCGCCTCGGCGTCCCGGTCGTCGGCCTGGAGATCGACCCGGAGCGCGTGGCGGCCGCGCAGCCGTACGCGACCCCGGATCTGCAGTTCCGCCTCGGCGGCTTCGAGCTGGCCGGCCTGCGCCCGACGCTGGTGCGCGCGTTCAACGTGCTGCGCCAGTACGACGAGGCCGACGTGCCCGCGGCCTGGGCGGCGATGACCGCGACGGGCGCCCTGCTGGTCGAGGGCACCTGCGACGAACTGGGCCGGCTGGCCGCGTGGGTGCTCGTCTCCCCCGCCGGCCCGCGCACCCTGACCCTGGCGAGCCGCCTCGCCAACTTGGACAATCCGGGCACGCTCGCGGAACGCCTCCCGAAGTGCCTGATCCACCACAACGTCCCCGGGGAGCGGATCCACGCCCTGCTGGCCGCGCTGGACGCCGGCTGGCGGGCGGCGGCCCCGCTGTCCGTCTTCGGCCCGCGCCAGCGCTGGCGCCGCGCGGTGGAGTCGGCCCGGGAGGCGGGCTGGCCGGTGCTCGACCGCCCGTCACGCTGGCGACTGGGCGAGATCACGGTGCCCTACGCGGCCGTCGCCCCATGAGGGCTCGCGGACATGTCCGCCACTCCGTGACGCGAGCGCATGATCGGTTGTGGCGGGCTACAGCGCGCAGTTCACCAGGACCGGCTCCGGATGCAGGTCGACGCCGAAGCGTGCGGAAACGCCCGCGCGGATCTCGCGGGCCAGGTCCAGCAGGGCCGCCGTCGTGCCGGTGCCGCGGTTGGTCAGGGCCAGGGTGTGCTTGCCGGACAGTGCCACCCCGCGCGCCGGGTCGCCCTGGCCCTTGGCGAAGCCGGCCCGCTCGATGAGCCACGCCGCGCTGAGCTTCACCGCGTCGCCGGCGGGCCACGACGGCGGGGTGCCGAGCTCGGCCGCCAGCTCGCGCACCCGCTCGAAGTCCGCGGCCGGGATGACCGGGTTGGTGAAGAAGGAGCCGACCGAATACGTGTCCGGGTCCGCCGGGTCGAGGACCATGCCCTTGCCGGCGCGAAGCTTCAGTACCGCCGCCCGTACCTCCTCCAGCGGCGCCGTCGCGCCCTGCTCCACCCCGAGCGCGCGGGCCAGCTCCGCGTACGCGATCGGCGTCGACTGCCCGGAGACGGCCAGCCGGAACGTCACCGCCAGCACCACGAACCGGGCGTTGTGCTTGAAGACGCTCGTGCGGTAGGCGAATGCGCACGCCGCCGCCGGCATGGTGACGATCTCGTCGCGCTCGCGGTCGTAGGCCCGGACCTCGGCGATGGTCTCGGCGACCTCCTGGCCGTAGGCGCCGACGTTCTGGATCGGGGTGGCGCCGGCCGAGCCGGGAATGCCCGACAGCGACTCGATGCCGGACCACCCGTTCGACACCGCCGTCGCGACGACGCCGTCCCATGGGTGACCGGCGGCAACCGTCAGGGTTACCACGCCGTCGTGAATCTCGACGCTCGTCCCGAGCTGACGCAGCAGGACGACGGTGCCGGGGAAGCCCTCGTCGGCGACCACGACGTTGCTGCCGCCGGCGAGGATCAGCTGGTCGCCGCCGGAGCGCAGGGCAGCGAGGGTCTCCGCCTCGGTGGTCGTCTCGATCAGGCGACCCGCTGGGCCGCCGAGGCGCAGGGTCGTGAACGCGGCAAGGGTGGCGGGTTCGGACACCGCACCAGCCTAAGCGGTGCCCTAATCTTGTTGCCTATGAGCAAGCCTCAGCTCACCAAGGACATCTGGCTGGCCGCCCTTCGCGCGGAGGGTGACGCGTTTCGCGCCTCCCTCAACAACGGCACGCCGCTCGACGCGCCGGTGCCGAGCTGTCCGGGGTGGAGCGTGGGCGATCTCGCGTGGCATTTGAGCCTGGTGTACTCGTACGTCACCGGCCACATCGCCCGCGGGCTGCTCGACAAGCCCGAGCCCCGGCGCACCGACCCGCTGCCGGAGGGGGTCGACGCGGCGGCGGCGTGGACCGACGCGTTCACCGAGCTCGTGGCGACGCTCGACGCCGTCGACCCGGAGCTGCCCGCCTGGAACTTCGCGCCCCAGGCGAAGAAGGCATCCTTCTGGCACCGCCGGATGGCCCACGAGACGTCGATCCACCGCTGGGACGCCCAGATGGCCGGCGGCCTCGCCGAGCCGATCGAGGCGCGGCTCGCCAGCGACAACGTCACCGAGGTGCTCGACACCTGGCTGCCCTCCGGCCGACGCGGCGGCCCCGTCGACCGGGCCGGCATGATCGCGCTGCACGCGACGGACGTCGATCAGGTGTGGTACGTCCGGCTGCGCGGCGCCGGCATCGCCCTGCTCGACACCGACACGCTGCTCGACTCCGACGACCACCGCGAGCGCGCCACCGCCAGCGGCTCGGCCAGCGACCTGTCCCTCGCGTTGTGGGGCCGCGTCCCGTTCGACACGCTCCTGGTCAGCGGCGACGCCACGCTCCTGCGCGGCCTGCTCGCCTGATCACCCGCGCGCCTGCCGGATCCGCTCGGCAAGGCGGCGCGTCTGCTCGTCGAAGAGCACAAGGATGTGGAGTTCGCGGCGTTGACGATCGCGTCGACGGGCTGCTGGGTGATGTCACCGCGCAACAGCGTGAGGCGCGCTCGCCGGCTCCTCCCCGATGTTCAGGCCGAGCACCCGGCGGGTCAGCAGCGTGGCGCCGCTGACCGCGGCCGGCACCACGATGATCGCCGCCACGGGCACCAGCAGCACGAGGAAGACCGGGATACCGAAGCCGAGCGCCAGAGAGCGGTGGGCGCGCAGGATCTTGCGCCGGTCGCGCAGGCGCAGGCCGCGGCGGTTGAACGGGATGCCGGTCAGTTCGACGGCGATGAGCCAGCCGCCGACGATCGCGTTGAGCACCGGCACGACGGTCTGCCCGACGATCGGCACGAACCCGAGCAGGAACATCGGGATCGCCACCGCGATGCCGAGCGCGATCAGCCGGATGGAGTCCACCAGGTTGGGCCAGAGCGTGCGGTACCACGGCAGGTTCACGGCCCCGGGCGTCCCGCCCAGCCCGTCCTCGATCTTCTCGGAGATGACCTCGTAGAACGGGTCGCCGATGAGCAGCGTGATCGCCGTGAACGTGAGCACCGAGATCAGCGCGGCCACCACGAGGATGCCGGCCCCGGCGCCGAACTCGACAAGCCTGCGCCACCCGTCGGACCAGTCGTGGGCGAACCACGTCGCGGCCGCCGCGACCTCGTCGATGTAGATGATCAGGAACGCCCACCCGACGACGAACAGCGCGCACGTGATGACGGCCGGGATCGCGCCGAGCAGCAACAGCTTCGGACTGCGCCCGTATCGCGCGAAGCCCCGCCCCAGCAGCCGCAGCCCGGTCAGGAACTCGGACCCCGCCGATTTCACCTGTCCCACGGCAAGGCAGCCTACGCGAGAAGCCCGCCGATGCGGCGACCCCGCGTGCCGGCGTCATCCACCGTCGTCGCCGGACGGGGTGGCCAGGCCGCTGCGGTAGGCGTACGCGATCGCCTGCGCCCGGTCCCGCGCGTCGATCTTGGCGAGCAGGTGGTTGATGTGGCTCTTCACCGTGCCCTCGCTGATGTACAACCGGTGCGCGATCTCCGTGTTGGACAACCCCTCGGCCACGAGCCCCAGCACCTCGGCCTCGCGCGGGGTCAGCCGCTCCCGCGCCGGCGGCTCGGGCCGGGCGAGCGCGTTGAGCACGTGGTGCTGCACGGCCGGGTCGATGGCGGCACCCTCGTCGAGGACGCGCCGCAGCGCCGCGCTGATCTCGTCGCCGCCGGCCTCTTTGGTGAGGTAGCCCCGGGCGCCGGCCCGGAGCGCGTCGAGCACCGAGCGGTCGTCGGAGTACGTGGTGAGGACGACCACGCGGACCTCCGGCCGCCGCTCGCGCAGCAGCCGGGTCGCCTCGACGCCGTCGCAGCGCGGCATGCGCAGGTCCATGAGCACGATGTCGGGCCGCAGCCGCTCGGCCATCGCCACGGCCTCGACCCCGTCCGCCACCGCGCCGACCACCTCGACGTCCGGCAGCAGGCCGAGGACGAGCGCAAGCCCCTCCCGTACGACCCGCTGGTCGTCGGCCACGAGCACCCTGATGCTCACCGCACGCCCCCCGCCCGCGCCACCACGCCCCGTGCCGCCGTGTCCCGTGACAATGCCGCCACACAGAACCCCGCATAACCGAAATGTCGGATATGTCCGCCACGGAGTGGCGGACATATCCGCTCCGAATGCGGGGTCGGGGGCAGGGCTGGGTGCACGGTCGGCCGCCGGTCTCGTGTCACGCCGGGACCTCCAGTTCCACGCGGAAGCCGGTCTCCGTCGGCGCCGCCGTCAGTGTGCCGCCAAGCAGCTCCGCCCGCTCGCGCATGCCGGTCAGGCCGTAGCCGGCGCCGGGCTCGGGTGCTGCGGCGGGGACGCCGAAGTCCTCGACGACCAACCGTACCGCCGCCGGCTGGTAGGAGAGCCGGACCGCTACCCGGGACGGGCGGGCGTGCCGGGCCGCGTTGGTGAGGGCCTCCTGCGTGACCCGGTACACGGCCAGCCGGGCCGGCGAGGCCAGCGGCCGCTCGGGGCCGTCCTCGGCGTACGAGCATGGCACGCCGTGGTCGCGGGCGAAGGCGGCGGTCAGGTCGGACAGCCGCGGCAGCTCGTCGTCGCGCAGCAGGCCGATCGCGCGGCGGGCGTCGTCCAGGCCGGCCCGGCCCAGCTGCTGCGCGCGCTCGATCGCGGCCGGCAGGCGCGGGTCGGCCGGGGCACGCCGGGCCAGCAGCCGGGCGCCCTCCAGCTGCAGCATCATGCCGGACAGCGAGTGGGCCAGGACGTCGTGCATCTCGCGGGCCAGGCGCTGGCGCTCGGCCAGGCCGGCCGCCTCGGCCTGCGCGGCCCGGCCCCGTTCGAGCTCCTCGACGAGCCGCTCGGTCTGCCGGTTGGCCTCGCCCAGGCGGATCGCGAACACCAGCATGCCGTAGAACGCGCCGACCATGACCGCGTCCAGGAGGGCGCTGACGAGCGGGCCGTGGCGGGCGGTCGTGATCGCGACGGCCGTGACGACCGTCACCGGAATCCCGATGTGGCCGCGCAGCAGCGGCGCCAGGAACGACACACCAACGAAAATGCCGGCCACACCGGCGCCGTCGGGCTGCAGCCAGACCAGGGCGGCCGAGGCGGCGAGCAGCGTTGCCACGCACCCGGCGTGGGCCGGGCCGGCGCGGCCGGCAGTGGCCAGCGCGCCGGCGCCGGCCAGGACGAACGCGGCCAGGGCGAGCGAGACCGGGCGCCCGGCGCCGGCCAGCGCCGGTGCGGGCTCGGCGGTCCAGGCGGCCCAGACCACGACGGCCATGACAAGCGGGGCCAGCGGCCGCAGCCAGCGCACGACGGCGGCCCGCTGCGCCCGGACCGCGTTCAGCGTGGCGAGCGCGGAAGAGGTCACGTCGGCCATTCAACCCGCACCGGGCGCATGTCTACATCCAACCGGGGTTGGAGCCGCGGCTCTACCCGCGCGCCGATGCGCGGAGCAGGCCGCGGGCCACAGGCTGGGCGCATGATGCGAACCCCGAGAATCCTGGCCGGGTGCTATCTCGGCCTCAGCCTCGTCACGCTCGCCGTCATCGTCGCGCTGCGCCACCATCCGGCCGTGGTCAACGCCGCGGTGTGGATCCGCGGCTCGATCGTCGTGGCCAGCGCGGCCCTGACGAACGTCTTCGCGGCCCGGGGGGACGTGCGGCGGCTGCGGATCGTCGCGATCGTGATGGTGGTCGCCATCGCGGTCATCGTCGCGCTGCCGGGCCCGTTCCCGCTCTGGCTCAAGCTCGAACAGGTCGCGTGCGGCCTGCTCCTGATCGGCATGGTCGTCGCCCTGCCCAGAAAGCTACGACGCGGCGAGACGGCGTAGCGCGCCGCGGACGATCTCGGGCTTGGTGGTGTACCAGAACGGGGGCAGCGACTTGCGCAGGAACGGCCCGTAGCTCGTGGCGTGCTCCAGGCGCGAGTCGAGGACCGCGACCACGCCCTTGTCCCCGCGGGACCGGATCAGCCGGCCCACGCCCTGGGCCAGCCGCACGGCGGCGATCGGCACGCTCACCGCGGCGAAGCCGGAGCCGCCGGCCGCCTGGACGGCATCGGAGCGGGCCGCGGACAGCGGCTCGTCGGGGCGCGGGAACGGCAGCCGGTCGATGATGACGAGCTGGCACGCGTCGCCGGGCACGTCGACGCCCTGCCACAGCGACATGACCCCGAGCAGGCAGCTGTTGCGGTCCTGGCGGAACTTGCGGACCAGGATCGGCAGCGACTCCTCGCCCTGCAGCAGGATCGTGATGCCGGGCGTGCGGGCGCGCAACACCTCGGCGGCGCGCTCGGCTGCCTTGCGCGAGGAGAACAGGCCGAGCGCCCGCCCGCCGAGCGCCTGCACGAGCTCGACCATCTCGTTGGCGGCGGCCTCGGACAGGCCCGACGTCTGCGGCTTCGGCAGGTGCGCCGCGACGTACAGAATGCCCTGCTTGGCGTAGTCGAACGGCGAGCCGACGTCCAGCGAGCTCCATTCGAGGCCGGCCGTGTCGCGCGCCTCGTCGGCCCGCACGACCGCCTCGCGCGCCTCCTCGGCGGGCGTCGCCGCGTTTGAAGGGCGCTCGGCCGCGACGGGCAGGCCGAGCGAGCGGGCCACGGTGTCGAACTGGCCGCCGAGGGCCAGGGTCGCCGAGGTGGCCACGACCGTGCGCTCGCTGAACAGGTGGTTGCTCAGCGTGCCGGCGACGGAGAGCGGGGCGATGACGACCGCGCGCCGGCCGCGGTCGTCGCGCTCGATCCAGGCGACGTCGTGCTCGGCGTTGGCGATCATCCGCTGGGCGACCTTCGTCAGGTCGGCGACCATGGTGCGCGCCTGCTGCTTGCGGACCGGGTCGGCGTCGTCGGCCCGGACCTCGCCGATCGCCTCGACGGCCTTGCGGCCGCCCGCGTCAAGCAGGGTCAGGGCCTCGGCGAGCACATCGGGCAGGGCGCCCACGACGCGGCCGGCGGGCACCTCGGCGAGCGCGACAGTGAGCACGTCGCCAGCCTCCATGAGCCGGTCGGCGACCTCGTCGTCGACATACGGCCGGCACCGGCGGGCGGCCCGCTCCAGCTGCTCCGGGGTCAGCTCGGCCTGCGACGCGGAGCTGACCCGGTCGACGAGCTCGTGCGCCTCGTCGACGACGAGCAGCTCGTGCGGCGGGATGATCTGCCGGCCGGTGAGCATGTCGACGGCGAGCAGGCTGTGGTTGGTGACCACGATGTCGGCCTCGCGGGCCCGGGCGCGGCTGGCCTCGGCGAAGCACTCGGCGCCATAGGGGCAGCGCTGCGCGCCGACGCACTCGCGGGCCGGCATCGAGACCAGCTTCCAGGCCGAGTCGTCGACGCCGGGGTCGAGCTCGTCGCGGTCGCCGGTCTCGGTCTCCATCGCCCAGTCGCGTAGCCGGTCGATCTGCTTGCCGAGCCGGCCCGCCTCACCGAGCCACTTGGTCGGCCGGCTGGTCGACGAAGCCTCCCCGATGTCGAACAGCCCGTCCTCGGGCTCCTCCGCGGAGGTGCCCTCCAGCCGGGCCAGGCAGACGTAGTGGTGGCGCCCCTTGAGCACCGCGAACGTCGGCCGGCGGCCCAGCAGCGGCTCGACCGCGTCGGCGAGGCGGGGCAGGTCGTGCTCGACGAGCTGGGACTGCAGCGCCAGCGTCGCGGTGGAGACCACCACCGGCCCCTCGACGAGCAGCGAGGGCACGAGATACGCCAGCGACTTTCCGGTGCCCGTGCCCGCCTGGACCAGCAGGTGCTCCTCCTTCTCCACCGCGTCCGAGATCGCCCGCGCCATCGTCTGCTGGCCGGGGCGCTCGGCGCCGTCCGGCACCGCGCCGACGGCGGCGGCGAGAACGTCGGTCACTTCCGGTCGGGCGCGACGGGTCTGAGGGGAGGCTGTCACGTCCGAGCACGCTACCCGCTGCGTACGACAGAATCCGGCGGCCACACCACGATCGGTACCGTGAAGCCCATGAAGCGCGTGCGCGTGATGTACCGCAAGTTCGACGGCTCCCTGCACTGGAACTACGAGACCGACCTGCTCGGCGAGGACGAGCACGGGATCTGGCTGGGCGCCCCGACCGGCACTCCCGTGCATCGCGGAACCACCCGGACGGGTCCGGTCGAGGCGCCCCACGTGCTGCTCTTCCCGCGGCAGGCGTGGTGGACGGCGTGCTTCAACGCCGTGCCGCACCGCACCGAGATCTACTGCGACGTCACGACGGTGCCGCACTGGCCGAGCGAGACCGAGGTCACGGCGATCGACCTGGACCTCGACGTGCGCCGGCGCCGCGGCGGCGCGGTCGAGCTGCTCGACGAGGACGAGTTCGCGGTGCACCAGGTCAGGTATGCCTACCCGGCCGACGTCATCGCGCAGGCGCAGGCCAGCGCCGACTGGCTGCTGTCGGCCGTCGGCGACCGGCGGGAGCCGTTCGGCTCGGCGTACCACCCGTGGCTACGGCAGGTCGCGTAGAAACGCGTCGCTCACACGGCCAATTCCACCGGCGTGCGAAATGCACGTTAAGTACCATTTTTTCCATGGACAACGCCCTGGTGACCGTCGCCACCGGACTCGTGGGCCTGGCGACCAGCGGGGCCCTGGCCGCGCTCGCCGCGGCCCGCCTCCGCCGGGGTCGCCCGTACCTCGCCAACGGCCTGTACGTGGCGCTCGACGGACCCGTGGACCCGGCCGCCGCCGCGGCCCGCGCCGGCTACGCGGGGATCGAGGTCGGCGTGCGGATCGACGCCGACACCACGTCCCCGACGCTGCGGCTGACCTGCGCGATGCCGCCCGGCGAGCCGGCCCCGACATTCGACCAGGCGGTGCTCGCGCCGCTGGCCGCGCGGGTCGCCGGCAACCGGCTGGGCCGCGTGCACGCCCGCCGCGCGGAGCCGTTCCTGCTCATGGTGCGGGCCGAGCCGGACCCGGACCCGGAGACCGGCGTGGTACGCGCGACCGGCCGGGAGTACGAGACGCTCGACCGCCTGCTGCGCCCGCACGCGGCGATCCTGACCACGTTCCTCGGCGGGCGAGTCGTCCCGGGCGCGATCACCTTTGTGCTCACCGGACTCCACTGGTCGCGCGCCGATCTGCTGGGCGCCGCCCGGCCCGGCGCACCTACAAGCACCGCGCGACATCGGTCCGGTACGCACCGGAACGGGCCTCCGGCATTACATGAATCGCAGGTGAACACACCATGAACCGCAGGCGGGCGCGGGACCGCGGTGCGGCAAAGCGATGTGAAGGGTCTTAACATTCTCGGTTTAGAGATTCCCGGCGCTCCTTCTTGACGTTTCGAGGTCGACTGTGCGGTTCAGGCTGCGTCCTAGCGACGATTCGTTCTACGAGCTCTTCAGCCGTGCGGCGCAGAACCTCGTCAAGGGCACCGACCTGCTGTCGGAGCTGGCCGTGCCGGGCGCCGACGTGCAGTCGGTGAGCGAGCGGCTGGTCGAGGTCGAGCACGACAGCGACGCGATCACGCACGAGCTCTACAAGAAGATCAACTCGAGCTTCATCACGCCCTTCGACCGCGAGGACATCTACCGCCTCGGCTCGCTGCTGGACGACGTGATGGACCACCTGGAGGCGGTCGGCAGCCTGCTCTACCTGTACGGCCTCACGAAACTGCCTTCACTGCCCCGCGAGATCCACGAGATCGTCAAGGTGCTCGACCAGCAGTCCCGGCTCACCGCCGAGGCGATGCCCCGGCTCAGGTCGATGAAGGACCTCGAGCCGTACTGGGTGGAGTGCAACCGCCTTGAGAACGAGGGCGACAGCGCCTACCGGATGGCGCTCGTGCGGCTGTTCTCCGGGGAGTACGACGCGCTGACGGTCCTGAAGATGAAGGAGGTCGTCGACGAGCTCGAGGCGGCCTGCGACGCCTTCGAACACGTGGCGAACACGATCGAGACCATCGTGGTCAAGGAGTCGTAGCCATCAGCGCACAGTTCGTCGCAGTCCTCGCCGTCATCCTGGTAGCGCTGGTCTTCGACTACACCAACGGCTTCCACGACGCCGCAAACGCCATCGCCACATCGGTCTCCACGCGCGCGCTCAGCCCGCGGGCCGGGCTCATCATGGCCGCGGTCGGCAACTTTGCCGGCGCCCACCTCGGCGGCCACGTCGCCAAGACGGTCGGCGGCGGGATCATCGACCCGCCGACCGGCATGAGCGGGCTCGGCATCGTCTTCGCGGGCGTCGTCGGCGGCATCGCCTGGAACCTCATCACGTGGTACTTCGGGCTGCCCTCGTCTTCCTCGCACGCGCTCTTCGGCGGCCTCGTCGGCGCCTCGCTGTGCGCCGCCTGGTTCGGCACGGACTCCAAGGTGCTGTGGACCGGCATCCTGGACAAGGTCATCGTACCGATGGTCGCCTCGCCGCTGGTCGGTTTCGTCCTGGGCGGGCTGTTCATGCTGGCCATCGCCTGGGCGTTCCGGCGCGGCAACCCGCGGCGGCTCACCCGCGGCTTCCGCCGGGCGCAGACCGTCTCCGCCGCGGCGATGGCCGTCGGCCACGGCATGCAGGACGCCGCGAAGACGATGGGCATCATCGTGCTGGCGCTGTTCGTCGGCGGCTACCAGAGCACCAAGACCGACATCCCCGAGTGGGTGTTCCTGGCCTGCTCCACGGTGCTGGCCCTGGGCACGTACTCCGGCGGCTGGCGCATCATCCGCACCCTGGGCCGCAAGGTGATCGACCTCGACCCGCCGCAGGGCTTCGCCGCCGAGACGGTCGCCGCGGGCGTGCTGTTCACCACCTCGCAGCTGGGCCTGCCGATCTCGACCACGCACAGCATCACCTCGGCCATCATGGGCGTCGGCGCGACGAAGCGGCTCTCCGCGGTGCGCTGGCAGGTGGCCGGCAACATCCTCGTCGCGTGGGTGCTGACCTTCCCCGGCGCCGCCCTGATCGCGATGCTGATATACCTGCCGGCCCGCCCGCTGTTCTCCTGAGCCGCTACCCGTCGCCGTACCGGTCCCGGTGCGCCAGCCCCATCTCCGCCCGCAGCCCGTTCTCCGTGTACTCCAGCGGGTGGAGCGGGTCGATGCGGTTGAGCGTGTCCGGGTCGCCGTCGTCGTCGATCGGCAGCCCCACGGCCTGGCGCTCGTAGTTGGGCACCGGCGAGCCGGCCACCCGGTCGGTCCCGCTCGCCCCGTTGTAGGGGTCGCGGTTGAACGTCCCGTGGTCGAAGTCGTACGCGTGCGCCATCTCGTGGTAGAGCACCACCACGGGCGGCGTGCCGTTGAGCAGGCCGTCGTACGACGGGTTGTACTCGATGCGAACCGCGCCGCCCGCCGAGTGCGCGTGGCCGTTGGCCTCGGCAGTCGGGGAGATCCGCAGCGGCACGCCGGTGTCGCGCAGGTCGGCCAGCATCGCCCGGCCGTCCGGCGAGGCGGCCAGCAGCTCAAGATCGGCCCGCACCCGCTCCTGGAAGGCCGGGTCGCCCTCGATCGTGACGAAGCCGGTCAGGTCGCCGCCGGCCTGCGCCGCGGTCATCCGCTCGACGCCGACGGCCCCGTCCTGCGGCTGGCCGTAGAGCGTGTCCGCGCCGGCGCCGCCGTCGATCGTGTCGCGGCCCTCGCCGGAGTACAGCACGTCGTCGCCCGCCCCACCGGTCATGACGTCGTCGCCGCGGCCGCCCGAGAGCACGTCGGCGCCCTCGCCGCCGTCGAGGCGGTCGGCGCCCTCACCGCCCTCCAGGTAGTCCGCGCCCTCGCCGCCGTACAGGGTGTCGTCGCCGCCGAGGCCGTAGAGCGTGTCGTCGCCGCGGCCGCCGACGAGCAGGTCGTCGCCGGTCCCGCCGTCGAGGTAGTCGCGGCCGTCGCCGCCGAACATCAGGTCGTCGCCCGAGCCGCCCTCGTCGGCCTCGTCGCCAAGGCTCCCCCAGAGCCGGTCGTCGCCCTCCCCGAGGTCGGCCCGCTCCTTGCCGTCGAGCCGCTGCCCGGCGAGCGCCAGCGGACCGAGGCTGACCCGGTCGTTGCCGGCCCCCGCGCGGACCACGTCGGCGCCCGCGCCCGCGATCAGCACGTCGTCGCCGGCCCCGCCGATGAGCACGTCGTTGCCGGCGCCGGCGAGGACCGTCACGCCCTCGTCCCCTTCGACCCGCACGGTGTCGTCGCCGCCGCCGGTGCGCAGCACGAGCCGGGCGCCGGGCGGGATCGCCAGGCGCTCCCCGCCGACGATCACGTATCCCCCGTCCACCACCACGTCGTCGGCGCCCTCGCCGGTCTGGACCACGAACAGCCCGCCGACGAGCCGCGCGTCGACACCGCCGGCCGGTGCGGGCGGCACCCACCCGGCGAGCAGCCCGGTCATGACCGGGATCCAGGTGGCGGCCAGCACCTCCCAGTCGGCGCGTGCCCGGCCGAGCGCCGCCTCCCGGTCGGCGAGGCCCCGCTCGACGTCGCCCCGCACCGCGGCCGCCTCCGCAACCGCCGCCCGGACGGCGCCGGCCTGGGCCGCGTCCACCGGCCGGAACATCACCGCGCCGCCGCCGCGCCGGTGCGCGACGGCGCCGGCCACCCGCTCCCAGGCGTGGTCGAGCTGGTCCTGCCCGCCGCGCAGCAGGGCCGCCGCGCCGTCGAGCGCCACCGCGGTGTCGTCCGCGGCCCTCCCCAGCCGCTCGATGCTGTCGGCGAACCGCCTGTAGTGCGCCCGGTAGTCGTCGGCGGCCGCGCCCTCCCACTCGCCGCCGCCGACCGGCGCCGCCGCCCGGTCCAGCGCCTCGCGGGCCGCCCGCGCGTCGGCGCCGACCGCCCGCCATGCCAGCGCCGCCCGGCCCAGCGCCTCGGGCCGCGCGGCCAGGTCCCACACGTCGTCGACCGTGACGCTGGCTGGGACCGTCTCCACCGCTGGACCGCCTCCCCGCCCGGCCGTCACACCGGCGCCCGGCGCGAGCCGCCCATGCGCTGGCTCGCCTGCCGGTCGGCCTCGCGGTAGGCGAAGGCCGCCTGCAGGAGCCGGTCGGCGTCGCTCTCCAGGATCTGCACGTGCGCATACACGGCGTCCTGCGCCTGGGTCTCCAGCTTGCCGGCGACCCGCGCCGCGCCGGCCGAGGCCGGGGTGTTGCCGAAGGCGTCGGCGGGCAGCGACAGGTCGCGGAAGCCGGTGCGGTAGTGCGAACCGACCTCGTCGGCGGCCGTGAGGCAGGTGTCGGCCAGCCTGATCAGCGCGTCGGGGTCGACCCGGAGTTCCTGAGCCATACGGCGCACAGTAACGACGCCGGGACGCTCGGTCCGCCCCGTTCAGCCCTCAGCTCGAATAGTCAAGTCCGATAATTCCGGAAATCTCATGAAGAAGGCGCAGAATGTCGATCGTCTCGGACAGCGGTACCAGCGGGCTCTCGAGCAGGCCCTCGCGCAGGCACCGGTGCACCTCTTCGGCCTCGAACTGGTAGCCGCGCCCCTCGTACGCCAGGTCGAACTCCTCGGCCTCCTCGCCCCGCCAGAGCGTGAACCCGTGCGGGTGGAAGAAGTCCCGCCGCACCTCGATGCGCCCGAGCGTGCCGGTGATCGTGCCGCGCCGGGCGCTGTCGCCGAGCAGCGAGCAGGTGAGCGCCGCGACCGCGCCGCCGTCGTAGCCGAACAGCATGCCGGTGTTCTCGTCCACGCCGCCGGCGCTCATCCGGGCCCACGCCCGGACCGTGCTCGGCGCGCCGAGGAACAGGTGCGCGAACGTGACCGGGTAGATGCCCACGTCGTAGAGCGCGCCGCCGCCGAGCCGCCGGTCGCGCAGCCGCGAGGTCTCCGGGAACGGGCCCTGCATGCCGAAGTCGGCGTGCACCGACACCGGATCGCCGATCGCGCCGTCGCGGATCAGCTCGACCATGCGGCGGATCGCCGGGATGCAGCGCATCCACATGGCCTCCATGAGGAACACGCCGCCGGCCCGCGCCGTCTCGACCATCTCCTCGGCCTCGCTCACGGCGAGCGTGAACGGCTTCTCGCACAGCGTCGCCTTGCCGGCCCGCAGCGCGAGCATGGCGGCCTCGTAGTGCGCGCTGTGCGGGGTGGCGATGTAGATCGCGTCGACGTCCGGGTCCTCGACCAGGGCCCGCCACGAGCCGTGGGCCCGGGCGGCGCCGTGGGCCGCCGCGAACCGCTCCGCCGATTCGGCACTGCGGGAGCCGACCGCCGCCAGCTCCGCGTCCGGCAGCAGCCGCAGGTCCTCGGCGAACGTGGCGGCGATGGAGCCGGTCGACAGGATTCCCCAGCGGATGCGATCGCTCATGGTCGTAGCTTAGGCAGGTGACATCGTTTGCCAACGACGGCCCGGACGAGGCCCACCGGCGCCCCGCCGGCGTCTCGGACGAGACGGTCGAGGCGCTCGGCAAGCTCAGCGAGGCGCTGGAGACCGTCGAGCGCGCCCGCGGCCGCCTCTACGACCTGCACCAGCTCATCGGCCACGCCGACCTGATGCTCGACGACGCCGTGTCGCTGCTGCGGGAGGCCGGCCACCCGGACCTCGCCGAGCGCATCGAGTCGGAGCTGATCGGCCGCAACGTGATCGACGGCCGCTGGACGTTCCAGCTGGTCGAGGAGTTCGACGACGGGTACTACGCGCTGTTCCGGGAGCTCGACCGGACCGCGCGCGAGCACATCGCCGGCGGGCGGCGGCACCTGTATGAGGCGGAGATGAAGGAGCGCCGCCGCACCCACGGCCGCCCCGGCCACAGTGCTGCTCCGGAATCTGGGCCGACCCCGTAACGTGGGCCCATGGTCGAGTTTCAGCTGCCGCCCGAGCTGGCCGAGCACGCCCGGCGCTTCGCCGAGCGTGGCGGCGTGCCCGTCGAAGCGCGCCTGGCCAGCACCGTGGTGCTGCTGCGGGAGCCGTTCGAGGCATACCTGATCCGCCGGGTGGCGACGATGGCGTTCGCCGCGTCGATGTACGTCTTCCCCGGCGGCGGCGTCGACCCGCGCGATGCGGCGGTGCACCCGGGCTGGGCCGGTCCGTCGCCGGCGGAGTGGGCGGCGCGGCTGCGTCTCGACGAGTCGGTGGCGCGCTCGGTGGTGTGCGCGGCCGTGCGCGAGGTGTTCGAGGAGTCCGGTGTACTGCTGGCCGGCCCCGACGCGAGCACCGTGGTCGGCGACGTCAGCGGACCGGACTGGGAGGAGGCGCGGCTGGCGCTGATCGCGCGGGAGCTGGGCTTCGCCGAGTTCCTCAGCCGCCGCGGGCTGGTGCTGCGCAGCGACCTGCTGGTGCCGTGGTCGCGCTGGATCACGCCGGAGTTCGAGCCGCGGCGCTTCGACACGTATTTCTTCCTCGCCCTGCTGCCCAAGGGCCAGGTGCCCCGGGACGTGGGCGGTGAGGCCGACGACACCGTGTGGTGCCCGCCGGCCGAGGCGGCCGACGGCCGCTACACGATGCTGCCGCCGACGCGGTACACGCTGCAGGAGCTCGCGGAGGCCGGCGGCATCGACGGCGTCCTGGCGACGGCGCCGGCCCGTGACCCGGCCGACGCCATCCGCCCGACGGCCTAGCCGAAGCGGCCCGTGATGTAGTCCTCGGTCTTCTTCACCGACGGGTTGGTGAAGATCTTCGCGGTGTCGTCGTACTCGATGAGCCGGCCCGGCTCCCCGGTCTTGTCGATCGAGAAGAACCCGGTGCGGTCGGACACGCGGGCCGCCTGCTGCATGTTGTGGGTGACGATCACGATCGTGTACTGGTTCTTCAGCTCGGTGATCAGGTCCTCGATCGCCAGGGTCGAGATCGGGTCGAGGGCCGAGCAGGGCTCGTCCATGAGCACGACCTGCGGCTCGACCGCGATCGTCCGGGCGATGCACAGCCGCTGCTGCTGACCGCCGGACAGGCCCGCGCCGGGGCGGCCCAGCCGGTCCTTGACCTCGTTCCAGAGGTTGGCGCTGCGCAGCGCCTTCTCCGCGATCTCCTCCAGCACCGACTTCTTGCGCACGCCGTTGAGGCGCAGGCCGGCGACGACGTTCTCGAAGATCGACATCGTCGGGAACGGGTTTGGCCGCTGGAACACCATGCCGATCATCCGGCGCACCGCCGTGACGTCGACGTCACGGTCGTAGATGTTCTGCCCGTCGATGAGGAGCTGGCCCTCGATCCGCGCGTTCGGCAGGACCTCGTGCATCCGGTTGATGGACCGCAGGAAGGTGGACTTGCCGCAGCCCGAGGGCCCGATCAGGGCGGTGACCGACTTGGGCTCGATCGTCATCGACACGGAGTCGATCGCCTTGAACGATCCGTAGTACGAGGTGACGCCGTGGGCTTCGATCCGTTTTGCCATGGGGGCGCTCCAGTGATTATCGGGCGAGCTTGTTGCGGCGGGCCAGCAGCTTCGCCGCGACGGTGAGTACCAGGACGAGCACGACCAGGGTGAGGGCCGCCGTCCAGGCACGCCCAGGAGCGAACTCCGAGGCGACGCCGGCCTGCTCGAAGATGAACAGGGACAGCGAGGACTGGTTGCCACTGAAGACGTTGAAGTTGATGGAGTTGAGGCCGCCGGCGACGAGCAGGACCGGCGCGGTCTCCCCCGCGGCACGCGCTACCGCGAGCATGACACCGGTGACGATGCCGGGCAACGCGGTCGGGAGCACGATCCTCGTGATTGTCTTCCACTTCGGCACGCCGAGGGCGTACGAACCCTCGCGCAGCGCCCCCGGCACCAGCCGCAGCATCTCCTCGGTGGAGCGCACCACGGTCGGCAGCATGAGCACGCTGAGCGACAGCGCCGCGGCGAAGCCGGAGTAGGCCGCCCTGCCGTTGTTCCACAGCGGGGTGACGGTGAACACCCAGAACGACAGGACGAAGAGGCCGGCGACGATCGACGGGATGCCGGTCATGACGTCGACGAAGAAGCGGATCGCGTTGGCCAGGAAGCCGCGGCCGTACTCCACGATGTAGATCGCGCCGAGGATGCCCAGCGGCACCGTGATGAGCGTGGCGATGCCCGCCTGCTCGAGGGTGCCGACGATGGAGTGGTAGGCGCCACCCTTCTCGTCGAAGGCGCCGATGTTGTTCATCGACGTCTGGAAGAAGTTCACGTCCAGCCGCTTGCTGCCCTTGCTCAGCAGCGTCCAGACGACCGAGAGCAGCGGGAGCAGGGCCAGGATGAACGCGCCGTAGATCAGCACGCTCGCCATGCGGTTGCGCGCCGAGCGGGTGCCCTCCACGATGCTCGCCGCGATGCCGACGAAGACCACGAACAGGATCGCGGCGACGACGCCGGTCAGCACCCAGCCGCCGGCGTCCGTCAGCCTGATCAGCACGAACGACACGGCCACCGCCGCCACGACGGCCGCCCAGGGCGTCCACGCCGGCAGCGACTTGGCCCGCAGCTGGCGCGCGTCGGTCACGCCTAGCCGGACGGGGGTTTCGACGGCCATTACGCAGCGCCTCCGACGAACTCGCGGCGCCGGTAGACGATCGCGCGTGCGCCCATGTTGACGATCAGGGTGATCACGAACAGCACCAGGCCGGACGCGATGAGCGCGCCGCGGCCGACGTCGTTGGCCTCACCGAACCGGTTGGCGATGTTCGAGGCGATCGTGATGCCGCCGGGGCCGAGGACGTCCCAGTTGATGGCGAAGACGCTGCCCAGCGTGAGGGCGAGGGCGATGGTCTCGCCGAGGGCCCGGCCGAGGCCGAGCATGACCGAGGCGATGATGCCGGCGCGCCCGTACGGCAGGACGGCCGTGCGGATCATCTCCCACTTGGTGGAGCCCAGCGCGAGCGCGGCCTCCTGGTTCTCCGGTGGGGTCTGCAGGAAGACCTCGCGGGACAGTGACGTGACGATCGGCAGGATCATGATCGCCAGGACTACCGAGCCGAGCAGTACCGACTTGCCGTACGGGCCGTTGCTGCCGAAGATCGGCAGCCAGCCGAACACGTCGTGCAGCCACTTCGACAGATCCGTGATCGGGTCGTAGAAGTAGTCGCGGCCCCAGAGGCCGAACACGACGCTGGGCACGGCTGCGAGCAGGTCGATGACGAAGCCGAGCGTGGTGGCCACCCGCCGGTGCGCGTAGTGCGACAGGCACAGCGCGATGCCGAGCGCCACCGGTACCGAGATCAGCAGCGCCAGTGCCGCCGTCAGGATCGTGCCGAACACCGTGGCGGCGATGCCGAACTTCGGCTCGTCGCCGTCGGTGAACCACTCCTTGTACGTGAAGAAGTTGACCGTGTCCTTGTTGATGGCGGGGATGGCCTTGACGACCAGGAAGACGGCGATCGCTGCGATGATGACGAGCACCATCGAGCCGGCGGCCGTCGCGGTCCCGCGGAAGAACATGTCACCGCTGAACCGCTTGCGCGGCGGAAGACCGCCACCTCCGCCGGGCGAACCGGCGGAGGTGGCGGGCAGAGTCTGCTGGCTCAAGGAGTCTTCCTGTCAGGCCAGGTTCTTGATCGAGGACTCGACCTTGGCGCGGACCGTCTCCGGCAGCGGGGCGTAGCCCAGCTTCTCCAGCGAGGCCTGGCCGTCGGTGCTGACGGTGTAGCCGAGGAAGCCCTTCACCAGCGCGAGCTTGTCGGCGGCGGTGCCCTTGCTGCAGACGATCTCGTAGGTCACCAGGACGATCGGGTAGGCCCCGGCCTCCTTGGTGGCGTAGTCGATCGACAGCTTCATGTCGTCGCCGGTGCCGGTGACCTTGGCGCCCGCGATGGTCTTGCCGGCCGCCTCGGCGGTCAGCGCCGTGTACTCACCCGCGCCGTTGTAGATCTTGGCAGTGCTGAGCGAGTTGGCCTTGGCGAACGACCACTCGACGTAGCCGATCGAGCCCGCGGACTTCTTCAGCGCCGCGGCGATGCCGTCGGAGCCCTTCTCGGCCTGCCCGCCCTGGGCCTTCCACACCTTGTCCTTGCCGGCGGTCCACGCGCTGGGGGCGACCGCGGTCAGGTAACCGGTGAAGTTGTCCGTGGTGCCGGACGAGTCCGAGCGGTGCACGGAGAGGATCGGGGTCGACGGGAGCGTCGCGCTGGGGTTGTCGGCCTTGATGGCCGCGTCGTCCCAGGTCTTGATGTCGCCGCTGAAGATCTTCGCCAGGGTCTCCGGCTTGAGCTGCAGGTCCTTGACGCCGTCGAGGTTGTACGCGATCGCGATCGGGCCGGTGACCATCGGCAGGTTGAGCGCCGGGGCGCCACCGCAGCGGGTGGCCGCCTTGGTGCTCTCGTCGCCGTCCTTCAGCGCCGAGTCGGAGCCGGCGAAGTCGGCCGTGCCGCCGGAGAAGGCGGTGATGCCGGCGCCGGAGCCGGTGCCCTGGTAGTCGATCTTGGCGTCCGAGCACTTCGACTGGTACGACTTGATCCACTCGTCCATCGCGTTCTTCTGCGCGGTCGAGCCCTGAGCGGTAAGCGAGCCACTCGCGCACGTCGGGCCGGCGGCGGTCCCGCCGCTCGGGCCGTTCGTCGCCGAGGTCGAGGGTTCGTTGTTGTCCGAGCCGCACGCGGCGAGCGCGAGCGTCGCGGTGAGCGCGATGCCGGCGATGAGGCCGTGCCGCTTGAGGTTCACTGCGGTCCCTTCGTCGGGGATATACCGACTTCCGTTGCCCTGGGGAGGTGGCGGAAGGCCGACGCAGGTCGTCGACTGACAGGGACGCTAAGAGCGGCAGGTAACCATGCCTCTGGAGGTGGATGAACGCAGGGTGAACAGGTCCAGGGCCGCAGATGACGGCTGGTCGGAGGCGAGTTGGCCATTGGGTGAACCGCCCGGCCGTGATGCGCGGTGTCCCTTTTGTGGCAGGATCGCGCTCACCGCTCGTGATCAGCGCCCCTACAGCGTGCGCTGGAACGAGACGTCGTTGGACCAGCGGACAAACCCGAGGCGCTGATACAGCGCCAGGGCGCGGGTGTTGCTCTCGTCGACGTACAACATGACCTGAGCCAGCCCCCGGTCACGCAGGTGCCACAGCCCGGCGAGGGTCAGCGCCCGGCCGAGGCCGCCGCCGGTGGCGTCCGGGGCAACCCCCAGAACGTACACCTCGCCGATCGGCTCACGGGCATGCGGCTCCCCGTCCTCGTGCGGGTTGGCGTGCTCCTCCCCGTGGACCTTGGTCCAGTGGAAGCCGAGCAGCCGGCCGTCGTCCGACTCGGCGAGCAGGAAGCCGGCGGCCTCGAACCACGGCTCGCGGATCCGCACGTGCAGATCGTCCAGTGTCCACTTGCCCTGCTCGGGGTGCTCGGCGAAGGCGGCGGCGTTGAGCGCCAGCCAGGCCTCGTCGTCCGCGCCGGGCCGGAACGCGCGCAGGTGCACTCCGGCGGGCAGCACGACCTCGTCGAGCGGCGCGAACAGCGAGCGGCGCAGCTGCAGCAGCACCCGGGCGCGGTCGAAGCCGAGCCGGATGGCCAGCGCCGAGGCCGACGGGTGGTCGCCGTGCGCCCACAGCCGCAGCCGGCCATCGTTGCGTTCGTCGGCGACGGCCATGGCCGCGGTGACCAGGGCGCGCCCGAGCCCGCGGCGGCGGTGCAGCGGGTGCACCACCAGCTCCGCCGAGGCGCCCTCGACGGCGTCGGTCGTGTCGACGTGGGCGTACCCGACGATCTGCCCCTGCGCCTCGTCGTATGCCAGCAGGTGTACCGCGGGCACCTCGCCCCCGTGCCGAAGGTGCAGCACGACGTGCTCGGACAGGGGAAGCGCGCCGTCGGTGTCGCCCGCCGCCCGCATCAGGGCCAGGACCTGCTCGACCTGGTCCGGGGAGAGGTGCTCGGCACGGCGTACGGCGGGCGCTGGGATCACCCGATCAATGTAGCCCGCGCCCGGTAACTCGTCGTACGCCCTCAGACCCTTACCGGCTCGGAGTCGTGCAGCGGACGGGCCGGCGGGACGACGAACTTGTAGCCCACCTGGCGCACGGTGCCGATCATCGACTCGTACTCGGAGCCGAGCTTCGCCCGCAGCCGCCGCACGTGGACGTCGACCGTCCGGGTGCCGCCGAAGTAGTCGTAGCCCCACACCTCGCGCAGCAGCTGATCGCGGGTGAACACCCGGCCGGGGTGCTGGGCCAGGAACTTCAGCAGCTCGAACTCCTTGTAGGTGAGGTCGAGCGGGCGGCCCTTGAGCTTCGCCGCGTAGGTGTCGGGATCGATGGTGAGCTCGCCGGCCTTGATCATGCCGCCGGTCGCGGCCGCGGCGGAGTTGAGCCGCCCCACGGCCAGGCGCAGCCGGGCCTCGATCTCGGCGGGGCCGGCGGTGGCGAGAATGACGTCGTCGAGGCCCCAGTCGGCGTGCAGGGCGACCAGCCCGGCCTCGGTGACAGCGGCCAGCAGCGGGACACCGAGGCCGGTGGCGTGCAGCATGCGGCAGGTGGCGCGGGCGTCGGCCAGCTCGGTGCGCGCGTCGACCACGACGGCGTCGGGGCTGGGGCCGCTCACCAGTGTGCGGACGTCTCGAGGTGCGGTGCGCACCGTGTGGGGCAGCAGGTCAAGGCCCGGCAGCACCACCTGGCCCGCGGGAGCCGCGGTCAGCAGCAGAATCTCCACGAGTCACCTCCGTGGCCGCGGCGCACCTGATCACTCGGGCGCTGTGGCGCCCCTGACAGGGCGGCGGCTCGCTACAGGTCCCGGCCACTCTGACGGGAGGTTGTGGGTTGTATCCCGCACGAGAATATCTGAGTATTCGCGCTTTGCGACCGGTCGAACCGCAGTTCGAGACAGTTGGCTGAGCCACACCCCACCGTTTCCGGTGACATGATATTCGCGCGCGGGGGCAATGACGAGCGACCGATGCCTCCAGGTCATCCCCGCCGGGGTCGTTACCGGCCGGTTCTGGCACGATCGGTGCGTGCCCGCAACCCCGTCGCCCGCCGAGGACTTCGGTCCCTGGCCCCCGGCCACCGAGCCGGCCTCCCGTCGCCGCCGCCGGGACGAGGCCGGGCGCGAAGCCGGCCGCCGCGACCAGCCCGGACGCGACACCGGCCGGCGCGACCCGGCCGGGCGTGACGGCGGCCGCCGCGACCGCGCCTCGCGCAACGGCGGCCACGGGAACAATGACAACAACGGGAGCAACGGGCACCACCCCGAACCTCACCCCGGCGGTGACCCTCTCCCGGATGATCCTGCCGACACCGGCGACACCCCGGAGGACACCGCCCCGCTCCCCCCGGTCCGCCGCCTCGTCTCGCTCGGCGTGGCAGGCTTCGCCGCGCTCGTGACGATCGCGCTCATCGTCGGCGCGCAAACCCGCCATGAGTCGTACGCCGTGGTGATCTTCGGCGTCCAGGCCCTCTTCGTCGGCGTCTGGACGATCGCGAGCCGCCCGCCCGCGCCGAGGGTCGTCGGCATCGTCGGCATCGCCGTGGCGATCGGCACCGACGTGGCCGCCGTGCTGACCCGGCCGGCGTCGCTGGCCCCGCTCGCGTACGTGACCGCCGCCGGCTTCATCATCGGCGTCGTCGGCCAGCTCACCCGCCCCGCGGGCCGCCAGCGGGTCACCGAATCGCTCGGCTCCTCGCTGGTGGTGACGCTGGGCGTCGTGGCCTTCGCCAGCCTGGTGGTGCTCGGCCGCATCCCGCACGGCACCCAGGCGATCGTCGCCTGCCTGGCCGCGGCCGGCACGGCGCTGTTCATCGCCCGCTTCAGCGACGCGATCGCCGCCCTGCCGAGAATCGCACCTCAGGTCCCGCGCGGCGGCGCCGGCGTCGTCCTGGGAACGATGGTCGGCACGGCCGTGGCCGGCGCCATCGGCAACTACCTGGACGGCATCAGCCCCCTGCCGAGCGCCCTGGCGGGCCTGGCCACCGCGATCGTCGCGGTCATGGTCGACCTTTCGGTGGGGTATGCCGAGGCGAGCCGCATCATCGACGGCGACGAACCGGCCCTGTGGCTGGCGAGGCACATCCAGGGCCCGATCGGCGCGATCGCCTTCGCCGCCCCGGCCGCGTACGTCGCCAGCACCCTGCTCCTTCTCTGACGCCTCCTTTGTCGGGCGCCGACCCGCCCGACGCCTGGCGCACCATCCATGCCGGATTTCTCACCTGTCAGGCGAAAAATCGGACACGAGGTGTCCGATCGGGGTGGACCACGCGGGGTCGTGGGTCGCCGGCCGGTTCGAATGTGGGCGAATGTGGCGAAGCGGTCAAGATAGGTGGCACGGGTCGTGGATTCGCGCCAATAGTGGGTGCCGGGAGCGCCAGAGTTGTCGCGGTACGAAATCCTCGTGCTTGGGTACGACGGCTGGAACCGAAACCGAAGGGAGCGCCGTGGCGGCGAGACGACGAGGAGCCAAGGCCGGCATTGTGCTGATCGTCCTGGCGCTCATCCTGATCGGCGTGTTCGTGGCCGTCGATCGAATCGCGGCCAGCGCCGCCGAGGGTCGAATCGCCCAGGAGACGCGCACCCAGCTCGCGGCCAAGGACATCAAGTACGAGGGTGATCCGCAGGTGTCGATCGCCGGGTTTCCGTTCCTGACGCAGGTGGTGGCGGGTGAGTACCAGAAGATCACCATCAGGCTCAGCAAGCCGCAGCTGAACAACATCAAGCTCGACACCCTGACGGTCGAGGCGCGGTCGGTCAAGGCCGACGCGCAGGATCTGCTCAACGGCAAGGGCGACGTCGTGGCCAGCGAGGTTGTTGGAAACGCGTCGATGAGCTGGGACGACGTGCGGCCGCTGATGGAGGTCGCGGGGCTTCCGTCCTCGGTCGACCCGTCGCAGGTCGACCTGCGGGTGGTCAACAACAAGATCGAGATGCGGGTGCCGGTCACGATCCAGGGGGTCGGGTTCAACATCGTGGCCAGGGGCAGCATGGTCGTGGAGACCGGGAAGGTGCGCCTGAAGCTGGAGTCGGTCGACACCGACCAGGGCAGCCTGCCGCCGCAGGTCAACAACTTCATCAGGCAGTACCAGAACCGGCTGCAGATCAACCTGAAGCTGCCCGGCCTGCCGTACAACCTGGTGGTGAACTCCGTCAACACCACCGACGCCGGACTGCAGGTCAGCGCGTCCGCCGCGGACGTCAAGCTCACCGGACAGTGACCCAGCGGACGCTGCGCTGGCACGCTCGGCGATGCTACGCTGCCACACCATGAGCATGCTGCTCACCCGACGGCGCGCGGTCGACCTGTGCCGCGTGGCCACCTGCCTGTGTTGCCGCGCTTGATGGTGCGGCCCTGCAGCGTGCTCTGAATACGGCTCGAGGCAGCGGCGCCCCAGACCGGTGGGTCTGGCCGGCGAGCTCTCCGTCCGCAGGCATTCACAGACTCATCGCCGAAACCGTGATCCGTCCCCCTCGGGTCGCGCGCGGCTTCCTGCCCGTGTGGCGACTCGAACCCACCACATCGTTCCTGGGAGAGAGAACACCCATGAGTCGCGAATCCGCCCTGGTCACGGCCGACTGGGCCGAGGAGAACATCGAGACGCCCAGCGTCGTGTTCGTCGAGGTCGACGAAGACACCACCGCCTACGACGGCGGCCACATCCCCGGCGCCGTCAAGATCAACTGGAAGACCGAGCTGCAGGACGCGGTGCGCCGGGACTTCGTCAACAAGGCCCAGTTCGAGGCGCTGCTGTCCAGCAAGGGCATCGGCAACGACGACACCGTCATCCTGTACGGCGGCAACAACAACTGGTTCGCCGCGTACGCGTACTGGTACTTCAAGCTCTACGGCCACGGCGACGTGAAGCTGCTCGACGGCGGCCGTAAGAAGTGGGAGCTCGACGCCCGCCCGCTGGACAAGGAGGCGGTCGACCGCCCGGCCACCACCTACGTCGCCGTCCACGACCAGGACCTGTCGATCCGCTCCTTCCGCGACGACGTGGTCAGCGCCATCGGCGCGTACAACCTCGTCGACGTGCGCTCGCCCGACGAGTACGCCGGCCGCCTCCTCGCCCCGGCCCACCTCCCGCAGGAGCAGGCGCAGCGCCCCGGCCACATCCCGACGGCGCTGTCCGTGCCGTGGAGCAAGGCCGCCAACGAGGACGGCACGTTCAAGTCGGACGACGACCTGCGCGAGCTCTACGCCGCGGCCGGCCTCGACGACGCCAAGCCGACGATCGCGTACTGCCGCATCGGCGAGCGCTCGTCGCACACCTGGTTCGTGCTCAAGGAGATCCTCGGCCACGGCGACGTGCGCAACTACGACGGTTCGTGGACCGAATACGGCTCGCTGGTCGGCGTGCCCGTGGCGCTGGGCGACGAGCCCGGCAGTGTTGACAGCCAGGCCTGAGGGAAGAGGTAGATGACGATGAGTTCCGCTGACAGCTGCGCCGCCCCCGACCAGAGCGCCCCGCTCCCGGCGAGCGTCGACGTCGAGAAGGAAACCGTGATCACCGGCGTCGTCAGCTCCGGCGAGGGTCCGGTGGCCGGCGCGTACGTGCGCCTGCTCGACTCGACCGGCGAGTTCACCGCCGAGGTGGTCACCTCGCCGGCCGGGCAGTTCCGGTTCTTCGCCGCGCCGGGCAACTGGACGCTGCGCGCCCTGTCCCGCGCCGGCAACGGCAACGCGACCCTCGCCGCGGACCGCGGCATCAACGAGGTCGCCGTCTCCGTCGGCTGACGATTCTCCGGCGGGAATCGCCCTGTGCCGCAGGGGTTTTCGCGGGAAGAGCTCCACACGCAAAACGTGACGCCGCTCGCCGGGCCCAACCCCGGCGGGCGGCGTCGCGCTTTCCGGCTGGGAGGATGGCGGCCGTGAAGCGCTGGATCGTCACCGGAGTCGTCGCGTGGGCCGCGGTCGTGGCCGGGTTGGCCCTGTACTCGCACTTCCACGGCCGGCCGACCGCCCGCGAGCAGACCACGATCGCCGAGGCGCTGCCGACCGTGGACGGGGCGCTCGGCCGGATCTACTCGGCCCTCGACCCGGCGTCGTCGGTGGCGGTGCTCGGCGGGTACCGGCGCACGGAGGTGAGCTGCCGGGTGACCTCGGCCCGTGAGGGCACCCGGTTTGCCCGGGATCTCACCGTGTACGTCAAGAAGTCCTCCGAGGGCGCCACCCTCGACCGCGTCAAGGCGGCCCTGCCCGCGGCATACAAGGCGTCCGTCGTCCACAGCGGCGGCACCGACCTGCTCAGCGCCGACGCGGGCAACTTCGTGGCGGTGCGCGGCGGCGTGCCCGAGCCCGGGCAGCTGCGGTTCACCGCGGACACCGGCTGCCGGATCCAGGACGAGCGGGTCACGGAGGCGACGCCGCCGTCGCAGAACGCCAACCGGGCGCCGGTGCAGGCGGTGCTCGACACGCTTGGCAAGCCAGCCTCGGAGTGGCGCACGCACCGGCTCAGCTGCCCGGCGGGCGGCGCGCTGTGGACGGTCGAGGCCGTCACGTCGGGCGACGGCGCCACGGCCCGCGCGACGGTGCCGGCGTCCGCGGTGGTGCTGGACGAGCCGAGGGTGTACGCGTACCGCGCCGGCGCGGCCGGCGTCGCCCTGCGCACGGAGCACGACTCGCTCGTCGTCAGCTCCACCGCGGGTTGTTAGCCCTTGCCACCGCGGACCCGGCAGGGAGCGCCTGGTCCGGATCGACCGGCGCGAAGCCTCGTCGAGCCAGACTGGGCGAGCGCCAGCGCCGACCGGTGTCTCGTGGGAAGAACGGTCTTCAGGTGACGCGGCCCGAGTCCCGTGTCTCAAACGTGCCTAATAAACTAGGGCCTGGGCGTCGTCCTGCAGCGCCTCCTCGACGAACGCCGCCGCGCCGGCGATCCGGATGCCCGGGATGACGTCGTCCGCCCCGATGTCACGGCGGGCGGCGCACTGCGTGCAGACGGTGACCGAGCCGCCGGCCAGGATCGCCTCGAGCAGGTCCTGCAGCGGTGCGGCGTGCGCCAGCTCAAACTCGGCGGCGCGGCCCGGCAGCGCGAACCAGACCGACTCGCCGGTGAGCCAGAGCGACGTCGGCACGCCGCCCGCGACGGCCGTCGCGGCTACGGTGAAGGCCTGCGAACAGCGCTCCGGGGCATCGGATCCGGCGGTTGCCTTGACGACGAGAGAACGTGTCATGTCTCGCAGCATAGGATTCGGGTGATGGTAACTGAGATCGGGTTCGTGAGCCTGCTCGTCGCCGGCATGGGTGCGCTGGCCGGCGGCCTGATCTATCTCGCGGTTCGGGTGTCGAGGGGGCGTTGGTGACTGACGTGCAGCCGCCGCCGTGGGCGGGGCTCGCCCAGGTCGGTGAGTATCCGTTCGAGGAGACGCACGATCTTCGCAAGGGGCCGGACCTGCACCCGGCGCTGCTGGGGCTGCTGCCGCTGGTCGGCGTGTGGCGCGGGCGGGGGCAGGGCGATTACCCGACGATCGAGGGCTTCCACTACGGGCAGGAGGTCCGGTTCAGCCACGACGGGCGGCCGTTCCTGTTCTACGAGTCGCGCTCGTGGATCATCGACGCCGACGCCAACCCGATCCGCCCGGCACAGCGCGAGGTCGGCTGGTGGCGCCCGGTGATCGTCGACGGCAAGGCGACCGACGAGCTCGAGATCCTGCTGTCCGCGCCCACCGGGATCGTGGAGCTGTACTCCGGCCAGGCGCGCGGCACGACCCAGTGGCAGATGGCCACCGACGGCATCGGCCGCACGGCGACGGCCAAGGAGGTGCGCGGCGGCCAGCGGCTCTACGGCATCATCGAGGGCGCGCTGCTGTACACCTTCGACCTGGCCGCAGTCGGCCAGCCACTGCAGGTGCACCTCTCGGCGCGCCTGGAGCGCGTGGCGGGATAGGTGGCGGGATAGATTGAACGACGTGGACCTCGCGGAGATGCTCCGGTCGCGCGGGCTGCGGCTGACCGCGCCGCGGCAGCTTGTGCTGGAAGCGGTCTACCGGCTGCGCCACGCCACGCCGGACCAGATCCACGCCGAGGTGGCCGAGCACGCCGCCGGGGTCAACATCACCACCGTGTACCGCACGCTCGAGCTCCTCGAGGAGCTCGAGCTGATCACGCACGCGCACCTCTCGCACGGCGCACCGACATACCACGCGGTCGACGAGCACCAGCACGCCCACCTGGTGTGCCGGCACTGCGGCTCGGTGCAGGAGCTGCCCTCGCCGGTCCTGGACGGCCTCGCCAGCGAGCTGCTGGACGGCCGCGGGTTCCGGCTGGACATCGGGCACGTCGCGCTGTTCGGCCTCTGCGGTGACTGCGGTACTACCCGAGGAGAACCATGCTGAGCGCCGTACCCGTCGCCGCCCTCGACCCGAACGACCCCGACGCCGGCGCCGTGGCCCACTACGGCGACCCGGCCCGGGAGCAGCGCATCCTGGACACCGCCGCCGGCCTGGTCGACCGCTCGCACCGCGGGGTGCTGGCCGTTCCCGGCGCCGACCGGCTGACCTGGCTGCACAGCCTCACCACGCAGCACCTCACCGACCTCGCCCCGATGACCGGCTCCGAGCTGCTGGTGCTCTCGCCACACGGCCACGTCGAGCACCACGCGGTGCTCACCGACGACGGCACCACCACCTGGCTGGACACCGCCGACGCGCCCGGGCTGCTCACGTTCCTGGAGCGCATGCGGTTCCTGATGCGCGTCGAGCCGGCCGAGGTCACCGCCGACTGGGCGCTGCTGTCGATCGTCGGCCCCGAGACCGACGAGGCCCTCGTCACACTCGGCGTCGGCCCGCTGCTCCCGCCCGATCTGCTCGCGGTGCCCGACGCCAAGTTCGCCGACGGCTCGGTCCCGCCGCGCCCCACCGCGGTGTACTCGGCCGCGCCGCTGCCCGTCGGCGGATGGGTGCGCCGCATGACGTACGGCGCGGACCTGCTGGTCCCCCGCCAGGCCGTTCCCGACGTGATCGAGTCCGCGGGCCTGCCACTCGCCGGCATCTGGGCCTTCGAGGCGCTGCGCGTGGCCGCGCGCCGCCCGCGGGCGGGGTTCGAGACCGACCACAAGACGCTGCCGGCCGAGGTAGGTTGGACGGCTCCGGCGGTACACCTGGAGAAGGGCTGCTACCGCGGCCAGGAGACGGTAGCGCGGGTGCACCACCTGGGCCGCCCGCCGCGCAAGCTGGTGCTGCTCCACCTGGACGGCATCACCACCGACGAACTCCCGGCGCGCCACACCCCCGTAACGCTGGAGGGCGGCGACCGCCCGGTCGGCTTCGTGGGGACCGCGGTGCGCCACTATGAGCTGGGGATGATCGCCCTGGCGGTCGTCAAGCAGAACCTGACCCCGGACTCGACCCTGCGCGTAGGCCCGTCAACGGCCGCCATCGACCTCGCCCTGTAGCCGTTCGCTACCCGCTTCCCCTTCCCCCGCGAAGAGGTGACCGCCGCACGGGCGGGAGTGGCAGGTCACGGGGTCGCGAGCCGGTTCGGGGGCGGCATGGCAGGATCGGCGACGTGATGACAACGACGTTGATCACGGTGGCTCCGACCGGCGCTGAATCGCGCAAATCGGACGTGCCCGCGCTGCCCGTGACGCTTGAGGAGTTGGTGGCGACCGGTCGGGACTGCGAGGCGGTGGGGGCGAGCGTGATCCACGTTCACCTCCGCGACGACGCCGCGGAGCCCACGCTCGACCTCGGGCGGCTCAGGGAGGCGGTCGCCGCGCTGCGTGCCGAGACCGGGCTGATCGTGCAGCTGTCGACCGGGGGCGCGGTCACCGACCCCGAGGCCGACCGGCTCCGCGTGCTCGACGCCCAGCCTGACATGGCGTCCTGCACCATGGGTACCGTCAACTTCGGCGACGACGTGTTCCTCAACCGATGGGGCTTCATCGTCGACCTGCACACGCGCATGCAGGAACGGGGAATCGTCCCCGAGTACGAGATCTTCGACCTCGGGCAGATCGCCGCCCTGCGCCGGCTGCTCGACAAGCACGGGCTGCCCGCCGGCGGGCACGTCCACGTCGACCTCGTCATGGGCGTGCCGGGCGGCATGCCGGGCACCGTCGCGGCCCTCGCCGCCTGCGAGGCCGCGCTGCGGGATCTGCCCGAGGGGACCACCTTCTCCGCGACCGGGATCGGGCGCTCCTCGCTGCCGGTCCTGCTCGCCTCGCTCGCCGCCGGCGGACACCTGCGCGTCGGCATGGAGGACACCGTGACGTACGCCAAGGGGCAGCCCGTCGAGAGCAACGCCCAGCTCGTCGCGCGGGCCGGCGGGTTCGCCCGGCTCGCCCAGCGCCCGCCGATGAGCACCGGCGACGCCCGCGCCATGCTGGGGATCGGCAATGTCTGACCTGTACGCAGGCGGGGAGTTGCTCGCCGAGGTCGTGCGCAGCGGCGTGGTCGAGAGCCGCCACCACGGCTCCGTGGTCGTGCTCGACGCCGACGGCGAGGTAGCGGCGTGGGCCGGCGACGTGCTCGGGGCGATCTTTCCGCGCTCTTCGGCCAAGCCGCTGCAGGCGGTCGGCATGCTGCGCGCCGGGCTGGTCGCCACCGACGCGGAGCTGGCGCTCGTCGCCGCAAGCCACCGCGGGCAGCCGGTCCACCTTTCCGCGGTACGGCGGATGCTCGAGGAATCCGGCATCCCCGCCGAGGCCCTCGGCTGCCCGCCGGACTACCCGCTGTCCGAGGACGCCCGCGACGCGGTGGTGCGCGCCGGACACGGCCGCGAGCCGCTGTTCATGACCTGCTCGGGCAAGCACGCCGGCATGCTGCGCACCGCGAAGGCCAACGGCTGGCCCCTGCCCACGTACCTCGACCCCGACCACCCCCTGCAGCGGCAGCTGGCCGCGACGATCGAGGAGCTGACCGGCGAGCCGGTGCGCGCGACCGGGGTCGACGGCTGCGGCGCGCCGCTGCTCGCGTTCTCGCTGCGCGGCCTGGCCGGCGCGTTCCTTCGGCTGGTCAGTGCGCCGGACGGCAGCCGGGAGCGGGCCGTCGCCGACGCGATGCGGGCGCACCCGGTGCTGGTCTCCGGCGACGACCCCGCCGAGGACGACACCCGGCTCATGCGGGCGGTCCCGGGGCTGCTGCTCAAGCTCGGATTCGAGGGGGTCGCGGCGGCGGCGCTGCCCGGCGTGGGCGCGGTGGCGCTGAAAATCGACGACGGTGGGATTCGGGCCCGGCTGCCGGTGCTCGCCTCGGCAATGGCCCGGCTCGGCGTGGCGCTGCCCGGGCGGGTGGAGGTTCCGGTTTTGGGGGGCGGACGCGAGGTCGGCGTGGTTCGCTCAGTGTGGTGACTGGGTTCACGCTAACTCTGGCAAGCATTTTGCTTGCAGGAGTTAGCAGCCCGCGCTACCGTCGGTAAGCGTGACAGAAGAGCCGCGCGACCTGGGTGGGTTCATTCGTGACCTGCGCCGCAACGCGCGCATCTCGCTCCGCCAGCTCGCCGAGCAGGCAGGGGTGAGCAACCCGTACCTGAGCCAGATCGAGCGTGGCCTGCGCAAACCAAGTGCGGAGGTGCTGGCTCAGCTCGCAAGCGCACTGCGGGTCTCGACCCCGCTGATGTACCTGCGGGCCGGGCTGCTCGAGCGCGAGGGGCACGACGTGCTCGCCGCGATCGCCGCCGACGGTGACCTCACCGTCGCGCAGAAGCAATCGCTCACCCAGATCTACGAAACGTTCCGCCGGGAAAACGCGCGGAACTCTACGGATCCCGAGAACGGCGCCGGTGCCACCTCGGGGCCCGAACCGGAGCAGCCGACACGTTCCCACGAGGAGTCACAGTGACCGCGAAGACCACCACGAAGAGCACCACCCGCAAGATCCCGACGCCGCTGTACGCCGCGGCGGGCGCCGGCGACCTGGCGTACGAGCAGCTGCGCAAGCTGCCCGCGCAGGTCGCCCATCTGCGCACCCGCGTCGAGGAGCTGCGCCCGGCCGTGGCCGGCGCGGTGTCGGAGGGCAACCTGCGCGACGACCTCGACCGGCTGCGCGGGATGGCGCGGCGCAACGCCGCCAGCTTCCTGGCCAGCGCGCAGGCCGGCGCTCAGGTCGCGCAGGACCGCGCCGTGGCCATGTACACCGACCTGGTCGCCCGCGGCGAGAAGGTCGTCAGCACCGCCCGGGGCGCGGAGGCGAAGATCGAGCTGGAGCCGGGCCGCAAGGCCGTGACCGCCGCGGTCACCGCGACCGAGGAGCCGGCCGCGCCGCGCACCCCGGCCAAGAAGACGACGGCGAAGAAGGTCGCGCCGAAGGCCGACACCAAGAAGTAGCGGTGTTTCTCGGGAGCCCTCCGGCACCGTCGCGCACGGGCCGGGGGGCTTCGGCATAAGCTCGGTGCATGGTGAGTGCCGTCCCGATCTTCTACCTACGGGTCGAGAACTACATTTCGCTCAGCGTGTGGATCTTCTGCCTGGTGCTCGGCGCCGCGGCGTTCCTGCACTGCGTCGTGCAACGTACCGACGCGTTCGCGGCGATCGGCACGATGTCCAAATCCATCTGGCTGGCGATGATCGGCGGCGGCGAGCTGCTCACCGCGATCTCGCCCAATCTCGGGTTCGGCTTTCTCGGCATCTTCTCGCTCATCGCGGTCGGGATCTTCGCCGTGTATTTGCTCGACATCCGCCCCGCGCTGCGCGACGCGGTCGACGGCCACGGCTCCTGGTGAGCTGATGGACTTCCGCTGGCCGCCCCCACCGGACGGGCGCCCCGATCGGTTTCGCCCGCCCGTGAGCCGGGGGCCACAGACCGGCCGGCCGACCCTCCCCGCGCCCCCGACCGAGCTGGTCGCCACGCCGCACGGCGTCGAGCTGGAGCAGCTCGTCACCGGCGAGGGTGACCCGGTGACCGTGTTCGCCCACGGCCTCGGCAGCGGAATCGCCGAGACCCGCCCGCTGGGCAGCGCCGTGCACGGCCGCAAGGTCTTCTTCCAGTTCCGCGGGCACGGGCAGTCCGCGGCGCCCGGGGGCACGTGGACCTACCCCGACCTCGCCCGCGATCTCCGCGCGATCGCCGATCTCTCCGGCGCGACCCGGGCGCTCGGCGTCAGCATGGGCGCCGGGGCGCTCACCCGGCTGCTGGCGGACAACCCCGGGCGCTTCGAGCGGGCGGTGTTCTTCCTGCCCGCCGTGCTCGACGCGCCGCGCCCGGCCGCCGCCCACGAGCGGCTCACCGCGCTGCTGGAGGCGATCGAGGCGGGCGACGCGGCGGCGGTGGCCGACGTGATCTCGCAGGAGGTCCCGGCACAGCTGCGCAACACGCCGGCGGTCTGGGCGTTCCTGCGCCAGCGGCTCGACCAGCTCATGCGCGACGGGCTCGCGGCCGGCCTGGCCAGCCTGCCGGAGCAGGCGGCGATCGAAGACCGGGCCGAGCTGGCCGACGTCACCGCCGACTGCCTGGTCATCGGCTGCCGGGGCGACGACCTGCACCCGGCCGCGGTCGCCGAGCAGCTCGCGGCGGCGCTGCCGCGGGCGCGGCTGCACGTGTACGACCGGCCCGGCATCCTCTGGACGCAGCGCGCCGACCTGCGCACGCGGATCTCGGCGTTCCTCAACGCCTGATTTGCGGCGCCGGTCCCCGCATCACCGGCGCCGTCCCCGCATCCATAGGGCGCTATGACCTGCATCATTGAGACCATGCGCGACGACCCGACGCTGCTGGCCCTGGTCGACCGGGCGCGCGGCGGCGACCAGGCCGCCCGGGACGCTGCCGCTCGCCGCCGCTGAGTCGGTACGTCCACCCGGCGAACGGCTCACCGGTAGTGACCGAATGGGTGACCCTCTGACGCGTATCAGGATGAGGGGTGACGGATTCTGTATTGCATGACCACTTCGCAATGCTGGGCGGGCCCGACCCGCCGCATATAGTCGGCTTTCATGGGTGTCACACATCACGGCCGCACGTACCGGCTGGACCTGGCCGACCCGACGCTGCGCGAGTGGACCTGCACGGTGCTGCACTCGTCGGCCGAGGACGGCATCGTGCTCGACCGCTCGGCGTTCTACCCCGGCGGGGGCGGGCAGCCCCCGGACCACGGCGTCCTGCTCTGGCAGGGCGTGCAGACCCGCATCGTCGGCACCCGCAAGGGCGACGATCTCTACCTGCAGCCCGCCGAGGGCGACCCGCTGCCGCCCGTGGGCACCGAGGTGACCGGCGCGGTCGAGGACGAGCGGCGCACCAAGCTCATGCGCACCCACTCCGGCCTGCACGTGCTGTGCGGCGTCGTGTTCCGCGACTTCGGCGCGCTGGTGACGGGCGGCTCGATGGAGCCCGCGGAGGCGCGCATGGACTTCAACCTGCCGGAGGTACCGCCGGACTTCAAGGCCCGGCTCGAGGAGCTCGTCAACGCCGAGGTGGTCGCCGACCGCAAGGTGGTGACGAAGGTGCTCGCCCGCGACGACGCCCTCGCCCTGCCCGACATCATCCGCACGCAGTCCAACCTGATCCCGGCCGACGAGGAGGAGATCCGCATCGTCGACATCATCGGGCTGGACACGCAGGCGGACGGCGGCACGCACGTGGCGTCGACGGCACAGATCGGGCGGCTGCAGGTCGTGAAGGTGGAGAGCAAGGGCAAGGCCAACCGCCGCGTCCGGGTCCGCCTCACCGACTGACCTCCCACCGGCGCGGCGGCCACCCCACGACGCGGCCGCGCCGCGGCGTCCGGCCACCGCAGCGCGCGATCGTGAGCCGGAAAAATACGACAAGTTCGCACTCGTCCGGTGAGTCCTCAATCGGAGGGGACGATCACGGCGTCGGGTGGGGGTTCGCGGCGGTGCTCGACCAGGTGGCGGATGCCCGTGTTCAGCACGGCCACCAGCGGCACGGCGACCAGCGCCCCGATGATGCCGGCCAGCACCACCCCCGTCGCGATCGCCACGATGACGGCCAGCGGGTGGACCGCAACGGCGCGGCCCATGATGAGCGGCTGCAGCACGTGGCCCTCCAACTGTTGCACCGCGATCACGCCGATGAGCACGACGAGCGCGGTGACCGGCCCGTCGTCCACGAGGGCCACCAGGACCGCCACGGCGCCGGAGACCGTAGCGCCGACGATCGGGACGAAGGCGCCCAGGAAGACGAGGGTGCCCAGCGGGAACCAGAAGTCGACGTGCAAGAAGAACAGCAGCAGGCCGATGCCCAGTGCGTCGATGAACGCCACCAGGACCGTGGCGCGGACGTAGGCCACCAGGGTCCGCCAGGCGGCCTCGCCGGCGCGGCGGATCGGGTCGCGGGCGGGGGTGGGCAGGATGCCGGTCACGAAGTGCCAAATCCGCTTGCCGTCGCGCATGAAGAAGAACGTGACGAAGAGGATCAGCAGCATCAGCGCCAGGAACTCCACGGTGGCGGTGGCCGTGTTGACCGCGCTGTTGGTGAGGCTGCCCCGGTTGTCGCTGAGCCAGGTGCTGGCGGCGGCGAAGGTGGCGTCCAGCTGGCGGCCGCTGAGGTGCAGCGGGCCCGTGGTGAGCCAGTCCTGGATCTGCTGTACGCCGATGGACGCCTTGTCGGACAGCGCCGGGAACCCGGCCACGAACTCGGTGACGACCAGGGTCAGCACGCCCGCCACGGCGGCCAGGCCGGTGATCAGCACCACGAACGCGGCCAGCGACGGGGGCAGCTTCACCCGGCGGCGCAGGACGCCCATCATCGGCGCGAGCAGGGCCGACAGGAGCAGGGCGATGCTCAGCGGGATGAGCACGGTCCTCAGCCGGCCGACCAGCCACAGCAGCACCGCGGCCGCGGCGACGAGGATCAGCAGGCGCCAGGACCAGGCGGCGGCGATGCGCAGACCGTGCGGTACCTCGGCGTCATCCCGGCTGGTCGTCGTCGCGTGGCTGAACTCCCGCTCGAGCTCGGCCAGCTCCGGCTCCGGCTCGGGATCCTCCTCGGCCAACGCCGCGGCCTCGCGCTCCGCCTTCGCCGCTTCCATTCGCTGGACATAGGCGCGGCGCAGATTCGCCCGCACCGTGTCGAACCGGCCCACGTATCGCCTCCTTGACGCGCTCAGCCATCCGGCCAGGACTCCTCACGGTAGACCGGGCCGCACGTCGTTGGCACGTACCAAGGCGGTAGCGTCGCAAGCGTGACAGCACAACCCGCCGCCGGTTACCAGGCGTCAACCGACGCTCCATTTGCCGCCCGACCGGAGGACGCACTGCCGATCCGGCTCCTGCACGACCGTGTCCTCGTCCGGCTCGAGGGCCCCGAGGGCGAGCGCCGGCACGTCTCCGGCATCGTCATCCCGGCGACCGCATCGGTCGGGCGCCGGCTGTCGTGGGCGACCGCGGTCGGCGTCGGGCCCAACGTGCGCTCCATCGTCACCGGCGACCGGGTGCTGTTCGACCCCGAGGACCGCTCCGAGGTGGAGCTGCAGGGCCGCGACTACGTGCTGCTGCGCGAGCGCGACGTGCACGCGGTCGCGGCCCGGCGGGTGGAGCCCGACTCGACCGGCCTCTATCTGTAGTACGGCGGGCCGGCGTAGGCCGGGGGCGGGGGCGGCGGCACGGCCAGCGAGACCGGCACCGGCACGACCGGGGTCGGCGGGGCGTCGAGCACGCGCACCACGCCATCGGGGAACGTGATGTGATAGCGCGCCCCGTCCCACACCGCCCGCGGCGACTGCGGATCCCGCCCGACGAACACCTGGCGATAGGCGTCCAGCGCGGTCAGCAGCTGCCGCTCCTCGGCCAGCGTCTGCATCCGCCGCTTCGGCTCCTTGTCCAGGCCGCGGTGCAGGCCGTCGCGCAGCAGCGCCAGCCGCGTCGCGTCGAACTGGAACGCCCGCATCGCCTGCGCGCCGGCGTCGCCGGCCACCCGCTTCGCCCAGCGGCGGGCGGAGAGCCGCCGGCCGAGGGTGGCGAGCGCGGCGACCTCCGGCGGGGAGAACCAGCCGGCCCGCGCGTACTCGCCCAGCACGCGCTCGGTGAGCCGGCCCTCGTTGGCGCGCAGCCAGAGCGCGAAGCCGACCATGCCCAAGAAGATCGGCATCATCACCGCGAAGTAGCCGTACAGCAGCGGCACCCAGGGCTTGGTCGAGCTGGCTGCGACGACCGACATGAGGTTCCACGAGCCGTGCAGCATCATCGCGGTCAGCAGGCCGGCCAGCGGCGCCAGGAACCGCACCGCCTTCGTCGACGACCGCGACGCGACGCCCAGCCCGATGCCGGTCATCGAGGTGAAGAGCGGGTGCGCGAACCCGCTCATCAGGATGCGAACGATGAAGATGCCGACCAGCGCGGCCGCGCCCGAGGCCGGACCTGACTTCTCGGCGTAATCGCCGTAGCCCTTGAAGCCGAGGTACAGGATGTTCTCCACCATCGCGAAGCCGGTCGCCGACAGCCCGCAGTAGACGATGCCGTCGATGATGCCGGAGTAGGCGCGCGGGCGGCGCCAGAAGAGCAGCACCGGGCCGAGGGCCTTCATGCTCTCCTCGATCAGCGGCGCGAGCAGCACGGCGACCAGGGCGCCGGACAGGCCGGCCTTCTCGGCGAAGTAGCTGCCGGCGGTGTTGACCACCAGCGCCACGCCGGTGGCCACGCAGGCGCCCCAGCCGAAGACGAAGACGAGGTACTTCACGGGCTCCGGCTCGTAGCGGTCCAGCCAGAGGAAGCAGGACACGAGGACCGGGACCGGGATAATGGCGGACCCGACGCCGACGAGCAGCGCCGTCCAGCCGCCGCTGACGCCGAAGAAGGCGAGCACGGCCGCGCCGCAGAGGGCGATGAAGCCCATGACACCGATGAGCGTCCACAGCCGGCGCCGGTCGGTGCGCTTGGCGGGCGGCGCGGCGGCCAGGGCGAGGGCGGCGGTCGGGTACTCCTGCTGGCCGGTGCTGGGCTCGGCTGCCTCGATCACGTTCGGCACCGCGACGCCGGGCAGCGCCGACGGCCACGGCGAGGGCCCAGGCGGTCCAGCCGGCCCAGGCGGTCCGGCATGGATCATCGGCCCGCCGGGCGATATCGCGCCGGTCGGCCCGGACCCCGGGAACGGCGGCCCCGAGGCCGACCTGGCCGGCGCCTGCGGCACGATCGGCTGGCCCAAGGACGGCGAGGACGGCGAGGATGGCGAGGACGGCGAGCTCCACGGGCTCGGCGCCGGCCCGATGGCCGCGGACTGCCACGGCGCGGGGCCCGACGTCGGCGCGGGGGGCGGCGCCGCCTGCCCCCACTGCCCGGCACTCGGCGCCGAGGAGCCGCCGCCCGCCGCCGGGGGCGCGCTGCCCGGCGCCGCCCAGGGGCCGGCGTCGGAGACCGGGGTCGCACCGGTCTCCGAGGACGGGGGCTCGGAGCAGGGCGAGTTCGGCGTCCCATCCGGCGGGAGTTCGCTCATGACGCAACCTTATCTGCGGTACGGTCTGGTCAGGTCATGAGTGCCAGCGCACAAGCCCCGGCTTGCTGGCCGGCAACCCTCGCGTTCGCGGCGGGGTGCCCCGGGTGATGACCCGGCCCGGCACACGGTGTGCCCGGGCAAGCGCGAGCGAGAGGGTGACCCGTGTCCGAGTTGCTGTCCCCTGCGATCTTGTCGCCGGGCGAGGTCAAGCTGCGCGACGGCCGGTCCGTCGACTTCGCCAACCTCGACATCGCCGCCACCGCGCCGTGCCTGCGGGCCGTCGCGGACGCCGTCGCCGACCTGCTGCCCTACTACGGCAGCGTGCACCGCGGTGCGGGCGCGCTGTCGGAGCGCTGCACCCGGGAGTACGAGCAGGCCCGAGAGACCGTCGCGGACCTCCTCGGCCACGGCTCGGACGACACGGTGATCTTCACGCGCAACACCACGGACGCGTTCAACCTGCTGGCGCGGGCGCTGCCGGAGGATGCGACGGTCGTGACGTTCGGCGGTGAGCACCACGCCAACCTGCTGCCCTGGCGCCGCACCGTGCGCCTGGCCGCGCCCAGGTCGCCCGAGGAGGCGGTCGAGGCGCTGGAGCGATCGCTGCCCGGCATCCAAGGTCCGAACCTGCTCGTGAGCGTGACGGCGGCGAGCAACGTGACCGGCGAGGTCTGGCCGGTCGCGCGGCTCGCGGAGGTCGCGCACCGCTTCGGCGCCCGCATCGCGGTCGACGCGGCGCAGCTGGCCCCGCACGCCCCGGCGCGCCTGGCTGGGCTCGGCGCCGACTACGCGGCGTTCTCGGGCCACAAGCTCTACGCGCCGTTCGGGGCGGGCGTGCTCGCCGGCCGGGCGGACTGGCTCGACGCGGCGGAGCCGTACCTGGCCGGTGGCGGGGCGAGTGCCCACGTGGCCGACGACGGCGCGGTGCACTGGGCGACCGGCCCGGCCCGGCACGAGGCCGGCACCCCGAACCTCGTCGGCGCGGTCGCGCTCGCGACGGCGCTGAGGTCACTGCGGCAGGTCGACCCGCAGCACCGGGAAGACGCCCTGCTGCACCGGCTCCGGGACGGCCTCGCGCGGCTGCCGCACGTCGAGGAGCTGCGGCTCTTCCCGGCCGACGCCGAGCGGGTCGGGATCGTGTCGTTCGCCGTCCTCGGGGCCGACCCGGGCGAGCTCGCCGTCACGCTCGGTCGCGATCACGGCATCGGCGTCAGGACGGGGCTGTTCTGCGCCCACCCGCTCACCCGCCGCCTGCTGGCCGAGGCCGCCGACCGTCTCGGCGCCGAGCGGCCGCCCGCCCAGGCGATCCGGGCCAGCTTCGGCCTCGGTACCACCGAGGCGCACATCGACCGGCTACTGGCCGCCCTGCAGTAGGTCACCCAGCGTCGCGACCCGGTCGAGGACGACGGACGGGGTCAGGTCGGCGGCGGTCAGCTCGCCGGCCTCGACCTCGTCCCAGGCCAGCGGCGCGCTGACGGTCGGGGTTTCGCCGGCCCGTAGTGAGTAGGGCGTGACTGTGGTCTTGAACGCGTTGTTCTGGCTCCAGTCGATGAACACCTTGCCCGGCCGCAGCTGCTTGGCCATCTTCGCCACGATCAGCCGCGGGTGCCGGCCGGCCAGCTCCTCGGCGATCGCCTTCGCGTAGCCGCTGATCTCGTCCGCGCTCTCGTCGCCGGGCAGCGGCACGACCAGCTGCATGCCCTTCTTGCCGGACGTCTTCGGCGCGCACTCCAGCCCGTCGGCGGCCAGCCGCTCGCGCATGAGCAGGGCGACCTCGAAGCACTCGGGCAGGCCGGCCGGCGGCCCCGGGTCGAGGTCGACGACGAGCTGGTCGGGGTCGAGCGCCCGGCCGTCCTCGTCGACCCGCCACTGCGGGGTGTGCAGCTCCAGCGCGGCGAGGTTGGCCAGCCAGACGACGGTCGCCAGCTCCTCGACCACGATGAAGTCGATCTTCTCGCGGTTTCTGGACGAACCGGGCACCGGCAGCCGCACCGTGCGCACCCAGTCCGGGGTGCCGGCCGGGGCGTTCTTCTCGAAGAAGCTGATGCCGCCGACGCCGTCGGGATAGCGGGTGCGGGTGAGCGGGCGCCCGTCGAGATGCGGCAGCAGCGTCGGCGCGATGCGCGTGTAGTAGTCGAGGACCTCGCCCTTGGTGAAGCCGGCCCTCGGGTAGAGGACCTTGTCGAGGTTGGAGATCTCCAGCTGGCGCCCGGCGACCTCGACCCGCAGGCGGTCAGGCATCGCGCACCTCCTCGGGCGACAGGTCGGGCCGGATCCGCAGGAACCGCGGGAAGCGCAGCCGCCCGTCGCGCGTGCGGTGCCCGAACTTGACCTCGACCACGAGCTGCGGGTCGACCCATACGGCGCCGCGGGCGTCCTCCCGCGGTACCGATGCGCCGAAGGGGTTTGTGCTCGTCTCCAACGGGCCGAGCGCGGCCAGCAGCGCCCGCTCCGCCGCGCCGGAGATGCCGCCGCCGACCCGGCCTCGGTAGGCGAGGCCACCCAAGCCACCCTGCGCGGGGACGCCGACCAGCAGCGCGCCCAGCGCGCGCTTGCCCGGCCGCCAGCCGCCGACCACGAACTCGCAGCTCTCCTCGAGCTTCACCTTGATCCAGTCGGTGGTGCGGATCCCGGGGTGGTACAGCGAGTCGGCCCGCTTCGCCACCACGCCCTCGAGCCGGTTCTCCCGGCTGGCGGCCACGGTCGCCGCGCCGTCGTCGAACGACGGGGGCACGACCGCGCGGGCCCCCAGCGCGAGGCCCTCCAGGCGTTCCCGGCGGATGCGGTACGGCAGGGCGGTCAGCTCCTCCCCCTCGGCACGCAGGGCGTCGAAGACCAGGTAGGTGACCGGGACGGTGGCGGCGAGCCGGGCCGCGCGGTTGGGCTCACGCACGTGCATGCGCTCGGCGAGCACCTGGAACGACGGCTGCCCGGCCTCGTCCATCGCCACGACCTCGCCGTCGAGCACCGAGTCGGCCAAGCCGCGCCCGACGCCCGCGAGCTCGGGATAGGCGGCCGTCACTTCGGCCCCGCTGCGGGCGAAAAGCCTGGTGGCGCCCTCGCGGACAATCGCGATCGCGCGGATGCCGTCCCACTTGAACTCGTACGCCCAGCCGGGCCCGGAGGGCAGCGCACCGCTCGAGGCGAGCATCGGTGCCGGCGGGCCTGCCATCCCCACACGATAGTTCGCCTGAGAGTTCCTCGCGCCCGGCTCGAAACGATGCGATTCTGGTGGGACAAGGTCCACAGGCTGCGGAAAGGGATCTCCATGCGCGCGATCTGGAAGGGCGCGGTCTCCTTCGGGCTGGTCTCGATCGCCGTGCGCCTGTATTCGGCGACCGAGGAGAAGGACATCCGCTTCCACCAGGTGCACCGGGACGACGGCGGGCGGATCAAGTACAAGCGGGTCTGCTCCGTCGACGGCGAAGAGGTCGCCTACGACGACATCGCCAAGGGCTACGACCTGGGCGGCGGCGAGATGGTGATCCTCACCGACGACGACTTCGCCGACCTGCCCCTGACCACCAGCCGGGCGATCGAGGTGCTGGAGTTCGTGCCCACCGAGCAGGTGGACCCGATCCTCTACAACAAGGCGTACTACCTCGAACCGGAACAGACGGCCGCAAAGCCCTACGCCCTGCTGCGCGACGCCCTCACCAACACCGAGCGGATCGCGATCGTGAAGGTCGCCCTGCGCCAGCGCGAGCAGCTGGCCACCCTCCGCGTGCGGGACAACGTGCTGGTCCTCAACACCATGCTGTGGCCGGACGAGGTCCGCGCCGCGAAGTTCGACATCCTCGACGAGGACGTCACGGCCCGCCCCGCCGAGCTCGCGATGGCCGGCTCCCTCATCGAATCGATGGCCGCCGACTTCGACCCGTCCTCCTACACGGACAACTACCGCGAGGCCCTGCAGGAGGTCATCGACGCGAAGGTGGCCGGCCGCGAGGTCGTCCAGCCGGAGGAGGCCGAGGAGGCCCCGGCCGCCGCGGTCGACCTGATGGCGGCGCTGCGCGCGTCGGTCGAGCGCGCCCGGGCGGCGCGCGGCGAGGAGCCCGCCGCCGAGGAGGCCGAAGAGCAGAAGCCGACCCCGATCAAGAAGACGACCGCGAAGAAGGCGGCCCCGGCGAAGAAGACGGCCCCGGCCAAGAAGGCCACCACGGCGAAGAAGACCGCTACGAAGAAATCCGCGTGAAGTAGACGGTCGCCGACTCGCGGTCCAGGAGGAGACCCTGGCCGATGGGCTGCCAGTGCGGGTCGGCGGGGGCGAACGGGCGCAGGTCCGCCGGGATGTCCGGGGGCGGCGCCGCCGACGCCGCCGTCGTGGAGAGCTCGGCGGCGCGGTCCGGGGTGATGACCGCGAGGCCGTTCATCTCGTAGTCCATCGGGCCGATCTCGGGGCAGCTGCGGGCGCGCGCCTCGTGTTCCTGCCAGTGGACGGACCGGATCGGCTTGAGCTGGGGGTACATCTGCTCGATCCGGACCGTCGCCGTGAACACGGCGGTCTTCGGCGGGCGGGTGGGGTCCGCGCAGCCGGCGAGCCCCGGCACCCAGTCCCGCAGTGCCAGGGCCACGCCGCATGCCGCGATCACGCAGGCCGACAGGGCCGCGGTGATCAGGAGGGCGATCTTCGCCGGTCTTGTGACCCGCTGCATCACCCGTTGATCTGTACCACCTCCAGGCCCCCGCCCGCATAGTCGGCCCGGACGCGCTTCTTGTCGAACTTGCCGACGCTGGTCTTCGGGACCGCCTCGATGAACGACCAGCGCTCCGGCAGCTGCCAGCGGGCCACCTTCGCGGACAGGAACTCGCGCAGGGTGGCGGCGTCGGCGGCGGCGCCGTCGCGGAGGACCACGGTGGCCAGCGGGCGCTCGCCCCACTTGTCGTCGGGCACGCCGACCACGCAGGCCTCGAGCACGGCGGGGTGGGCCATCAGCGCGTTCTCGAGGTCGACCGAGCTGATCCACTCGCCGCCGGACTTGATGACGTCCTTGGCGCGGTCGGTGAGGGTGAGGTACCCGTTGGGCGTGAGCGTGCCGACGTCGCCGGTGCGCAGCCAGCCGTTGTCGAACTTGTCCGGGTCGGGGCCGTCCTCGCCGATGTACTGCGCGGTGATCCACGGGCCGCGCACCTGCAACTCGCCGACCGCCTTGCCGTCGTTGGGCATGACCTCGCCGGTCGGGCCGACGATGCGCCCCTCGACGCCGGCCGGCAGGCGGCCCTGCGTGTAGCGGTACGCCCAGTGCTCGGGGCCCTCCAGCCCGTGCGGCGCGCGGGCGACCGAGCCGAGCGGGGACATCTCGGTCATGCCCCACGCGTGGATGACCTGGATGTCGTACCGCTCCGCGTACGCGTGCATGAGCGCCGGCGGGCAGGCCGAGCCGCCGATGACGACCTCCTTGAGCGAGGAGGTGTCGGTCGGGTTGGCGTCGAGGTACGCGAGCAGATCCGTGAAGATCGTCGGCACCGCGCCGGCGAAGGTCGGGCGCTCGGCGGCGATCATCTGGGCGAGCGGCGCGGCCTGCAGGAACCGGTCCGGCATCACCAGCGACGCGCCGCTCATGAGCGCGGCGTAGGGCAGGCCCCAGGCCATGGCGTGGAACATCGGGACGATGCACAGGTCGCGGACCTGCGGGCCGAGGCCGAAGCTCTCCGCCATGCACACCTCCATCGAGTGGAGGTAGATCGAGCGGTGGGAGTAGGCGACGCCCTTGGGGTTTCCGGTCGTACCGCTGGTGTAGCACAGCGCCGCGGCGTCGTCCTCGTCGACCTCGGGCCAGTCGAACGTGTCCGGCTTGCCCTGCAGGAGCTCCTCCCAGCGGTGCACCTCGACGCCGTCCTTCTGCAGCTTCGCGACATCGCCCCCTCCCGCGACCACGATGTGTCTGATCGTGCTCAGGTGCGGCAGCACGCCGGCGAGCAGCGGGATCAGCGTCGAGTCGACGATGACGACCCGGTCCTCCGCGTGGTTGGCGATGTAGATCAGCTGCTCGGGGAACAGCCGGAGGTTGAGCGTGTGCAGGACGGCGCCCATGCTCGGCACCGCGAGGTACGCCACCAGGTGCTCGGCGTTGTTCCACATCAGCGTGCCGACCCGCTCGTCGCCGGTGACGCCCAGCTCGCGCAGGCCGTGGGCGAGCCGCGCGGCCTGCCGGCCGACCTCGGCGTAGGTGGTGTGGCGGGCGCCCTCACCGGTCCAGGTCGCGACCTCGGAGTCGCCGTGGACGGTGCTGCCGTGCTGAAGAATGCGGGAGATCAGCAGGGGTGTCTTCATCATCGTGCTGCGCATGCAGTGCACGCTAATGTGCGCTCCGCTACATTGGAACCCCGGTATTTACCGGCCGGTAACCCTCTTTACGCAGATAAGTCCGGACGCTGATGCGTCCGGACTTATCCGAAATTTCGTATTGTTACCGCATTGTCGGCTAGAACGCCGCGACCTTCGCCTCCATGTCGGCGGCGGCCTCCTCGCCCTGCGGGGCCTGCGCCGGGGCGCCGCCCTGCAGGGCCTTGTTCGGCAGCGCGAGCGTGATCAGCGTGCCGACCAGTGCGACGACTGCGGCCGACAGGAACACCGGGTGCAGCGCGTTGACGAAGATGTGCTCGACCATCTGCAGCTGCGCCGGGGGCAGCGCCCGGACCTGCGCCGGTGCGTTGATCGACACGCCGCCGGCGGCGCCGTGCAGCTGCTTGGCCAGCTGGTTGTTCATGACCGCGCCGAGGGCGGCCACGCCGACCGAGCCGCCCAGCGACCGGAAGAAGGTGGCGGCCGAGGTGCCCGCGCCCATGTCGCGCAGGTCGAGGGCGTTCTGCACGGCCAGGATCAGCGGCTGCATCGCCAGGCCCAGGCCCACGCCGATGACGGTCATGTAGATGAACGCCTGCCACAGCGGGGTGTCGACCTGCAGGCTGGTGAACAGCAGCAGGCCGGCGCCCATGACGATGGTGCCCGCGACCGGGAACCACTTGTACCGGCCGACCTTCGAGATGATCCGCCCGGAGACGATCGACGTCACGATGACGCCGGCCATCATCGGCAGCATGAGCAGGCCCGAGCGGGTCGGCGTGGCGCCCTTGACGATCTGCAGGTACAGCGGCACGTAGATGATCGAGCCGAACATCGCGAAGCCGAGGACGAACGTCCCCGCGTTGGCCAGCGAGAACGTGGCGCGCTTGAACAGCCGCAGCGGCAGGATCGGCTCCTCGGCGCGGCCCTCGACGACCACGAACAGCGCGGCCAGCACGGCGAACGCGGCGAAGAGGCCGAGGATGGTCGCGGAGTCCCAGGCGTACTCGTTGCCGCCCCACGACAGCGCCAGCAGCAGGGCGCTGCAGCCGGCGACCATCAGCGTCGCGCCGAGGTAGTCGACGCGGTGCTCACGGCGGGTGTGCGGGACGAGGCGCAGCACGCGGGCGCAGACGAAGAGGGCGAAGATGCCCAGCGGCACGTTGATGTAGAAGATCCAGCGCCAGTCGTGCTCGGCGAAGTAGCCGCCGACCAGCGGGCCGGCGACCGAGGAGATGCCGAAGACCGCGCCGAAGAGGCCCTGGTACCTCGCCCGCTCCCGCGGCGCGACGACGTCCGACACGATGGTGAAGGCGAGCGTCATGAGACCGCCGGCGCCGATGCCCTGCAGCGCGCGGGTGGCGATCAGTTCGGTCATGTTCTGCGAGAGTCCGGCCAGCAGCGAGCCGGCCAGGAAGGTCGCGATCGCGAACAGCAGCACCGGGCGGCGGCCGTAGAGGTCGCTGATCTTGCCGTACAACGGCGTCGACGCCGTCGAGGCGAGCAGGTAGGCGGTGACGACCCAGGAGTAGTGGTCGAGGCCACCGAGGTCGCCGACGATCGTCGGCAGCGCCGTGCCCACGATCGTCTGGTCGAGCGCGGCGAGCAGCATCCCGGTCATGAGGCCGCCCATCAGCAGCAGAATCTGCTGATGGGCGAGAGTCGGCCGGGTCTCTTGCTCCGGCGGCGCGGCGGTGGTCATCGAGCGTCCCTTTCCGAGGTTGTGCCTGTCTGCGGGAGTCGTTCGGCGATCGACTCGTTGAGCCGGGTGAACAGCTCGGCAAAGAGCTGCCGCTGCTGCGGCGTCCATCCGGCGAGGAGCTCCTCCCAGATGGCCAGCCACCGATCCCTGTTCTCGGCGAAGACCTCGCGCCCGAGGTCGGTGGCCTCGACCAGGCTCGCCCGCTTGTCGGACGGGTCCTGGAGGCGGCGCACCAGACCGGCGCTCTCCAGCGCGGCAACCTGACGGCTGACCGTGGAGAGATCGAGGCTGACGTCGGCGGCGAGGACCGACAGCCGGAACGGTCCGTCGACCGCGATCCGGCTCAGCAGTACGAAAGCGGGGCGCTCGAGGCCGCGACCGGCCTCGTCCCATTTGAGCGTCGCGAAGAGCCGCTCGGACAGCCGGATGAACCGGCCGACCTGCCGCCCGATGGCGGCGTGCTCGCTGTGCTCGTCCACGCCCGTGGCTCCCCCGTCGGTCGATACTTGCTTGCCACAAGCATCGGTACCGCGGGCGGCCGACTTCAACCTAATAGTGCGTGACGATCATTACTGCCGGTGCGGCTACGGGATCAATCCTCGCGGCCGAACTCGTAGCGATCGGCCGGATACGCCTTGTCGCCGACGACGAGCACGGGCACGCCTTCTTGCATGCTGTGCTCTTTCTTCTCCGCCGGCGTGGGCATGCGGGCGGTGACGAGCTCGCCCGGATGCAGCCAGATGCGCTCGCGCGGCTGCACGGAGCGGACGCGGCTGCGATATCCGCGCTTGCTCTCGACGAGACCCTCGCTACGCAGATGCGCCATCGCGTCTCGGATCGTGTCCCGGCCGACGTCGTGCTCCTCGGCCAGATACTTCTCCGAGGGCAGCAGACTCCCCGGCGGCAGTTCGCCGCTGATGATCTGTTGCCGAATCGCGTCCGCGACCTGCCGATAGAGCGACAGGCCGGAACTCCGGGAGATCATGCTGGCGACCATACGAAGGTCAATCGGCCACACACATTGTGGCCTTAGGGCTACTCGGTATAAAGTGTTGCTCGGCTGGAGACCGGGCTGGGCGGTCAGGTCTCCGCCACCCCCGAAAAACCGGGGTGCGGCGCTCGTCCAACTGCTGCGAGCCGCGCGGGCGCCGCACCCCACCCCCCATCCCCGGCCGAGACAGCGGGAGAACGACATGCCGATCGAAGAGGAGCCCCTGACTCCGATCGTCGCGCTCGACCTGCGGTATATCACTGCGGTGATCACGGAGGACGAGGGCGACCTGATCATGCTCGTCGACGACGGCGAGGTGATGATCGAGTTCACGTCGGGCATGTGCGGCAGCTGGGAGCAGGCCATCATCGGCGCCCAACGGGTGGCCTCGACGGCCCTGGAGTACGCCGCATCGATCCGCCATCGCCCGCGCCCCCTCTGACCCCTCCTCGTTCGGCTCCGCCCCACATACCCGCGTCGTCTCAGGGAACCGCCCGAGGCGGCATTTTTGTCTTCGGCCCGCGCGCAACGGCGCAAACAGCGCCGCCCGGGCAGCCCTCGCGGGCTGCACGGGCGGCGAAGGGGTCCTCAGGCCACCGAGCGGCGGCGGTCCTCCAGGGAGCACACGCCCAGGTCCAGGATCGTGGTCTTGTCGGGCTGGGCGCCCTGGGCGCCGCCGTACCCGCCGGACTTCCAGGCGGTCCGGACGATCAGCTTGACGCGGATCGAGTACGCCTTCGCGTAGAGGCCGGTCGCGCTCGTCTGCTGCTCGACGGACCCGTTCTTCGCGCTCGACAGCGGGAACGCCTCCGGGCCCGATGGCGACCCGCAGGACGACGGCGCGGGCGGGGCGGGCACGCGAGCCCTCGGGCGCGCGGACCGTGGACTCGCCGCGGCCGACCGCGGGCAGGCCGGGCAGCAGCGCGTCGAGGATGGCCTCGGGGACCACGGCGACGCCGGCGACCGTGCCGGACACGGCGCTCGTCACGCCGCCCAGCAGATCGCCGAGTCGGACTTTTACCTACTTTTCCCGTCAGATGGTCGTGACCATAGGCGGCGGACGTGACCCGCGTTACTGTGATCGCCATGGGCATGCTGTGCGCGGTGAGCTTCAATCGCTACGGCCGGCTGTTCTACTTCGATCCCGGTGAGCTCCGCCCCCAGGTCGGCGACCGGGTGCTGGTGCCGACCGACGACGGGCCCGAGGTGGCCGAGTGCGTCTGGGCCGCCCAGTGGGTCACCGAGGAGACCGAGGGCTTCCCGCGCCTGGTGGCCATGGCCGCCGACGACGACCTGCGCCGCGACGAGCTGCTGCGCAAGCGCAAGGCCGAGGCCAAGGTCGCGGCGAAGCGGCTCATCCGCGACCACGAGCTGCCGATGAAGGTCGTCGCAGTAGATCACGTCCTGGACTCCGCGGGCGGGCAGGGCGCGCGGACGACGATCTACTTCACCGCACCCCATCGGGTGGATTTCCGCTCGCTGGTGCGCGACCTGGGCGCCACGCTGCACTGCCGGGTGGAGCTGCGCCAGCTCTCGGCGCGCGACTCGGCGCGTGTGCAGGGCGGCATCGGCTCCTGCGGGCGCGACCTGTGCTGCGCCACGTTCCTCAACGACTTCGAGCCGGTCACCATCCGCATGGCCAAGGACCAGGACCTGCCGCTCAATCCGCTGCGCATCTCCGGCGCGTGCGGGCGGCTGATGTGTTGTTTGAAATACGAACATCCGCTGTATCAGCAGTTCCAGGCCACGGCGCCCGCCGTCGGGGCGCGGGTCAGCACCCCGGAGGGCGAGGGCCGCGTCGTCGGCCACAGCGTCCCGCGCGACTCGGTGATCGTCCGCATGGACGCCGACGGCTCCCGCTGCTCGTGCAGCCGGGCGTCGGTCTGCGGATCGCGCCAGGCCTACGAGGAGCGACACGGCTGACGGCGCGCCCGAACCGCTACCTCAGCCGCACGGCGCACCGTTGAGGGTGAAGGCGGCCGGACTCGGGTTGCTGCCCTGCCACGTGCCCTGCACGCCGAACGTCAGCGACGCGCCCGTGCCGAGCGCGCGGTTGTTGCCGTCGGTGCCGGCGACCACGACCGAGCCGTTCTGCGATACCGCCGCGTTCCAGTAGCCGACGACCTTCTGGCCGGCCGTGTACTCGAAGCGCACCGACCAGCCCTGGACCGGGCTCGAGCCGGTGTTGGTCACGGTCACGTCGGCGACGAAGCCCGGGTTCCACTCGCTGCGCTTGACATACGTCACTTTGCACGTGGGGGTCTCGGCCACGGTTGTGGCCGGGGTCGCCGGCGCGGCAGGCGCGCTGCTCGGCGTGGCCGGGCGCCCGGATGGGCTGCGCGACGTGCTGGGGGTCGGGCCGGGCGAGGCGGGCGAGCGACCGGGCGTGACGGGCGCCGGCCCCGCGGTCGCCGGGCCGTGGGTCGCCCGCGGATCGAGGGGCAGCTGGGTGTCCTGCTCGGCGAGCGGCGTCGTGCGCTCGTCCGGCGTCGCGAGGAAAGCCACGACCGCCAGCGGTACCGCCGCGGCCGCCACGGCGGCGATCAGCCGGACGCGTCCGGAGGGTCGCGAAGCGCGGGCCACCACGGCGGCGGGCACGGTCGCCGTGATCCGGGTGCCGCCACCGGGGCGCGACCAGACGCTGAGGTGGCCGCCGCAGAGCCGGGCCCGCTCGTGCATGCCGGCGAGCCCGTGGTGGCCGTCGCGCTGCAGATGGGCCAGGTCGTCGAGGCCTTCCGGCATGACGAACCCGGCGCCGTCGTCGCGTACCTCCAGCGTGATCTCGTCGCCGTCGCGACCGAGCGTCACGGCCACCGTCTCGGCCCGGGCGTGGGCGGCGACGTTGCGCAGCGCCTCGCGCAGGATCCAGCACAGCTCGATGCCGGCCCGGGGCGCGGCGTCGCCGTCGGCCGCGCCGTCGAGGCCGGCGCTGTGCAGGATGACGCCGACGCCGGTGCGCGCCGACCATTCCTGGCTGATCGCCGCGACCAGGTCTTCCAGCGGCGCGTCGGCCGGGCCGGTGCCCAGTTTGTCGCCCGGGCCGTGGGCATCGCGGGCCGCCTCACGGCCGCCGCGGCGCGGCGCGGCGGCGTGGCGGCCGGTCCGGTCCTGCTCGTCGCCTGGGCCGCGGGGGTCGCGGGCCGTTTCGCGGTCGCCGTCCCGCGGCGCGGCGGCGTGGCGGCCGGCCCGATCCGGCCCGTCGAGGCTGTCGGGCGGCGTGGCGGCGCCGAGCGCGGTCGCGTCGAGGGTCTGGCTCAGCGAGTCGTGCATCTCGCGGGCCAGCCGCGCCCGCTCGGCCGCGGCGGCGTCGGCGCGGATCCGCTCGCCGCGAGCGGACCAGCGGTGCCAGCCGTAGAGCGCGGCGGCCGGCAGGGCGCCGGCGAACGCGACGGCGACCTTGGCCGCGGCGCCGTCGGCGAACAGCAGCAGGGGCAGCGCGAGCAGCGCGCCCGGCCAGCCGAGCAGGCCACCGGCCAGCGCCGCGGCGACGATCAGCAGTGCGGCGGCGGGCAGCGGCGTGAGCACGGTCGCGGCGGCGGCCGCCACGACGGCGGCGCCGAGCGACGCGCCGAGGCGGAAACGGGGGTGGTCTCCCATGGCCCGTCGAGTATCACACCTCCGGTCCCCAGATCTCGGCCTCGTACCGGGACAGGTCGCCGGCCGGCAGCCACCGCTGGAACTGGTCGGGCGGGAATGGGCGCGCGTAGTGGTACCCCCTGCGCCTTAGGGCAGCCCAGCAGCGTGAGCTCGCGGGCCTGGGCCTCGCTCTCAACGCCCTCGGCGACCGTGTCCAGGTTCAGGATCTGGCCCAGGCGCAGCACCGCCTGGGCCACCGCGCCGCCGCGCGAGGTGCCGTCGAGCTCCGCGACGAAGCCGCGGTCGAGCTTGAGCACGTCGACGGGGGGCGACGGCGCCGCGGCCCGCGCGACGGTGCCGGCGTCCGCGGTGCTGCTGGACGAGCCGAGGGTGTACGCGTACCGCGCCGGCGCGGCCGGCGTCGCCCTGCGCTTACCCCATGCCGTGAGCCGCCGGGTCCGGTTCGGGCTCGGCCAGGATCCGGATGTCGTCGGGCACGCAGTCGTCGGACAGGTCGAGCCGGGTCACCTGGACGAGGTGCCGCTCGGCGCCCTCCCCCGCCGAGGCCGCCGACCGGTCGGGTATGACGACGACGCGCGGATCGACGGCGTTCTCGTCGGTCAGGTCGAAGGACTCCGGGCACCACAGCTGCACGCTATCGACGCTGCTCTTCTCCCGCGCCAAGCCGGCGAGCGTGAACGCCGGCATGGACAGCGCGGGACTCAGCAGGCCCCCGACGGACATCGGCAGGACGCTCTGCAGGAAGTCCCGGATCGCGACGACCTCCGGCTCGGGGTCGTCGCCACGCTGGATGGTCACCTTCTCCGCCAGTTCCTGCACCGGCAGCCGGCGCAGGAACTGGCGGATCCGCGCGGCCATCAAGCGGCGGGCCAGGAAGCCGCACTCCTCGTCTCGGAAGTGCCGGATGAGCCGAGCGCGGGCGTTGTGGATCGGCGGCTTCTCGTAGATGTCGGCATACTCACCGAAGGGCTCGGCCACCGGCGAACCCGGCCGGCCGCCCGGCGGCCGGGGGACGGCCTGGGTGTCCTCGTCATCGGGGTCCAGGGTCGGCGAATAGTCGGGGTCGTTCTCGGCGCCCAGGGCATGCTCGCCCAGGAACTGCAGCTGCAGCTCGGTGTACAGCACGGTCAGCCAGGCCGGCGGGAAGGCCTGGTCGGCCATCCGGCGCACGAGCCGGTCAATGACCGCGTCCACCTGAGTGGCCTGGGCGAGCTGGAACGCCTGCGGCAGCCGCGTGGTGTCGAGCGCCTCGGCGGCGAACGCCTCGTCGCCGCTGCCGAACGGCTTGTGCAGCATCCAGCCGATGATCTCGCCCCAGTCGGTCAGGACGTCGTAGACGGTCGCCAACCGGTCGGCCTCGGCGGGCCAGCGCTGCACGGCGTCGACGATCGCCTTCCGGCGCGCCTCGATCAGGATGAGCCTGTGCTCGAGACGGATCTCCCGGGCCAGGTAGCGGAACATGCGGGCGCCCCACCACAGGCCGAGCACGAGCGCCGGAAGCGCGAGCACCGCCGCCAGCGCCCAGCTGATGCTCCACGGCAGGAAGAGCGAGCCGGCGGCGGCGACCCCGGACCCGCTCGCCGACGGGAGCAGCCACCGCCGGCCGTTGCGCACCGTGCCGTACGACTCGTTCATCAGCCGATGGACCCGCGCGCGGTCCTCCTCGGTCTCCTGGTACTCGCGGGCCCGCTGCTCGAGGTCCTCCTTGGCCTTGAGCAGCTCGCTGTTGACGTGGTTGGTCAGCTGGCCGATGAGCGACAGGGACCGCGAGCGGCTGTCCCACTTCCGGAACCGTTTGCGGCAGGCCTGCAGCGTGTCGAGGATCGCGGGGTCGAGCGGAGGCGGCGCAGCAGCGATGAGCTGGTCGTCGTCGTCCGGGTCCGGCGGTGGCGCGGCGGCCACTCCCACCGCATGGTCGAGGCGGAGTCCCACGTGAATGGCGGCGTTGAGGTCGGTCGCCCGCACCCGGCCGCACGGCTTGCCGACGGCGATGAGCGCCTCCGACTCAGCCGTGGTGAACTGGAACGAGTCGGTCGGCGAGGGCACGATCCACTCCGCGCGGGTGACCCGCGGCTGGCGCCCGCCTACGATCTCGGCGATCTCATCGGGCAACCCGCCGCCGTCGACCAGGCCGAAGCACATCTGCCGCAGCGGCCGCCACGCCCAGCCCGGCGCGGGAATCCGCCTCGGCAGCAGCCCGGGGGCCGACTGCGCCATCTGATGCACCCGCCGCGGCGTCGGCGCCACATTCGGCAGGCTCCACGAGTCGTCGAGGTTGCCGAAGGTCGGGATGGAGCCGGCCAGCCAGGAGACCGCCTTGTCGGTCAGGCCGGTGACGCCGGCCAGGGCGTCCTCCACGCGCCGGCGGACCAGCTGGCGCATCGCGCGGGTGAAGCCCTTACGGGTGTACTTCAGCAACGGCGGCCGCGGCGGCGGCGGCTCCGGCAGCGGATGGAAGTCGAACGGCCGCTTCTCCACGTTCTCCCGGAACGCCCACATCGACTCCTCGACGAGGGCCCGCGAATCACGGACCTTGCCGTGGTCGACCGCGTCCTGAGCCAGCAGCGCCGTCGTGTCCGCGCGGACGATCCGGTTGATCACCACGTCGGACAGGTCGCGGTTGTCGACGAGCCGGACCGCGGTGCGCGCCATGACGACCCGCCGGTGGTTGCCGACCATCCGTGACGAGCCCGGCTCGTCGAAGGGGGCCGCCGGGACGTGCTTCCACAGCCCGGCGATCGAGGCGCAGGCGAGCGCGGCGTGCGGCGCGTAGGCGTCGGGCCGGCCCACGCCGTGGTCGATCGCGGCGTCGTTCGGCCGGTCCTCCGGCGAGATCACCACGTTGACGTCCCAGCGCGGCTCCAGCAGCGTCGGCAGCCGCTGCACGCCGGGCACGCTCGGGATCACCAGGTTGACGCGCACGAAACGGGTCCGCTCCGACAGCGTCGACTCGAACGCGTCCGCGATCGCGTTGAGCCGGTCGCCGCGCACACCGGAACGGTCGTCGTTGACGACCGGGCGGACCGCGACGAAGCGCATGAGGCTCAGACGGCGGGCGCCGATGGTCTCCCGCAGCAGCCGCTCGCGGCGACCGGCGGCGTCGACCTGGCGGACCCGCAGCGACTCCGGGTCGACCTGCGGGCCCGACAGCAGCGACTCGTCGACGAGCAGCGACGGATGCAGCAGCCCGGCCGCCGTCCAGTGCTCGATCAGGTCGATGAGGGCCTCGTTGCCAGGGTCCACGGACAACACGGTCACCACGTCGGGCGCCGTCGGCGTGGTCACAGGCGCTCACCGAACTCCGACAGCAGCCGGTCCAGGGCCTCGTGGATGTCCCGGCGCAGCTCCCAGCCCCGCTTCGCGACCGGCGCCCCGCCCAGCGGGTAGTTGATCACGGCGTACTCCTTGAGGTCCTTGAGCACCGGCACGAGGTCCTTGGCACCGACCGCGGCCCGGGGTTTCCGGCCGATCTCGGTGAGGCGCTGATAGGCGCGCAGCCACATGACGTTGATCGTGGCTCCGACGAAGGCCAGCGGAAGCGACTCGAGCAGGCCGCCCAGGCAGTCGAAGGGGTCATCGGGCTCAACGGGCGGCCCGAGCAGCGGGTCCGGGAAGGTGGCTGTCGTCCCGTCGTCCAGCCGAACGCTGATCGGCTGCCCGTCGTGGGGCACGGCGAGCGCGTCGTCGGCGAGCGCCACGAAGTACCCGCGTACCAGGGCCAGCCGCGCCTCCGGGTTCAGCGGGACCGCGCCGGGCAGCGACCGGGCCCGGCGCCAGTGCGAGAACGTCACCGTGCGGCCGGAGCGGCGGTGCATGTCCCAGTCCTCGAGGATCGGCCGGGTCAGGGACTGGAACGCCGCATGGTGGTGCGGCCGGTCGAGGAACGTCGCCATCTCGATCTGACCGGGACCGGCGGCGTCGAACTGGCGCAGGGCGCGCTCGTCGGTGAAGACGCCGGTGCTCGTCAGCACCCGCATCGCGACCCGGTACGCCTCCGTGCCCTCCGCCAGCGGTATGGCCGTCATGAGCGGCTGCGGCGGCCGAGGGTGGTAGCCGGGCACCAGCTTGGCGTAGGCGGGATCGATCCGGACGAGGGGCGCCGAGGCGCGGACGGCAGCGGTGAAGGCGGACTCGAAACGCCCCAGCCGCTCGTGCTCCGCGGGCGACGGCGATTCCCCGCCGAGCGCACGCTGCAGCGACTGGTGGATGAAGCCGCCGAGTGCGTGCTGGTCGTCACCGCACCAGCGCAGGGCTCGCTCCAGCAGCACGTCAGCCGTCGTGTGGACCTCGATGACCGCGGTCTGCTCGGCCTCCGCCGAGTTGCTCCACTCGCGGGCCAACTCCGGCCGCCACGCCCGCCGGCGGGCCACCAGCCGACGGTCCACGGGCTTGCCGTCGAGCGCACGCTCGTCGGACCCCTCGCCCCGCAGCACCTGCTTGAGCGAGTAGTACCACGGATCCTCCGCGCCCGTCGCGCTGGCGCGCAGCAGGGCCTCGAGCTGGGCCGGGTACCCCTCGACGGGATCGATGAGGAACTGGTTGGGGGTGGGTTGCAGCGCGGCCGGCACGGTGAACGCCGGCTCCGCGGGCCATTGCGACACGACCGAGGGCCGGCCGTCCGCGCCGGGCACCGTGTCCCGGCGCAGCAGCTCCAGCCCGCGGCCGAGCGCCACCGCCAGCGGCTCCAGCAGGTGCCGGTCGAGGTCGCGCAGCAGGCCGGCGACGGTCCGGCGGGTCTGCGCGTCGCCCGCCCGGCCGAGCGCCGCCTCGGCCCCGGTGGCCAGGGCGCTCTCGACCCGCTGGTTGTTGGCCGCGAACAGGTCCGGGCGGCGGCGCAGCATGTGCCGCGGCTCCTCGCCGAGTGCCCGGTCGATCTCGTCGGCGTAGCGATCGGCCTCGGCGGTGTCGCTCATCGCCTCGGCCTCGAGCACCTGCGCGAGGTCGTCGCGGACGTACACCCGGAGCCGCTCGACCAGACCCACGGCCACGGGCAGGCCGTCGATCAGCAGCACCTGCTCGATTCTCGCGGCCAGCTGCTCCTCGATCGCCGGGGCCCACTTGCTTGCCCGCTCGAGGAGCTGCTCGCGCTGGCGCGCCAGGACCTGGGGCCGGCGCTCGCCGATCCGGGCGCGCAGGAAGTCGCGCCACCACGTCAGGGGCTGCGTCGCGTCGCGCATCCGCGTGCGAATGGCCTCCCGCTCGTTCAGCACCGTCGTGTCGCGCGGCGGGGCAAGGGCGTCGAGCAACGCCCCCGCGACCCGCTCCCCCTGGCTGTCGAGGCCGAGGCCGGCCACGAACTGCGGCCACGCCCGGTCGATGCGCTGGCCGCGCTGGTTGGCCTGGGTCGGCTCGTCGACGGCCGCGCCGCCGGCGCCGTAGAGCAGGCGCTCGGCGGCGAGCCGGCCCAGGCACTGGGCGGCGTAGCGGTGGAACGTGTCCCGGCCGAGGCCGACGCTGGAGTACCCCAGCGCGGAGAAAGGGGCCTCCACCTGACCGTCCATCAACCCCAGCGGATCCTTGCCCGTCGCCGCCTGCTGCCAGTTGCCCCAGATGTAGGCGATGTACTGCTGCTGGATCGCGGGGCTCATGGCCCAGGCCGCGAGCGTGCGCCCGACGGCCGAGAAGACCTCGCGCTGCTCCTCGAACGACAGCGCTTCGTTGCCCGACCCGACGAGCAGCGAGCGCGCCGGGCCTCGCCGAGCCGACTCGTCCTTGGGTTTGAGCGCGTCGTCGCTGACGTGTGTGGTGTTCCAGTAACCGGCTACCAGCTCCGACACCGCGGCGAGCGCGTTGGCCTGGATGCCCTGCCGCTTGTCCTGGCTGAGGCTCTGGAACACGTCGGGCGCGTAGAGCAGCGCGGTGGAGTCACCGGCCCAGGTCTGCTCGAGCGATCGCAGGATGTCGCAGATGTCAAGGAACGCACCGGAACCAGTGCCGCCGGCCAGTGAGGACACCACGATCACGATCGGATCCGCGGCATCCTCGGGTTTGATGGGCTCGCCGCGCAGGGCCGCGTTCACCCGGGCCAGGCTGTCCAGCGCCTCGTGGCCGTCGAGCCGCTGCGCAAGGATCTTGAGGTCTTCGTGCAGGACGTCCTTACGGTAGAGCGCCAGGGCCCGCCCGATCGCCCGGAACTGCCCGGCACCGTGCTGCACAGATACGTTGACCTGGTTCGAAGGAGGCAGCCAGCCGGCGTACTCGGTGTCGGGCGATTTCGCTGACGGCTGCAGCGTACTGCTCACGACCCCATAGGTGAGTCGGTGTACGACCAGGGACTTGTAGGCGATCTGCCGCTGCTGCGCGGGCAGATCCGGCGACTCCTCGCTGACCAGTGAGGCGTCGACGTGCATGAACTGCCAGCCGCTCGGCATGTTGGGGATACCGACCCGCCGAAGCCGCGCGGTCAGCTCCTGATGCAGGTACCGCAGCGTCTCTCCGCCCGAGCCACCGACGCCGATGAACAGAAAGCGTTGCAAGGCGATCGCTCCTTGAAGCTAGAAGGGTCAGGACTTTTGCGCCTGCGGTGCCACGGCGTCGCCGCGCCGGCGCGGCAGCGCGGCGACCGCCCGTTCGGTCTGCTCGCGGATCAGCTCGGCCACCGCCGGCGTGACCGCGCTGCGGGAGTCCAGCACGACCGCGACGTCGACGTCCGTGGCGGCATCGCCGTCGTTCAGGCCCGCCTGCGGCCCGGCCGCGAGCACGAGGTCCAGCGGCCGATCGCCGACCGGCTGAGTCTGGACTTCGCCGCGCGACCGCGCCCGGAAGGTCACCACCGGCGTGGCGAAGGGGCGGGCCCACGGCACGCGCACGATGAGCGCGATCCGCCCGACGTCGAGCCGGCGGCGACCGTGGTTGACGACGGTGAAGTCCTTGTCGCTGGGCCGCCACGGGCGGCCGTCCCGTCGTTCGAGCCGGTCGCCGACGGCACGCAGTTCGTAGTGCGCCGTGCAGTGGTCGCGCCGGTCGAACCGCGGCAGGACGAACATGTTGATGAGCGCGAAGAGCAGCAGCGGCAGGGCGCTGAGCGCGGACATGGTGAACCACACCAACGCGACGCTGCGCTTGACGGTCGCCGCCGCATCCAGCGGTGCCTTGGCCTCGACCTCGGTCCGCTCGACCTTGCCGTCGGCGTCCGCGCTCACCACGGTCAGCTGCCCGTGGCTCAGGCCGGTCCAGCCGCGGCTGCCGGTGGCGCTCGCGGTCAGCTGCAGTGAGCGCTCCTCGTTCGCCGGAACGGGCAGGCACTGCTCGCGATTCGCGCCGGGCCCGTCTACGCGGACCCGCACCGGATCCACCTCGGGCACCGTCGTGAGGTCGGCGCCGCCGCCCTCGATCCAGACGCACTGATCGCGGTCGGCGCCGCGGATCGTCACCGAGCGCCGGCTGGTCCCGGCGCCCTCGATCGCCGGGAACTGCAGCGGATCGGGCGTCACCGCGACCGCGGACACCACCGTCGCCCGGCCCGGCACCGGCGACGGGCTGATGTCGATGCCGGACGCGGTCCGCACCGTCAATTGAACGCTGATGTCGACCCGGTTGCCGCGCCACTGCTGCGGGGGGTCGAACCGCACCGTCCAGCCGTCCGGGCTCTCGGTCACGTCCTGGGCCGGCTGCGGCCCGGCTCCGTCGGCGGGCGACGCGACCGTGACGGTGATCGTCGGCGCCGAGGCGCCCAAGGGCAGGGCCGGCAGGTCGCCGTCCGCGTTCTGCCGGTGAACCGTGAACGTCCACGGCCGCTTGTCGCGCCGGAAGACCAGGTCGTCGTCGAGCCGCACCGTCACGTCGCCGTACAGGTACACCGAGCCGCCGCCCTGCCCACCCCTGGTGAACTCCGCGACCCATCGCCCGGCCCAGGCCGTGTCGGTTCGCGACAGCTCGCCGTGGAGGACGACCAGGGCCCGGTCGCCGGAGCCGTACCAGTGCCAGTCCAGCCGCGTGCCCGCGGCGGACGCCGACCCCGACGGGCGGCCGAGCGTGACACCGCCGCCGCCCGGGGGCCGCAGCGTGATCGCGGCGCCTGCCGCTCCCGGTTCGATCAGTGCGGCGAAGTGGTGCAACCCCGGCTCCAGGTCGAAGGTGCACCCGTCGCGGGCCGGCACGCAGGGCTCGGACTCTTCGTGCTTGAAGACGGCGATCTGCAGGAACGTCCGGGCCAGCCCCTTGGGGTCGTCGGCCCGCAGGTACTGCCCCGCAGCGCCGGCGTCGGTCCGGCCGCAGCCGGGCTCGGTGCCGCTGAGCTGGCGGAGAAACGCCTCGTCCTTCTCGACGAGCTTGGTGGTCAGGCCGACCGTGACCACCGTGACGCCGTTACCGCGCAGTTGCTCCAGGACACCACCGGGACGGCACAGGGCTTCGGTGCCCGCTGTGACCCGCTCCGTGAAGCCGGGCAAGCTCGGGTCGATCGGCTCGTAGCGGCCGTCGGTGAGCCAGAGGAGCATCTGGCACGCGGGCCGGTCGAGGGACTCCTGCGCCGCGCGGGCGGCGAGGACCCCCCGGGCCCGGTCCAGCGCCTCCAGGTAGTTCGTGTCGCCGGCCAGCTCGACCGCGCCGAAGGCCGCGGCGGCCGCCGCGCCGCTGTCGCCGTCGATCCGCTCCCAGCCGCCGACCGGGCTGAAGCCGCCGGAGAAGACCGCCCGCTGGACGTCGACGTCGATCGGCACCTGCCCCGCCTGGGCCGGGTGGGCCAGCCGGGCCAGTTCGTCGAGCGCGATCTGTACCGCGGCCAGGCGCTGGTTGTGCTGGTCCGTGTCCTTGATGCTGCCGGAAGCGTCGAGCACCAGGAGGACGTCGAGCACCGGGCGCTCCAGCCGTTGCAGGCACGATTGCACCGAGGCCAGGCCGCCGGACGGCTCGGCGTGGGCCGGGCCCGGCCCGGCGAGGGCGAGCGCGGCGGTACACCCGGCCGCCATCAGCAGCGTGGCCCAGCGGCGCGGCGCGGCCGGGACAGGGCCGGCGGGGGCGGTCAGCCGAAGTACCACTGCGCCACCCGGAACGCGTGGACACAGCCCAGCCCGATGCCGGCGAGCACGGCGACGTAGAGCAACACCCCGCTGTTGCGCGGCCGCGAGTAGTTCGGCCGCTGGCGGAGGCGTTGATCGGTCAGCCGGAACAAGCCGAGGCAGACCATCGTCCCCACCCCGCCGAGCAGCCAGCCGGCCACGTGCCAGTCGGGGTGGTCCGTTGTTGGGTAGAGCCACACGAACGCGGCTGCGGCGACCACCGACGACCATGCGAGGACCGTCGGGTACCGCGGCGGACGGGACTCGCGCGCGATCGTCGTGAACTGGGCCATGACCACGCCTTTGCCGACGAATTGTGGAATGGTCGCGACATTAATTGAGTACCCAATTCCGTAGCACCCTACTGAAGTGCACTCATCGGTGCCGGTCGACGGGACCTACTGCCCGTCGGTAGGGGCCCGACCGGCCGGTCGGGCGACGCGTTCCGGTTCGTGCGGGCCGCATCATTTCCCTCGATGAGGACCGCTCTGATGGTGCACGTCGAGGCCTTCGAAGAGGCGCTGGACAGCGACGGCGAACTTGAGCTGCGCAGTCTCCAGCAGCTGCCCTTCGCGGCGAAGGTCAGCGAGCTTCGCACGCTCTTGAAGGACTTCGGGTACACCACCAAGGTCCCGCTGAGCACGACCACCGCGGGAATCGCCGCCGCGGTCGAGGCGGAGCTCGAGGGTCACACGGCCGACGACGTCGTGATCGTTTACGTGCTGGCCCACGGCCAGGTCGACGATCACACCGGCGGCCTCTACGTGATCGGCCGCGACCAACAGCGCCGCCTCGACGCGGAGGCCCGGGCCTGGCTGACCCGGGCGGAGGCCGGCACCACCGCCTTCCGCAGCCACCTGGAGCGCCCGCACGTGCTGTTCCTGCTCGACCTGTGCTTCGCCGGGCAGGCGCTCAACGACGGCTGGCGCCTCGGCGAGCTGCACGTCGCGTCCAAGGCGCACGCCATCTGCGCATCCACCGGCCGGGAGAGCGCCTACAACGCGCGCCTCACCGACGCGCTCGTGCGGGTGCTCGGCGCCGCGGCCGCCGGGCGGCCGGAGCTGGGGCTGTCCGCCGGGGACGAGTACGTGCCGATCGATCGCATCGCTCGATTGGTGGCCCAAGAGGTCGACCGATTGGCGGACGAGGACGGATCAGATCCGCAGAATATCGTCGCCACGCCGATCTCAATGGCCCGCGACCTGGGTTCCGCGCCATTCTTTCCGGCGCCGTTCATCCCGCCTGCCGTCGTTTCGGCCGAGCCCACGGGAAATGCCGGTCCGGTTCGTCGTGGACATCATCTGTGGCCTTTCGTCCGTGCGGCGTGGGGCCTTCCGGGCGATGCGCTCGAATTGACGGAAGAGGGCATTTTCGTGGGCCGCGCCGGCGAGCTCGCGGTCCTGTCCGCGTGGCTGTCGGGCGGTACGGCGATACATGTCGTCACCGGGCGGTCCGGCATCGGCAAATCGGCGCTGCTCGGCCGTTTCGTCTGCGCCGCGCACCCCGGGCTCCACGGGTCGACGGCGGGCGCCCTTCCCGACGCGGACATCTGGCCGGTGCGCCGGCTCGCGGCCGTCGATCTGACCGGCAGCAGCCTCGAGCGGGCGGTTCGAGCAATAGCGCGGCAGCTCTTCGGCACCGACCACGACGGGCGGGTGCCGGCGCTGCGCTCCGCGTTGCTGACCTCGTCCGGGCCGCCACCGGTCCTGGTGCTTGACGGGCTCGACAAGGCGCTCGACCCGGCCGCCGTCGTGGCCGAGATCATCGAGCCGCTGGCCGGCCACGGCGCCGCGGCCGGCGGCCCGATGTGCCGGCTGCTCGTCGGAACCGGGACCGGCGAGGCGGCGACCGGGATCATCGATCGGGCCCGCCGAACGGGGTCCCTCACCGACCTCGACCTGGCGGCGAGCCATCCGATCATGCTGGCCTCGCTGCGGGAGTATGTGGTGCGGCTCGGCCGGGCCGCCGGCCGGGGCGAGCGGTGGGGCGACTTCGCGCTCGGCGTCGCCCAGGCGGTCTGCGGCGATGCCGGCGAGCCGGACCTGCTCGGCGCCCACCTGGCCGCGGGCGTCCACGCCGCGCACGCGCTGGAAGCGGGCGAGCAGCCGGCGGACCCCGAGGACGCCGTCCGCGCCGGTCTGGCCGCGTCGCGCGACGTGACCCGGGTGTTCGACCTGGAACTGCGCCGGCGCGCGCGGCATGCCGACTGGCTCGTGCCGCTGTTCCGCGCGCTGGCCTGGGCGCACGGCGACGGCATGCCGCTCGCGATGCTGCGCCCGGCCGCGGCCGCGTTCATGCCGGGCGGGCGCGTTGCGCCGGCCGAGCTCCCCTGGGACGACCTGACCGCGGCCCTCGCCGACCTCGACCGGTACCTCGTTGTCACCGACACGCCCGACGGCCGGGCCTTCCGGCTGCGCTATCGGCGGCTCGCCGACGTCCTGCGGGCGGACTCGCCCGCCGGAAGCGGGCTGGAGGCGATATACCGGACCGTCGGCGATCCGCGCCTGCCGCGCTCGTGGCGGCACGCGCCGGCCTACGCCCGCGAGTACGCGCTCGACCACGCCGCCGACGCCGGGCGGCTCGGTGAGCTGATGTCAAACGCCGCCTTCCTCACCGAGCTCGCCGCGACCGTCGTCCGGGCGCGTGTCGATCTCGAAGGCCGGGCGGCCGGGGACGATCGGGTGGCGGTCGGCCTGCGCATCGCGCGCGCGTCCGAGGCGCTCGACCCGGCCATGGCGGCGGACGTCCGGCGCCGCCGGCTCGTCGTCGAGGCGCTGCGCAGCGGCCGGCCCGGGCTTGCCGACGCCATCGCGGAACTGCCCGGCGAACCGCCGCTGTCCTGGCGACCGCGCTGGCTGGCCCCGGCCGAGCGCCCGGATCCGGTGCCGGACGAGGGCGAGAACGCCGCGGCGGTCATCACGGCGTCGGGCCTGGGCCCACCCGTCGCCTACGACCTGCGCACCGGCGGCCGGCACCCGTGGCCGCCCGCCGCGGCCTCGGCGCCGGTCACGGCGCTGGCCACGGTCAGCCTCGGCGAGCGGCCGGTGCTGCTGACCGGAAGCGCCGCCCGGGTCTGCATGATCGCGCTGCCGTCCGGCCCCGCCCGGGATCTCGAGTGCCGGGAGCAGGTCCGCGCGGTCGCCGCGGTCGCGGGCCCGGACGGCCGGACGGTCGTGGCCGCGGCCGTCAGCGGCGGGGCGGTCGAGTCCTGGTACGCGGACGGAAACCGGTTCGCGCCGCTGCTGGACTGCGGCGAACCCGTCCGGCGGCTGCTGCTCGCCGCCCCGGCGGGTGCGGTCTTGGCGGTCACCGTGGGCCGGACCGTGGGCGTGTGGGACCTCGCGCGCGGGCGGCGCCACGAGAAGCTCGGCGCGCTCGTGGGTACGGACGCGGTGATCGTGTCGCGGCAGGGGGCCTGCTTCCTCGCCGTCCTCGGCACCGACGACCGCTTCCGGACGTACCACCTCGGCGACGGCGCGCTCGTGTCCACCGTTGCGATCCCGCGCAACGGCCGCCATCTCCTCACCGTCGAGGGCGCCGAGCCGATGGTGGCCGCGGCGTTCGGCGAGCGCCTGCTGGCCTGGGACCCGTTCGGCGACACGGCGGAGTCGTGGACCGCCGGGGTCGCAGCCGGCAAGATCACCGCGACGTGCGCCGCGACGCTCGATGGCCGCCCGGTGATCGTCGGCGGTGGCCAAGACGGGTCCGTCCGGGCCTTCGACCCGGCCACGGGGCTCCCGGCCACGCCCGGATTCTCGACCGGGGCGCCGGTCACGCTCCTCGCCGCGGCGGCGCCGCACGCCGATGCGCCCCCGGCCGTCGCGGTCCGGGCCCGCCGCCCGGTCGCCGCCGCGCCGCGCGACGACGCCGTCGCCGTCGCCGCCGCGATCGGCGACCGCGTCACGATCGCGCGGATCGGCCCCGGCCGCCCGACGCAGATCGTGATCCGCTCCACCGGCGAGACGCGCCGGCTCGACTGGTTGCCGGCCGGGCCGCAACTGGTCCTGCGGCGCACGACCGGCGACGCGACGGTCGGCTACTGGGACCCGGACACCGGCGTCGCGCTGGCCGGGCCGGCCCGCGGCGGCCTCGCCACGCCTGAGGAGCGCCGGGTCCCGACGGTCACCACCGTGGTCGACGGCCGGATCGTAACGGTGGAGCCCACGGCGAACGGCGCGCTGCTCGTCCGGCACGACGACGGGGAGCCGCGGGTCGTCACGCTCCACGACGGCCGGGTCACCGCGCTCGCGGTCCTGCCCCTCGACTCGGAGCTCATGCTCACCGGCGGGCGCGACGGCTGGGTGCGCCTGGTCAACCTCCGCGCCTACCAGGAGATCGACGGATTCGAGGTACCCGGGCCGGTGCAGGACCTGTGGGTGTTCCGGGGCGGGCCGCGCACGATGCGAGCGGTCGTCCACGCCGGCGCGGAGGTGTTCGTGTACGACCTCTCCAACCACGACCAGGGGGTTTGACATGGCAGGAATCGTCGGCGTGCACGGCGTCTGGAACCATCTCGAGGGGCGCACTCCGCAGGAGGCGGCGGCGCTCAAGAGCGACGCGTGGACCAACGGCCTGGCCCAATCGCTGGGCGTGGCGCCGCCGGCCCGGGTGGACGTCGCCTACTACGCCCATCTTCTGCGCCGCGGTCACCGCCAGGCGGCGCCGGACCCCGAGACCCTCGACGACGAGCAGCGCGACTGGCTCGCCCGGTGGGACCTGGCGCTGAACCCGCGCGAAGAGGTACGCGAGGCCCTCGTGCTCAAGCCGGTGCGCCAGATCATCAGCGGCATGGCCCGCCGCTGCAACCTCGACACCGAACTCGTCGCACTGTTCGTGACCATCGTGCTCAACGAGATCAAGGTGTACTTCGACCCGGCCCACCCCGGCCCGCGGCAACAGGTCCGCGACACCGTGGCGGACACCCTGCGGCGGGTCCGGCCCTCGGTCGTCATCGCACACTCGATGGGCTCGGTCGTCGCCTACGAGACGCTGTGGCAGAACCCGGACGTGCCCGTGCCGCTCCTGGTGACGCTCGGCTCACCGCTGGGCCTGCCCGGAGTGATCTTCCCGAGGCTCGCGCCCGAGCCGGTCGACGGCCGCGGTAGCCGCCCGCCGTCCGTCGCCCGCTGGATCAACGTCGCCGACCCGGGCGACATCATCGCGGTGCCCCGCTGGCTGGGCAAGAGCTTCAACGGCATCGACGAGGACCTGGAGACGTCGATCGACGTGTTCGACTTTCACAAGGTCGCCAAGTATCTCAAGAACCAGAAGGTCGCCGACGCGGTGCGCCCGTACCTCGACGAGGCATAGGCGTCCCGCGCCTGCCAATCAAGTACAGAAGGCTCAGAATAGAATAAAACGGGCAGTATTGGACCGATCGGGCGGACGGCGAACCTGACCGCCACAACCGTTGACCGGAGGTCGGGGGCCTCATCGAGAAAAAGTCAACGCCCTGGCCAGGTGTCCCCTGGCCAGGGCGTTGCCCTGGAGCCGCCTGACGGAATCGAACCGTCGACCTATTCATTACGAGTGAATCGCTCTGCCGACTGAGCTAAGGCGGCAACGGTGAACCAGTGTACGGCACGAACCCGGGGGGCGCGCGAGGGGTTTCCCCGTTGCCCCGCGCGGGGGTAACGTCCGGCCCGTGATGCCCGACGATATGCCGCCCGCCCCAGGTGAGCTGACCGCCGAGCCGGGCGAGCCGCTGCTGCCGCTGCCGCAGGAGGACGAGGGCGCGCCCATGCCGGTCGGCGGGCGCCCGACCGCGCTCGACCCGGACCAGATGGGGTTCACGCCGCGCCGCGCGGTGCCGTGGCTGAGCCCGGTGCTGCTGAGCGGGACCGCCGTGCGGGTGCTGCTGGCCGACCTGTTCGGCGCGTACCTCGACAAGCGCGAGCTGCAGGACGCCCTCCCCTCCCGGATCCTGCGCGAGAGCGCCGGCTACGCCGGGGAGGTGAACGACGACGAGTGGCCCGACGGCGGCGAGCTCTGGGTCGATTACGCCGCCGACACCGGCGACGGGTTCAACGCCACCTACTCCGTCGCATACCTGCTCGCGCAGCCCTCGCTGACCGTCGACGGCCACGAGCTGCCGCGGGGCGAGGTGCTGGTGCTCGGCGGGGACCAGGTCTATCCGACGGCGAGCGGGCAGCAGTACGAGGACCGCTTCAAGGGGCCGTTCCGCGCCGCGTTGCCGGAGCGGCCGCGCGAGGGACCGCAGCCGAGGCTGTATGCGGTGCCGGGCAACCACGACTGGTACGACGGCCTGACCGCCTTCCTGCGGCTGTTCGTCCGCGGCGACGAGGGCACGGTCGGGGGCTGGCAGACCCGGCAGTCGCGCTCATACTTCGCCGTCGAGCTGCCCAACCGATGGTGGCTGCTCGGGCTGGACGTGCAGCCGGGCGCCTACATCGACGATCCGCAGCTTCGGTACTTCCGGTCCGTCGCCGCCCGGATGGGCCCGGGCGACCGGGTCATCATCTGCCCGCCGTCGCCGAGCTGGGTGGAGTCGACCGACGACCACAAGGCGTACGACAGCCTCGACTACTTCGTCCGCACGATCGTCGCGCCCACCGGCGCCGACGTGCGGCTGATGATCTCGGGTGATCTGCATCACTATGCGCGGTACTCCCGGCGGGAGCGGGAGCTCATCACCAGCGGCGGGGGCGGCGCCTACCTCTACCCGACCCACGAGCTGCCGGAGCAGATCTCGGTGCCGCCGGTGCGCTCGCTGGTGCGCAACGCCTCGCCCTCGCGCACGTACGACCTGCGCCGCACCTTCCCCACCAAGCCCCAGTCACGCGGCCTGGCCCTGGGCGTCTTCTGGCGCCTGCCGTGGCGCAACCCGATGTTCCTGGGTCTGCTGGGCCTGCTGCAGACGCTGACCATGCTCGCGCTCGTCAACGCCGCCGACCGGGTCGTCTCCGGCGTCGAGCAGCGCCTGGTGACCGTGCCGGCCGTGCTGATGGTCGTCCTGGACGTGCTCGGCACCTGCCTGCTCGCCATGCCCCGCGCCGCCGGCCAGCGAAGGCCGCGCCACTGGCTGCTGGGCCTGTCGCACGGCGTCGCGTTCGTCGGCCTGGCCGCGCTCGGCACGTGGGCCTGGCTGAGCCTGCCGCTCGTCGGCCTGGCCTGGCCGCTGCCCCTGCTCCTTTCCATCATCCTGTACCTCCCGTTGTCCGCGATCGCCGCCGGCGAACTCTTCGCCGTCTACCTCGTCATCGCGTCGAGATTCGACGTGAACGTGAACGAGCTGTTCGCGGCGCAGGGCATCACCGGATACAAGGGCTTCCTGCGAATGCACTTCACGGCCGACGGCGGCCTGACCATCTACCCGATCGGCGTGCGCCGCACGGCCCACCGCTGGCACGCCCGCCCGGCGGCCGCCCCCGACACCCCATGGTTCGAGCCCGCCCACGCCATGGAGCTCCACCTCATCGACGACCCGATCCAGATCCGCTGAGGCACCCCGCCGCCGCTCGACGCGAGTGCCCGGATCGGCCGACGCCACCGGTCGACGCGGGTGCCTCCGGATTCCGTCGGGTGCCGAAGGCACCCGACGGAATCACAGGTTGACGCGGGTGACCCCGGAGATGACGGCCGGCCCGCTCGGCACCCTCGGCGGCTCGTACTCGAGCTCGGCCAGCCGCCCCGCCCACCGGCCGTGCAGCTCGTCGGCGGCGTCGAGCGCGTCGGCGGCCGTCTGCAGCACCCGCCCGGCGATGCGGCCCGCCGCCGCGGCGACCTCGGTCCTGTCGCCGACCGGCTCGCCCCGCGCGGTCAGCACCGTGACCGCCTCGGCCGAGGTGGCGACCCGCGCGATGGCCTCGGCGAGCTCGTACCGGAATCCGGCCGCCCAGGACGCGAGCGCGTCGAGGTATGCGGCGGTGGCGGCCAGCCGCCCGGTGATCGTGGCGGGCTCGCCCTCCTCGCCGATGTGCGCCGCCAGGGCGCCCCACACGATCCCGAACGCCTCGGCGCCCCCGCCCTCCCAGGCACTCCGCCCGATGTCGGCCTCCAGCCGCCCCGGCAGCTCCCCGAACCGCCCGGCCACCCCACGCAACTCCAGCGCCGCGGCGCGCAGCCCGTCGACGTCGAGCCGCAGCGCGTGCTCGAGCACCTCATCCGGCAGCGCCCCGACGCGCCGCAGGAGTTCCCGGAGCGACCCGTCCGCCGGCAGCCCCCCGCCGGCCAGCACGTCACCGACCCGCCGGAACAGGTCGTCCCCGACCTCGGCCAGCCGATCGAGCGCATCGGTCATGCCCGCTCCTCGCTACGCCCGCCCGGGACATGACGCAAGAGCCGCGTTTTCCGATGACTGGCTCGATAAGGCTTCGCACGGACCGGCCCGGACCAGGCGCCGCCCAGTCTGGCTCGATGAGGCACCGGAGTGGTCATGGCACCACCCGCGAGTCTTCCTCGGCGCCGCGATACCCGGCCGCGACCTGCCGCAGCGCGTGCGCCGTCTCGGCGAGCCGCGCCCCGTGCGCCGCGGCCTCGGTGCCCCGCGCGGTCAACGCGGTCGCGAGCAGCCGGTGTAGGTCGCGCCCGGCCCGCGCCAGCCCTCCGGCCCCGTCGGCGCCGAGCGCGCGAGCCCCGGGATCCACGAGACTGAGCGTGGTGCTCGCGCCGGCGAGCTCATCCCCGGCCGAGTCCAGCCGGTGCGCAAGGTCCTCCAGCCGCATCTACGCCCCCGCCGCCTCGACCCGAACCACACCACGCCGACCCCGGCCCGCAGCCGGCCACGCCGAACTCGCGCCCACGCCGGAACCGGAGCCGAGGCGAGGACCGAAGCCACGGCCAAGACCTAAACCCAGGCGAGAACCGAAAGCGGCGCAGCGACCGGAAGCAGGGCGAGCGGCCCGCGCCGGACGGGGCCGACCGGCCAGATCACGCAGTGGCACCTCACACCCCCCGTCGTGGCGCGCCGAGCCGTGTGCCGAGGACGGCCGCGCGGATCGTCATTGCAGTGAGCGATAGTCGCCGAACGTCTCAGCGTGCAGCTTCTTGCGGGCCCAGGCCGCGGCGTCCGCGGCGGCGGTGACCGCCTCGCGGACGGAGCGCGACAAGGCCTCGCCCGTCCGGTTGTGCAGCGGGCCGTCGATGCGGACGTCGCGGATCGTGCCATCGGCGGTGACCAGCACTTCGACCAGCCCGTCAGCCGAGTGGACGGTCACCTCGACGGTCTTCACCGCCTTGTCGAACTCGGCGTGCAGGGCCTCGATGCGGCGGTAGCGCTCGACCGCCTCCTCGATCCACGCCTCGTCGATCTCACGCCCCATGCAACCTCCCTGGGTGACCGTACGGCACCCGCCGGTCACCGCGGAAGACCGAATCAGCCCCTGTGGATAACTACCCGCGCCACAGGGCCAGCATCATCGCCTCGACGGCGATGCGCGGTTTGACGTTGGTCTCGATGGCCACCCGGCACTCCAGGACGGCCTCCAGCCGGCGCAGGGTGCTCTCCGGGGCCCACTTCTCGGCGGCGGCGTCGGCGAGCTCGTCCACGTCGCCGTGGATCGGGCCGACGCCGGCGTCGAACGAGTGGACCAGCACGTCGCGGTAGAAGCCGGCCAGGTCGACCAGGGCGCGGTCGAGCGAGTCGCGCTGAGCCCGGGTCGCGCGGGACTTCTGCCGGCGCTCGAGGTCCTTGAGCTGGCCGGCCGAGCCGCGGGCGGCGCCGGCCGCGCCCTTGCCGGTGCCGCCGGCGCCGAGGGCGGTCTCGAGGGCGGAGCGCTCCTTGGCGTCGATCTCGACGACGGAGGCGGCCGCCTCGGCCTCGGCGGCCTCGATGAGCGCGCTCGCGGCGTCGAAGGCGGCGCCGATGCCGGTCAGCCGGCGCGGCACGGCCAGCACGGCGTCGCGCCGGGTCCGCGCCTGCGGATCGCGGGCCAGCCGGCGGGCGCGCCCGACGTGGCCCTGCGAGGCGGCGGCCGCCCAGGCGGCGGTCGCCTCGTCGATGCCGTCGCGGCGGTGCAGTACGGCGGCGACGGCATCGGCCGGCGGCTGGCGCAGCGGCACCACCCGGCAGCGGGAGCGGATCGTCACTGAGATGTCGTCGGGGTGGGTGCTCGGCGTGCACAGCAGGAACACCGTGCGTGGCGGGGGCTCCTCGACGGCCTTGAGCAGCGCGTTGCCGGCCGCCTCGGTGAGCCGGTCGGCGTCCTCGACCAGCAGCACCTGCCAGCGGCCCTGGGTCGGCGAGCTGGCCGCGCGCAGCACCAGCGCGCGCATCTCACCAACGGCGATGGACAGCCCCTCCGGCACCACGAACCGCACGTCGGCGTGGGTGCCGGCGAGCGCCGTGTGACAGGCCTGGCAGGTGCCGCAGCCGCCGTCGGGGCACTGCAGCGCCGCCGCGAACGTGCGGGCGGCGACCGATCGGCCGGACCCCGGCGGCCCGGTGAACAGCCACGCGTGGGTCATCGCCTGCTGCCCCGACGCGTCGGGCACCTCGCCGCGCACGATCGCGTCGGCGGCCTCCACGGCGCGCGACAGCGTGGCGACGGCGTCGGGCTGCCCGATCAGCTCGTCGAAGATCGGCGGGGTCATACCCGCGAGCCCTTGTCGGACGACCCGGACATGTCAGGTAAGTCGGACTGACCGGACCCGCCGGACGCCTTGCCGTTCGGGACGTCGTCGCCGGTGAGGGCGGTGGCGACCTCGGCGGCGTCGTGCAGTACCGAATCGATCGACGACTCGGCCTCCGGGATCAGGTGGCGCACCCGCTGCAGGATGCCGGCCGCCAGCGCGTCGATCGGGTTGGTGGCGTCGAGCACCAGGTAGCGGCTCGGATCCGCCGACGCCAGGTCGAGGAACGCATACCGCACCCGCTCGTGGAACGCGAGCGACTCGCTCTCCAGCCGGTCCGCGTCGCCGCGCTTGCCGGCCCGGGACAGGCCGACCGCCGGGTCCAGGTCGAGCAGCACGACCAGGTCGGGCTTGAGGCCGCCGGTCGCCCACTTCGACAGCCAGGAGACCTCGTCGACCGGCAGGGTGCGGCCGGCGCCCTGGTAGGCGAGGGACGAGTCGACGTACCGGTCGCTGATGACCACCGCGCCGCGGGCCAGCGCCGGCCGCACAACGGAGGCCACGTGGTGCGCGCGGTCGGCCGCGTAGAGCAGCGCCTCGGCCCGCGGCGTCACCACCTCGCCGCCGTCGTCCGGGCGGTCCAGCACCAGGCTGCGGATGTTCGAGCCGACCGGGGTGGCGCCGGGCTCGTGGGTGACCACGACGTCGCGGCCGATCCGGCGCAGCGCCTCGGCGAGCCGGGCGACCTGCGTCGACTTGCCGACACCCTCGCCGCCCTCGAAGACGATGAAAAGGCCCTGCGCCGCCTTGGGCTCGGCGGGGCTGAGCGGGCGGCCGCGGACCGAGCCGATGAGGTCGGCGAGGATCGGCACACCCTTCTTGTCGTCCATCTGGCGCAGCGCGAAGCTGCCGGCGAACACTCCCAGGATGCCGGCGATCGCGAGCAGCGGCCGGGTGCTGGAGACCTCGAAGTCGTAGAAGCCCAGGTCGATCTTGCGGGTGCCGCCGGCGCCCACGATGACGCTGGAAAGGGAGATGGTGAGCATGAGCACCACGCGGGTGCCCATCTGGACGAAGGCGAAGGCGCGGCCGCGCATGTCGTCGGCGACCTCGCCGCCGAGCAGCGTGGTGCCGGACAGGAATGCCATGCCGGCGCCGACGCCGACCAGGAGCCCCCCGCCCACGGCGATCGAGAGGTGGGTGGCCAGGGCCAGGATGATCACGGAGCCGGCGGCCAGGATGATCGACAGGCCGAACCAGCGGCGCCGCGACAGCTCGCCGACCAGGCGCGGCCCGGCCGCGATGCCGAGGCCGAGGCCGAGGAACAGCACGGCGAAGAGCAGGTAGAACGCGGCGTTGCCGGCGCTGAGCGACACTGCGTAGAAGCTCGCGGTGCCGACGACCACGCCGCCGCCGGCGAAGGCGCCGAAGATGCCCAGCACCAGGCCGCGGACCAGCGGGGTCTTGCTGACGAACGCCCAGCCCTGGACGAACTCGCGGATCATGCCGGGCTTGCGCTCCACGCTCGCGGTGCGCCGGCCGCTGATCTCCCGGATGCCGAAGAACACGGTGAGCGCGGTGGCCAGGAACGTCAGCGCGTTGAACCACAGCGCCACGGTGCTCGGCGCGGCCCACGCCGGCTCGTCGTGGCCGAACACCCCCAGCACCAGCCACTGCAGGCCGATGAGCACCAGCGCGGCGGCGACCGGGGTGATGCCATACGTCGTGGCCAGCGTGAGCTGGTTGGCCGTCTCCAGCCGGGCGCGGGGCAGCAGGTTGGGCACCGCCGCCTCCTTCGCCGGCGTCCAGATCATCGCGACGGTCTCGATGACGAACGTGGCGACCGCGGTCCAGGCCACGACCAGCGCCCCGTCGCTGATGATCAGCGCGGCGGCCGGGATGGAGGCGAAAAATGTGAAGCGCAGGAGGTCGCAGACGACCATCGTGTAGCGCCGGTCGAACCGGTCGGCGAAGACGCCGGCCACCGGGCCGAGGATCAGCGCGGGGAGCAGGCGCACGGCGATGACTGAGCCGAACGCCAGGCCCTTCGCCGCGTCGTTGGACACCTGCGAGGCGGCGAACGTCGAGGCGGCGAGCAGGCCGAGCCAGTCGCCGAGGGACGACAGGCCCAGCACCGCCCAGAGCCGGCGGAAGGCCCGGATGCGCAGTACGGCCTGAAGTCCGCCGACACCGGAGAGATCGCTGCTGGCGATGGCGGCACCCCCTTTCTCCGGTCTCACGCTACAGGTCACCCCCGACAATTCCGGAAGCGCCGCCGCTTACGCGAGGTTCTTTCATATTCTCTGCCGTCTCGGTACGGTGAGGCGTGCCCAGCTCCCGTGCCGCTCGGCGGACCCGTTACGACCGGGCCACCGCCGATCTTGATCCGCCGTTCGCGATCGTGGACCTCGATGCCTTCGACGCCAACAGCGCGGCCCTCGTCGCCCGGGCGGCCGGCAAGCCGCTGCGCGTGCCGAGCAAGTCCGTGCGGGTCCGCGCGCTCATCGACCGCACCCTGGCGCACCCCGGCTGGCGCGGCATCATGGCATTCACCCTTCCGGAGGCGATCTGGCTGGCCGGGCACGACACCGCCGGCGACGTCCTGGTCGCCTACCCCACCGCCGACCGGGCCGCGCTGCGCCGGCTCGCCACCGACGAGCAGCTGGCCCGCACGATCACCGTCATGGTCGACGGCACCGACCAGCTCGACCTCGTCGACGCCCTGGTGCCCGCCACACGCCGCGCCGCGCCGGTGCGCGTCTGCATCGACCTCGACGCGTCCTGGCGCCCGGTGTCCGGCGTCCACATCGGCGTGCGGCGCTCGCCCGTGCACAGCCCGGGCCAGGCCGGTGCGCTGGCCGCCGCCGTCGCCGCCCGGCCGGGCTTCCAGCTGGTCGGCCTGATGTCGTACGAGGCACAGATCGCCGGCCTCGGCGACGCCCCGCCCGGGCGGCCCGTGCGCGGCGCGCTCATCCGCGCGATCCAGACGCGCTCGATGGCGGAGCTGCTGGCCCGCCGGGCCGCGGTCGTGGCCGAGGTGCGCCGCCACGCCGACCTCGAGTTCGTCAACGGCGGCGGCACCGGCAGCGTCGCCGCGACCGCCGCCGACCCGGCCGTGACCGAGGTCGCCGCCGGCTCCGGGCTCTTCGGGCCGTGGCTCTTCGACGGGTACCGCACATGGCGCCCCGAGCCCGCCGCGTTCTTCGCCCTCGCCGTGGTGCGCCGGCCCGACGCCACCACCGCGACCGCCCTCGGCGGCGGCTGGATCGCCTCCGGCGAGACCTCGCCGACCCGCCAGCCCCGGCCCTGGCTGCCGGAGGGCCTCAGGCTCATCGGGACCGAGGGCGCCGGCGAGGTCCAGACGCCCCTCGTCGGCCCGGGCGCCGCCGGCCTGCGGGTGGGCGACCGGGTGTACTTCCGCCACTCCAAGGCCGGCGAGCTGTGTGAGCACGTCAACGAGGTACACCTCGTGCAGGGCGAGAGGATCGTGGACGTGGTGCCGACCTACCGGGGCGAGGGCAGAGTGTTCCTGTGAGGCGCTGGCGACAGGCGATGGAGGCGGCACTCTACGGCCCCGAGGGCTTCTTCGTCCGCTCCCGCCCCGCGGACCACTTCCGCACCAGCGCGCACGCGTCGCCCCTGTTCGCCGGCGCGATCGCCACCCTGCTGCGCCGCATCGACGACGCGCTGGACAACCCGGCGCGCCTCGACCTGGTCGACGTCGGCGCCGGCCGGGGCGAGCTGCTCACCGGCGTGCTGGCCGCGCTGCCGGCCGAGGTGCGCGAGCGGGTCCGCGCCGTCGGGGTCGAGAAGGCGCCCCGACCGGGTGAACTGCCGTCCACGATCGGGTGGACCTCGGCCCTGCCCTCCGGCGTCGCCGGGCTCCTGGTCGCCACCGAATGGCTGGACAACGTCCCGGTCGACATCGTCGAGCTCGACGCGCATTTTCGGCCGCGGTACGTCGAGATCTCCGCCGACGGCACGGAGTCGCTCGGCGACGCGCCGCTGCGCGACGCCGACGCGGCCTGGCTGGACCGGTGGTGGCCCCTCGACAACGCCCCGCCGGGCGCCCGGGCGGAGATCGGCGCGCCCCGGGACGAGGCCTGGGCGGGCGCGACGGCCGCGGTCGAGCACGGCCTGGCCCTCGCCGTCGACTACGGCCACTTCGCCGGCGCCCGGCCGCTCTTCGGCACGCTGACCGGCTTCCGCGCCGGCCGCGAGGTGCCGCCCGTGCCCGACGGCTCCTGCGACCTCACCGTCTCGGTGGCCCTGGACTCGCTCGGCTCCCCCACGCTGCTGCAGCGCGACGCCCTCCGGCTGCTCGGCGTCGACGGCGCCCGCCCGCCGCTGAGCCTCGCCTCCTCGGACCCGGCCGGATACGTGCGCGCGCTCTCGCGCTCCTCCGCGGCGGCGGAGCTCACCGACCCGGAGGGCCTGGGGGGCCACCACTGGGTCATGCACTGGGTATGACCGATGGTCATACCGATTGGATGACCTGCTGGTACCATATCTGCTATGACGACGAAGGTGACACTCTCCTTCTCCGACCAGACCATCGCCGACGCGCGCCGCTGGGCCGAGCGCGACGGCGTGTCGCTGAGCGCGTGGATCGACCGCGCCGCCCAGGAACGCGCCCTGCGCGAGATCTTCTCCGCCCACGCCGAGGCGGTGCGCCGCGCGAAGATCGATCTCGACGCCGCCGCACTCGCCGACGAGGAGGAGATCGCGCTCGTGAACGCCGAGCTATACCGTGGACGGCGTGCGTCGCGGTGAAGTGTGGCTCATCAAAGGTGCCCGTGAGCGGCTCGGTCTGATCATCAGCTCGGACGTGTTCAACAGCACCGACGTTCCCGTGGTCATCGTCGCCGAGGTCACCGATGCCGAGGAGCTGCGCGACTCGCCGCTCGCGGTCGAGCTCGACGACCTCGTGGTGATGCCCGACCGGCTCTCCTCGCCGCTGAAGCGCTGGTTCACCGAGCGCGTGGCGGTGGCGGACACCAGCACCATGCACAACGTGTCGCGAGCGCTGCGGATCTTGCAGGACCTCTAGGCGGGCGTTCTAGGCTTACCGCATGACGTCCGAGCTGACGGTCGGGACCGGTGCGGGCCTCGACACCGCCGACATGGTGCTCAACATCGGGCCGCAGCACCCCTCCACGCACGGCGTGCTGCGCCTGCGGCTGGTGCTGGACGGCGAGCGCGTGGTCAGCGCCGAGCCGATCATCGGCTACATGCACCGGGGCGCGGAGAAGCTCTTCGAGGTGCGCGACTACCGGCAGATCATCATGCTGGCCAACCGCCACGACTGGCTCTCGGCGTTCTGCAACGAACTGGGGGTCGTGCTCGCGGTCGAGCGCCTGATGGGCATCGAGGTCCCCGAGCGCGCCGTGTGGCTGCGCACCGCGCTCGCCGAGCTCAACCGAGTGCTCAACCACCTGATGTTCCTCGGGTCGTATCCGCTGGAGATCGGAGCGATCACGCCGGTCTTCTACGCCTTCCGCGAGCGCGAGACGATCCAGGCGGTGCTCGAGGAGGCCTCGGGCGGGCGCATGCACTACATGTACAACCGCGTCGGCGGGCTCAAGGAGGAGGTCCCGGCCGGCTGGACCGGGCGGGCGCGGGCCGCGATCGACCAGGTCCGCCGGCGGATGCCGGACCTCGACAACCTGATCCGGCGCAACGAGATCTTCCTGGCCCGCACGGTCGGCGTCGGGGTGCTCACCGCGGCCCAGGCGGCCGCCTACGGCGCGTCGGGCCCGGTCGCCCGCGCCTCCGGGCTGGACATCGACCTGCGCCGGGACGAGCCGTACCTCGCCTACGGCGAGCTGTCGGTGCCGGTGGTGACGCGCACCGGGGGCGACTGCCATGCGCGCTTCGAGGTGATGCTCGACCAGGTGTACGTCTCCCTCGACCTCGCCCAGGAGTGCCTGGACCGGGTCGACCGGCTCACCGGGCCGGTCAACGTCCGGCTGCCGAAGGTGGTCAAGGCGCCGGAGGGCCACACGTACGCCTGGACCGAGAACCCGCTCGGCGTGAACGGCTACTACCTGGTCTCCCGCGGCGAGAAGACGCCGTGGCGGCTCAAGCTGCGCACCGCGTCCTACGCCAACGTCCAGGCGCTGTCGACGCTGCTGCCGGGCACGCTCGTGCCAGACCTCATCGCGATTCTGGGCTCGATGTTCTTCGTCGTGGGCGACATCGACAAGTAGCGGTGGGCGCCTAGCGCCAGCGGTCGTCGCTGCCCTCGAAGTCGACGATCTGCCGGGCGGCCCGGCCGCGCTGCTCGTCGCGGGCGCCGTTCCAGCCGTACTCCTCGTCATCGTCCGCCGGCCGCGCGCGCCGCGAGACGCGCTCCTCGTCGCGTTCGGCCCCGGAAAGGCCGCCCGGGCCCGGGGTCCACCGCGACGCGGGCTCGGCTGGCGAGGCGGGCAGCGCCGCCGGCGAGCCGCCTAGAGCGGGCCGGTCGGGCCGGTCGCGGCGCACCTCCGACCAGCGCGTCGCGCCGCTCTCGTCGCGGCGGGCCTCCTCGTAGCTGCTGTCCGACCAGTGCGCCTCGGCGCGCCGGCGGCCGCCGCGCTCCGGTTCGTGCGCGGCCCGGTCGCGCTCGCGTTCGCGGCGGGCCTCGGAGCGGCGCGGACTCTCGGTGCCGGAGTCGTAGCGGGCGTCGTACCGCGAGTCGTGGTCGTCGTCCCGCTCGTCGTGGCGCGAGCCGCCGTGCCGCCCGCTGCCGCGGTCGTCGTCGCGGTCGTCCTCGATCGCGGCCCGGTGCCCGCCGGTGCGCGGTTCTTCCGGGTAGTACTCCTCGTGCCGCACGCTCGCCCAGCGGTCCTCGATGCGCACGTGGGTGCCGGTCTCGTCGGCGTGGACGGCGGCCCGCCGCTCGCCCATGCGCAGCTCCCGGCCGCCGCGCTCGTCGCTGTGCACGGAGGCCCAGCGGTCGGTCGTACGCACGCCGGTGACGTTGCCCTCGTCGTCCGGGTCCGGCGCCCGGCGCCGCCCGCCGCGCCGCTCGACCTCGCCGCGGGGCTGGGTCTGCGGCCAGTCCCCGCTGTCGGCCTGGGCCATGCGCTCGTGCAGCAGCTGCTCGGTCCACGACTGTTCACGAGACTGTTCACGAGACTGCTCGCGGGACTCCTCACGCCAGGGCTGTTCGCGCGAGTCGTTACGACCGCGCTCGTCACGCCCCCGCTCGTCACGCCCCCGCTCGTCACGGCGGGGGTCGCCGCGCTCGATCCACTCACTGCGCTCGGAGCGTTCGCTGCGCTCGGTCCACTCGGACCGGCCGACCCGCTCGGGGCGATCGAAGCCCCGGTCGGGGTGCGGCCGCTGCTCCTGCCGGTGCTCCAGGCGAGGGTCGGCCCACTGGTCGGGCCGGTCCTGCCGCGGGTCGGGGCGGCCCGAGGCGCGCTCGGACACCCGCTCGGAGCGGTCCGGGCGGCGCTGCTGCGGAATGTCCGCCCGCGGCGCGGGCGGGGCGCCGTAGACGGTGCCGGAGCGGGACTCGGTGGGGTCGACCACCATCGTCTTGGTGGTGACCTGAACGGTCTCGGTGTGCCGCAGAACGCCCTGTGGCACCGACGCCGAGCCGGCGGGGTGCGTCGGGTGCGGCGGCTGCGCCGCGGCGCGCTCGAGCTGCCCGCGCATCATGTCGACCTGGTTGCGCAGCGCGTCGACGGTCTCGTGCAGCGTGCCGATGCGCTCCATCAGCTGACCGTGGGTGGCGCGGGCCGCGTGCGTGATGTCGCCGCGGATGTCCTCGCGCAGGGTGTCGATCTCCTCGTACACCAGCTCCTCGACCTCGCCGCGCACCGTGTCGCCGCCGGGACGCAGCGCGATCGACAGCCCGATGAGCAGCACGACGAGGACGGCCAGCACCGCCGCGACCTGCAGGACGAACCCGCTGCCCACGAGCAGCAGCAGGGCGGCCAGCGGCGAAATGCCGACCCCACCCCAGAAGAGCAGCTGGAGCAGCTTGGTGCTCCGCTTTACCCCGGGGGTTCCGGTGGTCTCCGCGGCCGGCATGAGCAGAGAACTTACCCCGTCTTCAGCACAAACGAAATGTCCCCTCGTACCGCCTCGGCGAAGCGGTACGAGGGACAAACGGAGGGGCTAGCCGAGCGAGCCGTCGGACGAGAACACGAGCACTATCGACGCGGTGCCCTTCTTGAGCGCGTCCTTGCTCTGCGGGCCGCCGGCGTCCAGGCTCAGCACCTTGCCGAACTGGATGCCGTACGTCTTCTGCAGACCCGGCTGGCAGAACGGCCGCTGCGGGCACTCCGGCGGGCCGCCCAGGACCGTGGCCTGGCCCGAGCACTTCGCGGCGAAGTCGCTGAGCGTCTTCAGGCCGTGCTTGGTGGCAAAGTCCGACGTCACCGCGAACGCGTTGCCGTCGGTCGCCGTGGACGCCTTGCCGAACGACAGGCCCTGCTTGCCGCCGAGGTCCTTCAGCGCGGCCACGGTCTTGTCGACGTCGCCCGAGGCGAGCGGCGCCGCGTCCTTGCCGTTGACCGACTGGTTGATGAACTCGGTCAGGGTCGCGGCGTACTCCGGCACGACCTGGATGTCGCCCTTGGTGAGCTGGCCGTAGTACACCTCGCGCTGACCGATGGTCTGGACCGAGGCGTCGTAGCCGGCGGCGTCGAGGACGATCTCGTAGAGGGCGCCCAGCGTGGCGCTCTCCGAGAAGTTCGCGGCGCCGATCTTGATCGCACCGCCCTTGCCCTTCTCGATGCCGGTGGTGAGGTTCTCGGCCTTGGCGAAGTCCTCCGCCGCGACCTTGGAGGTCTTGCGGTCGACGTCGACCGCCTTGTTGAGCGCGATGAGCTTCTCGGGGGTCAACGCGTCGGAGACCTTGTCGAGCGCGGCGACGAGGGCCGGATCGGCGACCTTCGTGTTGATCGCCGGGATGACGTTGTCCGCCTGCTGGAGCTTCTTGTCGTCGTCGAGGACGACAAGCTTGTCCCCGGCGACCGGAGCGCATCCCGCCCCGCTGACGCTGGCCGGCGCCTGGGTGCCCGAGGAGCCCTCCTTGCCGCAGGCGGTGAGGCCCAGGGCGGCAAGACTGAGGACTATCCCGAGCGTGGCGCGCATGGCTGTTCGCAAAATGGCCCGCCTTCCGTGTCCCGGCGCGATCACTGTGACCGGCCGCGTGTCCGACGGGCGGCGCTATCGGCAATGAAGCCCGCCCGCTTCCAAATAGGCAACTCCGGCGATGGAAATTCGGCAACCGCAACCAGGCACGTTTTCGTAACGACCGGTTACGAAACCCTTATGGCAGCGCTCACGACCGGCCCGCGGCCCGCCGCAGCACCCGTGGTGTGATCTTGCGCTCTATGAGCGCCATCACCCCGTCGATGAGCAGGGCCAGGCCCGCGACGAGGATCGCTCCGGCAAGAATCTGCCCGCCGTGGCCGGGCCCTAACCCGAAGCCGGCCGAGATAATCATCCCGAGGCCGCCGCCGTTGACCGCGGTGGCCAGGGTCGCGGTGGCCACCACGGTGGTGGTCGCGATCCGCAGGCCGGTGGCCAGGAACGGTACCGCCAGCGGCAGCTCCACCCGGAACAGCCGCTGCGCGGAGGTCATGCCCATGCCGCGGGCCGCGTCGCGGACCTCGGGGTCGATCTCGCGCATCCCGGTGTAGGCGTTGGCCAGCAGCGACGGCACCGCGAACACGGCCAGCGCGATGACGACGGCGGGCTTGCCCAGACCCAGCGGGGTGAGGGTGAGGATCGTCAGCAGCGCCACCACCGGCACGGCCTGGGTAAGGTTGGACAGCAGCACGATGAGCCCGGCGGCGGCGCCGCGGCGGCCGAGCGTGATGCCCAGCGGCCAGGCGACCGCGCAGCCGAGCAGGACCGCCATGACGGAGATCTCGATGTGCTCCTGCAGCCGATCCAGGATGCCGCCGGGGTTGGTCCAGTTCAGCGGGTCGTTGAACCAGACGATCGCCTCATTGATGACATTCACGCGCTACGCCTCCTCGTCCAGGGCGTGAGGAGGCGGCTCACCAGGATCAGCACCAGGTCGAAGACCAGCGCCAGGGCGACGCACGCGACCGCCGCGGTGGCGATCTCCGCCTTGTAGAAGTTGTTGCGGAAGCCGGCCAGGATCAGCCCGCCGAGCCCACCCTGGGAGCCCACGATCGCGCCGACGGTGACCAACGCCACTGTCGAGACGGTCGCCAGCCGCAGCCCGGTGAGGATGCCCGGCAGGGCGAGCGGCAGTTCGACCCGCCAGAGCTGGGCCAGCCTGGTGTACCCCATCGCGGTGGCCGCCTCACGCACGTCCTCGGGCACCTGCAGCAGGCCGGTGAGGGCGTTGCGGATGAGCACGATCAGGGCGTACGACGTCAGCGCCACGATCACCGGGGACCGTCCCGTGCCCATGAACGGGGCCAGGAAGGCCAGCAGGGCCAGCGACGGAATCGTGTAAAGCACGCCGGCTGATGTCAGAATCGGCGTGGCGAGCGGGCGCACCCAGTACGCCAGCACCGCCAGCGGAATCGCGATGACCACTGCGATGGCCACCGACCACACCGTGATCACGACGTGGTCGAGGAGCGCATCCCGGAGCGTGTCGTAGTTGTCCCGGACATACGACCAGGAGAACCAGGGATTGCCCGCCTCACCACGGGCCAGGAAGGACATGCGTGGACGTTACCGCGAAGCACGATGCCGCGCCGATCACGCTCGATCGGCTGCGCAAGGTGTATCCGGACGGCACGGTGGCGGTCGGCGAGCTGAGCCTCGAGATCGGCAGCGGCGAGGTCACCGTCCTCATCGGCCCCTCCGGCTGCGGCAAGTCGACCGTCCTGCGGATGGTCAACCGGCTGATCGAGCCCACCGACGGCCGGATCCTCATCGACGGCGCCGACGTGACCACCGCCGACCCCGTGCGGCTGCGCCGGACCATCGGGTACGTCATCCAGAACGTCGGGCTCTTCCCCCACCAGACCGTGCGCGCCAATGTGGGCACGGTGCCGCGGATGCTCGGCTGGGACCGCCGGCGCATCGACGAGCGCACCGACGAGCTGCTGGAGCTGGTCGGCCTGGAGCCGGGGCGATACGCGGGCCGCTACCCGCACGAGCTGTCCGGCGGGCAGCGCCAGCGGGTCGGGTTTGCCCGCGCGCTCGCCGCCGACCCGCGGGTGCTGCTCATGGACGAGCCGTTCTCGGCCGTCGATCCGATCAACCGGGGCCGGCTGCAGGACGAGTTCCTCCGCCTGCGGGAGGCGGTGCGCACGACCACGATCCTGGTCACGCACGACCTGCAGGAGGCGATCAAGCTCGGCGACCGCATCGCGGTGCTGTCCGACCACGCGCAGTTGCAGCAGTACGCCACGCCGGCGGAGCTGCTGGCCCGGCCGGGCAACGACTTCGTGGAGCGGTTCGTCGGCGAGGACCGCGGCATCATGCGGCTGTCGGTGACGCCGATCCCGTCCGACGGGCTGCGACCGGTCGCCGAGGCGGGCGCCGGCGCGCCGGTGGTGACGGCCGGCGCGACGCTGCGGGAGGCGTTCGGGGCGATGCTCGCCGCGGGCCGCGGCGCCGTGGTCGTGCGCGACGGCGACTCGCCGCTCGGCGCGCTCACCGCCGCCGACGTCCAGGTCGCCCTGGCGTCCGCGGCGGTGGATTCGTCTGCCTGATCTTGCGCGGCGGTCCTCCGCCGGACCGATCCGGTACGGCGTTGCCCAGCCGGTACCGCGTGGGGCTACGGCCGCCGCCCGGCCATCGTCGCCAGGCCGATGATCCAGCCGACGATCAGGCCGTAGCCCGCGCCGGCGGCCGCGTTCACGGTGGCCTGGCCGAGCGAGGCGTGCGGCAGCAGGAACGACGTGATGAAGGCGGCGAGCGCCGCGGCGAACATGTATGCGGCCCAGCCGGTGAGGATCGCCGAGAGGGTGCCGCGCGCGCTGGCGAGCTGCGCGCCGACGAGCAGCGTGAGGAACAGCGCCGTGAAGACGACCAGCAGGATGGCCTTGAGGTCGGCCCCGAGCAGGTCGCGCACGGAGGCGTCGGAGTCGAAGCTCCACGCCGGCCAGGCCAGCGTCTCCAGGAAGATCCCCCGGTCGGCCGACCGGGCCCAGTCGACGTACCAGGGGCTGCCGAAGATCAGCACCAGCAGGAAGGCGAAGAGTGTACCGGCGCTCGTCGCGGTGCGGTAACGGGATCGCGTGATTGCCATGCCCGGATTAGGCCCGCCGGCCGCGAAACCTAAACCGCCCGCGTAAATGGCCGGCTTTGCTGATGTTTGCCGGCGTTCGTGCTACTTGCTGTGCTGCAGGATGTAGTCGATGAACGCGGCCCGGACCAGCGGCTCGGCGTCGCCGTAGTGGTGGCCGGTGACCTCACGCCACAGGGCGACCGCGTCGTCGATGGTCGCGTCGAGCGAGCCGATCCAGCCGTCCTGCGTGTCGTCGTCGCTGTAGGTCACGTGCGTGAACAGGTCCCAGAAGAACTTGATGTCACGACGCTGCCGAGCGAGGGTGAACGCGCGGTCCCTGAGCTCGTCCGTCGGCAGCGCGTCGAGCTGGGCCAGCGTGGCTTCGGTCATGGGGACAAGGTTATCGGGTGCCCCAGCGCTCCTCGACGCCCCAGCCTCCGTCCGCGCCGCCGCCCGGCGACGAGGGCCAGCTCCCGGTGTGGCTGGACGGCGGCGACCAGTCGTTGTCCGGCTCGGCCTGGGCCGTGATCGACGGCGGCGTCCAGCTGTCCTCGCCGGCGTCGTCCGGCGTGATACGCGGCCGGCCGAACGTCTCCACGAGGCGGGTCACCACGAGGCCGAGCGCGATCGCGCCGGCGCCCAGGGCGAACGGTGGGAGGCTCCAGCCCTCGGCGGCCGTGTAGCGCAGCAGCAGCGTGATCACCGCGACGGCGAGGATCGTGCCGAACAGCCCGCCGCGGCGGCCGTAGGCGGACGTGCCGCCCGCGAGCGCCGCGCCGAGCGCCAGGCCGGTGAGCGTGAGCCCGCCGATCGACGCCGAGCCGTCCGCGGCGGCGACGCTGCGCTCGTCGAGCGCGATGAGCACCCCGGCCATCGCGGCCAGCAGCGCCGACCCGGCGATCGAGAGGCCCGTGACGGTGGCCGCGCCGCCGCCGCGCCGGTCGGCCGGGTCGTGCACGGGCCGGAACCGGCCCACCGAGCGGCGCACGGACCGGATCAGCCCCAGCGCGGCGCCGCCGACCGCGACGACCAGCACGGCGAGCGCCCACCACAGCGCGTGGTGGTGCGGGTCGTAGGCGCCGGTGACGATCTTCTGGTCCCGCTGGTCGGCGATCCAGGACACCAGCGCGAGTGCGACGCCGAAGCTGGCCGCCCAGCCGGGCACGTGGAACGCGACGACCAGCACGGCGATCACGACACCGACGCCGACGGAGATCAGCCCGGTGATGGCGGCCGTCATGGCCAGGCCACGGTCGGAGTTGCTGGCGAAGAACAGCGCCGCGGCGAAGGCGATCGGGCCGACGGCAAGGTTGGGCGCGCCGGCCCGCAGCGTGAGGCCCACGGCCATCGCGACCAGGCCCAGCTCGGCCCCGGAGAGCAGCAGCGACTGCAACTCGGTGCCGCGCAGCGCGGCTGGGCTGGCGTCGTGCAGCAGGTACAGCAGGGCGGCCGCGGCGAGCAGCAGGACCATCTCCCACAGCGCGTGCACGGCCAGCCGGTCGCGGCCGGGCTCGCCGTGCTCGGGGTCGTCGAACACGTCGCCGAGCTGCTGCGCGGTGGGGGTCCGGCGCCGGCTGGCGCTCAGCCCGAGCGTGCTCTCGCTGGGCGCGCCGTAGGCGGGCGAGACCGGGTAGCTGCCGGGCGTGTAGACCGACTGGTTAGACACGCCCAGCGTGGGCGCGTCCTCGGGCACGCCTCCGCTGCGAAAGTCGGGCTCTTCCCGGAACCCGGGCTCACCACGGAACCGCGAGTCGTCGTACGCCATGGCGCGCGCCTCCTGCCAACCGACCGGTACGGGTCGCACAGTAACCGCGGATTGTGACCAGCGACAGCCCCTGGCGTACCAAACCGCAGGTCTTTGTACGATCCTGCGCCGAACGGCCGGGACCCGCCTGCCGTGTGCGGCCGAGCGCTCTCAGGCGATCTGGTCGTCCGGGGCCCGGTCCGCCCCGTCCTGGCGGCTCTGCCTGGGCAGATCCTTGTCGCGGCCCTTGGGGGGCACCCGGCAGGAGCGCTCGAGCCAGAGCGCGGCGGCGATCAGCACGATGGAGCCGGCCACGCCGAGCAGGGCCTGCGGCAGGTTCTCGGAGACCTTCGCCAGCACGCCACGCTGCGTGAGCAGCCAGGACGCCAGCCCCACGTATACGCCCCCGAACAGCGCGGCGACCAGCGCCGACGCCTTGCCGAGCACCGCGTAGCGGGCGATCACGAGCGGCCGCAGCGGCCCGGCGCCCTCCTTGCGCAGGATCCGGTTGCGCGTGGAGTACGCCTCGATGCCCTCGAATATCGCCAGGCCGATGAGCGTCAGCGGTGGCAGCCAGGGCAGGGTGGGGAGGCTGTTCCAGAAGTTGCTGATGGCGATCCAGGCCAGCGCGGTCGTGGCGAGCGCCGCGACGACCAGCGTGGCCGGACGGGTCGGCTCCATCCGGCCCTTGGGACCGCCCGGTCCGCTTCCGTTGGGCTCTTCGGGTGACGGCGTGGCCATCGGCTTCCGCTCCAGATCACGAATCGAGGTGGACGTCAACTCTTGGGCGCAGGTCGGCGAGGTCACCTGCGACCGCGTCGTCGCGGAGCAGGTCATTGACCCAGCCCCGCCCGGGCAGCCAGGCATAAGGCTGGATGTCGATCCACGGCCGGAGCACGAAGGCCCGCAGATGGGCGCGCGGATGCGGCAGCGTCAACTCGGGATCGTCGGAGGTCACCGGCTCCCCGTCGTCGTTCCACACGGCAATCACGTCAACGTCAAGGGTACGCGGGCCGAACCTGCGCCCGGGGTCTCGCACGCGACCGGCCGCCTCCTCGAGCCGGTGGGCGGTCGCGAGCCAGTCCTTCGGGGCCGCCCCCGGGTCGGTCGCGAGCAGCACCGCGTTGAGGTAGTGCGGCTGGTCGGGGTCGCCCCACGGCGGGGTCTCGTACACCCCGGAGACCACCACGACCGAGTCCCCCAGCCCGGCGACGGCGGCACGCAGGTGTGCCTCCCGGTCGCCCAGGTTACTGCCCAACGCCAGCACCGCCCGGGTCATGCCGAAACCTCCGCTTCGCTCCGGCCGCGGCATGACTTGGACCTGAGCCCATGATGACCGGCCCCTACGCCCAGTCTGGCTCGATGAGGCTTCGCAAAGATCGACCCAGACCAGGCGACGCTTCGCTCCGGACCGGTCATAGCCTCTCCCGGCGGATCACGACGGCGACGTCGGCGAACTCCAGCGGGATTGGCGCCTGGGGCTTGTGCACGGTCACGGTCGCCGCGCCGACCCGGACGTCGGCCAGGCAGACGTCGGCCAGGCGCCCGGCGAGCGTCTCGATCAGGTCGACCGGCTCGCCCGACACCACCGCCGCCAGCCGCTCGGCCAGCTCGCCGTAGTGCACGGTGTCGGCGACGTCGTCGGAGGCCGCGGCCGGGCGCAGGTCGAGCTCCAGGACCACGTCGATGACGAAGTCCTGGCCCTCGCGGCGCTCGAAGTCGAACACGCCGTGGTAGCCCCGGACCTTGAGCCCGCTCAGGGCGATGCGGTCCGTGGAAGATGTCATCGCGCCGCCTTCGTCGCCTGCCAGACCTTGATCGCATCCACGTTGCCACGGACCTCGTGCACGCGCACGCCCCACGCGCCGGCGGCGACCGACAACACCGTGGTGGCGATGGTCGCGGCCTCCCGTTCCCCGGTCGGGCGGTCGCGGCCCTCGGCGTCGGCGAGCAGCCGGCCCAGGTGCGACTTCCGGCTCGATCCGACCAGGACCGGATGGCCCAGCCCGATGAGGTCGGGCAGGTGGGCGGCGAGCCGCCAGGTGTGCTCCGGCTTCTTAGCGAAGCCGAGGCCGGGGTCGAGGATCAGCCGGTCGGGTGCCACGCCGGCGGCGACCGCCGCGTCGACCCGCTCCAGCAGCTCGGCGGAGACCTCCTTGACCACGTCGTCGTAAACGGCCAGGTCGGACATCCGGCGGGAGTGCCCGCGCCAGTGCATGAGCACCCACGGGCAGCCTGCGTCGGCGACCACCCGGGCCATGTCCGCATCGGCGAGCCCGCCGGAGACGTCGTTGACCAGCTCGACGCCGGCCTCGATCGCGGCCGCGGCGACGGCGGCACGGGTCGTGTCGATGCTCATCGTGACGCCCTCGCCGGCCAGCGCCCGGATCACCGGCAGCACCCGGGCCAGCTCGGTCGGCGCGTCGACCCGGTCGGCGCCCGGCCGGGTGCTCTCGCCGCCCACGTCGATGACGTCGGCGCCCTCGTCGCACATCTGCCGCGCGTGCTCCACGGCCGCGTCCAGGTCCGCGTAGCGACCGCCGTCGGAGAAGCTGTCCGGGGTCACGTTGAGCACACCCATCACCACGGGGGAGGGACGTCGCAAGACCATCACTTGAATGAAGGTACTCAACTCAACGGAGGCGCTCGGTGGCGACCTGCGACAACCCTGCTGGGGCCGCGGCCGGGCGCCACAGGAGTCACACTGTGCACACCGACCACGGACCGGTCAGCTTGTTGGAAAGAGGGCCGCAACGTACTCTCTGCAAGTGAACGTTATTCGGACCGTTAAACCCGACAATGGGCATTTAGCAGGGCAAACACCCGGATAAGGTTCCGCTGGAGAGCGACACAGCAGCCGGGGTTGTACCACCGGGTCGTCTTTTCGGCGAGGCTTAACGCGCGGCGTGCACCTCGCCCGTCGCGCCTCCGGGGAGGTCTGATGATGTTGATGGAGATCGGCCAGGCGATGTGGGGCTCCGCCGCACGCGCCGTGGATGCGATCGCCCTCGCTCCGCCGTCACCCGAGCCGAAGACGATCAACACCGATGGCATCCTGACCTTCTTCACCACCAAGATCGTGCCGATCCTGCTCGCGGCGCTCGGGGTGATCTTCATCGGCCGGGCGAGCAAGGGCGAGGTGTCGCGTGTTCTCACCAGCTCGGCGATCGCGATCATCGGCCTGGCCTTCGTCGCCGGCGCCGCGTCGCTGTTCTTCTTCGGCGACTCGCTGGTCAGCCTGATCTTCAAATAGGCCTGACCGACCATGCGCCTGCGCACCGACGACGACATCTACCGGGCCCGCCTGGTCTACCTCGGGCCGCCCGGTTACACGCTGCCGATCCAGCTGCCATACGCGCAGTACGGCGTGTTCGCGCTCCTGGTGCCGCTGTTCATGTTCATCCGCTACCTGATCACGCTGCACGTCGACTACTTCCCCGCCTACGAGATCGCACTCGCGATCGTGGCGACGTCGCTGATCTTCCGTTACGTCGACCCCGATCGACCCGCCCGCATGGTGGTCCGCACCGCCCTGACCGACTGGCGTCACACCCGCGAGCCCAGCTCCGAGCTGCGCGACGCCCGCCTGGTCGCCTCGAAGGTGCGCATCCGCCCGGAACTCACCGGTGATCTCGTATGACCAATCCGCCACCCCGGAGAACCGGGGGACATCAGGACCGCTCGGACTTTGACGACGACGCTGCGCATTCAACCGATTACGATGGCGGGCTGCGCGCGGTGGCCGAGGGCGGCCGCGTCGCGATGTTCCAGGGCACCGGCGGCCAGCCCGGGGCGCACGGCCGCGGCGGCACGGAGCGGCCGGTAGGCGCCGAGCGGCCGGTGAGCGCGCAGCCGGCGCCCGACGTCGACTCGCCGTTCCTGGGCCTCTTCGACGACCCGCCGGGCAGCCACCCGCGCGACCGGCTCCGGGCGCTTGAGCCGAGCCCCGGCCGGGTCGAGCGCGTCCAGCCGATCTCCGGCATCCCGATCTCCGCCGCGCCGTCCTCGGGCGCGCCGCGGGCCCCCGAGGACCTGCGCGCGCCGAAGCGGGCCGTCCCGCGCAACCCCGCCGGCGGCACGGAGCCGGCGCGCACCAACGGCGAGCGCCTGGCCACCCGGCCCGCGCTGGGCTCGCGGGCGACAGAGCGGCCGGCCCAGCCGGTCGACCGGTCCCAGTCCCGCGCGCCGGAGCGGCTCACCCAGGCCGAGCGGTCCCAGTCCCGGGCGCCCGAGCGGCTCGGCCAGCCGGTCGAGCGGTCCCCGGCCCGCGCCCCCGAACGAGTGGGCCAGCCGGGCGGACGGACGGCCGGTGCGGGCACCGGCGGTACAACCCGGAAACCCTCGGCGGCGGTCACCACCGCGCCGCCGCCCCCGGCGCGGCGCACCCCGCCCGACCGCGGGGTGCCGGCGCAGCAGCCGCCCCGCCCGCCGCGCATGCAGCCGCCGCCCCAGCGCGGCCGGAAGACGCCGCTCGACCGCACGCCCAGGCCGCAGCACAAGGACCGCAGTGCGGCGATCGACCTGGCGATCACCGAGATCGCTGGGCACCTGACGTTCACCCCCAACACGGTCACCGCGTGGTACTGGCTGCCCGAGGTGCGCTGGTCGTTCCGGGCCGACGCCGAGCGGGAGGCACTGCTGTCGGCGATCTCCGAGCAGTACGCCGGCCTGGCCGGGTTCCGGCTGCACCTGCGCCGCACGACCAGGCCGTTCCCGGCCGACCAGTGGGCGCGCGTGGTCGACGGCAACACGCCGCGCCCGCTACCCGCCGCCGGCGGCCCGACGTGGGCCGACCACCTGGTCGCCGCGCAGAAGCACCTGTTGTCGATCAATCATGCCGAGGGCCAGACGTACCTCGGGATCGCCTTCGCCCGCCGCACGCTGGGCGACACCTTCGCCGAGCGCATCGGGGCGCTGTTCAAGCGCGGGGTCGCCGACGCCGAGCGGCGCCGGATGGCGCGCACCGTCGAGCAGTTCGACGAGGTACTCGGCGCCTTCGGCATGCGTGGCCGGCGGGTCACCGCCTTCGAGCTCGAGTGGCTGCTGTACCGCTCGGTCGCGCTGTGCATGTCGCCGCCAGGGCCCATCACCACCCTCGACGGCTCGTGGGACTCCGGCGACCTGCTGGCCCTGACCGAGGCGGTGGAGCGCTACCGCACGCCGTACGGGTCGACGGTGAAGCTGGTCAACCGGGTCAGCGGCGAGGAGCGGCACGTCGCCGTGCTCACCGTCGGCCGGATGGAGCCGCTGGAGATCCCCGAGCGGCACGAGCCGTGGCTGCACTTCCACGAGCGCCTGCCGTGGCCGATGGAGCTCTCGTCGCGGATCGACATCCTGGGCCCCGGCGACTCGTTCCGCAACCTCGAGCACCGCCTGCGCCTGATCCGTTCCCAGCAGGCCGACTACTCCGAGCACGGCATCGACGCGCCGCCGGAGCTCGAGCGCCTCGCCAGGCGCGCGCTCACCATCGGCGACGAGATCAGCACCGGCCTGCCGGTCGACTCGTCCCGCGCGCACGGCTGGCACCGCATCGCGGTCGGCGGGCGCACCCGCGAGGAGTGCCTCGAGCGGGCGCGGCGGGTCACGCAGATGTACTCGCGCGAGATGCGCGTCGCGCTGCAGCACCCGAAGAACCAGGACTGGCTGGCCCGCGAGTTCATCCCGGGCGAGCCGCTGGCCAACACCGGCTACGTGCGCCGGATGCCGGTCAAGCTCTTCGCGGCCGCCCTGCCGCAGGCCGCCTCCACCGTCGGCGACCGCCGCGGCGACCTCATCGGCCGTACCGCCGGCACGTCCCGCCGCCCGGTCTTCCTCGACCTGCACTTCCCGATGGAGGTGCGCGAGCGCTCGGGCCTGGCGGTCTTCGTGGCCGAGCCGGGCGGTGGCAAGTCGACCCTCATGGGCGCGCTGGGCTACCTGGCCGCGCGGCGCGGGGTACAGGTGACCCTCCTCGACCCGTCCGGCCCGCTCGCGCGGCTGTGCAGCATGCCCGAGCTGGCCCCCTACGCCCGCGTGCTCAACCTGACCGGCTCCGAGCAGGGCACCCTCGCCCCCTACTCCCTGATCCCCACCCCGCAGCGATCCCACTACGCGCCCGGCCCGACCGGCGACCGCGAGTTCGAGATCGCGATCTCCAACGCACGCGCCGAGCGCCGCATGCTCGTGCAGGACATCTGCATGATGCTCGTACCGCCGCAGGTGGCCCGGGAGGCCTCGACCGCCACGATGCTGCGCCACGCGGTCCGCCAGGTCCCGGCCGAAGAGTCCTCAGCCCTCGAGGACGTGATCCGCTCCCTGCGCGAAACCGGCGACCACGACGCCGCCGAGCTCGGCAACCTCCTGCTCGACACCGCCGAGATGCCGCTCGCCATGCTCTTCTTCGGCTCCCCACCCCCCGGCCTCCTCGGCGCCGACGCCGCCCTCACGGTCATCACCATGGCCGGCCTCCGCCTCCCCGACCTCAAGATCGAGCGCGAGTACTGGTCGGCCGAGGAGTCCCTCGCCCTGCCCATGCTCCACACCGCCCACCGCCTGGCCGTACGCCGCTGCTACGGCGGCGACATGACCGCGCGCAAGCTCGTCGGCCTGGACGAGGCGCACTTCATGGAGGGCTGGCGCTCCGGCCGTTCCTTCCTGGTCCGCCTGGCCCGCGACTCGCGCAAGTGGAACCTCGCCGCCCTCGTCGCCTCGCAGAACCCCAAGGACATCCTCGGCCTGGACGTGCAGAACCTCGTCTCCACCGTCTTCGTCGGCCGCATCGCCGAGGACACCGAGATCGCCGCGGAGGCGCTCCGCCTCCTGCGCGTACCGACGGACGTGGGCTACGAGCAGACACTGGCCGCTCTCTCCCAGGTCGACACGAGTTCCTCGTCGCGACTGGGCTTCCGCGAGTTCGTGATGCGCGACGTGGACGGCCGCGTGCAAAAGGTCCGGGTGGACGTGTCGTACGTCCCCGACCTGCTGCGCTACCTGGACACAACACCGGGGGGTGTTCCAACCGCCGGCACCGTCGGCGGCGAGGTCGTGGACGTCCACGACGAGGACCCGGAGGATGATCGGTGAGACGCCTGCCCGTGTACGTGGCCGTGGTCCTCGTAACGGCCCTGGCCACACTGTTCGGCCCCCCCACTCCCCCAGCCACGGCCTCACCAACCCACGCCCCAGGCGACCCCCTCTGCACAGTCGAAGAGTGGCGTGCTCCTAGCAATTTCCAGAATTGCGCGGACCGCCTGCAGGTCGACATTCAGGGGAAGGTGAGCTGCCTGGATGCGCCAACGCCGAGCGCCCCAGACTCTGGCATGGCCGGCTGGTTCGCCCAGCAACCGGAGCCGGATCGCGGATCTCGACTATTGTTCCGTTACAGCGAATACGGATACGCCGGGTACGACTTCACGACATATGACCTCAAATGCGCATCGGTGGTGACCAACCCCAGCGCTGAGTTCGAAAACACCGTCGCAAACGGCGAATTCCTGATCGCGACCGGCGTACTTGGCGCCTCGAACGCGCTTCGCGAACGCGCGTGGGACCCATCCTACATGTGGGGCTGGGCCGACCCGTTGGTCAACACCGCGACCAAAGCGGTCTACTCAAAAGTGTTCACTGCCTTCGGTGCGGTGACCTTGGTAATCGTCGGCCTTTACCTGCTCTGGCGCTCAAGGCAGTCGGACCTGTCGAATGCGGTAACCACGGCCGGCTGGGCAATCTTCATCATGATTCTGATCACCGCAATTGCGAGATGGCCCAGTTGGTCAGCGGGTCTCGCGGATCAAACCCTGATCACTAGCTTGGGCGCCATCCACGGGGCAGTAGGACCGCCGGATCAGAGCATCCCCCCGAGCGAGTGCCGGAATCTCGACCCGAATGCCTGCAACGACACCCGCCCTCCTGCGGTACGTGCTAGTGACACGGTTGTCGATGGACTACTCTATCGCAACTGGCTGCGTGGGACCCTTGGCTCGGCGGACAGTCAGACTGCCGAAAAGTATGGTCCAGCCCTGTACGACGCGAAGTCCTTCAGCTGGGATGAGATTCAAAGAATCCGGGCATCGGAACAGCGCGCGCGCGACGGGGAAGACAAACGAATCCGGGAGCACCGCCCAGGACCGCCGATCGAGTCGAACGAACGGAGAATTCTCACCGAGCAAAAACAACAACGGTGGATGAAGATCGCAGAGCAGATCCGCACGGAAGATCCGGAGGCCTACGAACACCTACAAGGCAGCCGAGGCATGGACCGAATTGGCTCCGGATTCTTGGCGATCATTTCTGCCCTGTTCTTCGCGTTGTTTGATATCACGGCATCGGTGCTTGTCATCTTGGGCTTCCTAATTTTCCGCTGGGCCGTCATCGCGGCTCCGATTCTTGGGACGTTCGGGTTGCTGCGGCCCGCGAATGCGGGGCTCCGGCGGCTCGGTAACGCGGTCATTGCGGCGATCTTCAACATCATCATATTTGGGACTGGGTCGGCGATTTATTTGTTCGCCGTTACGTTGATTTTGAAGACGGGCTCGCTTGCTCCCTGGTTGCAGGTGTTGCTCATCTGGCTTACCGGGGTTGTGGGGTGGCTGTTGCTGCGGCCTTACCGGCGGATCACGCAGCTTGGCGGGAAGGACTCGACGCGGGCCATTACCTCGGCTGGGAGTTGGCACCGGCTCTTCATGCGTGACGTGCGGCAGGCGGCGGCACTCAAGGTTGTTGAGGCCGGGGGGACCAAGGAACCCGGGTCGCAGCGGGGTGGTGGGGAGCTGCAGACGTCGCAGCGGCCTGAGGCTCGGAGTGAGGATGCCGCTTCGGCTGGCGGTGGGGACGCGGTTCCTGTTGAGCGGCCGGAGACTGGGCGGTCGTCGCGTGAAGGGACGCCGCAGCAGCCTCGGCGGCGGCGGGAGCCGGGGTGGGAGGAGCCCGACGTTCCCGCTGAGAATGCGCCCTCCTACTCGATTTACCGGCCCGAATCGGATCGGTCCGCCGCCGATCGGCCGCCTGCTCGGCGGCCGGAGTCGGCGAGTCTTCCGGGGTAGGCGGCCATGCGTACGGTCCTGCGGCTGCTTGGTACGCGGTACGGCATCGCGTTGGTGTTGGTTGTCGTCGTGCTCGTGATCGTGGGGGTCGGGCGGACCGTGCTCGACGACGGGGGTGGGCGGTCGGCGAACGACGCGCTCGGGCCGACCGTGGCCCCTGTGCCCACTTCGCCGGACCCGTACAGCTCGCTCGGGGACGACGGGGTCGACGAGACGCCGGTGGCGTCACCCTCGCTGAGCAAGGGGGCCGCGGACGTTTCGACCGTGGCCAATCGGTTTGTCAAGGCGTGGCTGCGTAAGCCTGGGATCACCGGGGAGCAGTGGCGGGCGGAGCTGAAGCCGGACGCTTCGGCGGAGCTGATGGTCGATCTCGCCGACACCGACCCCGCCGACGTGCCGACGGCGACGATCACCGGGGCGGTTCAGTTGCAGAGCGTCGGGCCGGCGACCGTGGCCAAGTTCCCGGCCGAGGGCGGCACGATCGTGCTGGAGCTGCAGGTCTTCGACGGGCGGTGGCAGGTCACCTCGCTGGACTGGGAGGCGGCGTGAGCGTTCTCGGGGAAGACGACGATCTCGAGGTACAAACCGGGAAAAAGCGGATCCGGCCGGCGCTCCTCGCGGCCTTCTGCACCGTCCTGCTCCTGTTGTGTTGTGGCGGCGGTGTCGTGGCCTTCTTCCTCGACGCGGCGCGTAACACGCAAAACTACGACGCCGGGTGCGGCAACGGGCAGCTCGTCGACGCCGCCGCGAAGATGCCGAGCCACCACGAGCTGTCCGAGGAGCAGGTCCGCAACGCCGCGATCATTGTGCGTGTCGGGCAGGACATGAACGTGCCGCCGCGCGGATGGGTGATCGCCGTGGCCACCGCGATGCAGGAGTCCAGCCTGCACAACCTGCCGGATCTCGGGGCGCGCAACGATCACGACTCGCTCGGGCTGTTTCAGCAGCGGCCGAGCACCGGGTGGGGTACGCCGGCGCAGATCATGGATCCGCAGTACGCCTCGCGGAAGTTCTACGAACGGCTGCTGACGGTGCCGGGGTGGGAGCGGATGAGCCTGACCCAGGCCGCCCAGCGCGTGCAGCGTAGCGCGTACCCCAACGCGTACGCCAAGCATGAACAGCTGGCGAGCACCGTGGTCAACTCGCTGACGGGCGGGGCGGCGCGCGCTGCCGGCGACTCCACGAAGCTGCAGTGCGTCAGCGGCGACCAGATCGCCGCGTCGGGCTGGACGGCGCCGGTCAACGGCGAGGTCGGCTCCGGGTTCCGTACCGCGTCGCGCCCGACCCACCAGGGCGTCGACCTGATCGTGCCGCGGGGCACGCCGATCCGGGCCGCCGCCGGCGGGCTGGTCGTGAAGGTGCGCTGCCAGGCCCACCTGGCCAACGGCACCGACTGGGGCTGCTGGCGGGACGGGTCGCCGTCGGTGCTCGGGTGCGGCTGGTACGTAGAGATTCAGCATGCGAACGGGCTCCTCACGCGGTACTGCCACATGGTGAAGCAGCCGAGCGTCGTCCTGGGGCAGCACGTGGCGCCGGGTCAGGAGATAGGGTTCTCCGGGACGACCGGGCACTCGTCCGGGCCGCACCTGCACTTCGAGGTCCACATCAACAGCGATCCGAGCAACAACGGCGCCATCGACCCCGTGCCGTTCATGCAGCGGATGGGGGCACCCTTGGGGGTCAAGGCGTGAGCGACCTGCCCGGCGGCGAGGACTTTCCCGACTGGGATCTGCTTGCCGGCGGTACCGAACGCACACCGGCCGGGATCGAGCTCGTGCCCGCCTCGAGCCTGCGCGACCTGCGGGGACGCCGGGCGGTCGTCGGACTGCCGGGCCTGGGGTGGCGCGGCGACCTGCGCATCGACGACGCCGTGGTGCAGGCGAGCCGGACGTACGTGCCGACACTTCCCGAGCAGGAGTGGTACCGGGCCGAGGCCGAGCAGACCGAGGTTTTCGCTCCACTCGTACCGCTGGAGCGGGTGTGGGTCGAACGGGTCTCGACCGCCGTCACGCCGTCTGACGGCACGGCCGACCTCCGGCTGGTGTCGCTCGACGCGCCGCCGCCCCGGGCGCCGCGGCGGGCGCTGGACGTGCGGGCGGTCACCGGGCTTCGGGTGGTCCGGGTGCCGGGGCCTGAGGACAAGACGGGGAAGGACCAGCGGGACCTGCGAGCGGTCACGGACGCGTACAGCGGCGTCGAGGGCGACATCTGCGTACGCGTCTGCCGGGAGGTCGACTGGTATCGGTGGGCGTGGAGCGGCCAGGCACCGAAGACCCTGGAGGTCCCGATCCACCTACTGTGGGCGGAGTAGATCAGCTCAGCTTCGTGGCCTTGCAGAGTAGCCATGTCCGGTTCTTGGACAGATGGAACCGCCAGCGTTGCTCAGTAATAGACTGTCCGCCCGAGGATTCGGTCACCACGATATTGAGCGTGCCGTCAACGTCAGCCTCGTCGCCATTGACAGACACGGCGAAACTTCCTGGCCTGACGGTGGCCGACGTCGAGTATCGCGCCTCCAGGGCCTTCACTTCGTTCAAGGTGCTGCTGACGGCCGTAATGTCCGCGGACGGGCATTCGAACAATCTCGCCCGATGGTCATCCCGAACGTTGAACTTGACGTCCACATATTGCTCGATGACACCCTCGGGCGTGCTCCGGTCCGGCGTCGTGGCCTTGTCGTACAGGACGTAGGCGGTCAGGGAGCCGCCCAGGCAGACCAAGGCTGCGACGGCCGCCAGGACTAGCAACACTGTTCGGCGGGTGCTGGGGCGCGTTCTTGGGGGAGTCGGTGGGGCTGAAGGGGGCGGGGTGGTCCGCTGGCGGCCGATCGGGACGCCGCGGTCGATGATTTCGCCCTCGAGGACCTCGTCGTTGCCTGGGCGGGAGCGTGGAATCGGCTGGCTCTGGTCCACGCTCGGGTCGTTCGGCTTCGATGGGTCCACGCTCCAGAGGCTAGCCGCCGCCCGCCGCCCGGGCACATTCCCGCGCCGCGCGGCGTGGATCGGGTCCTGGGGCGGGGGCGGCTACCTGCGACAACACGCTGGCACCAGTGCACCTGCTGACTCGGTTCCCAGTCTGCGTTACCGTTCCCGCATCTGGCTTGGATGGAAGGGGCACGGTGGCACGCCTGCGGGCACGGATCGAGCGAGCGGCTGAGCAGCATCGGCACACCGCTGCGCTGATCGCCGCCGCCGGGCCGATCCTCGACGGGTACTCCCCCAACGCCGCCCCGGCCGAGCAGTACGCCGAACAGCACGACCTCGCCGCGGGGCTTCGGGCCAACGCGGCGATGCTGGCCCCGGGGTGGCTGGGAGGCCAGCTGGACGCGCTGGCGCCGGCCACGCCGCTGGGTGGGCCGCTGCCGCCGACGTTCGTGCGGGTCGGGCAGGCGCACCCGCTCGACGACGCGCGGTTCCCGGTGATCGTGCCGCTGCTGCGGGCCGGGCACATCGCGATCGACGCCGACACGCGGGACAGCCGGGTCGCGGGGCTGCTCCGTAGCCTGGTCCTGCGGCTGCTGGCCTCGTCGCCGCCCGGGTCGGTGCGGATCCGCACGATCGACGCCGTGGTCGAGGGGGCGACGTTCGGCTGGTTCACCGGTATCGACGCGATCATGCCGCCGCCGGCGACGGACGCGGAGGGGCTGCGCGCGGTTCTGGACGAGGGCGAGCGGTGGCTCGCGACGCGCACGGACGGGCCGGCGCCGACGCTGCTGATCGTGATCGCATCGCTGCCGGAGCTCACCGAGGGGCGCGACCTGGCGCGGATCGCCGGGCTGGCGCACGCCGGGCCCGCGGGGCGGCTGCATCTGATCGCCGCCGGCTGGCCGCCGCCGCCGCTCACCCAGGAGACCACGCAGGCGCCCCTGCCGCACGCCACCCAGATCGCGATCCGCAACCCGCATGCGTGGGTGGGCGACCCGCCCGGCGCCACGTTCTCCGGCACCGGCACGGGCCCGAGCCGCCTCAACGCCCCGGTGTACCTCGACCCCGACCCGCCCGCCGAACTCGTCCGCCGCGTGTGCGCGCAGCTCGGCGGCCCGTGGACGGCCCCGCCCGCGCCCGTCGGCGAGCCGAGCCGCAAGGCCTGGCTGGACTACGTCGCCGCCGGCCAGCGGCTGGACTCGGTCCGCCGGGAGGTGATCGCGGTGGTCGCGGAGCACAAGGCCGCGCTCAAGGCCGCCCAGAACGATCTCGCGGCGATCCGCGCGAAGCTCGCCCATCACGAGGCTTACCTGAACGAAGTGGTCGGCGAGGCCGGCGGCCGCCCGATCGAGCTCGTACCGTCGTGGCAGGAGACACGGGCCGCGCACGCGGCGCTGACCGCAGGGCCGCAGCCCCCCGACCCGCGCCGCGGCGCGCCGATGGCCCCGCCGCCTCCCCCGGCACCGTTCGGGGGTGCGCCGGGCGGCTGGCAGCAGGGGCAGCGCAGCGGCCCGCCGCCGGTGAGCGCCCCGCCCTGGCCCCCGACGAGCGCCCCTCCCGCCTCGGTGATGCCCGGAACGCCGGCCCCCGCCATGCCCGGGACACCGGCCGTCGCGGGGGCGTCACGGCCGGGGGCGGCTCCGGCCCAGCCTCCGGTACCGCCGAGCCTGCCCCAAACCGGCGGCTACCCGGTTGTCGTGCCGCGCAGCGCGCCGCCGGGCATGCACAACACGGGCTCGATCCCGCGGGTGCCGGCCAGCGGGCCGCCCAGCGTGCACCACCACACCGGGAACATCCCGCGCATGCCGGTCAGCGGCGTCCCCAACCGCGTCAGCGGCATTCCGGTGTCCGGCGCGACCGGCGTCGTCGGGACGGGCGTCGTGAGCCCGCTGAGTCCGCCCGTACCGGATTCGGTGCCCGGAAGGGTGTCCACGGCCCTGCGGATCGCCGCGGTCGGTCTGAAGCAGTCTGAGGCGGTCCTCGCGGCGCCAGGGCGGCAGGCAGCTTCGAACCGGCGGGTGTGGGTGAATGCCTCGATCTACTTCGGCTTCGCGCTCCTCGCCGCGATCGTGCAGATCCCGACGTTGCTCGCGGGCTCGAAGGCCGACGGGATCGGTCTTCTGGCCCTTCCCTGTGCCCTGATCCTGCCCGCCTTCGCCTTCGGCCTGGGCTGGCTCACGATCGGCGCGATGACACGCAAGACCACGTCACGCACGCCGGTGCTCGGCCTCGTCATCAGTCTGCTGGCGCTCATCCCGGTCCTGGTCTTCGGCGGCGTCCTGCTGCTCTGAACCCGCGGACAGACCCTGCCGCAAGAACCCCCTGTCCCGAAAAGCCGGCACAGGGGGTACGAAATGGGAAAAAGCTCAGCCGTGCAGGATCAGTGACATCGCCTCGGCCCGTGACTTCGCGTCGTCGCGGAGCAGCCCGCGGACCGCGGACGTGATCGTCCTCGATCCGCCCTTCTGGATCCCGCGCATCGACATGCACAGGTGCTCGCACTCGACGACCACGATGACGCCCCGCGGCTCGAGCTGCGACATCAGCAGATCGGCGATCTGCGCCGTGAGCCGCTCCTGCACCTGCGGCCGCCGCGCGTACACCTCGACCAGCCGCGCGAGCTTCGACAGGCCGGTGATCCGGCCGTCGGCGCCCGGGATGTACCCGATGTGCGCCACCCCGTGGAACGGCAGCAGGTGGTGCTCGCACATGGACATGACCTCGATGTCCCGCACGAGCACGAGCTCCTCGTGGTCGGCCTCGAACGAGGTGAGCAGCACCTGGGCAGGGTCGATCCGCAGGCCGGCGAACAGCTCCGCGTAGGCGCGGGCGACCCGGGCCGGGGTCTTGCGCAGCCCGTCGCGGTCCGGGTCCTCGCCGATGGCGACGAGGATCTCCCGGACAGCGCTCTCGATGCGCTTGAGGTCGACGTTGCGCTCCACCTCGACGCCGCCCAGCCGTCCGCTGACGAGGCGGGCGGCGACGTGGTCGAGCTCCCGGTCAGCAACGAGCCCGGCACCGTCGTCGGTGTCGGGCTCGGTGCTGCTGATCTCGCTCAGCGGTTGCCGTCCGGGGTCTCGCCACCGCTGACGATCCGGATGTGATCGTCCGCGCCGAGGCTCACCGGCTGGACCACCTCGGAGCCGTTGGCGCCGGGCTCGGGCACCGCGCGCCGACGGCGGCCGTTGCCGCTGTACGGGGCCATCGGCGGCCGCTTGACCACCCGGGCGCAAATGCGGGCCATGTCCGCCTGCGAGATGGTCTCCTTCTCCATGAGCTCCTCGACGATGTTGTCGAGGACGTCGCGGTACTCGACCAGGATCTCCCAGGCCTCGTCGTGCGCGATCTCGATCAGCGCGCGCATCTCGGCGTCGATCTCGGCGGCGACCCTCTCGGAGTAGTCGCGCTCGTGGCCCATGGTGCGGCCGAGGAACGGCTCGCCGTCGCCGGTGCCGTACTTGACGGCGCCCAGCTTGGCGCTCATGCCGTACTCCGTGATCATCGACCGGGCCAGAGCGGTGGCCTTCTCGATGTCGTTGCCGGCGCCGGTGGTCGGCTCGTGGAAGACGAGCTCCTCGGCGGCCCGGCCGCCCAGCGCGTAGGCGAGCGTGTCGATCATCTCGGAGCGGGTCTGCGTGTACTTGTCCTCGGTCGGCAGGACCAGCGTGTGACCGAGCGAACGGCCGCGGGACAGGATGGTCACCTTGTGCACGGGCGCTGAGTGGGGCAGCGCCCAGGCGACGAGCGCGTGACCGCCCTCGTGGTACGCGGTGACCTTCTTCTCGTGCTCGCTCATCACCCGCGTGCGCCGCTCCGGGCCGGCGATGACCCGGTCGATGGCCTCTTCGAGGTAGTCGTTGGTGATCGCCCGCTTGTCGTTGCGGGCGGCCAGCAGCGCGGACTCGTTGATGACGTTGGCCAGGTCGGCGCCGGTGAAGCCGGGCGTGCGCCGGGCCACCGAGTCGAGGTCGACGTCGGGCGTGAACGGCTTGCCCTTGGCGTGCACCCGCAGGATCGCCTTGCGGCCCTCCATGTCGGGCCGGTCGACGGCGATCTGGCGGTCGAAGCGGCCGGGGCGCAGCAGGGCCGGGTCGAGGATGTCGGGCCGGTTGGTCGCGGCGATCAGGATGACGCCGCCCTTGGTGTCGAAGCCGTCCATCTCGACGAGCAACTGGTTGAGCGTCTGCTCGCGCTCGTCGTGGCCGCCGCCCATGCCGGCGCCGCGGTGACGGCCGACGGCGTCGATCTCGTCGACGAACACGATCGCCGGCGCGTTGGCCTTGGCCTGCTCGAACAGGTCGCGGACGCGGGAGGCACCGACACCGACGAACATCTCGACGAAGTCCGAACCGGAGATCGAGTAGAACGGCACCCCGGCCTCGCCGGCGACGGCGCGGGCCAGCAGCGTCTTACCGGTGCCGGGCGGGCCGTACAGCAGCACGCCCTTCGGGATCTTCGCGCCGAGCGCCTGGTACTTCGCCGGGGCCTGCAGGAAGTCCTTGATCTCGTGCAGTTCCTCGACGGCCTCATCAGAGCCCGCGACATCGGCGAACGTCGTCTTCGGGGTGTCCTTGGAGATCAGTTTCGCCTTCGACTTGCCGAAGTTGAGCACACGCGACCCGCCGCCCTGCATCTGCGACATGAACAACAGCAGCAGGACCACGAGCACCGCGATCGGCAGCAGGTTGATCAGCAGGCTGATGAAGATGTTGTCCTGGGTGACGTTGACGTTGTACTCGTCCAGCTTGCCCTGGGACTTCAGCGTGCTGAGCTCGTTCTGCAGCTCGTCCGCGCTCTGCGAGGAGAACTGACCCTGGATCTTGTTCGTCTGCGTGCCCTTGACCGGGATCTTGTTCTTCAGGTCAAGGTTCAGCGTCTGCTCCTTGTCCTGGATCACAGCCCTCTTCGCGTTGCCGCTGCGAAGCTCCCCGAGCACGACGGAGGTGTCCGCCTTCGTGTAGCTCGGGCCGGAGGTGAAGAAGGAACTGAGCACGATGGCACCGATGATCACCAGAAGGATCCAGACCACCGGCCGGCGGAACAAACGGGTACGTTCCATGTTGTCGTCGGGCGCGCGCGGCGCCCGGCCCCTCCATCCGTAAGGCCGTCGACCACGCCGGACCCACATTCCGACGCGGTGCCGAAAGCGCCGCCAAAAGGTTGGGCTCAGTTGACGCTTGCGACCATTTGACGGTACACCGTGGCACCGACAGTCGCGGATCGGCGTCGGCCGGGGAGGATGTGCTCTCAGCAGACTCTCAGGAAAGCGCAGGTCAGCCGCGTCCGTACACCGACGGCTTGAGCACGCCGACAAACGGCAGGTCGCGGTAGCGCTCCGCGTAGTCCAAACCGTATCCGACCACGAACTCGCTGGGAATGTCGAATCCGACATATCGCACCGGAATGTTGACCTTCAGCGCGTCCGGCTTGCGCAGCAGCGCAACAACGTCGACCCGCGCCGCCGAGCGGCTCTCCAGGTACTTCAGCAGCCACGACAGCGTCAGCCCGGAGTCGACGATGTCCTCGACCACGATCACGTGCCGGCCGGCGATGTCCCGGTCCAGATCCTTGAGGATGCGCACCACGCCGGACGAGGTCGTGCCCTGCCCGTACGACGAGACGGCCATGAACTCCATCTCGACCGGCGGGCCGATCCGCCCCAGCGCCCGGGCGAAGTCGGCCATGAACATGACCGCGCCCTTGAGCACGCCGACCAGCAGAATCGACTCGGCGTCGGCGTGATCGGCCGCGACCTGCTTCGCAAGATCCGCGGTCTTGTCGCGGATCTGCTCCTCGCTGACGATCACGTGGTCGATGTCGGACGAGTGCCAGGTGGTGCCGTCGGCCATGCGACAAGCCTGCACTATCGGCCGGCCCGGATCGACGGCGGGTGGCCCCGCGAGAGACCAATCTCGCATCCCGGCGGCGGTCGGTAACCCAGCGCCGCCCCGCCGACGCGCGGCTCGGATCCCGACACACGACCTCTTCCGCGGCTTCTTACGTGGCTTCCTTGCGCGGCCCGACGGCTCAGTGGCTGATGGTCAGCGTTCGGCTCGCAGCACGCCATCGGCCCGGGCGACCCACAAGCTGTCCGGCAGCGCGACCGCCCCCTGCCCGTGCCAGTTCACGACCAGCGCATCCAGCGCCGCGACGTGGCGGTGCGACAGCGCGCTACCCGGCGCCCCGAGCCGCAGCGCCCAGGCGTGCAGCACCCGGGTCCGGATCGGCCCGGGCAGCCGGACCAGCGCATCGACCGACAACCCTGGCACCCGCGGCGCACCGGACCCGATCGGCCCGTCGTCGCTCGCGATGCCGCCGCCGTCGTCGAGCGCCTTCTCCAACGCCTCGGCGGCCAGTTCGTCCAGGTAGTTCGAGTCCGCCCCTACGAGGCGGGCGGTCCGCGCCAGGTTGTCCACGACCCCGGCGCCGAGCGCCTCGACGAGCGGCCGGATGCGCGACCGGGCGTACGCGGCGTCCACGTTGTGCGGATCGTCCCACACCGCCAGCCCGTCCACCTCGCACGCGGCCCGAGTCTCGGCCCGGCTCACGTCGAGCAGCGGCCGTACGAACAGCACACCGTGCCGCTCCCGCCGCTCCGGCATCCCGGCCAGCCCGCGCGGCCCCGACCCGCGCGCGAGCGCGAGCAGCACCGTCTCGGCCTGGTCGTCGCGGGTGTGCCCGAGTAGCACCATCGCGGCTCGGTGCTCGCGGGCGGCCGCCTCGAGCGCCGCATACCGCGCCTCCCGCGCAGCCGCCTCCGGCCCGCCCGCCCCGTCGACGCGCACCGCCCGCACGTCGACCGGCGCGAACCCGCGCTCCCGCGCCCACTCCGCCAGTCGCGCCGCCCGCTCGCCAGAGCCGGCCTGCAGCCCGTGGTCCACGGTCACCAGCCCGCAGCGCACCCCCGCCCGCCGCGTGACAAAGCGCGCCGCGACGGCCAGCGCCAGCGAGTCCGCCCCGCCAGAACACGCAACGAGCACCGTGTCCCCGGCCGCAACCCCCGACCTCGCCGAAACCCCCGACCTCGCCGAAACCCCCCACTCCGCCGAGGCTTCCGACCCCACCGAGCCCCGGGCGCCCACCAAGGCCTCTGGCTCGGGCGAGACTCCGCCGCCGAGCGAGCCCCCCGGCCCGGGCGAGAGCTCGGCACCCATCGACACATCCGAGCCCGGGGGGACTCCGGCATCCGCTGGGGCCTCGGCCCTGACCGAGCCCCCCTTCCAGGCCTCGGCGCTCTCCGAGACCCAGACAACCGGCGCCCCCGGAGAGGTCCGAGACCGCCCGGCCGCGAACCCGGGTCCGTTCCCGCTCAGACTGCGCCGCACCGCGTTGCGAACCGCGGCGACGGCCGGCGCGAGCGCGGCCACCCGATCAGCCGCTGCTGCTGGCCGGCTTGGCGGGCCCAGCGCCGCCGACCTCATCGCTCCCTGCCTTGCCAGCGTCCGCCTCACCGCCGTCAGCCTTACCGCTTTCCGCCTCGGCTTCGGCAGGCTCGAAGGCGCCGATCGGCCCGGGCGCCTCGACCGCCGCGTCATGCACGACCTCGGGCTCATCGGACCCGGCCTTGTGCACGACCTCGGCCACCCCCTCGGCCGCCCCAGTCTGAGCCTCGGCGGGGTCGCCCTCGGCGGTCCCCGCCGTGGATGCCGCGGCGCCGGGCTCGATCTCGGCCGGGTCGTCCTTCGGCTCCTCGGGCGCGGCAGTGGGCTGCGCCGGCGAGGTGACGTTCGCGCCTGGGGCGGGCTGGTGCGGTACCGAATCCGGGGCCGCAACGATCGCGGTCTCCTCGGGGGTCAGGCCGGCCACCTCGGTCGACTCCGCGACGCCCGCCTCAGCTGGGGAACTGTCGACCGGCTCGGGCACCGTCGGCACCGGGGCCGGCGGGGCCTCCGTCACCGCGGCCTGGGCGGCGATCGGGGCCGCCGGCACGTTGACGGGGCGGTGCAGCGCGCTCGCGCCGAGCACGCGCACGACCCATGCGTCGGGGTCGGTCAGCTCGTCGAGGCGCGGGATGGTCAGCGGCGACTGCCAGATCTTGTTGAACCCGTCCATGCCGACCCGCTCGACAACGGCGTGGACGAACTTACGGCCCTCGGCATACTGCCGCAGCTTGACGTCGACGCCGAGGAGCCTGCGCAGGACCCGGTCGAGCGGGTTGCCGGCCTCGCGGCGCCGGTTGAACTTGCCGCGAATCTCCTCGACGCTGGGGATCACCTCCGGACCGACGCCGTCCATGACGAACTCGGCGTGGCCCTCCAGCACCGTCATCAGCGCGGTCAGCCGATCGAGCACGGCCTTCTGCCCCGGCGTCTGGACCAGGTCGAGCACCGAGACCCGGCTGTTGGGGTCGCGCACCACGTCGGCGAGGGCGCCGATGCCGCGGCGAATGCGCTCGGCGAGCTGGTCCTGGTTGAGCTGGGAGGCGTCGACGAACGCGCCGACCTCACCCAGGAAATAGCCCCGCATCCAGGGCACGGCGGTGAATTGCACCCGGTGGGTCACCTCGTGCAGGCAGACCCACAGGCGGAAGTCACGGGACTCGGCGCCGAGCTTGCGTTCCGCCTCGACGATGTTGGGCGCGACGAGCAGCAACTGCCCCGGATCGGTGGAGAAGACCTCGTACTGACCGAGGACCTTGCCCGACAGGTACGCCAGCACGGTCCCGGCCTGCACGCCGGTGAGCCGCGAGCCGATGGCCCCGACGATCGCTCCCGGCGCCTTGCCGCCGGCGAGCCGCTCGGCCAGCGGCTGGATGACCTGCCGGAGGCCGTCGATGTTGGTGGCGGCCCAGTCGCGGCGGTCGACGACACGCACCGGGGGCCCTTGGATCATGGCCTTCAGGCCGGTGAAATCCGTGACGTGCCCGACCGCCTCATCGGCCAGTTCACGCAGGTCGGTGACCGCGGTCGCGGCCTCCTCGTAGGACACGGCGGGGCCGCTCTTGCCCAACGCCGCTGCGGTTGCTGCGGCCAGATCCCAATCGACGAACTGCGCCATGACCCAACCGTACCCGCGCTGGGCCAGCGGCGTGGGGGGTGGAAACCCTGAGTACACCCTGATCGACACTGTGTGAGCACGGCCCTGCTCAGCGGCAACCACACGCGGCGAGAGCTGCGGCGACACGGTCCAGCGCGATGACGGCCTGGCTCCCGTTGGTCGTCTGGTCGGCCATGAACGCGAACGCCAGCGTCCGCCCGTCGGCGTCCACGACGATCCCGGTGAGCGAATTGACGCCGGTGAGCGTGCCCGTCTTCGCCCGCACCAGCCCGGCGGCGGATCCGCCCTCCTGCGACTTGACGTACCGCGTGGAGAGCGTGCCCGAGTAGGCCGCGACGGGCAGTCCGCTGAAGATCGCGTGCAGCTCGCCCCGGTCGGCCCGCGCGGCCATCGCCAGGATGCCCGTCAGCAGGGCGGGCGACAGCCGGTCGTTGCGGGAGAAGCCGCTGCCGTCGACCAGGCCGTACCCCGCGACCGGCAGCCCGAGGTCCTGCAGCACGGTCTTCATGGCCGTGGTGGCGCCCTCGAACGAGGCCGGTTGGTTCTTGGCCAGGGCCACCTGCCGGGCGAGCGCGTCCGCGAGCACGTTGTCGCTCTCCTGCAGCATGAACTCGACCATCCGGGCCAGCGGCGCCGACTCGACCTTCCCCAGCTCCCGCGCGCCCTGCGGCGCGGTGCCGGCGGCGACCGCGTTCGCGGGCACCCCGAGCGCCTTGGCGAACGCCTGTGCGGCCTGCTGGTCCGGCTGGGCGTACCGGTCGGAGTACTTCGTCGACTTCGTCCGTCCGCCCTCGGTCATCAGCGGCGTGATCACGGCCCCGGACCCGCCGGTCGTCGCGTCGGGGTCCCAGCCCGGCCCGATGCCGGACCCGCTGAACACCGAGACGTCGTAGGTCACCTTCGTCGGCGCTGTGTCGCCGAGCGTCTTCTTGACCTGCACCGCGAGGTCGTCGATGCGAGCCGCGCCCGGGTAGTACGACGTCGGGAAGACCCCCAGCGTCGGGTCGCCGCCGGCGACGATCACGACCTCCCCTGGCTGCACTCCCGCGACGACTCGGGTCTCGATTCGGTACGCCGGGCCACGCGTCGCCAGCACCGCCGCCGCCGTCACCACCTTGGTGGTCGACGCCGGGGTCATCGCGGCGTCCTGCTCCGACGAGAAGATCGACTGTCCGGTGGACACGTCGACCACCGACGCCGTGATGTGCGGGCCGAGCGCCTGCGCGGACAGCAGCGGGGCCAACGACGCGGACACGCCCGACTGCGTCGGCAGCGGCGCCTGGGTGTCCATCGCCGCGAGCACCGGCGGCGGCGCCGGCGGGGTCGTGCCCGCGCGCCAGTGCGCCTTCGGTTTGCCCGAGAGCGTGTCCACGATCTCCGAGCCCGCGAACACGGTGGTCGCGGCCAGGGCGAGCGCGACCACCAGCGCCACGACGGCGCCGATCAGACCGGCGCGCCCGCCGCGCTGTGGTGTTTCCCTCGCCACCGGACCCTCCCCGTTTCACTGCACGGTGCTGTACGCGAGACTAATGGTCGGCGCAGCGGTGCGAGGGTGAGGAGTCGTCAGATGGACTTCGACGTCACGGTCGAAATCCCCAAGGGTCAGCGCAACAAGTACGAGGTTGACCACGCCACGGGCAGGATTCGGCTCGACCGGACGCTGTTCACCTCCACGCAATACCCGGCCGACTACGGCTACATCGAGGGCACGCTCGGCCAGGACGAGGACCCGCTGGACGCGCTCGTGCTCGTGCAGTCCCCGACGTTCCCCGGCTGCCTGATCCGCTCCCGCGCGATCGGCATGTTCCGGATGACGGACGAGAAGGGCGGCGACGACAAGGTCCTGTGCGTCCCGGCCGACGACCCCCGCCTCGAGCACCTGCGGGACATCCACCACCTGGGCGAGTTCGACCGCCTGGAGATCCAGCACTTCTTCGAGGTCTACAAGGACCTCGAGCCCGGCAAGAGCGTCGAGGGCGCGACGTGGGTGGGCCGGGTCGAGGCGGAGGCGGAGATCGTCGAGTCGCGCCGCCGCTACCAGGAGGCGATCGCCGCCGGCACGTACCACGACCCGGGCGTGGCCCCGATCGCTCGCCCGATCGAGTAGCCGCTCAGCAGCATCACGAGCGCCCGGCCACCGCCTTGGCCGGGCGCTCGGCCGTTTTCCGGCCCTCCCGGCGCCTGCTTCAGGCCCCTTCCCGAGGCGCCGCGAGTTTTCGGGCCCTCGCGCCCAGGGCTACGCGAAGAGCCCGTACAGCCCCAGCACCGCACAGGCCAGCGGTACGACCGCGACCACGCATAGCGTGTCGAGCAGATCGGCGGCCCGCCCCGCGTACGGCGACGCCGGCCCCACCGCCGACCGGGCGCCCGCGACGGCCACGATCAGCGCGACCAGCGGTACCGATGCGGCAATGAAACGAACGTCGACCCGGACGAACAGCGCGATCAGGACGAAACCCGCCGCGCCCGCGACGATGAGCGGCAGGCGTTGCCGAACCGTCAGGAACATCCGCGCCCGCAGCAGCAGCGCCGCGCCGGCGACCGCGACCAGCACCGTGCCGGAGACATCGCCGGATCGGACCAGCACCAGCGACGCGGCGGCGCCGGTGATCGCAAGGCCGAGCAGCATCCCGGTGAGCATCTCGTCGGTGCGCGCCACGGCCGCGAAGATCCGCGACCGGTCCGCCGCCGAGGTGAGCCCGCGCCCGCTCGATGCGAGGTCGCTGGGCAACGTCACGATCGGCATGGGCAGCTTCCCGAGCCGGATCGCCAGCAGCGGTACGCCGGCCACGCCCGCGACCAGCACGGCGAGCACGACCGCGGCCGCGGCGGCCGGGCGGGTGACGGTGGCGAGCAGCCCGCCGAGCGCGCCGAGCAGCCCGGCGGTCACCCCGGCCACGAAGACCCGCAGCAGGTGCGCGACGCCGACCGCGGCGAGCAGCGCGGCCAGTAGGAGCGCGACGGCGCCGAGCAGCGCGCGCCCCGCCGGCGTCGCTGGCTCGGGCGCGGCCAGCCACCCGCCGGCTGCCGCGAACGGCAGCGCGAAGGCGGCCAGGCCCGCGCCGACCAGAGCGTCACCGTATGCCCGGGAGGCCGTGATCCCGATGAGGACGAGCCCGACGGCGACGGCCGCGGCGGCCAGCGGCAGGCCGGCCCGGACCATCGACACCAGCGCGACCGCGAGGCCGGCGCCGGCGACCGCCAGCGAGGTCGCGCGGGTCGCGGCCGGGCTCCACGGCACGCCCTGCCGCCGGGCGCCCGCGGCGATCGCCTCGACCACGTCGTCGTACTCGAGCTCGGGCCAGCCCGTCCGAGCCGGCACCAGGTGCAGGACCGCGCCGTCGTGGACGCCCTGCCCGGCCAGCCCGGCGGCGGCCGAGAGCGTCGTGCCGTCGGCGCGGCGCAGCAGCCAGCCGCCGTGCCGCTCGCCGTCGTCGGCGAGGCCCGTCCCCGCGTGCTGCAGGAGCTCGGGCAGGAGTTCAGCCAGCGGTACCGCATCGGGCACCGCGACATCGACGCGCCGCTGGGGTGCGTTGATCGTGATGCGGGCCAGACCGGCCGAGGCGGTGGACATGGAGATAGACGTACCACGCTGTCCCGCGCCGCGTCGTCCCCGGACGGCGGCCGACTTCACACAGTGACGAACTCGTCACGAAACATCGACCGGGTCCGCGAACTGTCGTACCCGCGCCCTAGAGTCCCCGGCGTGACATCGGTCGTCGTCAAAAGATCACCTCGGCGCCCCGCTCCGGAGATCCCGAGCGGGGAGCTGATCGTGGAGGCACCCCCGGAGGTCCCGCGGGCGCCCGCGTCGCGCTGGCAGCAGATGATCCAGGTGGTACCGATGCTGACCGGCACCATCGCGACCGCCCTGCTGTTCGCGGGGCGCGACGGCGGCACGTATTCCTATGTCATCGGCGCGATCTTCGGCTTCTCCACGCTCGGCATGCTGTTCAGCTCCGCCGGCGCCGGCGCACCGAAGAAGGCGGAGATGATGACGGCCCGCCGCGAGTATCTGCGGCACCTGGCGGCGCTGCGCCGCCGCGTGCGCGACACTGCCGCCAAGCAGCGCACCGGGCTGCACTACCGCCATCCGGACCCGCACTCGCTGTGGTCCGCGGTGGACAGCTTCCGGCTGTGGGAGCGGCGGCCGACCGACGGCGACTTCGCCATCGTGCGGGTCGCGGTCGGTCCGCAGACGCTCGCCACCCCGCTCGTACCGCCGATGACCCGGCCGCTGGAGGATCTCGAGCCGATGACCGCCGCGGCGCTGCGCCGGTTCCTCGACGCGTACTCGGTGGTGCCCGACCTCCCCGTGGCGATCTCGATGCGCAGCTTCGCGCGGATTCACCTGCGGGCGGGCCGCGGGCACGGCTCGCGCGCGGGGGCGGGCGCCGGCTTGACCGGCGTGCACGACCCGGCCCGGGCGCTTACACGGGCCGTGCTCGCGCAACTGGCCGTGTTCCACGCCCCCGACGACCTGCTGATCGCGGTGTGCGTGTCGCCCGAGCGACGCGAGTGGTGGGAGTGGACGAAGTGGCTGCCGCACGCCCTCCACCCCACGCGGACCGACGCCGTCGGGCCCGTCCGGCTGTTCGCCGACACCGCGAAGGAGCTCGAGGAGCGCCTCGACGACCTGCTGCGCAGCCGCGGCCGGTTCGACGCCGACCAGGGCCGGGGCAAGTCTTCGGCGCCGCACCTGGTCGTGGTGCTCGACGGCGGCGACCTGTCCGGCAGCGCCCACCTGGGCACCGACGGCGGCATCGACGGCGTGACCCTGATCGACCTCGACCGGGAGCCGCCGCGGCTGCTCGACCGCTCCGCGATCGTGCTCGACGCGTCAAGCGGCCGGCTCATCACCATCTCGGCCGACAGCGACCTCGCCGAGCCGCAGCCGCCGATCGGGATCGCCGACGCGCTCGACCCCGCCGAGGCCGAGGCCGTCGCCCGGCGCCTGGCCCCGCTGCGGCTGGCGGTCGCCGCCGGCAGTGACCAACAGGCGGGAGACGCCCGCGAGCCCGGCGCCGACCTGGACTTCCCGACGCTGCTCGGCATCGGCGACCCGGAGACGCTCGACATCGGGAAGACCTGGGCGCCGCGCCCGCACCGCGACCGGCTGCGGATCGCGATCGGCGTCGGGCAGCAGGGCCAGCCCGTCGACCTCGACCTGAAGGAGTCCGCCGAGGACGGAATGGGGCCGCACGGCCTGCTCATCGGCGCGACCGGCTCCGGCAAGTCCGAGCTGCTGCGCACGCTGGTGCTCGGCCTGGCCGCCACGCACTCGTCCGAAACGCTCAACTTCGTCCTCATCGACTACAAGGGCGGCGCGACGTTCGCCCGGATGGACCGGCTGCCGCACGTGGCCGCCTTCATCTCCAACCTGCGCTCGGAGCTGCTGCTGGTCGACCGGATGACCGACGCGATCACCGGCGAGGTGATCCGCCGCCAGGAGGTGCTGCGCCGCTGCGGCGACTACGACTCGGTCCGCGACTACGAGCGCGCCCGGGCCGGTGGCGCACCGCTCGCGCCGCTGCCGAGCCTGCTGATCGTCTGCGACGAGTTCAGCGAGTTGCTGGAGGCGAAGCCCGACTTCATCGACCTGTTCGTGCAGATCGGGCGGGTCGGCCGATCGCTGGGGATGCACCTGCTGCTCGCCTCGCAGCGGCTGGAGGAGGGCCGGCTGCGCGGCCTGGACACCCACCTGTCGTACCGCATCGGCCTGCGCACGTTCACCTCGCTCGAGTCGCGGACGGTGCTGGGCGTGCCCGACGCGTACGAGCTGCCGAAGAAGCCCGGCGGCCACGGCATCCTGAAGTCCGGCACCGAGCCGCTGACGAGGTTCAAGGGTGCCTACGTGGGCGGGCTCTGGCGGCGCACCGGGCGGGCCGCGGCCGTGCCCGGCGGTGGTGGGCGGCCGCGGGTGATGCGGTACGGCACCCGGCACGTGCCGGTCCCGCCGGTGCCCAGGGCCGAGGTCGAGCCGGCGGAGGCGCCCGAGGGCGAGAGCCTGCTGGACATCGTCGTCGAACGGCTCGCCGGGCGGGGTGTTCCGGCGCACCAGGTGTGGCTGCCGCCGCTGGCGAGCTCGGCCCCGCTCGACGACCTGCTCGGGCCGGCGACGGTCGACAGCGCACGGGGGCTGACCGTCACCAACCCACAGCTACAAGGCGCGCTCCACGTGCCGGTCGCGCTCATCGACAACCCACTGGAACAGCGCCGCGACGCGCTGTGGTTCCGGCTGGACGGCGCGCAGGGGCACGTGGCGGTCGTCGGCGGCCCGCGCAGCGGCAAGTCCGTGGCGCTGCGCACGCTGATCACCGCCCTCGCGCTGACGCACACGCCGGCGGAGGTCCAGGTGTACTGCCTGGACTTCGGCGGCGGTCAGCTGGCCGGGCTGCGCGGGATGCCGCACGTCGGCGGGGTCGCGGGCCGGCTCGACACCGCCCTCGTCCGGCGCACCGTCGGCGAGGTCGCGTCGCTGCTCGCCGCGCGCGAGCAGCAGTTCGCGGCGGCCGGGATCGACGGCATGGCCACCTACCGGCAGCGCCGGGCGGCCGGCGGCGACGGGAGCGCCGGCGACGGCTGGGGCGACGTGTTCCTGGTCGTCGACGGCTGGCAGAGCGTACGCAAGGACTACGAGGAGCTCGAGTCCGTCCTGTTCGACATCGCGGCCCGCGGCCTGTCGTACGGCATCCACATGGTCGTCTCCGCCTCCCGCTGGATGGACCTCCGCGCCAACTTCCGCGACCTGTTCGGTGCGCGGGTCGAGCTGCGGCTCGGAGACGCGACCGACTCGCTGGCCACCCGCAAGGCAGCCGCCGGTGTGCCGGCCGACTCGCCCGGGCGGGGCATCACGCCGGAGGGCCTGCACCTGCTGGTGGTCCAGCCACAGCTCACCAACGGCGAGCCGGTCGAGCTGGTGAAGGCGATCGCCTCGTCCTGGAGTGGGGCGCCGGCACAGCCGGTACGCCTGCTGCCCGCCGTCGTGCCGTACTCGGCCGTCGCCGACGACGCCGACCCGGCGAACCGCTTCGCCCTGCCGATCGGCATCGCGGAGTCCGACCTGCGCCCGGTCCTGGTCGACTTCGCGAGCGAGCCGCACTTCATGGTGTTCGGCGGGGCCGAGTCGGGCAAGTCGACCCTGCTGCGGGTGATCGCGACCATGATCAGCACGCGGTTCACGCCGGAGGAGGCGCGGATCGTGCTGATCGACCACCGCCGGAGCCTGCTCGGCGCGGTGCGCACGGAGCACCTGATCGGCTACGGCACCGGCACGCAGCAGACCGAGGACCTGATCGCCTCGGTCGCCGACTACATGGAGCGGCGACTGCCGGGCCCCGACGTGACCGAGGAGCAGCTGCGCAGCCGTGGCTGGTGGACCGGGCCGCAGTGCTTCGTCCTCGTCGACGACTACGACCTGATCCCGACCGGCGCCGGCAACCCGCTGTCGCCCCTGTTGCCCTACCTGGCCCAGGCCCGCGACATCGGCCTGCACCTGATCCTGACCCGGCGCAGCGGCGGCGCGGGCCGCGCCCTCTACGAGCCGGTCATCCAGCGTCTCAAGGAGCTGGCATCGCCCGGCCTCATCATGTCCGGCGACCGCGAGGACGGCGTGGTGCTGGGCGACGTCAAGTTCGGGCCGCTTCCGCCGGGCCGCGGCCGCCTCGTGACGAGAAAGGAGAACGGCACTCTGATCCAGGTCGCCGACCTCCCCGCGGCGTAGCAAGACCAGACCTCCCCGCAGGCACGGACACACGACGGGCCTACGCGTTGCCGCGGGCACCGGCCCCACGCCGGCCCCGAAGGCCGGAGGCGCGCGGCGGGCGGCCACGCGCCAGGGCCGAGCCGTGCGGAAGGCCGGAGACGCGCGGCGGCCGGACACACGCCGCCGGTGGAGCTGGCTGGGGCGGGCGCTGCGAGGTTCGCCGCGGTGTCGAGGGCGGCCGGGACGGGGCGACGGAGGTTCGTGCCGGGTGGCGGGAGGCGGGCCGGGTTGCGTCGCGGGGGTTGTGTCGGCGGGGTGGGGAGGTGTCGCCGGGGTGGGGGTGGTGTCGACAGAGGTGGGGAGGTGTCGACGGGGTGAGGGTGGGTCCGCGGGAGTGGGATGGCATGGGCGACCGGTAGGGCGGGGCGGCGCTGGGCGGTAGGTTGCTCGTTGCCACCTTTCGGTGAGGTAGGCATACCGGCCTGACAGATCGGGGCACCACCGTCCAAAATGGGGTCCATCGCGCTCACCGCCATCACCCGCGCCGCCGGTCGTCTCCTCGCTATGGGGCTGTCGGCGGCGCTCGGTTGTGTGGTGGCGGTCGGGGCGGTGCCGGGTGTCGCGGTGGCCGATCAGGTCCGGGGCGAGCAGTGGCAGCTGACGGCGCTCAATGTGCGCGACGCCTGGAAGGTTTCGATCGGCAAGGGCGTGATCGTCGCGGTCATCGACAGCGGGGTCGACGCGGGGCATCCGGATCTTGCGGGGCAGGTGCTGCCCGGGATCGATCTCGTGGACCCGGAGGCGACCGACGCCGGGAAGTACGATCCCGTCGGGCACGGGACGACCGTGGCGGCGCTGATCGCGGGGAACAGCAAGGACGGCTCCGGGGTCGCGGGGATCGCGCCGGGGGCCAAGATCCTGCCGATCCGGGTCCTGGACAAGGAGAACAAGTACGACGATCCGGGCGTCGTGGCGCAGGCCGTGCGGTGGGGCGTGGACCATGGGGCGACCGTGATCAACCTGTCGCTCGGTGGCGCGATGCACAGTGAGGCGATCGCGGCTGCACTGCGGTACGCGGCGGCGCACGACGTCGTCGTCGTGGCGTGCACCGGCAACATCGCCACCGATCCGTCGATTCACCAGGTGTGGTACCCGGCCCGGGAGCCGGGGGTCGTCGCCGTCGCCGGGCTGGGGACGGCGCGCACAGGCGGGGCGAACCCGGTCGGGAACGGCGCCGAAACGCTGTGGTCGGGGTCGCTCACCGGGCCCGAGACGGTGCTGACGGCGCCGGCCGTGAACCTCATGGGAGCGCGGCCCGGCGGCGGGTACTGGCAGGTGCAGGGCACGAGCTTCGCCGCGCCGCTGGTGGCGGGGGTGGCCGCGCTGGTGCGGGCGCGGTATCCGGGGATGAGCGCGGCCAACGTGATCAACCGGCTGATCTGGACGGCGAAGGATCTGGGGCCCAAAGGGCGGGACGACCGGTTCGGGTACGGCGAGGTGGACCCCGTCGCGGCGCTGCGCAACAGCGTGCGCGAGGTGGCCACGAACCCGCTGACGCCGGCGCCGATGCAGCCCGGGGTGTCGCCGGTGATGAGTGGGAGCGCGCAGGCCGAGGGGGCGCCGCCGATGCGGCCGGGCGGGGCGGCGCCGATGCCGTCCACCTCGACGGAGGACCCGGAGCTCGAGCGGCTGGCGGGCGACGGACGGGCCGGGGCCAGCGCGGTCGCCGGGCTGGTGGTCATGCTGCTGATCATGGTCGGCGGGGCGACCGGCGTCCTGCTGCACCATCGCCGCCAGGCCAAAGGACCACCGACGCTGTAAGAGCCGGCCAAGAAGGCGCTGAGAACGGGCGGACGCCGGACCGGTACCGGATCCGCTATGCGCACTTACCGGTGCTCGTCGGGTCCGTGTGCGCCTTGCCCGCCTCCGCGACGACCGACGCCTCGTCCGCCGTCACCGCGAAGCCTGTCTGCGGGTCGTCGGCCGCCGCGGCGAAGATGACGCCCAGGACCGTGCCGTCCGTGGAGAGCAGCGGGCCGCCCGAGTTTCCGGAGCGGACCAGCGCTCGGATGGTGTAGATCTCGCGGGTGACCTTGCCGTCGTCGTAGATGTCCGGACCGGTGATGTTGCGGTAGTCGCGGATGCGGGCCGATTGTGCGTCGTACGGGCCGTCGAGCGGATAACCGAGCACGATCGCGTCGGCGTTGGACTCGGACTTCTTCGCGGCGAACTGCATGATCGGGGCGTTGAGGTTCTTGACGTACAGCACCGCGATGTCACGCTGCGGGTCGTAGGCGACCACGGTCGCGGGCAGCTGGCGCGAGGAGCCGTCGACGAGCACGTTGACGGTCTTGGTGCCGGCGACGACGTGGGCGTTGGTCATCACGCGGTTTGGCGCGTAGACGAACCCGGAGCCCTCGATGCGCCGCGAGCAGCTCGGGGCCTGGCCGAGGATCTTGACGACCGACTTCTTGGAGTTCTTGACGAGCTCGGAGCCGGCGAGCGCGGGGTCGGGCGGGGAAACCTCCTTGACCCGCGTCGGGGATAAGCCGTCGAACACGTTCGGGAAACCACGCGTGTCCACCGTGTCGCGCAGCGCCTGCGACAGCGCGCTGGCCTGCGCGGGCATGGCCCTGTCGATCACGTTCAGGATGATCGAGTTGCTCACCGAGCGGGCCAGCCAGGGCAGCGACGATGCGCTCAGCGGTGCGGCGACCAGCCACACTACGAGCAGAACCGCGACCACCGAGACCACGGCGCCGCCGGCGTTGTCCACGGCCTGCGCGTTGCGGCTCACGATCGCGTTGCGCAGCCGGTTGCCCACGAAGCCGGCCAGCGCCTGACCGGCCACGGCCAGGCCGAACACGGCGGAGAGCGAGATGACCACGCGGGCCGGGTCGGACGTGAAGAAGCGCTCGGCGAGCAGCGGCCCGAGCTGCAGGCCGAGCAGCGCGCCGCCGAAGAAGCCGACGAATGACAGGAGACCAACAAGGAACCCCTGGCGGTAGCCGTTGATGGCAAACATCACCATGAGGAGCAGGAGGACGATGTCGATCACGCTGCCAGACACGCATTCAATGTACGGGTGCCGCACCAGATGCCGGCAGCTCCTCAACCCGGCCGGTCGGCCAGTCCACCGCCCATCCGCCGAGTTCCAGCAGCGTAGACAGCACGCCAGCGGTGAAACCCCACACCAACATGTCGTGAATCCGAAACGCCGGGCCGATCCATCCGCTCGGGTGGCGAAGCCGCAGGCGGTGCGCCGGATCGGCCAGTTCGCGGATCGGCAGGCGCTCGACGCGGGCCACCTCGCGCGGGTCGGCGGGGCCGACCGGGTGCGGCTCGCGCCACCAGGCGAGCACGGGCGTGACGAGGAAGTTACTCACCGGGATCCACATCGTGGGCAGGATGGCGACGACCTCGACGGTGCTGGGGTCCAGGCCCACCTCTTCCTCGGCCTCGCGCAGCGCGCAGGCGATCGTGTCGGCGTCGCCGGGGTCGACCGCCCCGCCGGGGAAGGCGGGCTGGCCGGCGTGGTTGCGCATGGTCGCGGCACGCTGCAGAAGGAGCACGTCGGGTCCGGTCGCGGGGTCCTCGCCGAACAGCACGAGGACCGCGCTCTGCCGGTGCCCCTCGCCGTCCGGGGTGGGCAGCCGCGTGAAGTCGGAAGCCTCGGCCGAGCGCAGCCGAGTGAGCAAAGGTTGGAACCAATTCGGCAGATCGCTCATACCGACACCCCGAGATACTGCTGCGTCAGCTCCTTCAGCCGCGCCTCGGTGAGCGGCTCGCCCTGGTAGGCGTACGCGATCCGGCCATCCGGCGTGATGAACAGCGTCGCCGGCAGCGCCGACATCAGCGCCTTCGACACCAGCGGACTCACCGCGATCGCCAGCTGCTGGCCCTGGTCCTCCAGCATCGGGAAGGTCAGCTTCATCTCGTCGATCACGGACTGGGCCTGGTCGTGGCGGTCGCGCGTGACCACGCCCACGACCCGGACGCGGCCGGCGCCGTCCGCGGCGAACTGCGCCAGCGTCGGCAGCTCGACCCGGCACGGCGTGCACCAGGAGGCCCAGAGGTTGACGATCGTGGGCTGACCGCCCAGGTCGGCGACGTCCGTGAACCGGCCGCCGGAGAAGCACGGCAGCGCCATAGCGGGCAACACGGGCCCGGACCCGGTACCCCCGGAAGGCGCCGAAGGCCCTGAGGACTCGGGCGGCGCGGGCGAGGCGCGCTCGATGCACCGCGGACCCGTCGGGGCGCCCGCGCCGGTGGGCGCCTTGACGTCGGCGGTGCAGGCCGCGAGCCCGAGCAGTAACGCCCCGACCAGGAGCAGCCGGCCCCTCACAGGACCAGCTCGGCGAGCTCGGCGGCTCGGGGACCCTTGAGCAGCTTGACCGCCTCCTCGACGTCGGTCGGGCCCAGGCCGTACGTCGGGCAGTCCCGCCGCAGGGTGCACGCCCCGCAGGCGGGCTTGCGCGCGTGGCAGACACGGCGGCCGTGGAAGATCACGCGGTGCGAGAGCATCGTCCAGTCACGCGGCGCGAAGAGGGCGGCCACGGCGAACTCGATCTTCACCTCGTCGGTCTCGGGCGTCCAGCGCCAGCGCTGGACGAGCCGGCTGAAGTGGGTGTCGACGGTGATCCCGGGCACGTCGAAGGCGTTGCCGAGGATCACGTTCGCGGTCTTGCGCCCGACCCCGGGCAGCGCCACGAGCTCGCCGAGCGTGCCGGGCACCTCGCCGTCGTGCCGCTCGACGAGGGCCTGGCCCAGCCGGATCAGCGAGTCGGTCTTGTTGCGGAAGAAGCCGGTCGGCCGGATGAGCTCCTGCATCTCCAGGCGGTCGGCTGCGGCGTAGGCGACGGCGTCCGGGTAGCGCGCGAACAGCTTCGGCGTCACCTGGTTGACCCGCTCGTCCGTGCACTGGGCGGAGAGGATCGTGGCGACGGCGAGCTCGAGTGGGTTGGTGAAGTCCAGCTCGCAGTGCGCATCGGGGTGGATGATCGCGAGCGCGCGCCCCATCCGCCGCGCCCGTCGCTTCAACGCCAGCGCGGTCTCGGTCACGCAACGACAATACGTCGCCCGCGACCGAGGCCCCGATCGAGCAACCACGCCGTGCTACCACCGAACGGCTAGGAGGCCGGTGGCGTGATGGTCCCGTCCCCGGCGATCTTCGCGCCGGTGGTCGGGAAGTCCTGCTTCGTGAGGTTGGACACCATCGGGATCGCCTGCTTCTTCGGGTCGGGCTGGGGCAGCCCGGGCGAGATCATGTACGTGGCGGTCAGTGAGCCGCTCTTCCACGTGCCGTCGCCGAGCAATCGGACCTTGAGCACGCCGCCGATGCCGACCGTGCCGTTGTAGCTCAGCGCCTTGTATCCCCCGAAGTTGCCCAGGCTGTAGGCGATCAGCCGGCCCTTGTAGAACTCCATCGCGCGCATGACGTGCGGGCCGTGCCCGACGACGAGATCGGCGCCGGCGTCGACGACCCGGTGGCCGAAGGCGATCGGGTCGCAGCGGTTCTCGCCGAGGAACATCTCCGTGCCGGGCTTGACGTGGGTCTTGTCCGCGCCCTCGGCGCCCTGGTGGACCTGGACGACCACGATGTCGGCCTTGGTCGCGGCCTCCTTGACGATCTTCTCGGCGGCGTCGAGGTCGTAGCAGAGGTTCGACCACTTGTAAGAGGCGAACCCGACCACGGCGATCTTCACGCCCTTGACCTCGCCGATGGAGATCATGCCCGGCCAGCCGGTGTACTTGATCCCCGCGTTGTCCAGCGTCTTCTGCGAGTTCTGGTAGCCCACCTCGCCGTAGTCGTACGCGTGGTTGTTGGCCATGTTCATCATCATGAAGCCGGCGTCCTTGAGGTTTTGCACGAACGCGGGCGGGGTGCGGAAGGCGAAGCAGGTCTTGCCGGCGCTCTCGGCGGAGCACTTGCCCACGCCGGTGTCGTCGGTCAGCACCTGCTCGAGGTTGCCCATCTGGAAGTCGGCGGTGAGGTACTGCTTCACCGGGTCGAAGAAGCCCTTGCCGTTGTTCGGCGGCAGGCCGCCGGGGGCCATGCCCATGACGATGTCGCCGGTCGCGCTGAGCGTGATGCCGTCGGCCGGGCCGGGGACGGCGCCGGCGGCGGCCTTCGACCCGGCGGGCCCGGAGCTGCCGCCCCCGACCGCCTGCTGCTGGGTGGGGCCCTGGCCCGCGGCGGGCTTGTCGCTGCCGCTGAGGAACGTGGCCGCGCCCGCGGTGCCGGCGCCGATGACCACCACCGCTACGGCGCCGAGGATGATCGCGGTCCGCCGCCCGCCGCCGCGCGGGGCCGGGGGATCGCCGGGCAGCGGGAGCTTGCGCCGGCCGGCGCGCTCCTCGGGCTGGTACGCCTTGGCCGAGTACAGATCCTCCGGACGGGTCGGCCCGGGGATCGGCTCGCGGCCGCCCCCGTACAGGGGCCCGGTGCCCTGGTTGCCGCCGTACACCGGCCCGGTGCCCGGGCCACCGCCGGCCTGGCCACCGCCGTAAATCGGCCCGGTGCCCTGGTTGCCGCCGTAGATCGGCCCGGTGCCCTGACCCCCGGTGCCCTGGCCACCGCCGTAAATCGGCCCGGTGCCCTGACCCCCGCCGGCCTGGCCGCCGCCGTAGACATTGCCGGTGCGGCCCGCCGCAAAGCCGTCAAAACGGCCCGTACTGGGGTCGTAACCTCCGGCCTGCCCGGTCGGTTGATCGTGTGGGGACGCGGGAGAGGTGCCATACCCGGTCCGGTCGTCGCGCCGTTCCGGCTGCTCGTCCGGCCAGCGAGACGGTCCGCCGTACACCGTCATGGGTTCCTCACTCCACCGCTCGGCGACTCCCCGCGCCCACGACGAGCGCGAGCGGATCGTAGTCCGACGCGAAGATATCGCACACCGGCGAGCCCCGGGCCGCCCTTGTGTGCGACAGCCGCGCCGCAGGTCGGCGAGTATCATGACCTCCTGCCCATCGTTCGGAACACGACCCCGTATGCATAAACTGGCGTTCGCGCGGTCGCTTTCGAAGCGAACGACGCGCCGACGGATTGAGGTGGACGCGATGGACGAGGTACTGGCTCGCAGCGGCATTTTCCAAGGGGTCGAGGCCGAGGCCGCGGAATCCCTCGCCAAGGAGATGGAGACGATCGACGTCCGCAAGGGCGAGGTCGTGTTCAGCGAGGGCGAGCCCGGCGACAGTCTGTACATCGTGCTGTCCGGCAAGATCAAGGTTGGCCGCCGCGCGGCCGACGGGCGGCAGAACCTGATCGCGGTCATGGGCCCCAGCGACATGGTCGGCGAGCTGTCGCTGTTCGACCCGGGCCCGCGCACGGCCACCGCCACCGCGGTGCTCGACACCCGGCTGGCCCGGCTGCGCAAGCAGGCGCTGCGGCCCTGGCTGAACAACCGGCCGGAGATCGCCGAGCAGCTGCTGCGCGTGCTGGCCCGGCGCCTGCGGCGGACCAACGACGCGCTGGCCGACCTGATCTTCACCGACGTGCCCGGCCGCGTGGCCAAGACGCTGCTGCAGATGGCCGGTCGTTTCGGCACCCGCGACGGCGGCGTCCTGCGGGTCAACCACGACCTCACGCAGGAGGAGATGGCCCAGCTCGTCGGCGCCTCGCGCGAGACGGTGAACAAGGCCCTCGCCGACTTCGCCTCGCGCGGCTGGCTGCGGCTCGACGGCAAGAGCGTGATCATCATGGACCCGGAGCGCCTCGCCCGCCGCGCGCGCGTGTAGTTACCAGCACAGTCGGCAGCAACAGACACCCCTGAGCCGCCCGCCAACCGGGCGGCTTAGTTTTCCGGCAAAAAACAATCAGTCTTGACTGTTTGTTTCCGGCGGTACACCCTGAAGGAATGACCGCACAGCAGGAGCGCAGCCGCGTCACCCAGCGGCGCCTGCTGGAGGCCACCGTCGAGTGCCTCTACGAGTTCGGCTGGTCCGGCGCGACCACCACGGTCATCGCCGAGCGGGCCGGCGTCTCCCGGGGCGCCCAGCTGCACCACTACCCGACGCGCGCCGCCCTGGTGCTCGCCGTCGTGCAGCACCTCGCCGAGCGGCGGGCGGAGGAGATCCGCACCGAGGCCGCAGCGCTCACCGGCGACCGCGAGCGGCGCCTCGACCACGTGATCGAGCTGCTCGCGTCGGCGTTCACCGGCCCGCTGTTCGTCGCCGCGCTCGAGGTCTGGGTCGCCGCGCGCACCGACGCCGAGCTGCGCGACGCGCTCGTGCCGATCGAGGCCCGGGTCGGCCGCGAGATGCACCGCCTGACCGTCGAGCTGCTCGGCGCCGACGAGTCGCGGCCGGGCGTGCGCGAGGCCGTCCAGGCGACGCTCGACCTGCTGCGCGGGCTCGGCGTCGCCAACCTGCTCACCGACGACACCCCGCGCCGCACCCAGCTCCTCGCGGCCTGGAAGCAGCAGCTGGCAAGGCTCATCTAGCAGATCGACCGGGAGATAGCGATGGTGCTGCTCGACGAGGTACTACGCGACCTGCACGCGGAGTCCGAGGCACTCGACCGGCTGGTCAGCGGCCTGAGCCCGGACGACTGGAGCCGGCCGACCCCCGCGCCCGGCTGGACCGTCGCGCACCAGATCTCGCACCTGCACTGGACCGACGAGGCCGCCACGCTCGCCAACGCCGACCCCGCCGGGTTCATCGCCCGGCTCAGCGAGACGCTCGAGGACCCCTCCACCTTCGTCGACCGGGCCGCCGCGGCCGGCGTGGCCCCGCCCGACGAGCTGCTCCCCCGCTGGCGCGCCGGCCGCGCGGCGCTCGCCCGGGCGTTGACGGGCGTTCCGCCCGGCGAAAGGCGCCCCTGGTTCGGTACCGCGATGTCGCCGCTGTCCAGCGCGACCGGCCGGATGATGGAGACCTGGGCGCACGGGCGGGACATCGCCGAGACGTTCCCCGACGACGAGCGGGCGCGGGAGCACCTGCGCCCCACGCAGCGGCTCCGGCACGTGGCCCATATCGGGTACCGCACGATCGGCCACGGCTTCGAGAGCCGCGGCCGGCGGGCCCCGGGCGCGCCGTTCCGGGTCGAGCTGTCCACGGTCGGCGGGGCGCTTTGGGTGTACGGTCCACCGGACGCGCCCAACCGGGTGACCGGTCCGGCCCTGGACTTCTGCCTGCTGGTCACGCAGCGCCGGCACCCCGCCGACCTGGGCCTGCGGGCGACCGGCGACGACGCCGCCGAGTGGCTGACGCTGGCCCAGGCGTTCGCCGGCCCGCCCGGCGCCGGCCGCGAGCCCCGGGCGGCGCGATGAGCACCGGCGCCGCGCTGCGGATCGGCAACGCCTCCGGCTTCTACGGCGACCGCCTCCCGGCCTGGCGCGAGATGCTCGACGGCGGCGAGCTGGACGTGCTGACCGGCGACTACCTCGCCGAGCTGACCATGCTCATCCTGGGCCGCGACCGCGTGAAGGACCCGGCGACCGGCTACGCCAAGACGTTCCTGCGCCAGCTCGAGACCGTCCTCGGCACCGCCCAGGAGCGCGGCGTCCGCCTCGTGAGCAACGCCGGCGGGCTCAACCCGGCCGGGCTGGCCGACGCGATCCGGGCGCTCGCCGCCCGCCTCGGCCTGCGGGTCGCGGTCGCCCACGTCGAGGGCGACGACGTCAAGGACCGCGCCGCCGAGCTGGGCCTGGGGCTGCCGCTGACCGCCAACGCGTACCTCGGCGCGTTCGGCATCGCCGAGTGCCTCTCCGCCGGCGCAGACGTCGTCGTCACCGGCCGGGTCACGGACGCGTCGCTGGTCGTCGGCCCCGGCATCGCCCGGTTCGGCTGGACCCGCGACGACCTCGACGCCTTGGCCGGCGCCACGGTCGCGGGCCACGTCCTCGAGTGCGGGGCACAGGCCACCGGCGGCAACTTCGCGTTCTTCACCGAGCTGCCCGACGGCGCCCGCCGCCCCGGCTTCCCGCTCGCCGAGCTGCACGCCGACGGCAGCGCCGTGATCACCAAGCACCCCGGCACCGGCGGCGCGGTCACGGTCGAGACGGTGACGGCGCAGCTGCTGTACGAGATCGGCGCCCCCGCCTACGCCGGCCCCGACGTCGTCGCCGACTTCGCCACGATCCGCCTCGCCCCCGACGGCCCCGACCGCGTCCGCATCGACGGCGTCCGCGGCGCCCCGCCCCCGCAGGCGGTCAAGGTGGGCGTCAACGCGCTGGGCGGCTTCCGCAACGCCATGACGTTCGTGCTGTGCGGCCTGCGGATCGAGGAGAAGGCTGCCCTGGTGCGCGCCCAGCTCGAGGACGCGCTCGGCCCGGAGGGCCTGGAGTTCGCGCTGGCCCGCACCGACCGCCCCGACGCCGCCGACGAGCCTTCCGCGAGCGCCCTGCTCACGGTGCATGTGAAGGACCACGACCCCAAGCGCGCCGGGCGGACGTTCTCGCAGGCCGCCGTGGAGCTGGCGCTGGCCTCGTACCCGGGGCTGGCGCTGACCGCTCCGCCGGGCGACGCCACCCCGTTCGGCGTCTTCACCGGCCACGCGATCCCGCAGGGCGCGGTCGACCACGTGGCCGTGCTACCGGACGGGACCCGGCGGCACATCCCTCCACCCGAGAGCGGCGCCGCGAGCAGCGCTACGAGCGGCCTCACGAGCGGCCCCGCGAGCGATCCGGACACTGACGTGTCCGGATTTATCCGGCAAGATACGATTCGCGCCCCGCTCGGGGTGCTGTTCGGGGCCAGATCCGGGGACAAGGGCGGTGACGCCAACATCGGCGTCTGGGCGCGCACCGACCGGGCGTACGAGTGGCTGCGCGCCGAGCTCACCGTCGAGCGGCTCAAGGAGCTGCTGCCCGAGACCGGCCCGCTGCGGACCGAGCGACACGAGCTGCCCAACCTGCGCGCGGTCAACTTCGTGATCCACGGGATCCTCGGCGAGGGGGTCGCGGCCAGCACGCGGTTCGATCCGCAGGGCAAGGCGCTCGGCGAGTGGCTGCGTTCCCGGGTGGTCGACCTGCCCGAAGAGCTGCTGCCATGAACGATCCGTTCGAGACCGAGGAGCGGCGCCGACTCCGCGAGCTGACGAGGGCGTTCGTGACGCGCGAGGTGCGCCCGAATCTCGACGAGTGGGAGCGCGCCGGCGAGGTGCCCCGCGAGCTTCACCGTACCGCCGCGGAGATCGGCCTCCTCGGGATCGGCTTCGCCGAGGAGGTCGGCGGGTCCGGTGGGGACCTGCTCGACAGCGTCGTGGTCACCGAGGAGCTGATCCGGGCCGGCGGGTCGTCGGGGCTGGTCGCGGCGCTGTTCACGCACGGTATCGCGCTGCCGCACATCGTCGCGACCAGCGACCCGGCGCTGATCGAGCGGTTCGTGCGCCCGACGCTGCGCGGCGAGCGCATCGGCTGCCTGGCGATCACCGAGCCGGACGGCGGGTCCGACGTGGCCGGCGTGCGCACGCGGGCGGTGCTCGACGGGGACCAGTACGTCGTCGACGGCACGAAGACGTTCATCACCAGCGGGGCGCGCGCCGACTTCGCCACCACGGCGGTGCGGACCGAGGCCGGGTTCCGGCTGCTCGTGGTCGACGGCGGGTTCTCCGTCACCCGCCGCCTGGACAAGATGGGCTGGCACTGCTCGGACACCGCCGAGCTCGCGTTCGTCGGCGTACGGGTGCCGAAGGGTCACGTCGTGGGCGGGTTCGCCGAGCTCATGACGCACTTCGCGACCGAGCGGATCTCGCTGGCGGTCCAGGCGTACGCGACCGCGCAGCGCTGCCTGGACCTCACGCTGGCGTGGGTGCGCGACCGGCACACGTTCGGCCGTCCGCTGGCGAGCCGGCAGCTCGTGCGGCACCGGCTGGCAGAGATGGCGCGGCAGGTCGACGTGGCGCGCGCATACGTCCGCCACGTCGCGATGCGTGTCGCAAGCGGCGAGCGGCTCGTTACGGAGGTGGCGATGGCGAAGAACACCGCGGTCGCGGCGTGCGATCACGTCGTCGACCAGGCCGTGCAGTTGCACGGCGGCCTGGGGTACCTGCGCGACGCCGAGGTCGAGCGCCACTACCGCGACGCTCGGATCATGGGCATCGGCGGCGGGACCACGGAGATCATGAACGAGATCATCGCGAAGCAGTTGGGGGTCTGAGGCATGCCGGTGTTGACGAGCAACCTCGACCCGCGCGGAAGCGCCTATCAGGAAAATCGCCAGGCGATGCTCGAACGGCTGACCGAGCTGGAGTCGGCGCTGCGGCAGGCGCGCGGCGGCGGGGGCGAGAAGTATGTGGCCCGCCACCACGCGCGCGGCAAGCTGCTGCCGCGCGAGCGCATCGAGCTGCTGGTCGACCGCGACTCGCCGTTCCTGGAGCTGTGCCCGGTCGCCGCGTGGGGCACCGACTACCCGGTCGGTGCGAGCGTCGTGACCGGCATCGGCGTCGTCGAGGGCATTCCCTGCGTGATCGTGGCCAACGACCCGACCGTGCGGGGTGGCGCGGTCAACCCGTTCTCGCTCAAGAAGACCCAGCGGGCCGGGCAGATCGCCCGGGAGAACCGGCTGCCGCTGATCAACCTGGTCGAGTCGGGCGGCGCGGACCTGCCGCAGCAGGCGGAGATCTTCATCCCGGGCGGGGCCGCGTTCCGGGACCTGACCCGGCTGTCGGCGGCGGCGATCCCGACGGTCGCGGTGGTGTTCGGCAACGCGACGGCGGGCGGCGCGTACGTGCCGGGCATGTCGGACTACACGATCTTCGTGCGCGACCGGGCGAAGGTGTTCCTGGCCGGGCCGCCGCTGGTGAAGATGGCGACCGGCGAGACGGTGGACGACGAGACGCTCGGCGGCGCGGCGATGCACGCGACGCGCTCGGGCCTGGCCGACTTCGTGGCCGAGGACGAGCGCGACGCCCTGCGCCTGGCGCGCGGCTGTATCCGAAATTTCCGAAATTTCGGACCGGGCCGCACCTATGGCCCCGAACCGAAGTTCGGCGCCGACGACCTGCTGGGCATCCCGAGCGCGGACCTGCGCGTGCCGTTCGACCCGCGCGAGATCCTCGCCCGGATCCTCGACGGCAGCGAGTTCGACGAGTTCAAACCGGCCTACGGTGCGGCGTTGTGCACCGGCTGGGGCGCGATCCACGGCCACCGCGTCGGCGTGCTGGCCAATGTCCGCGGCGTGCTGTTCTCCGCCGAGGCGCAGAAGGCCGCCCAGTTCATCCAGCTGGCCAACAGCAGCGGCACCCCGCTGGTCTTCCTGCAGAACACCACCGGGTACATGGTCGGCAGCGAGTACGAGCAGGGCGGCATCATCAAGCACGGCGCACTGATGATCAACGCGGTGGCGAACTCGCGGGTGCCGCACCTGACGATCAACATCGGCGCGTCGTACGGCGCCGGCAACTACGGCATGTGCGGCCGCGCCTTCGAGCCGCGGTTCCTCTTCACCTGGCCCAACGCCAAGTCCGCGGTCATGGGGCCGCAGCAGCTGGCCGGCGTGCTGTCGATCGTGGCCCGGCAGGCGGCCGAGGCCAAGGGGCAGGTCTACGACGAGGAGCAGGACCGCACCATGCGGTTCATGGTCGAGCACAAGGTGGAGCAGGAGTCGGCGGCGCTGTTCCTGTCCGGCCGCCTCTACGACGACGGCGTGATCGACCCGCGCGACACCCGCACCGTGCTGGGCATGTGCCTGGCGCTCGTGGGCACCGGCGAAACCGCCCAATTCGGCGTATTCCGGCACTAGGGGAGCGATAGTGATCAGAAGGCTGCTGGTAGCCAACCGCGGCGAGATCGCCCGCCGGGTGTTCGCCACCTGCCGGGCGATGGGGGTCGAGACGGTCGCCGTCCACTCCGACGCGGACGCCGACTCCCCGCACGTCGCCGAGGCCGACTACGCCGTGCATCTGCCCGGCAACTCGCCGGCGGCGACCTACCTGCGCGGCGATCTGCTGATCGCGGCGGCCCGCAAGTGCGGCGCCGACGCGGTACACCCGGGATATGGGTTTCTCTCGGAGAACGCCGACTTCGCGCGGGCGGTGATCGACGCGGGCCTGACCTGGGTCGGCCCGTCGCCGAAGGCGATCGCGATCATGGGCTCGAAGCTGGAGGCCAAGGCGCTGCTGGCCGAGGCCGGGGTGCCGATGCTGCCGACCGCCGTCGAGCCCGAGGACGTCGACACCTTCCCGGTGCTGGTCAAGGCCTCCGCAGGCGGCGGCGGCCGGGGCATGCGGATCGTGCGCGACCGGGAGTCGCTGGCCGAGGCCGTGGCGGCGGCGCGCCGCGAGGCCGCGTCGGCGTTCGGCGACGGGACGGTCTTCTGCGAGCGGTACGTCGAACGCGCCCGCCACATCGAGGTCCAGATCATGGCGGACTCGCACGGCAACGTGGTCCCGCTCGGCGAGCGCGAGTGCTCGATCCAGCGGCGGCACCAGAAGATCGTCGAGGAGACCCCGTCGCCGGCGGTCGACGCGGCGCTGCGTGAGCGGCTCTGCCAGGCGGCGATCGCGGCCGCCCGCGCGGTCTCCTACGTCGGCGTCGGGACCGTCGAGTTCCTGCTCGCGCCCAGCGGTGAGTTCTTCTTCCTGGAGATGAACACCCGGCTGCAGGTCGAGCACCCGGTGACCGAGTGCGTGGTCGGCGTCGACATGGTCCGGCTGCAGCTGGTCGTGGCCGAGGGCGGCGCGCTGCCGTTCAACGGCCCGCCGCCGCTGCGCGGCCACGCGATCGAGGTCCGCCTGTACGCCGAGGATCCCGCGTACGCCTGGATGCCCTCCACCGGCACGCTGCACCGCTTCGACGTCCCCGGGGTCGAGCACGCGTTCGGCCCGCTGCCCGCGCCCGGCCTGCGGCTGGACTCCGGCGTCGCCGACGGCTCGGTCATCGGCGTGCACTACGACCCGATGCTCGCGAAGCTGATCGCCTGGGCGCCGACCCGCGCCGAGGCCGCCCGGATGCTCGGCGGGGCCCTCGCGCGGGCGCGCATCCACGGCGTGACGACCAACCGCGACCTGCTCGTGCGGGTGCTGCGGCACGCGGCGTTCCTGTCCGGCGGTACCGACACCGGCTTTCTCGACCGCCACCCCGAGGTGTTCGCGCCCCTGCTCTCCTCGGTCGACGCGGTGCGGCTGTCGTGCCTCGCGGCGGCGCTGTCCGGCGCCGCGCGCCGCGCCAAGACCGCGCTGCTGCCCGGCCTCCCCTCCGGCTGGCGCAACGTGCCCAGCGCGCTGCAGACGGTGGTGTACGAGGGGCCGACCGGCACGATCGAGGTCGGCTACCGGCTGGACCGCGCCAACGACCTCGCCGCTTGGGCGGTGCGCCGGATCGATCCGGAGCACCCGAGGAACGCTGGGCTGCCCGGCGCCGCGCTCGACCCGGCCGGCGCGCCCGACCACCCGCCGGCGGCGATCCTCAGCGCGACCGGCGAGCGGGTGGTGCTCGACGTCGGCGGCGTGCGGCTGCAGTTCGCGGTCCACGAGGTCGACGGGGCGTCCTTCGTGGACAGTCCCGAGGGCTCGGTGACGCTGACGGAGCTGCCGCGGTACCCGCTGCCCGTCGCCGAGCAGCCCGAAGGCTCCCTGGTCGCGCCGCTGCCTGGCGCGGTCGGCCGGGTGCTCGTCGAGCCCGGCCAGCGGGTCGCGGCCGGCGACCTGCTGCTGACGGTGGAGGCGATGAAGCTCGAACACCCCGTGCACGCCCCCACCGACGGCGTCATCAGCGACCTGCGGGTCGCGGCCGGCTCGCAGGTCGAGTCCGGCGCACTACTGGCAGTCCTCACCCCCGCCTAGCACCTCCCCTCATGAGGAGCGTTCGTGGACTTCGACTACACCCCTCAACAGCAGGACCTCCGCGACGCGGTCGCCAAGCTCGGCAAGCGCTACGGTCACGAGTACTTCGTGCGCAAGGCGAAGGCCGGCGAGCACTCCGACGAGCTGTGGGAGGAGGCCGCCCGGCTCGGCTACCTCGGCGTCAGCGTGCCCGAGCGGTACGACGGCGGTGGCGGCGGCATCACCGAGCTCGCGATCGTCTGCGAGGAACTGGCCGCGGCCGGAGCGCCGCTGCTGCTGCTCGTCGTCTCCCCTGCCATCGCGGCCACGATCGTGGCCAAGCACGGCACGGACGCCCAGCGGCAGGCCATGCTGCCCGGCTTCGCCGCCGGCACGCTGAAGGTCTGCTTCGCCATCACCGAGCCGGACGCCGGCTCCAACTTCCACAAGCTCAGCACGGTGGCCCGGCCGTTCGAGGGCGGCTACTCGCTGACCGGCCGGAAGGTGTACATCTCGGGCGTCGACGAGTGCTCGAAGATCATGGTGGTGGCGCGCCTGGAGGACGAGCGCACCGGACGGCTCAAGCCCGCCCTGTTCGTGGTGCCGACCGACGCGCCGGGCCTGACCGCGACCAAGCTGGACATGGAGATCGTCAGCCCCGAAAACCAATTCATGGTGTACCTCGATGACGTGCGCGTCCCGGCCGGTGCGCTCATCGGCGAGGATCCCGAGGCGGGCCTGCCGGCGCTCTTCTCCGGGCTCAACCCGGAGCGGATCACGGTGGCCGCGATGGCGTGCGGCACGGCCCGCTACGCCCTCGAGCGCGCCTCCACCTACGCCGCGACCCGCGCCGTGTGGGGCCGCCCGATCGGCAGCCACCAGGGCGTGGCGCATCCGCTCGCGCACGCCCACATCCAGGTGGAACTCGCCCGGCTCATGGTCGCCAAGGCCGCGTCCCTCTACGACGTCGGCCGCGATTTGGAGGCGGGCGTGGCGGCGAACATGGCGAAGTACGCCGCCGCCGAGGCCGCCGCGCTCGCCGTCGACACCGCGATTCAGTCGCTGGGCGGCAACGGCATGACCACGGAATTCGGCGTGGCCACCCTGCTCGGCGCGGTCCGGGCCGGCCGGATCGCACCGGTCTCCCGCGAGATGATCCTGAACTTCGTGTCCCAGCACCTCATGGGCCAGGAGAAGTCGTACTGACCCGCCACAGCGCGGCTCAGCGGGACTTGTGCAGTTGCTCGCCGGTCAGGGCGTCGTCGCCCTTGCCGGCCAGGCAGCGGAACGTGGTCTGGCCGGCCTTCTGGGTGTCGAGGCTCGGCAGGAGCACGTCGATCCGCCAGTTCGTGGCGGCGATGTTGACCGAGACGAGGGTCGGCAGGCTGCACACCGCGGCCACGGCCGGGTCCTTCTTGTCGGAGACGGCGCTGCCGGCGGGCAGGTCGCCGTATGCGAACACCTCCCACGTGTGGCGGCCCGAGCAGTCCACCGGGGACGGTTTCGCGTCGAAGCACTCCGGGGTGTCGGAGCAGCGGGCGCCCGGGCCGGCGACCGGGCCGCACGTGGCCAGGGGCGGGACGGCGATCGCCGACTGCGACGCGGCGGGCTCCGGGCTGTCACCGCCGGACCCGTACGCGATGGCGATCCCCGCCAGGACGGCCACCGCCACCAGCCCGCCGATCACGCCCAGCCACACGCCCCGCCGGCTCGCCGCCGGAGGCTCGACCGGCGCCACGAACGGATCAGCCGGCGGCGCCACCGGCGCCTCCGACGACGCGACATCCCCGCGCTCGCCGCGCAAACCCGACGAATCAGCATCAGATGCCGCGACGGGCCCGGCGGCAGAAGAACCAGGGGAAGAACCAGGAGAAGAAACGGAAAGGCCGGCAGGACCGCCGGAGCGGGCTGCCAGCGGGTCGGTCGGGGGCTCCTCCGGGCCGGCCTGGTGCGGGACGGTCTGCTCCGGGTCGCGCGGGAACCCGCCCAGGAACGGCGAGTCGAGCAGCCGGTCGGCCGGGGGAGGGGGCGGCAGCGGGGGCGACGTATAGACCGGCTCGACCGACGGCGAGCCCAGCGGCGGCAGGATCACCTGGGGTGGCGGGGCCATCTGCAGGGCCGTCAGCGCATCGCGAAGCTGCAGCGCCGTGGGCCGGGCCGCGTCGTCGTTGGACATGCCGGCGCGCAGGATCGCCATCAGGTCGTCGGGGCAGCCCGGCAGGTCGGGGATGTGCTCGTTGAACATGTCGACCAGCGACAGCAGGCTGGGCATCTGGTCGGCGCGCCAGCGGGGCGGGCGGCCGCGCAGGAGGGCGTAGAGCGTGGCGCACAACGCGTAGACGTCGGCGGCGGGGCCCGGCGGGGCGTGGCGGAACGTCTCGGGCGGCGCGTAGGCCGGGGTGAGCACGTCGAGGGTGATCGACACGTCGCGCCACTCGGCGAGGATGGCCAGGCCGAAGTCGGCCAGGGCGGGCTCGCCGAACCGGCTGAACAGGATGTTGGCCGGCTTGACGTCGCGGTGCAGGACGCCCAGCGAATGCGCGTCGGCGAGCGCATCGGCGATCTTGAAGCCGACCTCGCGGACCTCGGCGGGGCTCAGCGGGGCGGTGCGCATCCGCTCGGCATAGGAGCCGTCGCAGAGCTCCATGACCAGGTAGGGGTGGCCGTCGCCGGTGACGCCGGCGTCGAACAGGTCGACGACGTGCGGATGGCTGGACATGCGGCCGGCGGCGCGCGCCTCGCGCAGGAAGCGGCGGCGGTCGCGCTCGGTCTCGATCGTGCGGTTTTCGACCTTGACGGCGACGTCGCGGCCGACCGACTCCTGCTCAGCCCGGTAGACGGTGGCATAGCCGCCGCGGGCCAGCACGGAGAACCCGGTCAGGCCGGGCACCGTGGGGAGTGGAGTCGATGCGGTCACGGCTAAGACGGTACGACAGGGGTCTGACAATTCTCCGTCACGCATCGGCCACACCCGAATTTCAGGACTCGGCGACCACCGGAACGGAGTCGTTCGCGCACTCAGCGTTGGCGTCGAGCGCCTCCTGGAGTACCGCCGCGGCATAATCGCGACCGCGCACGTCCTCGCCGGGCGCGGACTGCGCCTGCCGGGCCCAGTCGAGGGCCTCGGCGTTGCGCCCGGCCGCGAGCAGCGCCGAGGCGTAGGCGGCCACCGCGTGCCGGCGCGAGAAGATCACCGACGGGCCGGGACGCTCGGCGGCGACGCAGCCGAGGGTCTCCAGCGCCGTGGCCAGGTCGCCCTGGGCGAGGCGGGCCAGCCCGAACAGCACGCGCGGGCCCACCTTGGCCGGCTCCAGCACGTCGTGGGTCTCCACGACCTCCAGCACCGCCCGGGCGTCGGCCTCGGCGGCGACCGGATCGCCCCGGTCGAGGCTGACGAAGCCGCGGAGCGTGCGGGACATGCCGAGCAGGAGCGGGTGGCCGGTCTTCTCGCCGTACTCGGTGGCGTCGGAGAGCAGGTCGTAGGCGTGCGCGGGCTCGGACAGCTCGCGCGCGACGACGCCGCGGACCACCAGCGCCAGGCCGCGGCCCCAGTCGTCGCCGGCGGCGGCGAACTCGCGGTACGCCCGCCGGGCCTCGCGGTCGGCCTCGGCCAGGTCGCCGCTCTCGGCCGCGGCGAACGCCTCGACCGCGCGCAGCGTGCCGACCGCCCAGGCGTCGCCGACCCGCTCGCCGAAGGGCAGGAAGGCCTTGGCCAGCCGGCGGGCCTCGCCGAGGCGGCCGGCCAGCAGCCGCACGAACGCCGTCGTGCCGCGCAGCCAGGCGCGCCCGACCGGGTCGCCGAGCTCGGCGAAGCGGCGCGCGGCCCGCCCCAGCGCCGCGTCGGCGCCGGCGAAGTCGCCGCGGGTGGTGGTGACCCAGGCCAGGTGTTGCAGCGACCACGCCTGGGCGCGCCGGTCGCCGGCGGTGACCGCGATCTGGAACGACTCGGCGAACCGGCCGCCGGCCTCGGCCAGGCGCCCCTCCAGGAAGTCGGCCATGCCGAGGCGGCGCATGGCGTCGCCGCGCTCGTACGTCAGGTGCGCCGCCGTCGCCGCCTCCAGCGCCTCGGTCAGCGTCCGGTAGCTGCGCCGGTGATCGCCCATGGCCCGGTAGGCGCGCCCGGCCACGAGCAGGGCGCCGACCCGCACGGCGGCGTCGTCGCCCGCGTTGGCGGTGATCTTCTCGGCGAATCCGAGGGCCTCCGCCGAGCGGCCGAGCTGGAGCAGCGCCCGGGCGTGCACGAGCCGGTCGGCGGTCGGCAGCGCACCGGCGCCGAGCGCCGCGGCGCGGTCGCCGGCCTGCGCGGCCTGCGCCGGCTCGCCGCTGGACAGCGCGGCCCGGGCGGCCCGGCCCAGCGCCTGGACGCCCAGCGGCGCGGCGGAGCGGGCGAGCGAGTCGGGGCGCAGCCCGACGACGTCGGCCAGGTGCCCGGCGCGCTCGGCGTGCTCGGCGATGAAGGCGTCGGCGGCGCCGATGGTCATGTTGAGCCCGGTGACGTTGCCGGTGCCGCCGGCCGCGAGGAACGCGGTGACCGCGGCCGAGGCCCACCGCGACAGCGCGGCGTGCCGCTCGGCGAGGTCGGCCTTGCCGATGCCGGCGTACGCCGCCTCGCGCAGCAGCGGGGTGGCGAACGCGTAGCCGCCCCGGCCGCGGCGCAGCATGCGGCGCTGCAGCAGCTCCTCGACGGCTCGCTCCAGCTCGACGGCGGCGACGACCGCCGGGCGGGCCGGCTGGCCGGGCGGGTTGAACCGCAGCGCCTCCAGGGCCCGGGCCGGCACGTTGTCGCCGATGACGGCGGCGTCGCGCAGCACCGCGCGGGTGTCGGCCGGCAGCGCGTCGATGCGGGCGGCGAGAACCGCGGCGAGGTCGCGGGAGAGCAGCCGGCCGCCGAGCGAGCCGGGCGTGAGCCGCCAGCCGGACGGGTCGGTGCCGGCCACGGTGGTCAGCGCGCCGCGCTCCTGCAGCAGCGTGACCAGCTCGGCGAGGTAGAACGGGTTGCCCTGGGCGGTGGCCAGCAGCCGGTCCTCGTCGGGCGGGGCCAGCCGGCCGCCGCCGAGATACGCCGAGAGCAGCCGGGCCGCGTCCGAACCGCGCAGCGGCGGGATGGGTACCACCTCGGCGTCGGCGATGCGGGTCAGCACGCCGGCGGAGCGGACCAGCTCGGGCCGGCCGAGCAGCACGATGAGCACCGGGCCGCTGAGCCGCTCGATGGTGGCGCCGAGCGCGTCGAGGGTCTCCGCGGTGGCGTCGTGCAGGTCGTCGACGATCACCACGAGCGGGGTCTCCGCGGCCAGGCCGGACAGCAGCTCGGCGACGGCGTTGGGCACGGCGTCCAGGTCGAGCTCGTCGGGCTTGCCCAGCCCGGGCTGGCCGGGTGCCACTGCGCCCAGCCGGCCCAGCCCGGACGCGGGGGCGACCCAGGTGGTGTCGCCGACGGCCTCGGTGTACCCGATCAGGCTCAGCAGCAGGTCGCTGGCGAACCGCGGCGGCTCCGGCCGGCCCCGGGCGGCGCGGGCCAGCCGCTGGGCGAGGCGGCGCAGCCGCTCCTCGACCGCCTCGCGGGTGAGCGCGGCGTCGGGCGGCAGGCCGATCGCGGCCCGGACCAGGTCGGCCAGCGGCGCGAGCCGGCGCCGCTCGCCGAACGCGGCGCAGTGCACCGACAGCACGCGGGCGCCGCCGCCGGGCGCGAAGCCCGCGCTGGGCGTGTATCCGGCGCCGCCGAGGTAGCCGGCGGCGAACCGCTCGATCTCGCCGGCCAGCCGGGTCTTGCCCAGGCCCGCCTCGCCGGTGAAGACCAGCACGCGCGGCTCCTGCCGGTCGGCGATCTCGGCGAGGCGGCCGGACACGCGGCCCAGCTCGGCCTCGCGGCCGACGAACGGCGCCTCGTCGCCGAGGCCGGAGCGAGTGCCCGGGGCATCGAGCAGGCCGAGGAGCTCGAACGCGTCGACCGGCTCCCGCTTGCCCTTGAGCCGCAGCGGGCGCAGGGCGCGCCAGGAGGCCAGGCGGCGGGTGGACGAGGAGGTGCGGTCGCCCGCGTACACGGCGCCGATCGCGGCGGCGTCGGCCAGCCGGGCGGCGGTGTTCACGGTGTCGCCAATGACCGTGTACTCGATGCCGGCCTGCACGCCCGCGACCACCGGCCCGGTGTTGAGCCCGATGCGCAGCCCGAGCGGGGCGCCGCCGCCGCGCTCGTCGTCGAGCACCCGGCGCACCGCGCGCTGCATCGACAGGGCGGCGCGCACCGCGCGCTCGGCGTCGTCCTCGTGCGCGACCGGCGCGCCGAACACGGCCATGATGCCGTCGCCGGTGAGCTTGTCGACGTGTCCGCCGAAGGTCTTGACGGCACCGGCCAGCGCGGCCAGCACACGGTCGGTGACGGCACCGACGCGCTCCGGATCCAGGTCCTCGGACCAGGCCGTGAAGTCGGACAGGTCACCGAACAGGACGGTGACGATCCGCCGCTCGGCCGCGGGCAGGGTGGCGGCGCCGGGCAGCGCGGAGCCGCAATGGTGGCAGAACCGCGCACCGGGAACGGCCACAGTCCCGCACACCGAACACGTCACGTTGCACTCAACCCATCAACCGGCCGGTGTGATTCCCGTCGCAGGAAATCGAGCTGCGCACGCACGCTCCACTCGGCCGCGGGCCACAGGTCGCGGTCGACGTCGGCGTAGACGCGCGCCACGACCTCGGCGGCGTCGGTCGCGCCCGCGGCGACCGCGGCGCGGACCTGCTCGAGCCGGGCCTCGCGGTGGTCGCGGTAGAAGCGGGCGGCGACGCCGGCGTCGCTCAGCGCGGGCCCGTGGCCGGGCAGCGCGGGCCGGCCGTCGAACGCCGCGAGCCGGGCCAGGCTGTCGAGGTAGTCGCCGAGGTTCCCGTCGGGCCAGGCCACCACCGTCGTACCCCGGCCGAGGATCGTGTCGCCGGTCAGCACGATCTCTTCGCCGCCGTACCGCACGACGAAGCAGACGGAGTCCCTGGTGTGCCCGGGCGTCGGCAGCGGCTCGAGCGTGACCCCGCCGGCGTCGAGGCCCTCGAGCACGGGCGGGTGGTGCACGGGCGCACCGGTGAGCTCGGCCAGCCGCGACACGCCCTCCGTATGGTCGATGTGACCGTGGGTGAGCACGATGGCCGCGACGGGCGCGTGTGCGGCGACCGCGCGCAGGTGCCCCTCGTCGAGGGGTCCCGGGTCGACCACGATGCTGCCGCCGCCCGGGGCGCGCAGCAGCCACGTGTTGGTGCCGTCCAGCGTCATCGGCCCCGGATTCGGCGCGCGGACCAGCGTCACCCAGTCGGGCAACGCTTCGAGGACCTCGGCCGCGGGGGTGGTGACGTGGCTTACCACGAGGGAATCCTACGGCGGTGCGGTTCGGCCGACACGTCACCCGACCGGCCATTGGAAGGCCCGTTCTCCTTGGCGAGCCGGGCACGTTCTGAACGTTCGGCGAGTCGTATATGTCCGCCACACCGTGACGGACATATACGACATTTCGGTTATGTTCGCTTCGCTATCATATGTTCGCTTCGCTCAGCCCGCGGGCCGCTCAGGCGATCTCCACGATCGCCTCGACCTCGACCGGCGCGTTCAGCGGCAGCGAAGACACGCCCACCGCGCTGCGCGCGTGGCGGCCAGCGTCGCCGAAGACCTCGCCGAGCAGCTCGCTCGCGCCGTTGATGACCGCGGGCTGGCCGGTGAAGCCGGGCGCCGAGGCGACGAACCCGACGATCTTCACGACCCTCACCACCCGGCCGAGGCCGACGAGCGCCTCGACGGCGGCGAGCACGTTGATCCCGGACTGCCGGGCGAGCTCCTTGGCCCGCTCCGGCGAGACGTCCGCGCCCACCAGCCCGGTGGCCAGCAGCGCGCCGTCGACCATCGGCAGTTGGCCGGAGACGTACACGTGGTTGCCCGTCTGCACCGCGGGCACATAGGCGGCCACCGGCGGTACCACGGGCGGGATCGTGACCCCGAGCTCAGCGAGCCGGGCGTAGACGTCGCCCATCTCAGCCGGCCTTCGGGCGCTTGAAGTAGGCGACCAGGTTTTCCGGGTTGGGGCCCGGGACGACCGTCACCAGCTCCCAGCCCTCCTCGCCGAAGTTGTCGAGAATCATCTTGGTGTTGTGGACCAGCAGCGGTGCGGTCAGGTACTCCCATTTCTGCATGTGGGGACAGTAACGCCGCGCGAGACCGGCCCGTCGGGCACAGGCTGATATCGGGGGACCCCACGGATCGCCTCCTGCCGCTACTGTGAGGGCCGCCGTCGCGTGTCGCACAGAGGTGGGAAAGATGACGCAACCGCCCCAGTACCCGGGTCAGCCCGAGTATCAAGGCCAGCCGGGGCAGCCGGGGCAGGGCTGGCCGCCGCCACCGCCGGTGCAGGACCCGTTCGCGGCCCCGCCGGTGCAGGACCCGTATGCGGCCCCGCCGACCTCGGCGCCCCCGACCTCCGGGCAGCCGTATGCCTCCCCCTACGCACCGCCGACCTCGGCGCCCCCGACCTCCGGGCAGCCGTATGCGTCGCCCTACGCGCCGCCGACCGGGCAGATGCCGGCCACAGGCGCCTTCGGGCAGCCCACCGGGCAGTTCCCGCCGCCCACCGGGCAGTTCCCGACCGGGCCCATGCCCACCGGCCCGATCCCCCAGCCCGGGATGGCCCCGCCGTTCTCCGGGCCGCCGGCGATGGGCTATCCGGTGTATCCCCAGCAGGCCCCGGTCAAGAAGAAGCGCGGCCTGATGATCACGCTGATCGTCCTGGGCGTTGTGCTGGTGCTCTGCGGCGGTGGCGGCGCGGCCGCGTATTTCGTGGTGCAGAACAACCAGGGCACCGGCGCGTCGAGCCCGGTCGAGGCCGTCAACGGCTTCCTCACCGCGGTGTACAAGAACAAGAACACCGAGGAGGCGCTGAAGTACGTGTGCGCCTCGTCGCGGAACAAGGACAAGCTCGCGGCGCGGGTCGACGAGATCCGCCGGTTCGACGCGTCGCTGAGCAGCCCGACGTACACCTGGCCCGCGCCGACCGTGGAGAAGCAGGACAAGGACCAGGCCACGCTGATCGTGCCGGTCAAGGTGTCGACCAGCGACGAGAAGGTCTCGGAGATGAAGTACAAGTACATCGCCACGCAGAGCAAGGGCTGGTGGGTGTGCGAGATCACCGGCGCGTGATCGTTTCCTCGACCAGGTAGCGTCGAGGGCGTGACGACGCGCGACTCCGCAGACGGGCGGGGCGGCTATGGCTGGCCCGCCCGTCTGCATGTGGTCACCGGCAAGGGTGGCACCGGCAAGACGACGGTCGCCGCCGCCTTGGCCCTCGCTCTGGCCCGAGACGGCAAACGGACCCTGCTCATCGAGGTCGAGGCGCGGCAGGGCATCGCCCAGCTGTTCGACCGCGACCCGCTGCCCTACCAGGAGCTGCGCATCGCCACGGCCAGGGGCGGCGGGGAGATGCGGGCGCTGGCGGTGGACGTCGAAGAGGCGCTGCTGGAGTACCTCGAGATGTTCTACCGGCTGGGCGTGGCCGGCCGGGCGCTGCGCAAGGTCGGCGCGGTGGACTTCGCCACCACGATCGCCCCGGGCCTGCGCGACGTGCTGCTCACCGGCAAGATCAAGGAGGCGGTCACCCGGACCGCCGACGGCCGGCGCGTCTACGACGCTGTGGTGCTGGACGCGCCCCCGACCGGGCGGATAGGCCGGTTCCTCAACGTGACGGCCGAGACGGCCCGGCTGGCCAAGGTCGGCCCGATCAAGACACAGAGCGAGGGCGTCGCGGCCATCCTGCGCTCGCCGATGACCGCCGTGCACGTGGTCACCCTCCTGGAGGAGATGCCGGTCCAGGAGACCGCGGACGCGATCGACGAGCTCACGCGGCTGGGCATCCCCATCGGTACCGTCATCGTGAACGCCACCCGGCCGCCGGTCCTGGCGGGCGCCAAGCTCACCCAGGCCGACCTGCGCCGCGGGCTCGCCGCGGCCGGCGTGCCGGCCGACAAGGATCTCCTGGGCGGGCTGGTCGGCGAGGCGCGGGCGTACCAGACGCGGGTGGCCGCCGAGGCGTCGCTACGCGCCGAGCTGCAGGGTCTCGGCCGGCCGCTGGTCGAGCTGCCGGTCGTCACCGAGGGCGTGACCGCGGAAGCGCTCGAGTCGCTCGGTGATCTGCTCCTCACGTCTGCTTGAGGATGCCCCCAGCGGATACGCTCGCAATGTGCCTCCCACTGCCGAGCCGCGGTCGCCTCAGCTGGATCTTGATGCGGTCCTCGCCGACCGGGCGATCCGCATCGTGGTCTGCTGCGGCTCGGGCGGTGTTGGAAAGACGACAACGGCCGCGGCACTGGCGCTGCGGGCGGCGGAGGAGCACGGCCGGCGCACGGTGGTGCTGACCATCGACCCGGCCCGGCGGCTGGCCCAGGCGCTCGGCCTGACCGAGCTGGACAACACGCCCCGGCAGGTCAAGGGCCTGCAGCCGGACTCGGCCGAGCTCCAGGCGATGATGCTCGACATGAAGCGGACCTTCGACGAGGTCGTGCTCGCGCACACCGACCCGAGGAAGGCCGAGGAGATCTTCGCCAACCCGTTCTACCAGGCCATGAGCTCGACGTTCTCGGGCACGCAGGAGTACATGGCCATGGAGAAGCTCAGCCAGCTGCGCGCCCGCGACGAGTGGGACCTGATCGTGGTCGACACCCCGCCGTCGCGCTCGGCGCTGGACTTCCTCGACGCGCCCGCCCGCCTGTCGCGGTTCCTCGACGGCAAGATGCTGCGCCTGCTGCTGGCACCGGCGCGCGCCGGCGGCCGCAGCGTGTTCAACCTGGTCTCGGCCTCGTTCGGGCTGTTCAGCCGCACCGTGACGAAGATCCTGGGTGCGCAGTTGCTGACCGACCTGTCGGGCTTCGTCGGCGCGCTGGACTCGATGTTCGGCGGTTTCCGCGAGCGGGCCGAGCAGACGTATCGCGTGCTGCAGGCGCCCGAGACGGCATTCCTGGTCGTCGCGGCGCCCGAGCCGGACGCGGTGCGCGAGGCGGTGTACTTCGCCGGGCGGCTCGCCGCCGACCGGATGCCCCTGGCCGGCCTGGTGCTCAACCGGGTGGTGCCGGTCGCCGCGCCGCAGCTGTCCGCCGACGACGCGCGCGCGGCCGCGGCCCGCCTCGACGAGATCGGCGGGCACCCGGCCACGGCCGACGTGCTGCGCGTACACGCGGAACTCGCCGACCAGCACGACCGGCAGGCGGCGGTCTCCGGCCGGTTCCTGCACGCGTATCCGGGCGTGCCGGTCGTCCGAATTCCGGCACAGCCCGCCGACGTCCACGACCTCGACGGGCTGCGCGCGATCGGATCAACCTTCGCGTAGAGCGATTGGCGTTGTATCGACTCAGCCGGTCGGAACCAGCTCCTTGGTGTCCTTCTCGTTGCGGTCCATGGCCGCTTCGAACATCTTGCGCCAGCTGGGCACCTGCGGGTGACGGCGCAGCAACGCACGGCGCTCGCGCTCGGTCATGCCGCCCCAGACCCCGAACTCGATCCGGTTGTCGAGGGCGTCCGCCAGGCACTCGTACCGCACAGGACAGCTGCGGCAGATCCGCTTCGCCACGTTTTGCTCGGCGCCCTGAACGAACAGGGCATCCGGGTCGCCATTACGACACGCGGCGATGCTGGGCCAGTCGACGACCATGCTCATATTTCCTCTTCCCCCCTTGGACTCCCCCCGGGTCCATCCGCCGCTCTTGCCCCGGTGAAAAGCGCCCAAACCACGTCCCCCCATGGCATTCGGGTGCAGTTCGCCGGATTGCACGGCGTGACAGGAGGGTCCCCGGCCACGGGAACCCCGAGAGGAGCTTTCCGGAACATCATGCTCTGTAGTCGTTCAGTTACGCAACGTTGTTGCACCAGGTTAACCGGCTCTTCGCGATCCCCCGAAGGGCCGATGGGTGCTACCCCCGCGTCACTCCCGGGTGCGACTTGCCCAAAATCCCGGCGCCCCCGCACCGCTTGACGCAGAATCGGAAAACGGGTCAACCTCACACTCGGTGTAACGCGTCTAGGACAACGAGGACGCGTCCATCTGGACGTGGCCTTATGACGTCGTCCCGTAGTCTGAGGCGGTGACCTGGATGCGCAAACGCGAGCACGGCCTGCTGCCCAACGCGGCTTCCCTGCTGCTGTGTGGGCTCTTGGCAGGGCTGGTGGTCGCTGCGGCCGCGTTCCCTGCAGTCGCGATGTCGGGCCTCGCCGCCAAGGCCGGCTCCGACACGTTCGAAAACCTTCCCACCGACATTGACGTACTGCCCTCGCCGCAGATCAGCTACATCTACGCGTCGGACGGCAAGACCCTCCTCGCGATGATGTACGACGAAAACCGGCGCGACGTGAAGATCGACGATGTCGCCCGAGTCATGCAGGAGGCGATCGTCGCGGCCGAGGACAACCGGTTCTACGTGCACCGCGGCGTCGACGTGAAGGGCGTAGCCCGCGCGTTCGTGGCCAACCAGAACGCCGGCGGCCAGACCGAGCAGGGCGCCTCGACCCTGACGATGCAGTACGTGCGGCAGGCCATCTCCTACTCGGCCAAGACGCCGCAGGAGGTCGTGGACGCCACCGACAAGACGCCGACGCGCAAGCTGCGCGAGATGAAATACGCGATCGACCTCGAGAAGAAGCTCTCCAAGAAGGACATCCTCGAGCGGTACCTCAACATCGCCGCGTTCGGCCACGGTGCCTACGGCATCTTCGCGGCATCGCACGTGTACTTCGAGAAGGACCCCAAGGACCTGACGCTGCCCGAGGCCGCGCTGATCGCCGGCCTGGTGAAGGCGCCCGGCACCAACGACCCGGCGACCGCCAAGGGCCTGCAGCCCGCGCTCGACCGGCAGAAGTACGTGCTCAACCAGATGGTCTCGATGGGGTACATCGACCGGGCCACCGCCGACGCGGCCGGCAAGGAGAAGCTGAACATCGTCGGCAAGCGCACCCCCGAGGGCTGCGAGTCGGTGCAGCGCCCGGAGCTCGGCGCCGGCTTCTACTGCGACTACCTGCGCCGCTGGTGGCTGACCCAGAAGACGTTCGGCGAGGACCAGTACCAGCGCGCCAACCGGCTGCGGGCCGGCGGCTACACGGTCATCTCGTCGCTGGACATCCAGACGCAGGCGGCGGCGTTCAAATACGCGCAGGAACAGCCGTTCGTGTCCAAGGACCAGCAGGTCAAGATGGGCCAGTCCAACGCGCTGATGCTCGCGGCCGTACAGCCGGGCACCGGCCGGGTCACCGCGCTGGCGACCAACCGCATCTTCAGCAACGACCAGTCGCAGAACGGGCAGAACACCAGCCCCGACAAGAAGGGCCAGAAGGGCAACTGGCCGCGCACGACGGTCCCAATCATCACCGGCGACACGGACATCCCCGGCTACCAGGCCGGCTCGGCGTTCAAGATCTTCACGGCGGTCGCGGCTCTCGAGGCCGGATTCCCGCTCGCGACGACGATCAACACCGAGAAGCAGTTCGTCTCGGACTTCGTCATCGACGCGCGCAGCCCCGCGGCCTGCAACGGCCCGCACTACTGCCCGAAGAACTCCGGCGGCCAGTCCGGCCCGTACAACATGTGGACCGGCTTCGGCAGCTCGATCAACACGTTCTTCGTGCCGCTGGAGCAGCGGGTCGGCGTCGACCACGTCGTCGACGTGGCCAAGCGGATGGGCATCCAGTTCAACGCCCCGTCCGACGCGCAGTACGCGGCCAACCCGAAGCAGTGGGGCGCCTTCACCCTCGGCGTGAGCGCGACGACCCCGCTGCAGCTGGCCAACGCCTACGCCACGCTCGCCGCGGACGGCCAGTACTGCGAGCCGACCCCGATCCTCGAGGTCAGGGACAACAGCGGCAAGAAGGTCGACGGGCTCGACCCGAAGTGCAAGCAGAACATCGACCCCGAGGTCGCCCGCGCGGCCGTGGACATGGCCCGCTGCCCGGTCGGCGACCAGTCCGCGACCGGCAAGTGCGGCGGCGCGACCGCCGGCTACGCCCACGACTTCGTGAAGCGGCCGATCGCCGGCAAGACCGGCACGACCGACTCGGAGAAGAGCGCGACCTTCACCGTCATGACCAAGCAGCTCGCGGTCTCCGGGTTCCTCACCGACCCGGACTGGCCCGAGACGAACAAGAACATGAAGCACCCGCCGGTCAACTACGCCGCGCTGGCCACGCTGCGCGACGGCCTCAAGGGCCAGCCGGTCGTGCAGTTCACGCCGCCGACGAAGGACAAGACGCAGGGCAAGCTGGTCGACATCCCGTCGGTCAAGTGCCTCTCCGTCGACCAGGCCCGCTCGAAGGTCAAGAACGCGGGCTTCGGCGTCTCGGTCTCCAGCCAGCAGGTCGCGTCGCAGTGCCCGCCCGGCACGGTCGACCGCACCGATCCGGCCGGCTCGACGGCCAAGGGCAGCTCGGTCTCGCTGATCATCAGCAAGGGCCAGGGGGCGCAGGCACCGCCGTACCTGGGCAACAACGGCAACCCGAACGGCGACGTGCCGCAGAACAACGGCGGCTTCGCCGACCCCAACTGCCCGATCCCGTGGGTCTGCTGATCGCCTGAACACGCGAAACGGCGGGCGTCCCCTCGGGGGCGCCCGCCGTTCGTTGTATCGGATATCGGTCTGTCGCGCGTCAGCCCGCGGTGAGCTGCGCCTTCACGACGGCGGCGACGCGGCCGCCCTCGGCGCGGCCCGCGACGGCGGCCTGGGCGGCCTTCATCGCCGGGCCCATGCTCCCCGGGCCGCTGAACCCTGCGGCGGCCAGGGCGTCGCGCACGATGCCGGCGAGCTCGTCGTCGGACAGCTGCTTGGGCAGGTATCCGGCGATGACCTCCTCCTCCGCGCGCTCCTTCGCCGCCTGGGCCTCGCGGCCCGCGCCGGCGAACGCCTCGGCGGCCTCGCGCCGCTTCTTGGCCTCCTTGGTGAGCACCGACAGGACCTCGTCGTCGGAGAGCTCACGAGCGGACTTCCCGGCGACCTCGGCGTTGCGCACCGCGGCGATCGCCATCCGCAGGGTCGACGTCACCAGCTCGTCACGAGCCTTCATGGCGTCGCGCAGGTCGGACTCCAGGCGTGCCTTCAACATGAGAAAAGTCTATCCGTCCGATCTTGCTCATATTCTGTTGTAAAAGCGCCGGTAGGCTGTGCAGATGCGCTCGAAGACCGTACTGCGACTCGCGGCCGGCACCGTAGCCGCCGGCGCCGCCACCTTTGCCTACGCCTCGCTCGTCGAGCGCAACATGTTCACGCTGCGCCGCTTCGACGTACCGGTGCTGGCGCCCGACGCCGAGCCGCTGCGAATCCTGCACATCAGCGACCTGCACATGACGCCGGGCCAGCACCGCAAGCAGCGCTGGGTGGCCGAGCTCGCCGGCACCGACCCCGACCTGGTCGTGGTGACCGGCGACAACATGGCCCACGTGGACGCCGTCCCCGCCGTGGTACGCGCGCTCACCCCGCTGCTGGACCGCCCGGGCGCCTTCGTCTTCGGCTCCAACGACTACCGCGGCCCGGTGTTCAAGAACCCGCTCGGGTACTTCAACAAGAACAAGCCGTACGTGCAGGGCGCCGCGCTCCCCGTCGAGGAGCTGCGCGATCTGCTCACCGGCTCCGGCTGGGCCGACCTCAACAACGCCCGCACCACGATCAAGGCGGGCGGCCGCACCGTCGAGCTCGTCGGCGTCGACGACCCGCACATCAACCGCGACGACTACGACGCGGTCGCCGGCCCGGCCGCGGCCGACGTGGACGTGCGCATCGGCCTGGCCCACTCCCCCGAGCCGCGCATCCTCGACCGCATGGCCGACGACGGCTTCGACCTCCTGCTGGCCGGCCACACTCACGGCGGCCAGGTGGCCGTGCCGTTCTACGGCGCCCTCGTCACCAACTGCGGCCTCGACCGGAGCATGGCCAAGGGCCTGCACCGCTGGCCCTATTCCGAGTCGTACCTGCACGTGTCGGCCGGCCTGGGCACGCACCCGACGGCGCCGATCCGCTTCGCGTGCCCGCCGGAGGCGTCGATCCTGACGCTCATACCGCGATGACTGCCCAGCCCCAGGCCGGGCCGCTGCCGGCCGCGGCGGCGAGCAAATGGGCGCGCCGGGCCGCCTACGCGGGCATCGCGGGCGCGGCCGGCCTGGCGGTGCTGGTGCCCACCGGCACCGCCGGCGCGAGCTGGTTCCTGGCCGGCCAGGTGCTCAACGTCAACGGCAACCGGGTGTACCCCGTCCGCGTCCGCGCCTACGCCGGCAACCGCATCACGCTGACGAGGACCCCGGACACGGCCCGGTCCATCCCGCTGTCGTTCGTCTGGGCCGGCGGCCACGCCCGCCTCGGCGACGTGATCGCCGCCGACCGCGCGACGGTCACCCGCGAGGTCGAGGCCGTCACGCGCGGCTCGCTGGCGGCGGGCGTCCGGGGGTACACCTCGGGATATGTCTTCGAGGGCGACCCGCACAGCGCCCGGGGCCTGCCGTTCGACGACGTCGTCGTCCAGGGTGAGCTCGGGGCACTGCCCGCGTGGCTGGTCCCGCCCACCGCCGGCCCGGCCGACGACACCTGGATCATCGCCGTGCACGGCCGCGGCGCCCCGCGCGGCGAGGCCCTGCGCGCCCTGCCGACCCTGGCCGCGTCCGGCCACCACACCCTGGTCGTGTCGTACCGCAACGACCAGGACGCGCCCGCGTCCCCCGACCGCCGCTTCCACCTGGGCCACACGGAGTGGCGCGACGTACTGTCGGCGATCGACTACGCACGGTCGGCGGGCGCCCGCGACGTCATCCTGATGGGCTGGTCCATGGGCGGCGCCGCCATCCTCAACCTGCTCCGCCACTGGCACCACGACGGCTTCCTGCGCGGCGTCGTGCTGGACTGCCCGGTGGTCGACTGGAACGCGACGCTGCGCATGAACGCCCGCCAGCTCAACGTGCCGCCGGCATGGACGTGGACGGCACTGAGGCTGATCCAGCACCGCCTGGGCGTGCGGGCCGCGGACCTGGACTACCGCCCGCTGGCCGCCCGCCTGGACGTGCCGACGCTGGTGTACGTGGACCACGACGACCGCACGGTGGCCCCGTGGCCGACGGTCGAGTTCGCGAAGGCCGCCGCCGAGCACGTAACTTTGGTCGAAACGCGTGAGGCCGGTCACTGCCGCGGTTGGAACCTGAACCCCGAGGCGTACGAGCACCACCTGTCCACGTTCCTGAAATCCGTGTAATCCCAGCTCACCCACCCAAACGCCAACACGGGGGATACCGAGTTTGCGGCGGCGCGGGTGTGGGCTACGATTACTCGGCACGCTCGGGGTATAGCGCAGCTTGGTAGCGCGCTTCGTTCGGGACGAAGAGGCCGTCGGTTCAAATCCGGCTACCCCGACTTCGTGAAACACCAGCTCAGGGCTGGTTCTCTGGAAACAGGGAACCAGCCCTGAGTCGTTTCCCGGCCCTTTCGCGAGCAAAGCCAACGGGCCGCCTCCGGGGTGGTGACCTCGCCGCCCTCGGCCGTCAACTGGTCCACGACCGCGTCCAGGTCGTCGACGATCACGGTGGCGGAAGGGCAGTCGCCGATGCGGCGAGCTCGATCGCGCCGAACGCGAACCGCAGGTCCGGTTCCGCGCCGACCAGGGTCCGCAGCAACGGCAGCGAGGCGTCCAGGTGGCACCAAGTGGGCGCTCCCGGTGATGGAGGCCATCGGCACCGACTCGCGCCGCTTCGGCGAACTGCACCGGCCGCTGGAGCCGCCGCCACCTGGACGAGGTCCTTACCGCACGCCGCCGGTTCGAGCAGGCATGACCGGCAGACGCTCTCTGCTCCACATCCATCGGGGGTTCGCGGTGAACGGGCGCAGTGACGGTGTCCACTCCTTGAGCCGCAGGGCCGGCTTCTCGATGAAGTGCCACGACGCGGCGGCCAGGAGCAGGGTCAGCCCCATGCAGATGAGCATGTACGGCCACTCGCCGAAGCGGTACACGCCGTAGACGGCGAGGGTCTGCTGGACGAGGAAGGCGTAGATGTACACGCCGTAGGAGTAGTCGTTGCGCCGGCCGACTCGGCTCAGTCGCTCCGAGACCGCGGGTAGGCGGATGCCCAGCCAGAGCAGCAGGTAGACGTACGCGGGCAGGGCGGGGCCTAGCAGCGGCAGCTGAAGGTACAGCGCCATCAGTACCACGGCCAGGCTCGCGGCGCCGAGGGCGTCGTTGAGCGGCACGCGGTCGCGGTAAAGCTCCGCGCACGCGCCGAGCAGGAACGACGTGGCGAGCACGAGCAGGTAGAAGGTCAGGAACGTGCCGGCGACGGGGACGGTGAGGCGCGCCGAGAACGGGATCCACCGGCCGGTGCCGGTCGTGTCGCGGATCTGGTCGGCGACGATGACCGCCGTGCCGAGCAGGGTCGGGACCAGGATGAGGGGCCGGGCGCGCCGGAGCACGCCGATCAGCGCGAGCACGCTGACCCCGGCATAACATCCCAGCTCGTACTTGAGGGTCCACAACGACCCGTTGAGTGCGGGGTTCGCGCGCCCCGCGAGGACGTCGCCGATGGAATCCTGGCGCGGGTCGGCGGCGAGGTTCCGGCGGAGGTACTCCATCGGGCCGCTCGCCGTGGACCAGTAGCCGTCGAGCGCGCCGTGGCGGTACGTCCACAGCAGCGGTCCGACCACGAGCGCGGTGAGCAGCAGGCAGGCCCACAGGCCCGGGTAGATGCGCAGCACCCGGTGCCACCAGTAACGCAGGAACGGGGTGCGGCGGCCGCTGCGCGTGATGAGAAACCCGGAGAGCGCGAAGAACCCGGTGACGGCGAGGCCGCCGAGGTCGGCCGGGAGGCGCAGCGGATTGTCATCGCGGCCGAAGGCGAGCACGTTGGAGTGGCCGACGAGCACCGCGAGGGCGAGCACGAGCCGGATGAGGTTGAACGCGTTGTTCCGGCCCGGATACGAGGAGCCGAGGGTGCGGGACCTGGGCACCTTGGTCGGCTCCGTGAACATAGCGCTGGATGGTACGGCCTGGGGCCTGACTAGGAAATACACCGTCGCCGGACGGCCCGGCGGATCAGAAGATCTTGCCGGGGTTGAGGATGTTGTCCGGGTCCAGGGCGGCCTTGATGGAGCGGTGCGCCTTCAGGCCCGTCGGGCCGATCTCCCGGGCCAGCCAGTCGCGCTTCAGCAGGCCCACGCCGTGTTCGCCGGTCGACGTGCCGCCCAGGGACAGGCCCAGCGACATGATGGCGTCGAAGACCTTCTGGCCCTGGGCCAGGCTGACCGGGTCCGAGCGGTCGATCACGATGATCGGGTGCAGGTTGCCGTCGCCGGCGTGGCCGACCGTGGCCACGACCACGCCGTGCTCGGTGGCGATGCGTTCGATGCCCTCGATCAGCTCGACGAGGCGGGTGCGCGGCACCGCCACGTCGTCGACCATGACGCCGCCGCCGAGCGGAAACAGGTGGGAGGCGAAGTGCTCCAGGGCCGGGTGGGCCAGGCGGCGGGCGGCCAGCAGGGCGTCGGCCTCGGCGGTGTCCGCGGCCACGAACACGTCGGCCGCGCACGCCTGATGGCACATCGCGGAGATGCGGGCCAGGTCGTCCGGGGCGCGGGAGCCGGAGTCGACGGAGGCGATGAGCAGGGCGGCGGCGGTGGTCGGGAGGTCCATCGGGTGGTACGCCTCGATCGCGCTCATCGCGACCCGGTCGATGACCTCCAGCATGCTCGGCTGCAGGCCGGAGCCGATGATGGCGGAGACCGCGGCGCCGGCGGCCGGGAAGGTGTCGAAGACGGCGACCAGGGTCAGGGAGGGCTCGGGGGCGGGTCGGAGCCGGACGGTGATCTCGGTGATCACGCCCAGGGTGCCCTCGGAGCCGACGAAGAGGCTGGTCAGGTCGTAGCCGGCGACGCCCTTCGCGGTGCGCCGGCCGCAGGTGAGCACCTCGCCGCTGGCCAGCACGACCTCCAGGCCGATGACGTGGTCGCTGGTCACGCCGTACTTGACGCAGCACATGCCGCCGGCGTCGGTGGACACGTTGCCGCCGATCGTGGACTGCTCCCAGGAGCCGGGGTCCGGCGGGTAGTACAGGCCCTTCTCGGCCACGGCGCGGCGCAGCTGGGCGTTGACGACGCCGGGCTGGACGACGGCGATGCGGTTCTCCGTGTCGATGTCGATGATCTCGTTCATCGCGACGAGGGACAGCACGATCGCGCCCTCGATGGCGTTGGCGCCGCCGGCGAGGCCGGAGCGGGCGCCCTGTGGGATCACGGGCACCTTGAAGCGGCTCGCGGCGCGCAGTACCGCCGACACCTGGCCGGTGGTCCGCGGCCGTACCACCACCGCGGGCGTCCCGAACGGCACCAGGTCGGCCTCGTCGTGCTCGTACGAGCGCAACAGGTCCGGATCGGTCAGCACGCCACCCTCGTGAGGCAGGGCCGCCCGCAGCTCCCCGACAAGACCCAAGTTGAGATCCATACCTGGCACGCTAGTGCGTGTGCTCTACATAGACACGCCCCGGTGGCCGGCGCACGGGCGCCTCTGGGCCCATCTGATCAGCGACGTGTCCGTCGCCGAGCTGCACGCCTTCGCGGAGTTGATCGGGGCCAGGCGGCGCGCGTTCGAGCGCGACCACTACGACGTGTCGACGGACGGGGCGCGGATCGCCGTGTGGCTGGGCGCGCGGCAGGTGACGTCGCGGGAGATCGTCGAGCGCCTGGTTGCTGCCGGGCTGCGCCGCCCGCGCCATTTGTCCGCTTCTCGGAGCCCGAGCTGAGTCAGAAAACACCTGCTCAGGGGTTGTTTCCGAACAAACCTTAGGTGACCCTTGCTTAGGTAAGCCTAAGCGAGGAGTTCGGCCGTGTACGTCTGCATCTGCCACCGCGTCCGCGAGTGCGAGATCCGCCGGATCATCCAGTCCGGCGCCCACACCGAGGACGCCGTCGGCGACGAGTGCGGGGCGGGCACCGGCTGCGGGACCTGCCTGGATCGCATCGCGGACATCATCGACGCGGAGGCCCCAGCCGTGCTGCCCGTTTTCACCTAGAAACGGGCATAAAAGGCGTAGCCTGCCAGCATGCAGGGGGATGCACGCGTCATCGAGTTTCTGAATGAGCAGCTCACCGCCGAGCTCACGGCGATCAACCAGTACTTCCTCCACGCCAAGATGCAGGAGAACTGGGGATACACGATCCTGGCCAAGCACACCAGACACGAGTCGTTCGACGAGATGAAGCACGCCGAGGTGCTCACCGATCGCATTCTGTTCCTGGATGCGTTGCCCAACTACCAACGCCTGTTCCCGCTGCGCATCGGCGAGACGGTGCCGGAGCAGTTCAAGTGCGACCTGCAGGTCGAGGTCGAGGCGATCGACCGGCTGCGCCGCGGCATCGAGTACATGCGCTCGATCGGGGACGTGACCTCGGCGAACATCTTCGAGGACATCCTCGCCGACGAGGAGGACCACGTGGACTACCTGGAGACGCAGCTCGGGCTCGTCGAGAAGCTCGGCGAGGCGCTGTACCTCCAGAACGTCACGGAGCATCCAGAAGGGTCCTGATCTCCGCTTCGAGATTCGCGCGCGCACGGGCGGTCCACTCCGCCCGTGCCGGTACAACTCGGAAAATTTCCGGCAGATCAGCCAATTTTCGCAGAATTCCGGCCCGTCCCGGGCGGAACACGTCGTCGGGGATCGCCGCGTACTCGGCCCGCACCGCCTCGGCATACCGGGCATAGTCGGATTTCTCCGAAGCGAGGATCGCCAGGTCGGCATCCGCCAGCAGGCCGCCGTTGCGATCACCGGACGCGACGGCGTGGCCGGCGGTGAGCCGCACCAGCCGCGCCACCTCCTCGACGCGCGAGGGAGAAACACCGAGACCGGGCAGCACCTGTACGGCCAACAGGGCGCTGCGCTCTTCGTTGTCCTGGGCGAAGATCTCGTACACCGCGTCGTGGAACCACGCCGCCAGGCGCACCGCGTCGGCGTCGTCGGCCAGGCCGGCGTGCTCGTCGATCACGCGCAGCATGAGCGCCAGGTGGTCGAGCGTGTGGTACCGCCGATGGGGCTCGGACCACCGCGCGAGCAGGTCGCGCCCCACGGACTCCTCGCCCGGGAAGATCCGCTGCCAAGCCTCGATCACGCTCACGAGCCTAGGCCCCGCGCGCTCTCCACGATGTGATCCAGGCTGAGCGCGCGGCCGGCCGCGCGGTCGCGCTGGTTCGCGGCGATGCGCGGCAGCGTCCACGAGCGCAGGGTCTGCGCGTCGGGCGGCTCGGCCAGCCGGTGCCGGCCGCCCCCGGCTCGTACTGCGACGTGACGTACCCCGGCGCCCGCGTCGGCGACAGGCTCTTCCGCGGCAGCGGCACCTCACAGGCCTCGGCCGTGGTCACGGGCGCGGTGGCGGGCGGGCACTACTGGAGCTCCAGCACCTGGTCCGCCAAGCGCTGGACCTAGCGCCTGGGCCCGGCCGCCACGGGCCGGGCCCAGGCCTTCGGCGGGACTTCCCGGGGTGCCGAGGCGTCAGACGGCCGCGCGGTCGGCACGGAAGCCGCGCACGTCCGGGGCGCCGAGCCGGGCCGCGTCCGCGGTCAGGTCGTCGGGCATCCGCTGCGACTCCTGCTCGGCGGCCACCCGCGCCAGGTAGTGGTCGACCTCGCGGGCGCGCGTCGCCGCGTCCCAGCCGAGCACGTCGCCCATCACCTTCGCCGCGTCCGCGGCCGAGGCGGCGCCGCGGTGGTCGGTCTCGAACGAGATGCGCGTGCGCCGGGTCAGCACGTCCTCGAGGTGCAGCGCCCCCTCGGCGAGGGCGGCGTACGCGACCTCGGCGGCCAGGTATTCGGGCGCGCCGGCCACCGGGCGCCGCAGCTGCTGGTCGAGGGCGAGCACCTCGAAGGCCAGCGCGCCGTACCGCTCCAGCAGGTGCTCGAACACCCCGACCGGGATCCCGTGCCGGCGGGCCAGATCGGCCCGGTTTGTCCACAGTGGATGGTAGCCGTCGGCGCCGAGGAGGGGCAGGTCCGCGGTGCGCGAGGCGGGGACCAGGCCGCCGTGCCGGCGCAGGCCGCCCAGGCGGTGCGCCACGCGGTCGATGACGTCGGCGGCCATCACGCGGTACGTCGTGTATTTGCCGCCGGCGATGAGGAGCAGGCCGAGCATGGGCTCGACGACGGCGTGGGTGCGCGACAGCGCGGACGTCTGCTCGTCGCGGCTGTGCGGCTGGCGGTGCCTGGCCTCGCGGGACAGCAGGGGGCGCAGGCCCGCGTAGACGCCCTCGATGTCGGCGGTGCCGAGCGGGCGGTCGAGCACCGCGTTGACCTGGCCGAGCAGGTAGGAGATGTCGGTGGCCGAGGCGGCGGGATGGCCGCGGTCGAGGGTCCAGTCGGTGTCGGTCGTGCCGATGATCCAGTGGCCGCCCCACGGGATGACGAAGAGCACCGACGTGGGGGTGCGCAGGATGAGCCCGGCCTCGCCGGTGATGGCCGAGCGGGGTACGACCAGATGGACGCCCTTGCTGGCGCGGACCTGGAGGCCGGCCGACTCGCGCGGCCCCTCCCCGGACAGCATGCCGGCGATGTCGTCCATCCAGACGCCGGTCGCGGCGACGACGGTGCGGGCGTGGACCTCGAACTCCTCGCGGGTCTCGAGGTCGCGCACGGTCACCCCGGTGACCTCGCGGGCGTCGCGCAGCAGGCCCACGGCGCGGGCGCTGGGTACGACGGCGGCGCCCAGGGCGGCGGCGGTGCGGGCCAGGGTGGCCACGAGGCGGGCGTCGTCGACCTGGCCGTCGAAGTACTGGATGGCGCCGCTGATCGCGTCCTCGCGCAGGGACGGGAAGCGGCGGCGGGTCTCGGTGCGCGACAGGTGCCGGTGCAGCGGCATGCCGCGCGGCGAGGACCGGCGCAGCTGCGCCGCGCCGGCGAAGGCGTCGTAGAGGCCCACGCCGGCGCCGTAGTAGGCGCGCTGCCACGCCCGGTGAGCCAGGCCGGTGAGGCCGCGGTGGGCCGGCAGCGGGACGAGGATCGGCACCGGGCGCACGAGGTGCGGTGCCAGGCGGGTGGCGAGCAGGCCGCGCTCCTGCAGGGCCTCGGCGACCAGGCCGAACTCGAGCTGTTCGAGGTATCGCAGGCCGCCGTGGATGAGTTTCGAGGAGCGGCTCGACGTGCCGGAGGCCAGGTCGCGCGCCTCGATGAGGGCCACCGAGAGCCCGCGGGAGGCGGCGTCGAGCGCGGCGCCGGCGCCGGTGACGCCGCCGCCGATGATCAGGACGTCGAAGCGTTCGCGGCGCAGCCGGGCCACGTCGGCCGCGCGGCGGGCGGGCGACAGGCGGGACGCCTCGAAGCGGGATTCGGAGGGATCACGGCGCACTACTACACGGTAGCCTCGCCTGTCACGCCGTTGGTGTGAGATGCGTTGCCCTGGGAATCACACGGGGGTGTCCATCACCGAACGCATCGTCCGCGCGCCGGCCGACCGGGTGTACTCCGTGCTGTCCGACGGCTGGTCGTACTCCGACTGGGTGGTCGGCACGGCGCACGTCCGCGACGTCGATGCAGGCTGGCCCGCGCCCGGAGCCCGGGTGCACCACAAGGCCGGGCCGTGGCCGGTCTCCGTCCGCGAACGCAGCGAGTCGCTGGAGTGCGAGCCGGGCCGGATGCTGCTGCTCAAGGTGCACGTGTGGCCGCTCGGGGCCGGGCAGGCGCGGTTCACGCTCGACCCGCTCGACGCCGAGGCGACCCGGGTCACCCTGCAGGAGCGCTTCACCGAGGGGCCGCTGCTGAACATGCGCAACCGGGTCGGTGACGCGCTGTTGCACTTCCGCAACGCGGAGGTACTGCAGCGCCTGGCCGACATCGCCGAGCACCGCACCGGGCAGCCGACGCACTAACGTGGGTAGATCCGGTGCATCGCGGCGCCGATCACGGCCCGGTAGGCGTCCCCGACCACGGGGCGGTGCCGAGCCAGGGCCGCGCGCGCCGCGTTGGCCCCGGCCGCGCCGTGCACGCCGCCGCCGGGGTGCGCGCTGGAGCTGGCCAGGAAGAGCCGGTCGATCGGCGTGTCGGCGCGACCCAGCCCCGTCGTGGGGCGCCAGATCAGCTGCTGGTACGCCGCGGCCGTCCCCCCATTGATCGCCCCCTCGACCAGCGAGGGGTTCTTCCGCTGCAGCTCCGCGGGGCCGAAGACGTAACGGCCGAGCACCAAGTCGTCGAAGCCGGGGGCGTGCCGTCGCAGCACGTCGGTCACCCGGTCCACGTGGGCCGCCACCTGGTCCGCGGTGGTCCCGCGGGGCAGGTGGGTGTACGCCCACAGCGACTCGGTCCCGACCGGCGACCGGCTCGGGTCGGCGGTCGTCATCTGCCCCACCAGCAGGAACGGCTCCTCGGGCGGACGGCCGGCGGACAGGTCGGCGGCGTAGCGGACCGGATCGGCGCCGAGGTGGATCGTGCCCGCCCCGGCGACCTCCGGCGCGATCCACGGCACCGGGCCGGACAGCGCCCAGTCGATCTTGAGGGTGGGATTGTCCCAGCGAAACCCGGCGAGGTCCGCGAGCAGCCGTCCGGGCAGATGCTCCGGTCCGATCAGGCGCTGGTACAGCTGGGGCGCCGGAACATCCGCGATCACCGCCCGGCGGGCCCGGAAGAGTCGCCCGTCCGCGCAGCGCACGCCGAGCGCACGGCCGCCGCCGACGACGATCCGGTCCACCTCGGCCCGGCGGTGCACGACCCCGTCGAAGCGGCGCAGCAGCGCCTCGGTGAGCTGCTGCGCGCCGCCCGCCGGGACCGGGAAGCCGTACTGCTGGGCCAGCATCGCCAGCAGCCAGCCGAACCCGCCGCCGGACGCGTCGTCGGGTGCCAGGTCGGTGTGCAGGGCGAGCCCGGTGAGGAGCATGCGGGCACCCTCGCCGGCGAACAGCTCCTCGCCCAGGACCCGCGCCGGGGCCAGGAACCGGCGGCCCAGCCGGAGCGCGCCGCCCAGGCCCGCCCCGGCGGCGAGGCGGGCGCCGGCGCGGACGGGCGGAAACGGGGTCAGCAGCGCGGCGAGGAGGTCGGGGGCCAGGCGGTGCCACTCGGCGTACCACTGCCGCCATGCCTTGCCGTCCCTCGGCGCGAAGCGCTCCAGCGACTCGACGGTGAGGTCCAGCTCGCGGCTGATGACCGCGGCCCGCCCGTCGGGGAAGAGGTGCGCCACGACGTCGGGGGCGTGGGTCCAGCGCAGCCCGTGCGCCTCCAGGTCGAGCGCGAGCAGCGGGGGCGAGGCGGCGGCGAGCGGGTAGAACGAGCTGCACAGGTCGCTGAGGAACCCGGGCGCGGCGATCTCGGCCGAGCGGACGGCGCCGCCGAGGTGCTCGGTGGCCTCCAGTACCGCGACGTCCCAGCCGGCGTCGGCGAGCATGTTGGCGGCGACCAGCCCGTTGTGCCCGGCGCCGATGACGACCGCGTCGACCGTCTCCGTCATGCTCCCCAGTCTCCTTCCCTTCGCGCCCCGATTTGTCATACCCGCCACGTAGAGTCCCGACCATGGTTCCCCCCGAGGCCGGGCCCGTGGTCCCGCCGCCCCCAGCGTCTCCGCCGGCGACGCCGTCGCGGCGCGCCTGGGGCTGGTCGCTCGCGCTGACCATCCTGCTCGGGCTGTGGACCGTGGCCGTGGTCGTCGTGGCGAACGCGTTCGTCTGGCTGATGGGCGACTCGCTGGTCATCGAGGGACTCTCGCTGCCGGTGGTGTTCTGGCCGATGGTGTCGGTGCTCACCGCGCTGCTGGCCGGGCTGCCGGCGCTGTTGCTCGCGCAGCTGTCCCCGGTGCCGTTCGCCCGCACCGCCGGCCGCCAGTGGCTGCTCGCCTCGATCTTCGGCGTGCTGCTGGGCCTGGCGCGGCTGGTCCCGGTGACCTATCACGAGGTCTATCTCGCCGTCCTCGCCGCGCTGGCCGCCGTGACCGCGGCCGTGCACATGACGATCGCCGGCCGGCTGGAGCGGCGCATCCCGGCGGACCGCTGGATGTTCTGGCTGTCGCTCGGCGCGGGCCTGCTGCTCCTGCTGCCCTGGCTGTGGGTCGGCTCGCTCGGCGGCATCGTGGAGACGGTGCTCGCCCTGGTCGCCGCGCTCGCGGTGGGCTGGCTCGCGACCCGCCCGATGCTGGCGCTGACCGGCCGGGTCGCGACCTGCGGCGGCAGCGGCTGGGGGCGCGGGGCGCTCGCGGGCCTGCTCGCCGGCGTCGGCCTGGTGCCGCTGGCCGCGGGCGTCGGCGAGCCGGCCGTGCAGCTGCTGGCGCTGCTGTGCGTGCCGCCGGTGGCCTTCGCCCTCGCCGCCCTGCGGCACAAGGGTGAGCCGTCGGTCGTCGCGCTGCTCACGCCGGTGCTGTTCGGCCTGCTCGCTTTCGTCGACCCCGACGAGACGTCGCTCATCCTGGGGCTGCGCGACGGGCTGTTCTGGGGCGCGGTGGGCGCCGTGTTGACCGGCGTGCTGGCCCTGCTGGCCGCGATCGCGGTGCTGGTGGTGTTCCGCCGGGTGCGCTGGCGCCCCTGGCTCGCCGCGGTGCTGGCCGCCGTGGTCGCCGCGGGCGGCGCCGCGGTCTACGCCGTGGCCGGCCGGCCCGGTTTCGAGGGCGAGCGGCTGTTCGTGGTCATGCGCGAGCAGGCCGACCTGTCCGGGCTGTCCGCGATCCCGGACCGCACGGCCCGGGTCCGGCAGACGTATGAGCGCCTGGTCGCCACCGCCGAGCGCACGCAGGCCCCGCTGCGGGACGTGCTGCAGGACAGGCACATCTCGTTCACGCCGTTCTACCTGGTCAACGGCGTGGAGGTGGACGCCGGGCCGGTCGCGCGCCAGTGGCTGGCGAGCCGCTCCGACGTCGCGCACGTGCTGCTCAACCCGCACCTGCGGCCGCTGCCGGCGACCGCGCCGCCGATGCACGGCACGGTCGGCGCGCCGTCCGGGACGCCGTGGAATCTCACGCTCATCGGGGCGGACCAGGTCTGGGCGCGGTATTCCACCGGCAAGGGCATCGTCGTCGGCAGCTCCGACTCTGGCGTCGACGGCACCCACCCGGCCCTGCGCGGCAACTTCCGCGGTGGTGACGACTCGTGGCTCGACCCCTTCGGCACCGCCCGCAGCCCGTCCGACAACAACGGCCACGGCACCCACACGATGGCCACCGCGGTCGGCGCCGGCGTCGGCGTGGCCCCGGGCGCGCAGTGGATGGCCTGCGCAAACCTGCCCCGCAACCTCGGCAGCATGGCCAACTACCTGACCTGCCTGCAGTTCATGCTCGCGCCCTATGCGCCGGGTGCCGACCCGTGGCACGCCGGGCGCCCCGAGCGCGCGCCGCAGGTGCTCACCAACTCGTGGGGGTGCCCCGCGGTGGAGGGCTGCGACCTGTATTCGATGCGCCCCGCCATCGACGCCTTCGCCGCCGCGGGCATCTTCTTCGTCGCGGCGGCCGGCAACACGGGCCCGCGCTGCGAGTCGATCACCGACCCGCCGTCCAACTACGCCACCACGCTGACCGTCGGCGCCGTGGACCGCAACAGCCGCGTCGCCGCCTTCTCCAGCCGCGGCCCGACCCCCGGCGGCCTGGCCAAGCCCGACGTCATGGCGCCCGGCGTCGACGTGCTCTCCGCGCTGCCGGGCGGCGGCTACGGCTACCTCAGCGGCACGTCGATGGCGACCCCGCACGTGGCGGGCGTGGTCGCGCTGATGTGGTCGGCCAACCCGGCGCTGGTCGGCGACATCACCCGGACCCGCGCGATCCTGGCGACCACCGCCCGCCCGGTACAGCTCACCGGCCCGGCCTGCGGCCCCCCGGCCGACACGGAGGGCGCCGGCCTGGTCGACGCCTTGGCGGCGGTGCAGGCCGCGGTCGCACTCCCCCCGCCCTGACCCCGCCCCAGCCGTTTCGCGGCCCGGTCCGTCCTGCCCACTCCGCGCGCCCCGCCGCCGGCAGCGCCCCGGACCCGGCCCGCACGGAGCGCCACCCGCTCCAACCTCAGCCCGGGACGTTTCGTAACCCCGACGCCCACACCCGCCCCGGGACCTGGCCCGCGCGCGGCGTTCACCCGCCCCGACCTCGACCCGGTCGTCTTGTAGCCCCGCCGCCCGCACCGCCCCGGCGCGGCGGACCAGCCCGCGCGGGGCGTCAGCCGCAGGTGGCGCGCAGGACGCGCATCGCGTTGTCCCAGGCGAGGCCGCGCAGCTCCGGCTCGGACCAGCCGCGGGCGGTCAGCTCGTCGAACAGCGCCGGGTACGCGGACACGTCCGGCAGGCGGGCGGGCACGACCTCGGTGCCGTCGAAGTCGCCGCCGAGGCCGACGGCGCCGACGCCCGCGACCTCGCGTACGTGCTCGACGTGGTCGGCGACGTCGCGCACGCTCGTCGGCGGGCACGGGTTGGCCTCGATCCAGGCCTGGCGCTCGCGCAGGAACTCGGGGCTGTCGCACGGCAGGGCGATGGCGTCCTCGACCCGGTACAGCTCGTCGCCCCAGTGCCGGCACTCGTCGGTGAGGAAGAAGGGCACGAAGGTCACCATCACCACGCCCTCGGTGTCGCGGACCCGGCGCAGGACGTCGTCGGGGACGTTGCGCGGGTGGTCGCACAGCGCGCGGGCCGACGAGTGCGAGAAGAACGCAGGCGCGGTCGAGGTGTCCAGCGCCGCGTGCATGGTGGTGTCGGCGACGTGGGAGAGGTCGGCGAGCATGCCGAGGTGGTTGAGCTCGCGCACGACCTCGTGGCCGAACGGCGACAGCCCGCCGCTGGCCGGCTCGTCGGTGGCGCTGTCGGCCCAGGCGGTGTTGCGGGAGTGGGTCAGCGTGAGGTAGCGGATGCCGAGCTTGTACAGCGAGCGCAGCACGACCAGCGAGTTGTCGATGCAGTGCCCGCCCTCGGCCCCCAGCAGCGAGGCGATGCGGCCGGAGGCACGGACCCGCTCGACCTCGGCGGCGCTGGTGGCGATGGCGAGGCGGTCCGGGTGACGGGCGACGATCCGGCGCACGAGCTCGACCTGCTCGACGACCTGGACGGCGGCCTGCGGCTCGGGCCGGTCGTCGGGAACGTAGACGCTCCAGAACTGGGCGCCGACGCCGCCGCGCCGCAGGCGCGGGAGGTCGGTGTGCAGGCCGGTGGCGGTGAGGTCAGCAGCGAGGTCGAGCGCCCCGTGGGGGTCGCGGACCCGCAGCCGCCAGGGCAGGTCGTTGTGCCCGTCCATCACATCCATGGCCCCGACTCTACGGTTTCCGAAATGCACGATTTGCCCACACCATGCGAACTGTCCTCATATGGTGAAGTCGGCCGCCATACGGGGGCTCGCCGCAGAAAAAGCGCGTCGGCGCCCGTGGCGTGACGGGGGATCACGGGCTCCGGCGGCACGTGTGCGGGGCAGGATCGTGGCGAACCCACGGCCCGCCCCGCACGCGTCTGCCGTGGCGCCGACCCCCTAGAGGGTCTTGGTGTAGATCCAGAAGATGCGCTCCAGGCGGGCCGCCACCGCCTTGGAGTAGAAGCCGATCGGGCCCGCCCAGCCGATCTGCGCCGTCGCGTGGCCGGCCGCGCGCTGGTCGGACAGGCAGCGGCGCAGCAGTACCCGGCCGACACCCAGGCCCTCGGCGGCCGGCGCGGTGCCCATCGGGCCGAACCAGCTCGGGCGGTTCGCGCCGTACGCGGCGAAGCCCAGGATCTCCCCATCCCGCACGGCGACGTAGCAGCCGGCGCCGCGCCGGTCCACCGACTGCTCGACCTCCCAGGCCCAGCCGTCGCCCCAGATCGAGCGAACCCAGTCGGGGGCGTCGGGGCCGGCCGGGAGCACCTTCACGCCGGACGCCTCCAGGCGGGCCTCGTCGGCCGGGGCCTCCGGGCTGGACAGCGCAAGGTCCGCGGTCATGTTCCAGGCCGTGTCCGAGACCTTGTAGCCGGCCCGGCGAGCCAGGCAGACCGCCGGGGTGTACCGCACGTCGACGCCCGGCCACGCGTAGCACGGCGGGTTGCCGCCGAGGCGGATCCGATCTGCGCCGAGGGCGGCCAGGCGTTCCTCGGCGGCGCGCACCAGGGCGGAGCCGAGGCCCCGGCGCCGGGCCTGCGGCAGCACGGCGAGCAGTTCGATGTGCCCGAGCCCCGGGTCGGAGTCGTTGATCGAGGCGAAGACGACGCCGCTGCCGTCGGCGGCGGCCAGGCGCGCGACGACCCGCCCGGCCGGCGGCGCCGCGAGCCGCCCGACGAGACCCCCCGCCTCGGCCGCGTCCTCCGGCAGGTCCAGCGCCCGGGCGACAAGCCCCTCCGCTGCGGAAACGTCCTGGAGATCCACGATCATTTGGTAAACATATCTAACTGTTTGGGCTGTCAGGCGCACTCGTAGCACGGATGTGAGGAAAACGAAACGAGCCACCGACGCCCCGCAACAAACGCCCCGGCCCCGCTCGCGCCACACAGACCAAACCGACGCGGACACGGCGCACGGACGCGGACAGCGTCCCACAGACGCGGCGCGGCGACCGGACGCGGCAAGCCGAGCACGCGCACGCAGGCGCGTGGACGCAGACCCGGCCCGACGCAGCGCGGCCCGACACGAGCCCGGCGCGGCGCGGCGGGCATCCCGCAAGCGCGGCGTGGGGATGCGAAAGGGCGGGCCGACCCGGAGGTCGACCCGCCCTGACGAGAGACTTGGACTCAGAAGTCCATGTCGCCGCCGCCCGGCGCGCCCGCCGGGGCCTTCTCCTTCTCCGGCTTGTCCGCCACCACGGCCTCCGTGGTGAGGAACAGCGCCGCGATGGAGGCGGCGTTCTGCAGCGCCGACCGGGTCACCTTGGCCGGGTCGATGATGCCCTCGGCCAGCAGGTTGACGTACTCGCCGGTCGCCGCGTTGAGGCCGTGGCCCGCGTCGAGGTTGCGGACGCGCTCGACGACGACGCCGCCCTCGAGGCCGGCGTTGACGGCGATCTGCCGCAGCGGGGCGTCGAGCGCGACGCGCACGATCTGCGCGCCGGTGGCCTCGTCGCCGACCAGGTCCAGCTTGTCGAACGCGGTCTTGCCGGCCTGCACCAGGGCCACGCCACCACCGGGGACGATGCCCTCCTCGACGGCCGCCTTCGCGTTGCGCACGGCGTCCTCGATGCGGTGCTTGCGCTCCTTGAGCTCGACCTCGGTGGCCGCACCGACCTTGATGACCGCGACGCCGCCGGCCAGCTTGGCCAGCCGCTCCTGCAGCTTCTCGCGGTCGTAGTCCGAGTCGCTCTTCTCGATCTCGGCGCGGATCTGCGAGACCCGGCCGTTGATCGCGTCAGCGTCGCCGGCGCCGTCGACGATGGTCGTCTCGTCCTTGGTCACGACCACCTTGCGAGCGCGGCCGAGCAGGGACAGGTCGGCGTTCTCCAGCTTGAGGCCGACGGTCTCGCTGATGACCTGACCGCCGGTCAGGATCGCGATGTCGGTCAGCATCGCCTTGCGGCGGTCACCGAAGCCGGGGGCCTTGACGGCGACCGACTTGAAGGTGCCACGGATCTTGTTCACCACGAGGGTCGCCAGGGCCTCGGCCTCGACGTCCTCGGAGATGATGGCGAGCGACTTGCCCGACTGCATGACCTTCTCCAGCACCGGGAGGAGGTCCTTCACCGCGGAGATCTTCGACTCGACGATCAGGATGTACGGGTCGTCGAGGACGGCCTCCATCCGGTCGGTGTCGGTCACGAAGTACGGCGAGATGTAACCCTTGTCGAAGCGCATGCCCTCGGTGAGCTCGAGCTCGAGGCCGAAGGTGTTGCTCTCCTCGACGGTGATGACGCCTTCCTTGCCGACCTTGTCCATCGCCTCGGCGATGATCTCGCCGACCGTGGAGTCGCCCGCGGAGATGGAGGCGGTGGAGGCGATCTGCTCCTTGGTCTCCACGTCCTTGGCCAGGTTGGCCAGCTCGTCGGCGACGGACGCGACCGCCGCCTCGATGCCGCGCTTCAGGGCCATCGGGTTCGCGCCCGCGGCGACGTTACGCAGGCCCTCGCGGACCAGCGCCTGCGCCAGCACGGTCGCCGTCGTCGTGCCGTCACCGGCGACGTCGTCGGTCTTCTTCGCGACTTCCTTGACCAGCTCAGCGCCGATCTTCTCGTACGGGTCCTCGAGCTCGATCTCCTTGGCGATGCTCACACCATCGTTGGTGATGGTGGGCGCGCCCCACTTCTTCTCGAGGACGACGTTGCGGCCCTTCGGGCCCAGCGTCACCTTGACGGCGTCGGCGAGGGTGTTCATACCCCGCTCAAGACCGCGGCGCGCCTCTTCGTCGAACGCGATAATCTTGGCCATTCGGCGTTGTCCTCCTGGACACTCACGATTCGCCTCGACCCACGTGGGGCCTGCGGCTCACCGCCTGCTTTCGCACCTTCGGGGACCCAGCGGGATCCTCGGCGGTCGGGCCGGATGAGCCCGCGACGACCAGCCTCGCGGCGGTTGCCCACCGGAGGACTGCACCGTCCCGACCATTGGCACTCACCTGTTGCGAGTGCCAAGTCCTTGTTTAGCACTCTGGCTGGTCGAGTGCAAGCAAACCCGGGGTGACGCACAAGGTGGCGCCCTGGCAAGATCAACTCGGCGACCGGGCCCGCCAAGGCCCCCAAAAGGGACGGCATTGGCGTAAATCACTCAAAGATCAAAAACCACACAATGAGCCCGCGTATCGCGCCAGAATTGCCGGAAAAAGACGCAGGGCACCGTTCCTCGTCAATGAGGACGGTGCCCGGCGGGGTGAATGCGGACTTGGTCAGGCGAGAAGGCGCACCTGCTCCGCCTGCGGGCCCTTCTGACCCTGCGCGATCTCGAACTCGACGCGTTGTCCGTCTTCCAGCGACTTGTAGCCGTCCATCTCAATCGCGGAGAAGTGGACGAACACGTCCTGCCCCCCGTCGACCGCGATGAAGCCATAGCCCTTCTCGCTGTTGAACCACTTGACTGTGCCCTGTGCCACGGTGCACTTCCTCTACTTCGGTCCTGCTGCGTCACTCGGCTGGCTGTGGGGACCAGCCCCTGGGCCTTCGACCACAGCCGCCGGTTCCGGGGGTGGCTCCGGCGAAGGAACGACGACCGAACCGCACGGTACACGAGGTAACCCGAGCCTCGACAGGCCCAAATCGGACAGCAAGGTCACGAATCATGCAGTTAGAAAAGGTCGCCGAGCATGCCTTCTCCACGCGTTCCCTTGCAGAGTCAAACATCGCCCGGCGACAACGTCTTACTAACCCGGGAAGCTACACGTGGCGGCGCGACTGCACGACGCGGAAGCGGCTGGCCACGTAGGCACCATCGGTGAGCGCGGCATTGGCCGCCGGATTGGCGCCGCTGGCATGGAAGTCGGAAAACGCTGCCGACTGGTTCACGAAGACCCCGCTGGTAAGGTTGACTGACAAATGCACACCAGCAAGCAGAGCGGCCTCTTCCATCGCGTCCAGGACCTCGTCCGATGTCGAATACACCGAAGCGGTCAATGCGCCCTTCTTGCCGACGGTGTCGGTGAAGATCCGCAAACTGCCCTCGGTGGAATCGGTTGCAACAACGAAGGAAATGGGCCCGAACCACTCCGTCCCATAGGTCTGCGCGTCGCCCGCGCCCAGTTTCCGGATGAGCGGCGTACGCACGGTCGCGCCCTCATACGCGGGGTGCGAAACATCTGAGGATTCGAGCACCGCCTCGCCGACCGCGCCGGCCTTCTCGAGCCGCTCCAGCACGCCGTCGTTGACGATCGCGCCGGTGAGCTCGACGCCCTTGGCGGCGTCGGCGGTGAGCGCGCCCACCGCGGTCGCGATGCCGCCCGCCACCTCGTCGAGGCTCTTGTGCCCCTCGTTCGTGGCGATGCCGGATGCCGGGACGAGGATGTTCTGCGGGGTCGTGCACATCTGCCCGGAGTACAGCACCAGGGAGAATCCGATGTTGCGGCACATCCCGGCGAAATCGTCCGTCGAGTCGATCACCACGGTGTTGACGCCGGCCTTCTCGGTGTAGACGACGGCTTGGCGGGCGTTGGCCTCCAGCCAGTCGCCGAACTCGGTCGAGCCGGTGAAGTCGATGATGCGCACCTCGGGGCGCAGCGCGAGCGTCTTGGCCAGCCCCTCGCCGGGGGCCTCGGCGGCCAGCAGCACGAGGTTGGGGTCGAAGCCGGCGTCGGCGAGCACCTCGCGGGCGATCTTGACCGTGATCGCGAGCGGCAAGACGGCACGCGGGTGCGGCTTGACGATCACGGGGTTGCCCGTGGCCAGGGACGCGAACAGGCCGGGGTAGGAGTTCCACGTCGGGAACGTGTTGCAGCCGATGACGAGGGCCGCACCCCGCGGTACGACATGGAAGGTCTTCGACATGTGCAGCGTCTGGCCCTTGCCGGCGGGCTTCTCCCAGTCGGCCGTGGCCGGGGTGCGGATCATCTCCCGGTAGGCGTAGGCGACCGCCTCCAGCGCGCGGTCGAACGCGTGCGGCGCGCCGGCCTGGAAGGCCATGACGAAGGCCTGACCGGTCGTCGCGTGCACGGCATTGGCCAGCTCGAACGCGGCCCGGTGCAGGCGGGCGATGATCTCCAGGCACACGCCGGCGCGGGTCTGCGGGCCGGCCGCGCGCCACGCCGGCATGCCCTCGGCGAGCGCGGCAAAGGCAAGATCAAGATCCAGGTGGGGGTACCGCACGTCGAGCGCGACGCCGAACGGCGAGCGCTCGGTCGACACCCAGTCGGTGATGCCCGGCTGGTCCTTGAGGGGGAAGTCGGCGCCCAGGTAGGCGCGGAATGCGGCCTCGCCCTCGGCGGCGGCGTGCTCGCCGTAGATCCGGGGGCTCGGCGACTCGGGGTAGTTGGACCAGTACGCACGCTCGGCGATCGCGGTCAGCGCCCGCTCCAGCGTGTCGGCGTGGCTGGCGAACATGGGGTGTGAGTTCTCCATGGCGCCATCCTGCCACCGCCGGGCGGGGCCGCCGACGATCTGACGATTTCCCAGCGGCCGGACAACCCTATTCGGGTGCGGGCCCCTGCCAGTTGGCCCAGAGCTCGACGAAGCGGAAGCCCATGGCCTCGTTGATCGCGATCATGTAGGAGTTCTCCGCGGCGTTGAACGTGTCGATCGTCGTCACCGCAGGCTCGTGCGCGCGCAGGAAGCGCAGGTTCGCCACCTTCGCCACGACGCCCAGCCGGTGCCCGCGGTGCGCGGGGTGCACCAGGGTGATGAGCTGCCAGCCGTGCCAGTCCACGCTCTTCGTCACCCGCAGCGCGGTCCAGGCGACGAGCCGGCCGGTCGCCTCGTGGATCATGCCGGTCTCGTACCGCCGGGAGCCCCACTTCGCGTACACCTCGTGCTGGCGCCGCAGCCGCTCGGCGTCGATCTTCTCCGGCTCGTAGTCGAGCTCCCCCATGGGCGTCTCGGCCAGGAACGAGCTGTCGAGCGCGGCGAGGTCCTCGAGATGCTCGTCCGGCGGCCCGTTGTGCCACTGCACGGCGGAGTAGCCCCCGGACCGGGCCAGGCCGTCGGCGTACAGGCGGTCGATCCCGCCCTCGTCGAGGTCGGCCAGCAGCAGCCGGCGCCGCGCGTCGGTCAGCCCGTTGCTCGCCCCGAACGCCGCGGCGAACCCGGACGGCGCGGGATCCAAGCGGCTGAACCCGAGCAGGCTCGTGCGGCCGGCGGCCCGGGCGATGCCCGCGGCGTGCCGGTACAGCGCGCGGCCAATCCCCCGGCGCCGGTGTGCGGGCCGGACCTGGACCTCGACGTGCGCCTTGTCCAGGTTGTCGTAGCGGGGCAGGTCGACCTGGACGGTTCCGGCCGGCACGTCGCCGTCCAGCGCCAGGAAGACGCGCCGCTCGCCCCACAGCGGCGGGACCACGAAGCTCATGTCGTGCTGGTATCGGCAGTTGTCCGGCAAATCCGGCAGGTCCGCGCGCAGCGCGTCGTTGCCGATCTCGAACACAGCGTCGATCGCCGCCGGGTCATCGGCGCGCACCTCGACGATCTCGAGCGGAGATTGGGCCATACCGCCAGGGTCGCCCGCGACGCGACGCCCCGGCAATCCATTTATGCCGGTGACCGTCCGACGGTCCGGAGAACCAGGGAGAACCAGAAGGTCCGGAAATTGGTCGAGAGGACGCTCGCCAACACCTCCGGTGTTGTGGTCGCGGGCTCCCACCGAGCAATCGGTTAGAGCCTCGCGGCGACACGTCCTCCCGCACCGAGCATCCTGGCGCTCGGGTCTTAAGGCGTCAAGTCCACCACCGAACGTACGGCTCGCCGCCGATTACGCTCGGTGTCGATCACCTCCACCAATCGGACGACCCTTCCCTCGTCCAAGCGTGGAAGCGCTCTCTCAATCTGAACGCTCGGTGATCGAGTAACCCAAAAAAATCATCCGAGCAGGCCGGCCTCCCGCGCCGACTTCAGCGACGGCTTCACCCGATGGGTGGGGCCCACCCGGTCCGCCACCGCATCGAGGGTCTTGAGCCCGTCGCCGGTGTTGAAGATGACCGTCTCGGCGCTGGGATCGAGCCGGCCGGACTCGACGAGCTTCTTGAGCACCGCGGTGGTCACGCCGCCGGCCGTCTCGGCGTAGACGCCGGTGGTGCGGGCCAGCAGCTGGATGCCCGCGCGGATCTCGTCGTCGTCCACGTACTCCATCCAGCCGCCGCTACGGCGCACCGACTCCAGCGCGTAGACGCCGGCGGCCGGGTCGCCGATGTTCAGCGACTTGGCGATGCCGGTCGGCTTGACCGGGGTGATCTCGTCGACGCCGTCGTGCAGCGCCTTCGCGATCGGGTTGCAGCCGGCCGACTGGGCGCCGAAGACCTTCCACGGCGTGTTCGGCACCAGGCCGATCTCGACCAGCTCGGCGAACGCCTTGTCGATCTTCGTGAGCAGCTCGCCGCTGGCCATCGGGATGACCACCTGGGCCGGGATGCGCCAGCCGAGCTGCTCGGCGACCTCGTATCCGAGCGTCTTGGAGCCCTCGGCGTAGAACGGCCGGACGTTGACGTTGACGAACGCGGTGTCCTCGAACTCGTCGGTCTCGGTCAGCTCCGAGCAGAGCCGGTTCACCTCGTCGTAGGAGCCCTCGATGGCGACGACCTCGCCGCCGTACACCGCGGTCATGACGACCTTGCCCGGCTCCAGGTCGGCCGGGATGAACACGGTCGACGGGACGCCGGCCCGGGCCGCGTGCGCGGCGACGGAGTTGGCGAGGTTGCCGGTGGAGGCGCAGGAGTACCGCGTGAAGCCCAGCGCCCGCGCGGCGGTGAGCGCGACGGAGACGACCCGGTCCTTGAACGAGTGCGTGGGGTTGGCCGAGTCGTCCTTGACCCACAGCTGGGCGGTGAAGCCGAGCTCCTTGCCCAGCCCGTCGGCCTTGACCAGCGGGGTGAGCCCCGGGTCGAGCGTCACGCGGGTCTCCGGGTCGACGCCGACCGGCAGCAGCGGCGCGTAGCGCCAGATGTTCTTCGGCCCCGCCTCGATCTGCTCGCGGGTCACCGCCGCCAGCGCCGCGGGGTCGTAGCCCACCTCAAGGGGGCCGAAACACTCGTAACAGGCGTGCTGCGCGGCGAGCGGGAACGTGGCCCCACAGCCCCGGCAGACGAGGTTGCGGGCCGGGGAGTCGGTGAAGACGCTGAGCGTCGAGGTCATGACGGAGGCCTTCCTCTCATCTTTCCCAAGCACACGGGCGTGCACCGGGACGGATTTGGCACCTACCGCGGCCGACCTCAACATCGAGTCGCCGCAGGGGTTGCCGGGGCTTCATCGGGCCGTATCCCTCTGCCCCTCTGGATGAGGTATGCAATTGTGTTCGTGCGCTTCAGACGAGTGTAAGGGGCACCACCGGCGCCCGGGTATGAGTCAAGTCACGACATGGCGCCGACTAGCGTTTCACTCATGCACCCGATCGCGGCCGACTGGTTCTCGCGGCGCACGTCGAGCTGGCGGGACTGGCCCGCCGACGAGCTGCTCGACGCGAAAGGCGATACGAGGGTGAGCGTCGTGCTGCCCGCCCTGGACGAGGAGCCCACGGTCGGCGAGATCGTGACCGGCGTACGGACCCTCGGCCCGCTCGTCGACGAGCTGGTCGTGGTCGACTCCGGCTCGGTCGACCGCACCGCCGAGGTCGCCGCGGCCGCCGGCGCCACGGTCCACCACCGCGACGACATCCTGCCGGCGACGGGCTCCCGCCCGGGCAAGGGCGAGGTGCTGTGGAAGGCGCTGGCGGTCACCAAGGGTGACATCCTGGTGTACGTCGACGCCGACCTCACCGACTTCCGCCCACACTTCGTGACGGGCCTGCTGGGCCCGCTGCTCGGCGACCCGGGCACGCTGATGGTGAAGGCCTTCTACGACCGCCCCCTGCTCGACGTCTCCGCGGCCGGCGGCGGCCGGGTCACCGAGCTCGCCGCCCGCCCGCTGCTCAACGCACACTTCCCGGAGCTGGCCGGCGTGGTACAGCCGCTGGCCGGCGAGTACGCGGCCCGCCGCACGCTGCTGGAGTCGCTGCCGTTCGCCGCCGGCTACGGCGTCGAGACCGGCCTCCTCGTCGACACCTACCGCCGCCACGGTCTGGACGCGGTGGCCCAGGTCGACCTGGGCCAGCGCACCCACGGCCACCAGGACACGGCCGCCCTGGGCCGCATGGCCGCGACGATCGTGCACACGATCAACGCCCGCGTGTCCCCCGGCCACCCGCTCTGGCCGACCCTGACGCAGTTCGAGCGCCATGATTCCGCGGTCGTACCGCGGGTGACGCCGGTCGCCCACCCGGACCGCCCCCCGATGCGCAGCGTCCCCGGCTACTCCCCCGCCTGACCAGGGCCGCGGCCGGACGGTCGCGGTCGCGGGCCGTCCGGCTATCGGTCAGCTCACCACGTCCTTGCGCAGGAAACGCCACCAGGCCAGGGAGAAGAACACGGTGGCGTAGGCCAGCGCGGCTATGCAGCCCTTGACCAGGTCGTCGGTCTGCATGGGGCTGGAGAGCAGGCCCAGCCAGGCGTCGGCGTAGTGGGTGGGGAGCACGGTGCGCAGGTTTCCCAGCGCGGTGATCTGGTCGAGGATGTTCGACAGGATCTGCAGCAGCACCGCGCCGCCGACGGCGCCGAGCGGGGCGTCGGTCGACACCGACAGCAGGAACGCGAGTGAGGCTACGACCAGGAGGGTCACGCAGAGGTACGCGACGATCTCCAGCAGCCGCAGGACGCCCGTGCCCGCCGGAATATCGCCGCCGATCGGGGCGCTCAGCGGTGCCCAGCCGTAGCGCAGCGTCCCGGCCAGCAGCGCCGTGGCCACCAGGGTCAGGATCGCGAGCAGGCTGTACAGCAGCGACACGGCCAGCTTGATGCCGAGCAGGCGGGCCCGCGGCACCGGCATCGCCAGGAGGTACCGCAGGCTCCCCCAGCTCGCCTCGCTGGCCACCGTGTCGCCGCAGAACAGCGCGACCACCACGACCAGCAGGAAGCCCGCCGAGACCAGCAGCGTGAAGAGGGTGAAGTTGGGGCCGCCGGACGTGGCGAGGTCGGACAGGCGGGAAAACTGGCCGCTCTGGCCGCCCTGGTCGTCGTGGTTGCCGTTGTCCAGCTGGAACGCGGTCAGGATGATCAGCGGCAGCAGCACCATGAAGCCCAGCGCCAGCTGGGTGCGCCGGCGGGAGGCCTGCCGGCGGATCTCGGTCCACAGCGAGAGGGTGGCGCCCGGCCGGTAGCCGACCGCGCCCCCGATCACATCCGTACTCACGATCGCTCCCCACTCGCCTTGGTGTCCCCGCCCACGAGGGAGAGGAACGCGTCCTCCAGCCGCCTGCGCGGCGCGACCCGGTCGATGCCGACGCCGGCGCGCACCAGGGCCGCCACCACCTCGGCGCGCGGCGTGCTGTCGATGTCGACGACCAGGCCGCGCCCGCCGGACCAGGCCACCGCGCGCACGCCGGTCAGTTCCTGCAGCACCTTCTCGGCGGCGTCCACGTCGGACACGTCGAGCTGCACGCTCGGCGAGTCGCCGACGATCTCCTCGACCGGCCCGGCCGCGACGACCTCGCCCTTGTGCATGACGACCACGTCGGTGCAGGTCTGCTCCACCTCCGCGAGCAGGTGGCTGGAGACCAGCACGGCGCGGCCGCCGGTGGCGTACCGCCGCAGCACCTTGCGCATCTCCGCGATCTGCGGCGGGTCGAGCCCGTCCGTCGGCTCGTCGAGCACCAGCAGCTCCGGCAGGCCCAGCATGGCCTGCGCGATGGCGAGCCGCTGCTTCATGCCGTGGCTGTACGTGCCCACCCGCCGCTGTACCGCGGTGCCGAGGCCGGCGATGTCGTACGCCTCCTCGAAGTGCGCGTCGGCGGCGGGCCGGCCGGTGGCCCGCCAGAACAGCTCGAGGTTTTGCGCGCCGGTGAGGTGCGGCAGGAAGCCCGGCCCCTCCACCAGCGCCCCGACCCGCGACAGCACCGGCGAGCCGGGCAGCAGCCGGTGCCCGAAGACGAAGATCTCGCCGGACGTCGGGCGGGTGAGGCCCATGAGCACGCGCAGCGACGTGGTCTTGCCGGCGCCGTTCGGGCCGAGCAGGCCGACGACCTGCCCGCGCCGCACGGTGAAGTCCACCTTGGACACCGCGACGAAGTTCTTGTACTCCTTGCGCAGCCCCCGCACCACCAGCGGCGTGTCCACGTGCTCGGCGGCCACGCTGCGGTCGATGCGCCGGCCCCGGCGGCGGGCGATCAGCAGCGCGGCGGCGAGCCCGAGCGCGATGGCGGCGACGAGGCCGGCCAGCACGTACCGCCAGATCACGTCGGGGCTGGCGATCGGCGTCCCGGCGATGGCGGGCAGGGTGATCGCGCCGTCGACCGCGACCGAGTACAAGACCGGGTCCCGCGCCGACCAGTAGCCGGAGTCGGCCGTCGCGACCGTGACCCGCACCCGGCTGCCCGCCTCGAAGCGGTGCACGACCGCGGGCAGGGTGACGGTCACCGGCACCGCGTCGGCGATGTCCTTCGGCAGGCCGGTCAGGTGGACCGGGGCGATCAGCCCGTCCGGGATCGACGGCGCGCCCTTGGCGGGCACGTCGTAGAGCTTCACGAACAGCGTCGCCTCGCCGGTCGGCGACGCCGCCCGGATGCGCACCCTCGGCGCGCCGGCGGCATCGAGCGCGGCGCCGAGCGGCGCGGAGACGAAGTCGGCGTGCTGGCCCGGGATCTCCTGGGAGATGCCGCTGGCGCCGAGCAGGCTCGACAGGCCCGCGATCGGCAGCGACGAGATCGGCGCCGGGTTACCGTTCGGCGGGCTGGCGATCTGCTGGGCCGGGCCCCGCAGGTCGACGGAGCTGCCGGCGCCGTTGAGGCCGGGGTAGGCATCGACCGAGGAGGCGGCGGTGACCAGTCCGCGGCCCTGCGCGTTGAGGCCGGACACGCGCGAGTAGGTGAAGCTGGTGCCGGGCGCCTTGCCGTTGCCCTTGAGGTAGTGGTCGAGCCACTGGCCGGTGAGGTACCGCAGCCGGTCCACCTCGGACTGGGGCCCGGTCCCGCCGTCGTGCCCGCCGGTGAACCACGCCACCCGCACGGGCGTGCCGTTGGCGGCGATGCCGCGCGCGTTGGCGTCGCCCTCGCTCAGCGGGAACAGCGTGTCCACCTGGCCCTGGACGAGCAGCGTCGGCGCCTTGATCTTGTCGAGCACCTGCGACGGCGACGACTTGCGCAGCAGCGCCTCGTCGGCGGGGGTGGCCCGGCCGGTGGTGGCGATGTCGAGGTACGCCTGGCAGATGTCCTTGGCGAAGCGACCGCACTGCGGGTCGTCGGGGTTTTCCGAGGCCCCGAAGAACTGCCCGGCCCACTGCTTCTTGAAGACTCCGCCCGGCAGGAAGACGTTCACCAGGTCGTTCCACGTGATCATCGGTACGATCGCGTCGACCCGGGTGTCCTGCGCGGCGAGCAGCAGCGACAGCGCCCCGCCGTACGAGCCGCCGACCGCCGCGACCCGCGGGTCGGTGCCGTCCTTGCGGATGTCGGGCCGGGCCGCGAGCCAGTCGATGAGCCGCTGGGCGTCCTTGACCTCCCAGTCCGGGCTGTCGACGTGGATCTCGCCGGTCGAGCGGCCGAAGCCCTGCGCGGTCCAGGCGAGCACGGCGTAGCCGAGGTCGGCGAACTGCTCGGCGTCGCCGCGCACGCTCTGCTTCGTGCCGCCGAAGCCGTGGGCCAGCAGTACGGCCGGCACCGGGTCGGTGGCGCTCGCGGACTTGGGCAGGTACAGCGTGGTGTCGAGGGTGACCTCGGCCGAGTCGTCCGGCCCGGTGCGCACCGTGATCAACTGGTCGATGGTGCGGAAGCTCTTCGGCGCGGGCGCGACGGCCCAGCCGACCAGCCCCGCCACGAGCACTACCACGACGGCGCCGGCGATGAGCTGGCGCCGACTGAGGCTCGGCAGGCGAAGTCGCATTGACCAAACGTACGCACCCGATGTTGCGCGCGACGGAAACACTCAGGCCCTTCACAGCAACGGCTACGCTCGTTTTCGTGTCGGCGACCTTGACCCTTACTGCCAGCCTGCGCCCAGCCGCGCTCGACGCCCGCCGCGGGGTCGTCCGCCTGCACCCGGAGGTGATCACCGCGCTCGGCCTGCGCCCCGGCGACCCGATCTCGCTCGCCGGCCGCCGCACGTCGGCCGGGATCGTCGCGGTGGCCGAGCCGGGCGCCAGCCGGGCCCTGCTCTACGCCGACGACCTGGTGCTGGGCAACCTCGGCCTGCGCAACGGCGGGCAGGTCACCGTCGCAGCCGCCCCGCTGCGCGCCGCGCAGACCGTCACCCTGTCCGGCCCCGTCGAGATCATGGCGGTCGTCTCGCCCGAGATGCTGCGGCTGGCCCTGCTCGGCAAGGTCGTCACGGTCGGCGACAACGTGTCGCTGCTGCCGCAGGACGTGTCGCTGGGCACACTGCCCGTGTCCTCGTCGTCGGTACCGACGGCGGTACACATGGTGGACCGCGGCCTGGTCGAGGCGGCTCGGCGCAGCCTGTCCAACACCGTCGGCTACGCCTGGACCAGCGCCCTGTTGACCGTCGTCGCCGCCGACCCGGGCCAGGGCGCGCTGGTCACCATGGACACCACGGTCGGCTGGGAGCACGGCCAGGCCACGCACGCCCCCGGCAGCGTCATGGCCGTGCCCGCGTCGGCCCCGGCCGCGGTAGCCGTGACCACGGCGCCCGCCAGGCCGGCGCCCGTTCTCGACGACCTGCCCGGGTTGCGTGCACAGGCCGAGCAGCTGATCGAGCTGCTGGACCTCGGCTTCCACCACGGCGAGGTGCTGGCCAAGCTGGGCACCTCGGTCTCCCTCGGCGTCCTCGTCACCGGCCCGGCCGGCTCGGGCAAGTCGGCGCTCGTGCACGCCGTCGGCAACGAGGTCGGCGCGCAGGTCATCCCGCTGTGGGCGCCGGAGATCGCCGCGCTGACCAACAACGACGCGGCCGGCCGGCTGCGCCGGGCCGCCGACGAGATGCGCGCCCCGGGCCCGGCGATCCTGCTCATCTCCGACGTCGACGCGCTCGCCCCGCGCGACCAGCCGGGGCCGCTGGCCACGGTCTTCCGTCAGCTCCTCGCCGAGCTGATCCGCGAGGGCGAGGCGGTGGTGTGCACCACGAGCCGCCCCGAGGCGGTCGACCCGGCGCTGCACTCCCCCGAGCTGCTGGCCCACGAGATCTCGCTGCCGCTGCCCGACGCCGCGCTGCGCCGCGAGCAGCTCGCCGTGCTCACCCGGGGCATGCCGCTCGACGACGACGTACGCCTCGACGAGGTCGCCGGCCGCACCCCCGGCTTCGTCGCCGCGGACCTCGCGGCGCTGGCCCGCGAGGCGGGGGTGCGGGCGGCGCTGCGCCACCGCCGCGAGGGCGAGACCCCGCGCGTGGTCATGGCCGACTTCGAGGCCGCGCTGGAGGTGGTCCGCCCGACCTCGATGGCGGAGAGCTCCCTGGAGCTGGCGAAGGTCACCCTGGACGACGTCGGCGACATGGTCGAGGTCAAGCAGACGCTCACCGAGTCGGTGCTGTGGCCGCTGTCGTACCCCGACGCCTTCTCCCGCCTCGGCGTGGAGCCGCCCCGCGGCGTGCTCCTCTACGGCCCGCCCGGCTGCGGCAAGACGTTCCTGGTCAAGGCGATCGCCGGCACCGGCAAGGCCAACGTCCTCTCGGTCAAGGGCGCGGAGCTGCTGTCGAAGTGGGTCGGCGAGTCCGAGCGGGCCGTGCGGGAGCTCTTCCGCCGCGCCCGGGAGGCCGCCCCCACGCTCGTGTTCCTGGACGAGGTCGACGCCCTGGCCCCGACCCGCGGCCAGGCCACCGACGGCGGCACGACCGACCGGGTCGTGGCCGCCCTGCTCACCGAGCTCGACGGCGTGGAGTCGCTGCGCAACGTGGTGGTCATCGGCGCTACGAACCGCCCCGACCTGATCGACCCGGCCCTGCTGCGCCCCGGCCGCCTGGAGCGCCTGGTCTTCGTCCCGCCCCCGGACGCCGACGCGCGAGCCGAGATCCTGCGCGCGGCCGCGAAGTCGGTACCGCTCGCCGCCGACGTCGACCTGAAGTCCCTGGCGACCTCGCTGGACCGCTTCTCGGCCGCGGACTGCGCCGCCCTGGTCCGCGAGTCGGCCCTGGCCGCGATGCGCGAGTCGCTGGACGCCACGGAGGTGACAGCGGCGCACGTCGAACTGGCCCGGGAGCGCGTCCGCCCGTCCCTGGACCCGACGCAGGTGGCCTGGCTGGCGAACTACGCGGAGCAGCAGAAGGTCCGCTGATTCAGGCGCTAGCGGCGGCGGGTGCGGGAGGCGCGTACGCGGCGCAGGCGCTGGACCACCATCGCGTCGTGTGCCAGGGCCAGCGGGTCGTCGAGCAGGGCGTTGAGCAGCTGGTAGTACCGCGTCGCGCTGAGCCCGAACGTGTCGCGGATCGCCTGCTCCTTCGCGCCCGCCCGGCGCCACCACTGCTTCTCGAACGCCAGGATCCGCTTGCCGCGCTCGTCCAGCTCGGCCGGCTCCTCGGCGACGGCGATGTCCCGGGGCGGCCCGGCCTCGTCGTCCGCGGGCTCGTCACCGTCGACGAAGTCGTCGGCGTCCTCTGTGGACGGCTGGACCGGGACGCGGGCGGCGGCGAGGTCGTCGCGCTTCATCGTCGGCTCCTGGCAGCTCATCCGGTATGGGGATGCGCCCCACCCTAGTTGCTCACACCCACGATCACCCACCCCACAACGAGGGGCTTCGCGCCGGGGTGTGAGACGGGCGGCCGGGGGTAGTGCGCCGGGTGTCGCACATGGACCTGGGGATCCTGCTGCTGCTCGCGCTCGTCGGCCTCTACCGCCCGGTCGGCGCCGGTATGTCGTACGCCGCGCTGCTGCAGCCCTTCGACGACGGCCAGCGGCGGCGGCTCGCGGTGGGGCTGTTCCTCGGCGTGGCCGGCGTCGCGGTGGTCACGCTGCTCGCCGGCGAGCCCGTGCTGGAGCTGCTCGGCCTGCCCGGCGGTGCCCTGTCGGCCACCGGCGGCATCGCGCTCATGATCGCGGCGGTACCGCTGATGCTCGGCCGCACCGCCGACCCCGACCAGGAGGTGACGGCGGCGTCCGGCAAGAGCTGGCGCCAGGTGGTCCTCATGCCGCTGACGTTTCCGCTCACGGTCGGCGGCGCCACGATCGCCGTGCTCATCGGCTTCCGGGCCGAGGCCCGCGGCGCCGTCGGCGTGCTCGCGCTGATCGTCGCCGCGCTGCTCTACGCGGCGGTGACCGGCGTCTGCGTGCTCGTCGCCGGGCGGGCCGGTCGCCGGCCGTCCGGCCGCGCCCGCGTCGTGCAGGACCGCGTCGCCGGCCTGCTGCTCACCGCGATCGCCGCGACCCTGCTGGCCAGCGGCTTCACCCGGCTGGTCGCATCAGTCCTGCACGGCCTGAGAGGACACGGCCGCTGAGAAGATGTCCGGCTCGGGCGCGCCGCCGTCCCAGGCCGGAACGACCCGGCGGAGGTGGTCCGAGGTCAGGAAGGCCCGCCGCAGGTCGTCCGGCATCCCTTCGTAGGGCGAGACCTGCGACGCGTGCGCCGCGATCGCCCGCTCCCGCCGAGCCAGATGCCGCCCGGTGTCCACGACCGTGGTGACGAGTTCGTCCGGCGTCCCCGGCACGTCCGCCTCCAGGTACGGCGAGTCCGGGCGCTCACCGGCGAGGTGCAGCAGCCAGCGGCGCATCAGCGAGCGGGGCAGGCATTGCAGGTACACCCGCGGCACCCGCCACTCTGAGCGCTCGACCGCGGCGAGCGTCGCGTCCCGGATCGCCACGTGGTCGCGGTGCCCGTCGCCGGCGTCAAGGGTGACGACCACGTCCGGCCGGAAGTCCTCGATGTGCGCCAGCACCCGGCCGGCGACGACGGCGGGGTCCGCGCCGGCGAGGGTGCCGGGCCCGGCCGGCCCGGCCATGCCGGAGTCGGCCAGGCCGAGCAGGTCCACCCGGGCCACACCCAGCAGCTCGGCCGCGGCACGCAGCTCCCGCTCGCGCACCGCCGGGAGCTCCGCCGCGGTGACGCCGCTGCCGGGCGCCGGTTCGCCGGCCTCGCCCCGGGTGGCGCAGACCACCGCGGTCGTGGCGCCGGCCGCCGCCGCGTGCAGCAGCAGCGATCCGCACCCAAAGGTCTCGTCGTCGGGGTGCGCCACCACGACCATCAGCCGAGCGCGCATACGAACTCCCCGATCGGGGGCCGCCGAGATCGTCATCGCAACTCCCTCCAGATACTGCCCTGTGCAGTATGCGCTGAGTAGACGCTGCCCTGGGCAGCATGTCAACGTGACTGTCATGCCCCCGACGAGAACCACCACCTCCTACGCCCTGCTCGGCCTGCTCGCGGTGCGCGACTGGACCACGTACGAGCTCGCCAAGCAGGTCAAACGCAGCCTCAACTGGTTTTGGCCACGGGCCGAGCGCAAGCTCTACGACGAGCCGAAGCGCCTCGTCGAGCAGGGCCTGGCCACCTCGGTGCGGGAGCTCACCGGCCAGCGGGGCCGCACCGTCTACCGCATCACGGACGACGGCCGGACGGCGCTGCGGGAGTGGCTGGGCGAGCCGCCGGCGCCGCGGACCATCGAGTTCGAGGGAATGGTCAAGGTCTTCTTCGCCGACGCGGGCACGCCGGAGCAGCTGCTGGCCACGCTGGAGCGCATCGAGGCGGAGGCGGCCGGGCGCATCGCCGCGCTGGCGGAGATGGCCGCGACGCGTCCGGTGCCGTTCGCGCGGCGGGCGCATCTCAGCGCGATCGGGCTCCGGCTGCAGTACGAGCAGGAGGACGCCGTCCTGCGCTGGGCCCGCTGGGCCCGGGAGCAGGTCCTGCGGTGGAACGACACGACCGACCCGGGCGACTGGGACGCGCTCGCCACCCTCGACGAGCTGGCCCGCGTCAGGCGGTGACGATCTTGACGCCGGCCTCGCGGAAGGCGTCCAGCGTCGCGGTGGTCGCGTTGGAGTCGGTGACCAGCGTGTCGATGCGGTCGATCGGGCAGATCCGGGCGAACGCGTGGCCGCCGAGCTTCGAGCTGTCCGCGATGATCACGACCCGCCGGGCCCGGGCGACCATCAGGCTGTTCATGGCGGCCTCGCCCTCGTGGTGGGCTGCGGCACCGAGCGTCACGTCGAGCGCGTCGACGCCGAGCAGCGCGATGTCCAGGGTCACGTCGCGCAGGATGTTGCCGCCGAGCGGGCCGACGAGCTCGAAGGACTGGGGCCGGACCACGCCGCCGGTGACGACGATCTTCATCCGGGAACGGACCAGCAGCTCGTTGGCGATGTTCAGGGCGTTGGTGACGACGGTGAGCTGCGCGTCGTCGACGCCGCCGGTGAGCTCGGGGCGCACCGCGAGGGCGCGGGCGACCTCGGTCGTGGTGGTGCCGCCGTTGAGCGCGACCACCATGCCCGGGGAGACGAGCGCGGCGGCCGCCGCGCCGATGCGCTGCTTCTCCGGGGCGTGCTTGGCCGTCTTGTACCGCAGCGGCAGGTCGTAGGACACCCCGTTGGCCACGGCGCCGCCACGGGTGCGCGTGATCATCTGCTGCTGCGCGAGCTGGTCGAAGTCGCGGCGGATGGTCGCCTGCGACACGTCGAGCCGCCCAGCGGCGTCTTCCACGCTGATCCGCCCACTGTCGGTGAGGATCTCGAGGAGCGCATTCCAGCGCGCATAGCGGTCCACGCGGCCCCCTCCCCTGCGCGTACGGTGCGAGATGTGTGCACAATAATGCGCGAAACGGCGGGTAAACGCAAAGGCAACTGCTCAAACTAACCAGGGGGATATGGTTGCCAGCCGGGCTGTCGGTGCGCAATGATGCGCGAACCTGCCGGGTTTGATGCCGTAACGATCACCCCGAGATCACCCCGAGATCAGCCTGAGACCAGCCAGAGGACGAACCGCACATGACGCAGACCGTGATCGCCCTCGATGTCGGGGGCACCGGGATCAAGTGTGCCCTGGTCGGCGCCGACGGCGACGCGCTGCACACGGTCCAGCACGCGGAGCGCCACCCGACCGGGGCGGACCGCGGCGCGGAGGCTGTGATCGAGACCATCCTCGGCATCGCCGAGGGGCTCGCCGCGACGGCGCACGCGAAGGGCCTGGAGCCGATCGGCGCCGGGCTGGTGGTGCCGGGGGTCATCGACGAGGCCAACGGCGTCGCGGTCTGGGCGGCGAACGTGGGCTTCCGTGACGTACCGCTGCAGGCTCTTCTGGAGCGACGCCTCGGGCTGCCCGCGGCCCTCGGCCACGACGTGCGCGCCGGCGGCCTGGCCGAGGCGCGGCTGGGCGCCGGCCGCGGCCACGACTACGTGCTGGTCATCCCGATCGGCACCGGCATCGCGGCGGCCAACGTGGTGCACGGCCAGGTGTACACCGGGGCGCACGGCGCCGGCGGCGAGATCGGCCACATCGTCGTGCGCCCGGGCGGCCCGCGGTGCGGCTGCGGCCAGCGCGGCTGCCTGGAGGCGATCGCCTCGGCGTCCGCGGTCGGCCGCCGGTACTCCGAGCAGGCCGGCCGCCCGGCCACCGCCGAGGAGGTCGCCCGCCTGGCCGCCGAGGGCGAGCCGACCGCGGTCGCCGTCTGGCGCGAGACGATCGACGCGCTCGCCGACGGGCTGATGACCGGCATCGCGCTGTTCGACCCGGCGGTGATCGTGCTCGGCGGCGGCCTGGCCGAGGCCGGCGAGGCGCTGCTGGCTCCGCTGCGCGAGGGCGTGCACGCCCGCGTGACCTTCCACCGCGAGCCGGCCATCACCCGCGCCGCGCTGGGCGACGAGGCGGGCTGCCTGGGCGCCGCCCTGATCGCGCTGGACAACCTGATCACGAAGGGGAACAACTGATGACCGTGGTGTCCGGGGTCCGGGTGGTCGCGGGCGACCGCGTCATCGACGACGGCTTCGTCCGTGTCGAGGGCGACCGCATCGCCGAGGTCGGTTCGTCGGGCTCCTCAACGGCGGCTGACGCGTCGGCCGGCGTCGTGGTGCCCGGCTTCGTCGACATCCACGTCCACGGCGGCGGCGGCGCGACCTTCACCACCGGCGACGCGGACGAGGCCCGCAAGGCCGCCGCGTACCACCTGGGCCACGGCACCACGACCATGCTGGCCAGCCTGGTGACCTCGCCGCCGGAGCTGATGATGAGCGCCACCAAGGCGTTCGCCCCGCTCGTGGCCGAGGGCGTGCTCGCCGGCATCCACTTCGAGGGCCCGTACCTCTCGCAGGCCCGCTGCGGCGCGCAGAACCCGGCCCACCTGCGCCACCCGTCCCTCGACGAGCTCGACGCGCTCATCGAGGCGGGCGAGGGTGCGATACGCCTGGTGACGATCGCCCCCGAGCTCCCCGGCGCCCTGGACGCGATCCGGCTGCTGGTCGCCCGCGGGGTCGTCGCCGCGATCGGGCACACCGACGCCACGTACGAGGAGACCCTCGCCGGCGTCGAGGCCGGCGCCACCGTCGGCACCCACGTGTTCAACGGCATGCGCCCGCCCCACCACCGCCAGCCCGGCCCGGTCTTCGCGCTGCTCGGCGCGGCCGACGTGGTCTGCGAGTTCGTCGCCGACGGCATCCACCTGCACGACGGCACCCTGGCCTTCGCCGCCTCGGTCACCGGCCCGGCCCGCGCCGCCCTGATCACCGACGCCATGGCCGCCGCCGGCATGCCCGACGGCACCTACGAGCTCGGCGGGCAGAGCGTCGACGTCGCCGGCGGCGTGGCCCGGCTGACCCGCGACGGCGCGATCGCCGGCAGCACGCTCACCATGGACAAGGCCTTCCGCCGCGCGGTGGGCGCCGGGTTGTCGCTGGTCCCTGCCTCACGCATGGCCTCGGCCACCCCGGCCGGCGCGATCGGCCTGGCCGAGGAGCGCGGCGCGCTGCGCGCGGGCGCCCGCGCCGACCTGGTCCTGCTCGACGACGCGCTGAACGTCCGGCGCGTCATGCGCGACGGTCAGTGGGTGTCGTAGAAGGGGCCGGCCCAGCCGGAGCGGGTCAGGCGTGAGCCCAGCGGCAGCGCGTCCCACGGGGCGCGCTGCAGGATGCGGTCCAGCAACAGGCCCAGCAGCAGGGCGGCGAGGCCGTCGGTGATCCAGTGGAAGCTCAGGTACGTCGTGGTGAGCAGCAGCACCAGCGGGACCGTGTAGCGGATCGCGGCCACCAGGCGCCGGCTCAGCACGCCGGTCAGCAGGGTGGCCAGCACGCCGTACCAGACGATGGCGTTGACCACGTGGCCCGACGGGTACGACATCCCCGAGTCGATGCGGAACAGGTACTCGGGATGAGTGATCTGGTGATCGCTCGCGGCCGTGCGGTCGGTCCAGATCTTCAGCGGGCCGATGGTCAGGTAGGTGATCACGTAGGCGCCGGCGACCAGCAGGAACGGGCGTACCGTGTGCCGGGCCCGGGCCAGGAAGAACGCCGTGATCAGGGCCAGCGGGGTGAGCACCTGGCCGCCCTGGCCGAGCCGGTTGAAGATCCGCAGCGTGGTGTCGACCCAGCCCGGGCGGTGCGCGTCGACGAAGTCGCGGACGGCCAGGTCGAGGCCCAGTAGCGGGGTCTTCGCGGCGAGCAGGATCGTGATCGCCGCGAAGCCCGCCACCAACAGCGCGTCGAGCCACCAACCTGGGGGACGGACCGGTCGTAACTCAAGGCGCACGAGGGGAACGGTACCCGAGCGCTCCCGAAAGCTAAGCCAGGCCGCGCAGCTGGGCGGCGATGCGGTCGATGCGAACGCCGGAGTTCGGGCAGCCGCCGAAGTGGTGCAGGGCGATGACCTTGTTGGTGCGCCGGGAGATGACCGGGGAGCCGGACGAGCCGCCGTCGGTGTCGCAGAAGTACGACATGTCGGTGTTCGCGGCGTAGCCGTTGTAGGACGGGTTGCTGACCGCGCAGTTGCCGCTGCGCTCGATGCTGTCCTGCATGGCGATGAGGGTCGGGGCGCCGCGCGGGTGCTGCGGGATGTAAAGCTCCTCGCCGCGCACCGGCGCACGGTCGTCGATCTCCAGGTATCCGAACTGCTGGATCTGGTTGAACCACACCTCGGTGCCGCGCGCCTCGCGGGTCGTCGCGAAGCAGTGGCGGTTGGTCAGCATGCGGTTCTGCGTGCCGACGCGCCAGGCGGTGCACAGCTCGACGCCGTTGATGAGGATCCACGCCACCGGCTTGAGTTGGCGTACGCGATCGGATGAGCGCGTCCTCCCGATGGGTTCGCGAGAAGGGACGCCCGCACCGTTAGGGGTAAATCGGGCGATCCGCCCATTCAACGAGCGATCCCGCCGGCAGGGATCGGGAATTCACCGGGATCCGTCGACCGTCCCGCCGGTCCGAGCCAACAGGTCGCCGAGTCCCAGCCGCGTCGTTACCACGGTCAACAGATCGTCGGCGCGCAGGACATAGGCGGCCGGCGGCGCCCAGACGGTCTGGCGCTCCTCGTCCGTCGCCACGGCGAGCACCCGGACCCCGCCGACCTCCTGGGCCGCGTCGACCGTGCGGCCGTCCAACTGCGAGCCGGCGCACACCGGCACCTCCGCCAGCAGCAGCACCTGGCGGTCCACCGGGATCGTGCCGATGACCTCGCGCTCGAGGAGGGCGGCGGCGAAGGCGGGCGCGGCGAGATACGACACGCTCCGCGAAGCGGTGATGCCGAAGGCGCGCTGGACGCGGTCGGCGAACCGGCCGTCGAACAGCCGCAGGATGACCCGCAGGTCGGGCTTGAGCGCCCGGCCCTCCAGCGCCGCCTCCAGGTTGGCCTGGTCGTCGGTGGAGACCACGATCAGGGCCCGGCAGGTGTCCACGGACGCGGCCCGCAGGGTCTCCACACGGCTCGCGTCGCCGACGATGAACGGCACGCCGCGCTCCCGGGCCGCCTGCGCGCCGCGGGCGTTCTCGTTGCGGTCGATCACCACGACCGGCACGCCGAGGTCGACCAACGAGTGCATGACCCGGGTGCCCACGTTGCCCAGCCCGACCACCACCACATGGTCGGACACCGGCTCGCGCAGCCGGCCGAGCGCGATCGCGAGCCGCGCGTTGACGACGGCCTCGACGACCGCGGCCGTGATGACCGGGATCAGCGCCACGTTGACCAGGCCGAGCAGGGTGGTGACCAGCTTCTCCGGCCAGTGCTCCTCGAGGTCGGGGCTGGCGCCGGTCAACTCGGACAGCAGGGTCACGTAGCCGGCGTTCCACCAGCTGACGTGCTTGTAGTGCGCGATCACCGCGGTGCCGGCGACGAGCACGGCCACCAGCACCGCCGCGGTGACCCACAACCGGCGGCTGACCAGGCCGCGCAGGGTGCGCAGGGGGCTGTGCAGCTGCCGGCGCCACCAGCGCCGCACCCGGTCGGCGCGCGCCCTTCGCCGCGGTTGGAGCCGCTCGTCCCGCGCGAGGACCGTGGCGGCGCGTTCGCCGGTGGCGACGGCGAGTACCAGATCGGCTTGTTCTTCCGGCAGGAGCTCGGCCACGTCCGTGCCGTCCGTGCGGGCCAGCCCGCAGACCACGTCGTCGGGGCGCACCTCGGCGCGGCGGGCGACGAAGAGCGTGCGCTGCGCGACCCGCACGTGCACCGGCGCGACCTCGCCGAGCGCCTCGGAGACGAACGCGGGCGCGGCCATCTGGGCGTCGGAGAGCACGCGGACGTCGGCGAAGTTGCGCCGCACGCTGTGCCCGAGACGCAGGTTGAACATCCGGATGACCAGCCGGATCTTGCGGTTGACCTCCTGCGCCTGCAGCGCCGCGTCGAGGTTGCCGATGTCGTCCTGCTTGACCAGCGCGAGCGCGTCGGCGTCGGCGAGGTCGGCGCGCTCGAACGCCTCGGTGTCGGGCCGCTCGGCCTCGACGACCCGGCCGCCGCGCTCGGCCAGCAGCCGCGCGATCTCGGGCCCGTGCCGCCGCTTGGCGCTGGGCAGGATCGCCGTCACCTGGACGCCATACTGCTGGATCAGCTCCCCGATCAGCCGCAGCGCCAGCGGGTCGTCGCCGCAGACCACGACCCGCTTGGCTGGCGCGTGCACGACGTGCCGCTCCGCCGGCCGGTCCGCCCCGCCGCCGGGCTCGATCGACCACGGACGGGTGATCGCCTGAACGCGTGGAAGGTTGCCGCGCAGCCGCCGCATCAGCCACGACTCGGACGCCACCGGGCGATCCTAGCGAAGATCACCAGTTTCCGATGACCGCCCGACCTCGTTGGGCCCGGCGAATCGCATTGTCGACCAGATGGGTTTTCGAGGATGAACACGTGGTTTCGCCGGACGGTAGGCACCGTCGGCATCGCCGGCGGCATGCTGCTGCTCGGCGCCGGCGCAGCACACGCCGATGACACCGCACCGGCACCCGGCCAGCTGGACGATCTGTTCTCGCCCGCCGGCGGCCCGAAGTCGGACGGAAGGGGGCAGTTTCGGCCATCCTGGATAGCCGGCACGGCAACGGTGGATCACGGCGAACCCCGCGCGCCGCGGCCGCCAGGCCCGAACACCAGCAATCCGAGGCGCGGTCAGTGGTAGGACAGTTCGCCGGCGCGGATTTCGGCGGTCAAGCGGTTCTCGTACGGCGCCAGTGGGCAGGCCCACGCATCGTCGTAGGCGCACGAGGGGTTGTAGGCGTAATTGAAGTCCAGGCGGACCCGGCCGTCGGGCAGGATCTCGACGCCGCGGCCGTGGGTGCCCTTGATCGTGTCGGTCAGGTAGCGGCCCGCGCCGTAGGTTTCGTGGCCGCTGGTGGTGTCGCGGAAGGGCAGGAACAGGCCGCCGCCGTACGCGGCCAGCCAGAACAGGGTCAGCGGGCCCCACGGTGTGGGCAGGATGCCCACGCGGTCGTAAGGCAGCACGCCGTCCGGGCCGCCGGCGGCGATCTCCAGGGTGCCGTGGGCGGGCTCCGGCCGTACCGTCGCGATGAAATCCTCCGAGGCCGGAAAGTAGCGCAGCGGTCCCGGCGCCGCCGACTGCGGGTGGGTGGCGAACAGGTCGTCGCGAAGGGCCCGGAACCCCGCCAGGTCCGCATCGGACAGGTACATGGCGGCGACCCGGGCCCGGTAGTCGGCGAGTGAGAGAGCATCCACCCACCGAAAGCTACCGCCGCAGCGGCGCTCCGGCCTCGTGCAGATGGCGCAGCGCCTGGGCGTAGGAGCCGACGAAGGTGGCCGAGTGGTACGGCACCCCGATCTCGGCGCAGAACCGCTCGACGATCGGCTGGGCGCGGCGCAGGTTGGGCGTGGGCATGTTCGGGAACAGGTGGTGCTCGATCTGGTAGTTCAGGCCGCCGAGCGCGACGTCGAGCCAGGCGCCGCCGCGGACGTTGCGTGACGTGAGCACCTGCTTGCGCAGGAAGTCGAGCTCGTCGGCGGCCGTGAGCACCGGCATGCCCTTGTGGTTGGGTGCGAACGTCAGGCCGAGATACAAGCCGAACAGCCCCTGGTGTACCGCGATGAAGGCGATCGCCAGGCCCGGCGAGAACAGCAGGAACGCGGCGGCCACGTAGACGGCGAAGTGGCCGTACAGCAGCGCCGACTCGAGTCGGCGGCGCTTCACCGTGCCGAGGGCGCGGGCGCTCTGCACGTGGAGGTTGAAGCCCTCGAGCAGCAGTAGCGGGAAGAACAGCAGCGCCTGATGGCCGCCGATGAGCCGCGCCAGGCCCCGCGCCCGCTCGGCCTGCCGCGTGGACCAGACCAGGATGTCGGGCGCGACGTCGGGGTCGTGGTCCTCGTGGTTGGGGTTGGCGTGGTGGCGCGTGTGCTTGTTCATCCACCAGCCGTAGCTCATGCCGATGCCGGCGTTGCCCGCCAGGACGCCCAGCGCCTCCGACCAGCGGCGGCCGCGGAAGACCTGCTTGTGGGCGAGGTCGTGGGCGACCAGGGCGACCTGCGCGTACGCGACGGCGAGGACGACGGCGAACCACAGGCTGTGGGTCGCGGCCACGCCCACCCAGCCGCCGGCGTAGAGGGCGGCTACGAGGGTGAGCCGCAGCGCGTAGTACCCGGGGCGCCGGTCGAGCAGCCCGGCCGCGCGGACCCGCTGGGACAGGACGGCGAAATCGGTGGCCTTCTCCGCAGAGACCAGAACTGTCATGCTGATCAGCGTCCCGAACCGGCCGCCGGAGATCGAACCTGTCAGCCCCCGGGCCGGACGGTGGGGCTGACCCCACCCCTAGGGGTTGCGGGCAGTCCGCGCCGCATACCCGTGGCACGAAGCCTAGGCTTTGTCGAGTGCCAGTGCTCATCGGCTCCTACGCGGACCAGTATTCGACCTACGACGACGACTTCGAGCCGCTCGCCCCGCCCGTCCGGACGCCCGCGCCCAGCTTCCTGGCCGTGGGGTCCACCGGGATCCGGTACGCCGTCGCCGAGCTCGAAGGCGGCCAGGTCTCCGCCTTCACCCCGGGCGGCGAACTCATCAACACCCTGCCCACCGGCGGCGGCTCCCCGTGCCACGTCGTGGTCGCCGGTGACCGGCTGCTCGTGGCCAACTACGCTGCCGGCAGCGTCGCGGTGTTCGCGCTGCGCCCGGATGGGGGCCTGGACCGGCGCACCGACCTGGCCCAGCACGCCGGCGCGAGCGTGGTGGCCGACCGGCAGGAGGGGCCGCACGCCCACCAGGTGACGGTCCGCGGCAGCATGGTGCACGTCGTCGACCTCGGCATGGACGCGATCGTGCATTACCGCCTGATGCCCGAGGGCCGGCTCGAGCACGTGCGCACCACGACGGTGCAGCCGCTGGGCAGCGGGCCCCGGCACCTCGTGTTCCACCCCGACGGGCGGGTGTTCGTCGCCAACGAGCTGGCGTCGACCGTCTCGACGTACACCTCCGGCTTCGAGCTGCTCGACGTGAAGCCCTCGTGCCTCGTCCAGCCGGTCGGCGACAACTTCCCGAGCGAGCTGGCGCTCTCCCCCGACGGGCGGCGGCTCTACGTCGCGAACCGCGGTAACGACACGATCACCACGTTCTCCGTCGAGGCCGAGGGGCTGCTGCCGATCGACGAGGTCTCCACCGGCGGCACCTGGCCTCGTCACTTCGCGATGCTCGGCGCAAGCCTCTGTGTGGCCAACCAGCACTCGGGGACGGTGGCTCTGCTCGAGCTCGATCCGGAGAACGGCGTGCCGCACCCGGCCCGCGTGGTGCTGGAGCACCCGTCGCCGAGCGCGGTGATCCCGATCGATCGATAATCCCGGGCGAGATGCGGAATGAGGCGGCACTGAACCCTTGCTGAACCGCCGTTCAGTGCCGCACCATCGACCCATGGGTGAGCTGGTGGCGCTGCCCAAGACGGGCGACGTTTTCGAGGACGTGCGGGGCGGCGACCGCACCATGCGCGTGACGTGTCATCCACAGCACGGCACGGTCGTGGTGTCGCTGTGGGTGGACAGGATCTGCCGGGCGTCGTTCCAGCTCGCCGAGGCCGACCTGCCGCGCCTGCAGGAGGCGCTCGCCGGGATGCGCTTCGAGGCGCCCCTGGAGGAGCCCTTCGACAACGCGCGGCCCGGCCCGGAGGAGCTGCCGGAGACGGCCTGACGCGCTCAGGCGATCTCGGTGGTGAGCGCCGGCTTCTCGGCGACCTCGGAGCGGGTGTTGCGGCTGCGCTGGCGCGGCACGCGCGGCTTCGGGGCGATGATGGTCGACGCCGTGATGCCGGCCTGGCGGGCCGCGTCGAGGGTGTCGCGCAGCTCCGCGGCCTCCTCGGCGACCTCGGCCGCCTCCTGGGAGAGGGCGGCGGCGGCCACGACCGCGACGTCCGCGGCCTTGACCGCAGCGCGCTCGGCGGCGGCGGCCGCCTCGTAGAGCCGGCGGGCCCGGCTCTCCGCGGTGCGGCGCAGCTCGACCTCTCGGGCGGCCAGCTCCTGCAGCGGGTCGGCGCCGGCGACGCCCTTGAACACCTGCTCCAGTTTGTTGACGGTGATGTCGCCGCGCTTGAAGGCGTCGAGCGCGGCGCGGGACACCTCGCGTTTGGCGTCCTCGTCCTGCTCGTTCGCGGGCAGCTCGGAGGAGACCTGGCCGGCCGACTGCAGCGCCTCCTGGTAGGCCTTCTGGGCCACGTCGAACGACGCCCACGCATGCTCCCGGGCCGCCTGGGCGGCGGCGCTGCGGGCCTGGGCCTCCACGACGGTGATCTGTGCGCGCTTGGCCGCGGCGGCGGTCGCGGCGGCCTGGCGGATGAGCTCGCCGGCCTCGGTGCGCAGCCGGGCCCGCTCGGCCGGGCTCAGGCTCGCCCGGGCCGCCTCGACGGCGGCGCGGCGGTCGTCGCGGTTGTGCCGGTAGAGGCTCCAGCGCGAGAAGAACGCCGCGAGGAGTACGAAGAGAACGATGAACGCCATCAACGCCAGCCACAGGACGATGGCGCCCGTGACCGGGTCGAGACCGAAGATGCCCCGGCCCCCGGTGAGGGTCCACGGCAGGTCACGGGGGGATTGTGCCAACGTGGCGGGGGCGTGAAGGGCCACGGCGCGACCTCCGGCTGTGGGTGTCGCTTCAGCGTAGTCGGCGGCCACCAGGCCGGTCACCCCATCGAATGGTGACTATTCGACGAAGTTCCGTACACGAATAGTCACGATCACGCAAGAAAGGCCCGCTCATCGGCGCGTCGCGCGGTGTGTCGCGGTCGGATTCCGTGGTGATCATGATGAGAATGTCGGCGACTTGTCATCACATCGTGATCATCCGGGAAATCCGGATGTACGCCCGCCGGGGGATCGCCATCGTCCGCGCGATGTGCGTGGTGAGGGCGACCACCGCGCGGGTGGTCGCCCTCAGCGAACCGCTGGCCTCGGTGGCGGCACCGGCCCTTCAGGAGCGGCGCAGCCGGACCACCGAGACCGCGGTGAACCCGGCCGCGACGGCGAGCGCCGCCAGCCCCCACAGCCAGAGGCGGGACGACGGCTCGGGCGGCGGTGGCGGAGCGGCCCGCGCCGCCGGCGACGGCGGGCTCTGCGCCGGACGGGCCTCGACCACCGCCTCGGCCCGCACGGAGTCGGGTGCCGGCGCGGTGACCACGACCGTCCAGCGACCCGGCGAGAGCACCGGGCCGGAGGAGTAGAAGCCGCGGCCCTCGCCGGCCGGGTCGAGCTGGATCGGTCCGACCGTCCGGCCGCCCTCAGCCGTGGCTGTGAGGACGAGCCGGACACCCATCTCGGCGGGGCGGCCGTCCGCGGAGAACGCGCGGACGGTCACCCCCGTCGCGCCGTCCCCAGCGACCTCCAGGTGGAGGCCGCCGGGGGTCGGCGCGAGCAGGCCGAGCACCATCATGAGGGACAGAACCCTCACAGTTTTCCGTTCTTCTTCAAGCGGTTCGGGTCCGAATCGAGCCGTCCGGTGCCCTGCAGCGACTTGCCGTCGTTGGCCGTGACGCCGACCTGGCTGGGCGGCGTGCCGCCGAGCCGGATCGTCATCGCGTCGGCGTCGCGGATCAGCGTGTTGCGAACCTCGGCCTCGGGCACCAGGGACGCGGTCAGCAGCGCGCGGAACGCCGCGAGCTCCTTGAGCGCCTTGGTGTCGTTGCCGTTCGCCTCCGCCTTGCGGACCTTGTCGAGGGAGTTCGAGAGCTGGCTGTACGCGTTGTTCGCCAGCCGGCTGGTCGCCTTGAACCGGTCGAGCAGGTTCTGCATGTCCCGGAACGAGGTGGTGACGAAGAACGTGACCGTGGTGGTGGTCGCGTTCCCGGCGTTGTCGGTGCCCACCACGGTCAGCTGGTGCATGCCGAGGTTGAGCTCGTACATCGCCTGCAGGGTGCCGGTCTGGTATGCGCGGCCGTCGAGCGAGCCGGCGACCGACTTCATCCCGGACGTGGCGTCGATCGCCTGCCACGTGACCCGGACGTCCTGGCTGTCACCGTACAGCTGCCCGTCGGCCAGGCCGGCCACGATGACGGTCGGCGCGGTCGCGTCGATCTTCAGGATGGCCGACTTGAGCGTCTCCACGTTGCCGGCCGCGTCGGTCGCCTTGTAGAGCAGCTCGTGCTGACCCTCGCCGGTCACGTTGACCGGCGCGGTGTACGGCGTCCAGGCCCCGCCGTCGAGCGACCATTCGACCTTCGACACCCCGGAGCCGGCGTCGGTCGCGGCGAGCGAGACCGGCGTGGCGCCCTTGTGCCAGCCCGCGTCCGTGGCCGGCGCGAACGTGGCGGTGGTGACCGGCGCGGTCGCGTCGATCTTCACCTCCTGCACCTTGTGTTCCGACGTATTGCCCGCTTTGTCGGAAGCGCGGTACCGCACCTGATGCGTGCCGTCGCCGCTCACCGCGATCGGCTGCGTATAGGCCGTCCACGTGGCGGCCGAATCCAACTGGTACTCCACCTTGTCGACGCCCGACCCGGCGTCGGTGGCCACCAGCGTGACGGTGACCGGTCCGGTGAACCAGCCCGCCGTGGCCGTGCCGTCCACTGTGGACGAAACGGTCGGGGGCGTCGTGTCCACGACCGCCGTCGTCAGGTGGAAGTAGTCGAACGAGGCCGGCTTCGACGCGGTCTGGCCCGCGCCGAGGGTGAAGAGGCCCACCTTGGCGTTGGTCCCGACCGCCGCGTTGGTGAGTGTGGCGATCGGCGTCCAGGTGGCGCCGTCCGCGGAGTAGCTGCCGGTGTACGCGTTACCCACCTTGGCGATGCGGAGGTACCACACCCCCGAGGTCAGGTTGCCCACGTTCGGCTGCGGATCCTGCACCGCACCGCCGATCTCGCTGCGCAACTCGATCCGCCGCACCAGCGCCTGGCCGGGCTGGTTGTCGACGATGTAGTCGAGCTTGACGTAGTTGTCGTCGTCGACGTACACGATCGGGCCGCCCTGCTGGTACTGCTCGTTGAACGCCGAACCGTCCACCTTGGTCTCGATGGTGAAGTCGCCGTTCGGGGCTTTCTGCAGGATGAAGTTCTTCGGCCCGCTGTTGCCGGTGCCGTAGATGTCGCCGTTCGGGACGTCGATCTGCAGGGCGCCGTTCAGGATCCGGTACCCCGCCGGGTCCTCCCGCACGATCGCGTTCCACCGGCAGTGGTCCAGTGTCGACGAGGTGAACTCGTCGTTGGGGTCCACACCGGACGGTGCGGTGTCGGGCGAGAGCTGGAACCAGTCGAACGCCGCGTCAACGACCGGCGCCGTGGTGCCGCCGTTGAGCGCGAAGAGGCCGACCCGCGGGTTGGCGATGCCGGCCAGCGCCGCGGCCCGCCCGACCGGGACGAACGTGGTGCCGTCGGCGGAGTACGCCGCGGTCAGGTTCGTGCCGTCGGAGATGAGCCGGACGTAGTACGTGTCCCCCGCCTGCGCGCTGATCGAGTCGGCGGCCTCGTTGCGCGGGGTGCCTGCGCTCTCGCGGATGAACTCGACCCTCCGCGAGCCGGAGTACAGCAGGTCCACCTTGGCGTAGTTGTCGTCGTCGCCGTAGAGGATCAGGCCGGCCTGCTGGTAGTTCGCCGTCGTCGGCAGGGTCACCTTCGCGGTGGCCTGCCAGGCGCCAGTCGGGGCCGGCTGCAGCACCAGGTTGGTCGCGCCGTTGGTGCCGCCGTACAGGTCACCCGAGGCGGTCGGCAGGTGCAGCGCGCCGCCGCTCACCGACAGCGCCTGGGTCTCCCGCACGACCGTCCACCTCGTACGGTCCAGTGCGGACCCGAGGAAGTCGTCCGAGCGGGCACCGAAGCACTGGGTGTTGGGCGCCTCGGACCGCACCGCCACCGTCGCGGTCCCCTTGGCGCCGCGCGCGTCGGTGACCGTGAGCGTCGCCGTGAAGTTGCCCGGCGCGGTGTAGGTGTGCGTGGCGTTCGCCGTCGCCGCGGTGCCGCCGTCGCCGAAGTCCCAGGCGTAGGTGAGCGGATTGTCGCCCTCGGCGTCGGTCGCCGAGCCGGTGAAGGAGACCGTGAACGGCGCCGTGCCGCTCGCCGGGCTGGCGGCCGCCGTCACGACCGGCGGCGCGTTGTCGGTCACGCCGCGGCCGAGGAAGTCGATCCAGTTGATGTTGTACCCCGCACCCGCGCCGGTGGCGATGAAGTACAACGGCCCGGACGTGGTGCTCGCGGAGATGGGCACGTTGAGGTCGACGTACGTCTGCCACCCGCCGGTGCCGGGCACCGCGACCGAGCCGACGATCGGCCCGTCGAGCGTCCCGGTCCGGATCTGGATCGTGCCGCCGCTGGCGTTGTTGCTCGCGGCCCGGATCCGCAGGCTGGTGATCCCGGTGAGGTTCATCGGCGCGAAGGAGAACCAGTCGCCCTCCTCGACGAACCCGATGTTCTGGTAGCCGCCGAGCGGGTCGCCGGTGGTCTCCCGCTGCACGCCGGGGGTGCCGCCCGAGTTGACGCCGGGCACCCGCCCGGTCGCCGTGAAGTACTCAGCCTGCTTGCGCTTGGGCTGCAGCTGGACCAGCGAGCGTCCGGTCAGCGGCGCCGCGCCGCCCGCCCCGCCGCCGTCCACATAGGACGCCTCGATCACGGCGAAGACGTTGGCCTCCGCGCCGTGTCCGCTGGCCAGCGAGGTCTGCACGGTGCCGGAGCAGCCGGCGTACTGCTCGAGCGGGTGGGCGTGCTCGTCGTGCCCGAGCAGGTACTGCACCTGGACCTTCGAACAGTCGATCGGCCCGTCTTCGGGGTCGCTGACCTCGACGGTGAACTTGACCTGGTCGCCCCAGTCGTAGAAGCCACCGTCCGGCGGCAGCGTGATCTTCACCGTCGGCGCCGTGTTGCCCACCGTGATCGGCACGTTCGCGGTCCCGGTGCGCCCGCCGTCGTCGGTGACGGTCAGCTGGGCGGTGAAGTTGCCGTTGCTGGTGTAGGTGTGCGACGGGTTCGCCTCGGTGGAGGTGCCGCCGTCGCCGAACGCCCAGGCGTACGTGATGGCCTGCCCGTCCGGGTCGCGCGAGCCCTGGCTGGAGAACTGCACGGTCAGCGGCGCGACGCCGCTCGTCGGCTGGGCCGCCGCCTGCGCGATCGGGGCGCGGTTGCCGGCCACGTAGTCGATCCGGTACACACCGGAGTCGTCGTTGTTGCCGCCGAAGCCGGTGCCCCACTCGATGAGGTACAGCGCGCCGTCCGAGCCGAACTCCATGTCCATCGGCCGGATGAACGGCATGCCCGCCAGCAGCTGGTTGATGTCCACCAGGGACTTGCCGTCGGCCGAGACCTGCATCGTGTACAGCTTGTTCTGGTTCCACTCGCCGAAGATGGCCTTGCCGTCGTAGTAGGCCGGCCACTTGTTGTCCGCGGTGTTGTTCGCGTCGTAGCGGTACACCGGGCCGCCCATCGGCGCGCCGCCGCCCCCGATCTCGGGGAACTTCGAGTTGCCGGCGTAGTTGTAGTCGACGGTCGCCGGGATGGCCGGCGGCAGGTTGGTCAGGCCGGTGTTGTTGGGCGAGTTGTTCACGGGGGCGGCGCAGTTGAACGCCGACCCCGACGGGCCGGACGGGAACGTGAAAGCCCGGTACGGCACGTTCGCGCCGGTGCAGTACGGCCAGCCGTAGTTGCCCGGCTGCCCGACGATGTTCCACTCGACGGTGTTGCCGGGCCCGCGGTTCGGGTCGGCCTGCGCCGCGTCAGGCCCGTAGTCGCCCATGTACACGATGTCGGTCAGCGGGTCGACGCCGATGCGGAACGGGTTGCGGAAGCCCATCGCGTAGACCTCGGGCCGGGTCTTCGCCGTGCCAGCGGGGAACAGGTTGCCGGCCGGGATCGTGTACGTCCCGTCGTCCTGGGGCGTGATCCGCAGGATCTTGCCGCGCAGGTCGTTGGTGTTCGCCGACGTGCGCTGGGCGTCGTAGTCCTGGCGCCCCGACCGCTCGTCCAGCGGCGAGTAGCCGCTCGACTCGAACGGGTTGGTGTTGTCGCCGGTGGCCAGGAACAGGTTGCCGTGGCTGTCGAACGTCATCGAGCCGCCCTCGTGGCAGCAGGTGTTGCGCTGCGTGGTCACCACGAGCACCTGCTTCTCGCTGGCGGGGTCGATCGTGTCGCCGTTGACGGTGAAGCGGCCCAGGATGTTGCGCGGCGGGCCGGCCGCCGGGCTGTAGTACAGGTACACCCAATGGTTCTGTGCGAAGTGCGGGTCGAGCGTGATGCCCAGCATCCCGTCCTCGTTGCCGGTGAACACCGGGATCGTGGCGGCGGTGACCGTCCTGTGCGTGTCCGGCTTGACGATCTGCACGCGCCCGTCCCGCTCGATGTAGAACACGCGCCCGTCGGGGGCGATGTCGAGCTCCATCGGGTTGTTGGTGTTGCTGTCCAGCGTGACCTTCTCGAAGCTGCTGGTCAGCGAGGCGCTGCAGTCGGCCTGGACCACGCCGGCGGCGCTCTGGATGCCGCCGAGCAGGTGGCTCAGGAACTGCGGGTCGGAGTACGACTCCTGGGTGTGGCCGGCCCCGGTGTACCAGGCGCGGCCCCCGTCGTAGTCGTGGCACCACGCGAACGGGTGGTCCGCGCCCATCGCGCCCGTGCCCGGGGTGTAGCTGGTCTCGTCCAGGCTGGCCAGGACGTGCACCTTGCCCCGCGGGTTGGTCCGGTAGTTGTACCACTCGTCGTACCGGCTCCACCGGGCCGGAAGGTCCTTCGTGGACGGGTGCGCGGGGTCCTCGACCTTGATGGTGGCCTGCTGCTGCGCCGGGTGGCTGGTGAACCAGGCGCCCATGAGCTCGCCGTACCAGGGCCAGTCGTACTCCGTGTCGGCCGCGGCGTGCACGCCCGCGTAGCCGCCGCCGTGCTCGATGTAGCGCTCGAAGGCCGCCTGCTGCGCGGCGTCGAGCACGTCTCCGGTCGTGGACAGCCAGACGACGACCTCGTACTTGGCGAGGTTGGCGTCGGTGAAGAACGCCGCGTCCTCGGTGGTGTCGACGGTGAAGTTGTTGGCGGCGCCGAGCGCCTGGATGGCGGCGATCCCGGCCGGGATCGAGTCGTGGCGGAACCCGGCGGTCTTGGAGAACACCAGGACGTCGAACGGCCCCGCGGCCGCGTTGTCCTGCGGGACCTGTTGTGCGGGCAGGGGTACCTCGCCGGGAGCCGCCTGCGCCGGCGAGGGCAGCACGACGGCGGCGCCGGCGACGAGCGGGAGGATTGCAGCCATGATCGGCACGCGGGACGCGCGCCTTCGAACGTTGAACACGGAGCTCCTTGTACGGGGCTTCGCGCAACGGTCGCCGATACCGCTGAGCTGGTTCGGTGGAGCGGGGGTGCGATGGTGCGGCGGAACGCGGCCGGAAGCGCCCCGCCGAGGACGCCACCCGACCGCCGGGGTGGTTCGTTGCGAACCCTTACAAACTAGCGAGCAAGCGCTTCGTACGGAAGACAGAGCTCCCCTATCGGGCGATTTGCCCCATTCGCACCCCGTCGCCAGGCACGGCCCGCGCACGCGCGTGATAGCGTCAGCGCTCGTTGGCTTTGGCTCGCAGCCCCAACGGCAAGGAAGGACGCCATGCGCCGCCTGGGTTCCACGCCGCGCGAACGGGGCTCACACGACGAGCTCAGCTGCCCGGACATCTTCGAACTGCCCGACGGGCGGTTCGCGGTGATCGGCACCGAAATGACCAGCGAGTTGCGCGGCCTGCTCCCACCCGACGCCGGCGTGGCGAGCTACGAACGCATCGTTGTCATCAGCCGGGACACCCTGCTGCACGCCAAGCGCGACATCCCTGACGCGTGACTCAGCCGGCCCCGTCCCGGCCGCCGGCCGCGGCCGCGACGGCGGCCTGGTACGCCTCCTCGCACAGCGCGTCGAACGCGCCCTCCGGAGTGCCCGGCAGGCGGACCGCCTGCCGGAGCTCACGGACCTCCGCCCAGAAGCCGCGGATGAGCGGATTTTCGAACTCGCCGGCGAGCATGATCCGGAAGTACGCCTCGTCCCGATCACCGCTGCGAAACACCAGGTTGTAGTAATTCAGCACCAGGTTGGCGTAGAAATACTGCTTGCGCAGCCGCGGTGGGACGCCGGGACCGTATCGGGAGTAGACCTCGGCCAGATCCGGGTCCTTGATGGCCAGTTCGGTGATGTGCACGTGCAGTTCGCGGAGGACGGCCTCCGACGAGCGCCGCAACTCGCGCTGCGACTGTTCGGTCGCCTCGCGCTGCATGCGCAATTCCGCGCGCTGCATGCGCAGTTCGTTGAACTGCACCCACAGCGTCGCGCCCACCACGATCAGGGCGAAGACCGAGAAGATCCCATTGACGACAGAGAACGCGTCGCTGAGCTGGTCCCAGCCGTGCGGCGCCCGCGTGTCGGTGATCAGCCCCGCCGCTCCGACACTGGCCAGGCCCAGAATGCCGGCAAGCAGGAGCACGCCCAGGCACAGGCCGACAACGAGGAACAATCGCACCGACGCGGCGCGACCGGCGTAGATTCTGCCCATCGCACACCCGACCCATCAATGGTCGCCTCCACCCGGCCGGAACCGGGTGACGAAGGTTCCATCATGGGCGCGTCATGCGAGGTTTGCCGAGCGTATTCCGGGACTCTTGACTGAATGAATCGTGAATGAGTCCGGGACGCCCCGATCGCACCCAACAATATCATCCGCAATCGGCCGGGGCCAAACGATCCCGACGGATTCACGGCGCATTCACACGTGCGTTTTCCGACTGCGGCGGGCGATGATCGACGCCACGGAGCGGGGTGGTGTCAGCCGAGGGTCCAGATCTGGTTGTCGCTGCCCTTGCAGTCCCAGATGATCAGCGGGGTGCCCACGCCCGTGCCGGCGTTGGCGGCGTCCAGGCAGCGGTGGGAGTTCGTGTTCTCCCAGGTGTTGTTCTCGTGGCGGACCCACTTCTGGGCCGGGGTGCCGTTGCAGCTGAACACCCATACCGCGTTGCCGTTGCCGGTGCCCGCGTTCTGCACGTCCAGGCACAGGCCGTTTTCCGCGACCAGGAATGCGCCCGTGTTGAGGTCGCCCTGGACGCGCCAGCGCTGGTTGCCCGCACGAAACTCGCAGTTGTCCAGCACGACCGCGTTGCGCTGGCTCGAGCGGAACTCGATGCACTTCTGCGACTGCTTGCCCACCATCCGGCCCGAGGTGGGCTGGACGATCGGCGGCGGGGCGGGGCTCGACGACGCGGGGACCGACTCGGGCGGCGCGGAGGCGCTGTGCGAGGCGGCCGGCGAACCGGCGCGGGAGCGCGACGACGACGGAGCCGGCGTGGTGGCGGCGCTCGGCGGCTCCTCCGCCGACGGGTCGGCGGCACCGACGGCCGGCTCCGGGGCGCCCGGCATGCTCACGCCCGGCACCCTCGGCGGCAGGCCGTTGTTGCGCGAGCCGCCCGAGTCGCCGCCGCTGGCCCACTGGAAGACGACGGCGCCGGTGATGAGCAGGATCAGCACGGCGACCGCCACCGCGCCGACCGGGTAGCGGCGCCACGGTGCGACGCGCCGGCGGCTGCCGCGGTAGTCGTCGGCGTCCTCGGGGTCCTCCTCGGTGACGATCGCGAGCGCCGGGGGCTCGTAGTCGGCGAGCGTCGGCGAGTCGTCCGCCGGCACGGTGTGGGCGGGCAGGAGCTCGCCCTCGACCGTCTCCACCTCTTCAGGCTCTTCGGGCTCTTCGGGCTCGGGTTCGGGTTCGGGTTCGGGTTCGGCAGCGTCGGGCGAAGCAGCGGTGGCGTCGGAGGATGGGGCGAGGTCGGGGTCGTTCGTCACGCCGGGCAGCGACACGATGAACTCGAGGTGCTCCGTCTCCGGCGCCTCGATGAAGGCGTCCGGGTCGGCGGCCAGCACCGCCGGGATCGACGCGGTGGCGACCGCCGTCGGGCCGTCGGGGCGGCGCTGGTGCGGGATAGCGGGGATCGTCGGCTTCGCCGGGGTGAAGGGCTCGGGGAGGACCGGTACCGATGCCGTGGGCGGCACGCGGTGGCGGGCGCGCGAGGAGGCACCGTGCGGCAGACCGCCCGATTCGCTCGCGTCTTTCCCGTCTCCAGCGACGGACATGCGGCAACCCCCTCCACTGGCCGGTACCGCCCGGAGCACCGTAGCTTGCGTCAGTAACAAAGCGCGACCGGCCGTAAGTCCGATGCGCGTCACATCTGGACCGCGACGGTGCGGTATTGGGCGCAGCGCGTTGCGATCGGCCGGTAAGTTTTCCCGCATGGTGCCAGAGGGCTGGGAAACGATCGCGGCGCAGCATACGGTGTGGGGTCGCGTCAAGGACGCGAAGACCTACCGTGATCGAGCCGTCACGCTGGTCGGAGGGCTCGCCGAGGCGCGCCGCCGTTCGGCCGGCTCGCTGGGCGACGACCCGTGGCAGGACGACGACTTCGGCACCCGCATGTCGCGGCAGGTGGCGCGCCTGGTCGACCTGCTCCCGCCGGATGAGCGGCTCACCGGCGAGGAGGCGCTGCGCCTCGTGGTGGTACCGCTGCTGCACGACGCCCTCTGGGCGGGCCTGGCGGCGCAGGAGCGCGGGGTCGAGCCGGGCGACCTGGAGCCCTCGCAGGACGCGACGAGCGACCGGGCCGCGTTCGAACGGTTCACCCAGACCTATGCCCAGCCGCACCGCCGTGCGCTGGCGGCGATCCGGGCCGGGCACCGCGAGACCGCGGCCGAGCTGGGCTGGTGGCTGTTGCACCGCTGGATCGGGCGGCGCCCGCAGGCCTACCAGCCGGCCACCATCGCGGCGCTGACCGGCTGGGCAGGCACGATCGGGCATGAGGACGCACGCACGGCCGAGACGCTGCGCGCGATCCGGGCCGACCCGGCGTTCCTCAACCGGCACGACCGGCCCGAGTCGCTGCTGTCGCAGCGTGGCGAGGTGCGGGAGCGGCTGGTCGCGTTCCTGCTCGCCATCGCGCGGGGGCTGGCGATCGAGGTCACGGTGCTGCCCGAGGTCATCGGCGAGCACCTGGGCATCGGCGACCCGGTCACCGCCGGGCAGGTGCTGGACACGGTGCGCAACGGGCACTGGGAGCCACGCGGGGCCACGCTGGTGCTCAGCGCCGCGTGCGCGCACCCGTCGATCGAGGTCGCGCTGCGTGCGCACATCGACACGCTCAACCAGCTGCTGGCCGAGACGCAGCGTGCCGCCGCGCGGGACGACTCGCTGCTGCCGCTGCGCCAGCTGCCCAACCGCGCCGCGACCGACGACGTCGGGCCGTTGGTGCGCGACGGCGTCCCGGCGTACCAGTCGGCGGGCGTGCGCTTCCGGCTCGCCGAGGACCGGGTGCGCGAGCTGCTCATGGGTGAGCAGCTGTACGGCGACCCCGCGCTCGCCATCCGTGAGCTGTACCAGAACGCGCTGGACGCCTGCCGCTACCGGGAGGCGCGCACGGAGTACCTGACCCGCGCGCCCGGCCGACCGCTCCACGAGCCGAAACCTTGGGAGGGGCGGATCCGGTTCGTCCAGGGCGTCGACGAGCACGGCCGGGGATACCTCGACTGCACCGACAACGGCATCGGCATGGGCGTGCGCGAGCTGAGCGAGGTGTTCTCCCAGGCCGGCGTGCGCCTGGCCGACCTGCCGGAGTTCCTGGAGGAGCAGGCCGAGTGGGCCCGGCTGGACCCGCCGGTGCAGCTGTTCCCCAACAGCCGCTTCGGCATCGGCGTGCTCAGCTACTTCATGCTCGCCGACGAGCTCACCGTGGAGACCTGCCGGATGGGCCGCGACGGCCAGGCCGGCGAGCGGCTGCGGGTGTCGATCGCGGGCCCGGGCAGCCTGTTCCGCATCCAGGACCTCGGGCCGGGCACCGAGACGGGCACGACGGTCCGGCTGCACCTGCGCGAGGGCGTGACCGTCGGCTCGGTCGAGGAGCTGCGCAAGCTGCTGTGGGTCGCCGAGTTCACGACCGAGGCGACCGACGGCGTGCAGAGCCAGCACTGGGCGCCCGGCGAGCTGTCCGCCGCGGCGAGCGCTGTCGAGGACGAGGAGGAAGAGGAAGAGGGCGTCGGCCCGGGCGTCGTGCCGGCCGAGGGCTCGCGGGTGTGGTGGTGCCGGGGCAACGGCGCGCTGCTGGCCGACGGGCTCTACGCGGGCAAGGAGATCTTCGGCGCGGTGATCAACCTCAACCGCGACCTGGCGCCGCGCCTGTCCGTCGATCGGACCAAGATTCTGGCGTACCGCGAGGACGACGTCGACCGCCTGCTCTGGGAGGCCGTTCCCGCGCTCACCGCGCCGGGCACGGCCCTGCTCGGCTACGACTGGCTGTGCCGGCTCGCCCCGGTGCGCCCGCTGGTCGCCGATCTGATCTTCGAGCAGGCGATCGAGCGCGGGCACGGCAAGTGGGAGATGGACGGCGAGACCGTCGACGCCGCGGTCACCGGCTGCTTCGTGGCCAACGACGGGCCGGTCGGCGGGCCGGACGAGCTGGTCGAGTGGCGGCTCACGGCGCTGGCCGCGGGCGGGCGCTACCGCAAGGTGCTCAAGCCGGGGCCGGACTGGAAGCGGGCGCTGCGGGCCCGCCCGTCCGACGCGCTGCTGCTCAGCGTCGACGTCGACGGCACCGGGCCGTGGCTCGACCCGGTCGACATCGTCCCGCTGGTACACCTGGTCCGCGCCGCCCGCAAGACCGGCCGCTCGGCCCCCGAGATCGCGGCGCGGCTGGAGACGCTGGGCTTCGAGCCCTCGGTCGGCGCCGAGACGGTGGGCGTCGACCCCGACGACCTGATCTTCACCAGCCGCGACGTGGACGGGACCCGGCCGTGGCTGCAGCCCGACCAGCCCGTACACCTCGTGCACCTGCTCCGGGCGGCGCACAAGACCGGCCGGAGCGTGCACCAGGTGGTGGCCCGGCTGCGGCAGCTCGGCTTCGACGTGGACGTCGACGTCGACGTGCTGCCGCTGGAGCAGTTCGGGCCGAAGGACCTCACCATCGCCAGCCGCGACCTCGACGGCTCACACCCGTGGCTCGACCCGCGCGAGCCGGTGACGCTGCTGCACCTGCTGCGCGCCGCGCACAAGGTCACGCTGCCCGCCGACGAGACCGCGGCGCGCCTGGCGCTGCTCGGCTACCAGCTCGACAGCGGCTGGGAGACGCTGGTCACCGAGCCGGACGACCTGGTGATCATCTCGCGTGACCTGGACAGCACCTCGCCGTGGCTGGACCTGAGCGAGGAGGTGGCGCCGGTGCACGTGCTGCGCGCGGCGGAGCGCACCACGCGGCCGGTCGCCGAGGTGGTGGCCCGGCTGCGCTCGTTCGGCTTCCGGCTCGGCGGAAACCTCGACGCGATCGAGGTGGTCAAGCTCGAGCCCGAGGACCTGCAGCTGGCCAGCCGCGACCTCGACGGCTCGCAGCCCTGGCTGGACTCGGCGCGGCCGGTGCCGCTGATCCACCTGCTGCGCGCCGCCGAGTCCACCGGCCGCGAGCTGCGGGACGTGGCGGCGCGGCTGTCGGCGTGCGGATATCGGGTCGACATCGACCCGGACGCCATCCTCATCGACCACCTGGAGCCCGACGACCTCACCATCACCAGCGAGGACCTGGACGGGTCGGACCCGTGGCTCGACCCGATGAAGCCGGTGCCGACGATCCGCATCCTGCGGGCCGCCCAGCGGACCCGGCGCAGCGTGCACGACATCGCCGCGCGGCTGACGTTCCTCGGCTACGCGGTCAGCCTGCACGGCGCCGGCCCGTCGCTGGACCAGGTGGAGCCCGACGACCTGCTCATCACCAGCCGCGACCTGGACGGCTCGCAGCCCTGGCTGGACCTCGATGAGCAGGTGCCGCTGCCGCACCTGCTGCAGGCCGCCCGGCGGGTGCGCCGGCCGGTGCACGAGATCGCGGCGCGGCTGGAGACGCTGGGGTACACCGTCGACGTCGACCTCGCCAGCATCGCGGTCGACGCGGTGAAGCCCAACGACCTGCTCCTGGCCAGCACCGACCTGGACGGCTCCCGGCCGTGGCTGGACGCCTCCCAGCCGGTGCCGCTCAACCACCTGCTGGCCGCGGCGCAGAAGATCCGCAAGCCGATCGAGGAGGTCAGCACCCGGCTGCGGGCGCTGGGCTACTCCGTGCCGGACGTGGACACCCGCCTGCCGCGCCTACGCCCCGGCGGCGTGTAAAACAGGGAGCAGGTCTGCGCGTGCCCACTCGATGAAGTCGGCCTGGTGCTCGCCGCCGATCTGCAGCAGGGCCACGTGCGTGCAGCCGGCGTCGACGAACCGGCGTACGGCCTGCACGTGCTTGTCGACGTCGGGGCCGCAGGAGATCGCGGCCGCGACGTCGTCCTCGGCGACGAACGACGTGGCCGCGTCGAAGGCGCGCGGGTCGGGCAGCTCGGCCATCACCGGCCACTGCAGGCCGGACCAGCGAAACTCCGCCAGCGCCCGCTTGCGGCACTCGGCTTCGTCGCGGCCGTAACACAGCGCCACCTGCCCGTAGAAGGGCTTGCCGGGCCGCTTGAGTGATGCGTTGGGCTGCACGGTCACGACGCCGTCGGCCATGTCGGCGATCCCCAGCGACTCCTCGCCGGAGACGGCGACGACGACCGGCACGCCCTCCTCCGGCACGTCCCACAGCCGCGCCTCGGGCACGTCGTAGTAGGAGCCCGAGTGGCGGACGGACTCGCCGTTCAGCAGCGGGTCGATGATCTCCAGCGCCTCGGCGAGCATCTCGTGCCGCTGGGTGCGGTGCGGCCAGGCGCCGATGACGTGCTCGTTGAGGTTCTCCCCCGCGCCCAGGCCCAGGGTGAACCGGCCCTGCGACATGACCCCGATCGTCGCCGCCTGCTGGGCCACCACCGCCGGGTGGTACCGCCGGGTCGGGCAGGTCACCATCGTCATCAGGTCGATGTCGTGGGTCGCGTAGGCAGCCGCGCCGAGGACCGACCAGGCGAACGGGGAGTGCCCCTGCTCGCTGAGCCAGGGGTTGTAGTGGTCGGAGATCGCCGCGAAGTCGAACCCGGCTCCCTCGGCCCGCACGGCGTTGTCGACGAGCTCGGTCGGACCGGCCTGCTCACACATCATCGTGTACCCGAAGTTCACCATGGCGCTTCGGTACCCGCTGTGGCGTGGGTTACGCAGTTGTCGACCACGCGCAGCACATGGGACAGAATCAATCGATGTTTCCCTATCGGACCGTGGCGCGGGACCGGGTCTTCGGCCGGGTCCTGCCGGGCCTTGCGCTCTCCGCGCTCGGCGACGGGATGAGCGCGGTCGCGATCGGGTGGCTCGCGATGCAGTACGCGCCGCATCACCAGCGGGGCCTGTGGGTCGGGCTGGCCGTCGCCGCGTACACGCTACCCGGGGCGATCGGCGCGGTCGCGCTGGCGCCGCTGCTGCGCGGGCGCGACGGTGCGCACCTGGTGGCGCTCGACGCGGTGCTGCGCGCGGTGTTCCTGGGCGCGGTACCGCTGCTGTCCTACCTGGACGCGCTCACCATCGGCCGATACGCGGCGCTGCTGGCGGGCTCCGCGCTGCTGTCCGCGTGGGGCTCGGCCGGGCGGTACACGCTGGTGGCCCAGGTACTGCCGGCCAAGCTGCACCTGCCCGCCAACGCGCTGCTCACGCTGCTCACCGAGGCCTCGACGGTGGCCGGCCCGGTGCTCGCCGGGCTGCTCATCGCCTGGCTCGGGGCGCCGGCGGTGCTCGCCGTCGACGCGGCGACGTTCGCGGTGCTGGCGGTGTGCTTCTTGGCGGTCCGCGCGCGGGCGCCGCTGCCGCGCCGGGAGCAGCCCGCGGCCGGCCTGGCGACGATCCGTCACGACCGGGCGCTGCTCGGCCTGACCGTGCTGTCGTTCTGGTTCTTCCTACTCTTCGGGCCGATCCCGGTCGCGGTGCCGCTGTTCGCGTCCTCGGCGCAGGAGGTCAGCCTGCTGTACGCCTCCTTCGGTGTCGGCGCCGTGATCGGCGCGATCGCCACCGGGCACCTGCCCCGGCTGCCCCTGTGGCCGGCCACGATCGGCTCGGTGATCGCGTTCGGGCTGCTGCTCACGCCGCTGGGGCTGGGCCTGCCGCGCTGGGCGGACATGCTGACGCTGGCGCTGGCCGGGCTCGCGTGGTCGCCGTACCCGGCCACGAGCGTGTCGCTGTTCCAGCGCGCGGTGACGGCCGAGCGGCTGCCGCCGGTGCTCGCCGCCCGCGGCGCGGTCCTGGTGCTCTCCACGCCGCTGGGCACGCTGCTCGGCGCGCCGATGGTGCAGGCGGCCGGGCCGGACACCACGCTCGTGGCGTGCGGCGCGGCGACCGCGGTGCTCGGCGCGGTCGCGCTCGTGGTGCGGCTGCGGGCGCGCGCGCCGATGGTGCACATGGCGGAGCCCGGCGCCGCCCGCTGAGCGGCCCCGGTCAGGCGACGGCCCCGGTCAGGCCACGTCGTGCAGGTCGTCCAGGTTGTTCATGTTGTCCAGGTCGTCCAGGACATGGCGATAGGAGCAGAGCCGCCGGGTGTACTCCCGCAGCGCGGCGATCGCCTCGTCGATGTCCTCGGTGAGCACGTCCGGCAGGTCGACCAGCAGCCGCCGGCCGTCCACGGTGCCGTAGCCGCTGACCTCGAAGGCGCCCTCCCGCACCCAGAGGTCCACGCCCAGGTCGACGGTGGTGCGCTCGTGCCGCAGGACCACCCCGACGAGCGCGAACGGCGCCTCGCCGGGGCCGATGCGGCCGATGAGCTCCCAGTGCAGCGGCCCGTGCGTGGCGGCGACCTGCTGGCCGTACCGCTGGAAATCCTCACAGGCCTCGTTGAGCGCACCGAGCAGTGTGGCGGCCCCACCCGATCTCGCGTCCATGGTCATCCTCCTGCGGCTCGATAGGCGGCGCCCACCTGGGTCGGGGTGGTGCCGTTGCTGTAGAGGCCGGTGTCGCCGGACTTGCTGGTGTAGAGCAGGAACCAGCTGTAGCGCTCGACGTAGGACAGCCCCTCCAGCATCGCCGTGGAGCTGTTGACGAACGCGACCTGCTGGTCCGTCGACGGATAGACGGTGCCGTTGTCGAAGCGCATCAGCGCGTACTCGGTCAGCCAGATGGGCAGGTGGTAGCGGTTGTAGACGTTCTGGATGTAGTTCTTGAGCTGGTTGGTGGCGTTGGCGGAGAAGTCCCCGCCGTACCAGTGCAGGGTGATGAAGTCGACCCGGTAGCCGCGCTGAGAGACGCCGGTCATGAACTGGTCGAACCACCCGCCCGGGGTGTCCGCGCCGTAGGCGGGCGCGGGGCTGCCCAGCCGCATGCCGGTTGCCTGCAGCTGCGGCCACAGGTCGAGGACCTGCTGCGGGGTCATGTTCGACTGTTCCTTGAGGTCCGGCTCGTTGAAGGCGAGCAGCGTCTTGCCGTTTGCCTTCGCCTTGGCCAGGTCGGCGGCGACGTTGCCGCCGCCCCACACCATCGGCACGAACTCGACGCCGGAGACGCTCGCGACGGGGCTCGGCGACCAGTCGTAGTACCAGCCGGCCTTGACATCGCGCAGCGCCGGGGCGTTGTTCGAGCCGAATTTGCCGTTGGTGCTGACGCCCTTCTTGGCGCTCTTCGTCGCCGGCGGCAGCGCCGCGACCGTGGTCTTGGAGGGCTCGGGGCTCGGATCGAGGCTCGGTGCGGCGCTCGGCGGGGCCGAGATCGGCGCCGGCCCGCTCTGCGCCTGCGGCGGCGCCTGGGCGGGCGGGCCGGAGGGCGCCGCCGCGGTGATCACGGGCTGGTCTTCGCCCTGGGTGGCGACGTACACCGCGCCGGCGGTGCCCGCGAGCGCGACCGTCGCCGCGATGCCGACCATCGCCGGCTTGGCGGCGGCGACCCAGCCGGCGAGCATCGCCTTGAACCCGCCGGCCTTGGCGGTGGCCGTGGTACCGGCGGACGCGCCGGTGAGCAGCGCGCCCGTGTTCGCCGCGGCGGCGGTGAACACGAACGGCACCGGGACCAGCGCAACGCCGGCCAGCAGGCGCTCCGCAGCGATCATGTCGGTCCAGGCCCGGTCGCACTGCCGGCACTCGCGGGTGTGCCGGGCCAGCCGCTTGCGCCACAGCGCGGTGGGGCGCCCGTCCCAGCTGTGCAGGACGGCGCCGAGATCCGGGCAGCCGGGCCGGGCCGCGAGCGCCCGCACGACCGCTCGGGCCGCGTCCAGCTGGGCCTTCATCCGCTGGATGCGCACCGCCGCGTGCTGGCGGGTCAGGTGCAGCGCCTCGACGACCTCGTCGCGGTCGAGCTGGCCGGCCGCCTCCAGCCACCACAGCGACAGCAGCTCGCGGTCGTCGTGGTCGAGCCAGCGGGTGGCCTCGGCGACCTCCTGGCGCTGGCCGGACAGGCGCAGCCGGGTGATCGCCAGGTCGGCGAAGTCGGCGCCCGGATCGGCGGTGTCGGTCGGGTCGGCCCAGTCGCCGACCAGCGGTGCCTGCACCTGGCGGCGGTGCCGGTCGCGGACCTGGGACATGGCGATGGCCACCGCCCAGGAGCGGAAGCTGTCCGGCTCGCGTAGGCGCGGCAGGCCGTCGACGACGCGCAGCATCGTCTCCTGCACGACGTCGTCGACGTCCGCGTGCCCCTGCAGCGCGCGCCCGACGATGTTGTAGATCAGCGGGAGGTACTCGCCGACCAGGGCATCGAGTGCCCGCTGGTCGCCGGCCCTCGCCGCGATCACCGTGGCCGTGCTCATCAGCGCCTCCTGTCGAACCTATTCAGGAGACGTGGCCGCGCAGGGTCAATAACAGGTTCCCAGAAACTACTTTCTGCTACGGCGCCGCAGCAGATAGACGCCGATCGCGGCCAGTACGAGCATGCCGCCGTACCCCAGGACCATGATGGTGATCGCCCCGGCGTCCAGCGGGATGTCCGTCTCCGGGTCGCTGTTGTCGGCCACCATCGCGGTGAACAGGCCGCTGCAGCACAGCAGGACCCCGGCCAGCACGAGCGCGGCCACGGCGCCGACGAGCAGCGGGGTGGACCGGCGCTCGGCCGCGGCGCGCGCGGCCGGGGTGCCGGGCAGCGTGACGAGCGGCAGGCCCCGCAGGCCCGCGGTCGGGTCGACCGGCGGGGCGGGGCGCGGGGCCGGGATCTGCCTCGGGTCGCGGGGTGGCTGCCGTACCAGCACGCCGGCGACCGAGGCGTCGATGTGGCGCAGCGCCTCCGGCGGTACCGGATGGATCGTGGGCTCGATGCGCACGTTCAGGCCGTCGAAGCCGATCAGGTGGCGGCCGCCGTCGGGGTAGGCCAGGGCGATCGCGCACTCGGCGTAGGACACCACGCACGGTGGGCATCCCTCGACGTCGAGGCCGACGCCGAGGGCGCCGACGACCAGGGTCACCGCCGGGTCGTCGAGGGACGGGAAGCGCGCGCCGTCGACCTGGCGGTCCGACGCCGTCGGCGCGGCCTCGAAGCCCGCCCAGTCGGCGGTGTGGCCGGCGGGCACCTGCAGCAGCCCGGAGTCGAGCATCTCGAGCGCGGCGGCGTGCACGTCGGCGAGGCTCAGCGCGGCCATCTCCGCCCGCAGCTCCTCGATCGAGCGCAGCGGCGCGCCGGTGAGCAGGTCCAGCGCCCGGGCCGGCAGCCGGCCGGCCTCCGCCATCGGCCCGCGCATCGCGTCCTCGGCCTTGGCCCGCACCGCGTCGAGGTCGGCCTGGGCCAGGCGGCCGGCGCGCAGCCGGGCCAGCACGTCCACGAAGCCGCCGAGGACCGCGTCCTGCTTGCCGGGCACCGAGTCGGCGACGGCCATGACCGTGGCGCGGCCGTCGCCGCGGGCGGCGTAGGCGGACGCGGCCGTGTACGAGTTGCCGTCCTCCTGGCGCAGGCTGCGGTACAGCTCCCGCTCCAGGACCCCGGACAGCATCGACCCGGCGACGCCGCGCCGGACGATACCGTCGTAGGCGACGTGCTCGCCGTTGCCGACGAAGTAGGCGGGCGTGCCGCGCAGCGCGCTGGTCGGCGCCGGCACCAGGCGGCGCTGCCCGTCGAGCAGCGGGAGCCGCAGCGCGGGCGGGATGCGCTCGCCGGCCAGCCAAAGCGCCGCGTTCTGCCGGGTGAACCAGGTCTGCACCCAGTACCACAGGTCGTTGCCGGTGATCCGGGGCAGCCCCATCTCGGTGTACGCGGGCAGGCCGTAGGTGCGGGCGCCGTAGCGCCACAACGCGAGCGCCTCGGCGGGCGACTCGCGCCGGCCGCCCTCCTCGGCCCGCAGCACCTGTCGCTCGGTGTCGAGCCGGTCCAGCGGGAGTGCCCGCAGCGAGGCGCACACGCCGGCGAGGTAGGCGACGATGTCGTCTTCGCCGCCCTGCAGGTGGAACGTGGTGGCCACGGGGCCGGTGCTGCCGTTGTAGTGGTAGTCGGTGAGCCCGTGCCCGTGCAGGACGAGGTGCTCCAGCAGGTGCGTGATGCCGCGGTACGGCAGGGACTCGTCCGCCTGCCCGACCCGGAACGTCAGGCCGGCGATCGTGGGGCCGGAGTACTCGACGAACAGCGCCGGAACGCCGTCGACCTCGAGCTGCCTGATCGTCATGCGCCCATCACCCGCGACCGCAAGTCGTGGAAGACCTCGGCCGGGCGGCCGAAGGTGCCCCAGGCCGACGCGGCCATCGGGTGCTCGCCGATCGCCTGGAAGTGCGGCCGCGCCGCGGCGAGGGCGCCGGCCGCACCGAACACCGCGGCGAACACGCTGTGCGCGTGGTACCAGTTGTACCGGCCCGGATCGAACGCCGGGTGGCGCACCGAGCGGTTGGCGGCCTCCTCGAGGTCGGCCCACACGTCGGGCCGCTGCAGGTAGCGCACGATCGCGGAGCGGTCGTCCCAGTCCCCGCCCGACCCACGGCCCACCTCGAGGTGGACCCAGATCACCGTCAGCGCGGCCAGCGACCCGGGCGGCGCCGCGCGCAGGCACTCGCGGGCGAAGGCCAGGGCCCGCTCGTCCTCACCGCCCCACTTCTTGTAGAGCTGCTCCTTGTACATGACCTGGGCCCAGTAGAAGTGCGGCAGGTGCCGGGCGCAGCGGTCGTACCGCCGGCGCGCCTCGGCCTGGCCGAGCTGCAGGCCGCGGCGCGCGGTGAGCCGTGCGGTCCAGGCGGTCGGGTTGGCCGGGTCCTCGGCGGTGACCTCGATGAGGATCCGCTCGGCCCGGCGCAGGTAGGAGTGGAACACGGCGAACTGCTCGCGGCTGACGTCCTTGGCCAGGCGGCTGGTGCGGACCTCCCAGCCGGCGCTGATGAGCCGGTCGGCGTGCAGCGCACGCGCGAGGGTGCGGCCGGTGCCGCGTTCCCACTCGACGGCATCGCGCAGGAAGTCGTCGACGCCGGGCACGTCGACCACGATCGACGCGGCGAACTCATGGTCGTCGGCGCTGGTCAGGCCGTCGAAGTGCGCGGACACCGCGCGCCAGTCGCGGCGGGCCGTCGCCTCGCGCAGCCTGTGCAGCTCCCCGAACGGACCGGCGGAGTCGAAGTCGGTCACGACGCGTGAGCTTAGGTGAGATCGTCTCCCGACGAAGCCCCCCGTTTCGGCGGTCCGCCCGTGGCGGCCTGGGTGAGATGCGGGCGAGTGGGGCACAATGCATGCTCGTGACAACCTCGATTCACCAGCGCATCGCGGAAGAGCTCGGCGTCAGAGAGCGGCAGGTGGCCGCGGCCGTCGATCTGCTCGACGGCGGGGCCACGGTGCCCTTCATCGCTCGGTACCGCAAAGAGGCCACCGAGATGCTCGACGACGCCCAGCTGCGGACGCTGGAGGAGCGGCTGCGGTATCTCCGGGAGATGGAGGAGCGGCGGGCCGCGATCCTCGAGTCGATCCGCAGCCAGGGCAAGCTGGATGAGGCGCTCGAAGCGCAGATCATGGCGGCCGACTCCAAGGCCCGCCTGGAGGACATCTACCTGCCGTACAAGCCGAAGCGGCGCACCAAGGCGCAGATCGCCCGCGAGGCCGGGCTGGAGCCGCTCGCCGACGGGCTGCTCGCCGACCCGACCGTCAACCCGCAGGCGGCTGCGGCCGCGTTCGTCGACGCCGAGAAGGGCGTGGCCGACGCCGCGGCGGCGCTGGAGGGCGCCCGGGCCATCCTCGTCGAGCGCTTCTCCGAGGACGCGGACCTCATCGGCGACCTGCGCGAGAGGATGTGGGGCCAGGGCCGGCTCGTGTCGAAGGTGCGCGAGGGCAAGGAGGCCGACGGCGCCAAGTTCTCCGACTACTTCGACTTCAGCGAGCCGTTCACCAAGCTGCCCTCACACCGGATCCTCGCGATGTTCCGCGGGGAGAAGGAGGAGATGCTCGACCTGGTGATGGAGCCCACGGCCGACCCGGAGGCGCCGTCGCTGTTCGAGCCGGCGATCGCGTCGAAGTTCGGCATCCGCGACGAGGGGCGCGCGGCCGACAAGTGGCTCAACGACACGGTCCGCTGGGCGTGGCGCACCCGAATCCTGGTGCACCTCGGCATCGACCTGCGGATGCGGCTGTGGCAGGCGGCCGAAGAGGAGGCGGTGCGGGTCTTCGCCGCCAACCTGCGCGACCTGCTGCTCGCCGCCCCTGCCGGCACCCGCGCCACGATGGGCCTCGACCCGGGCTTCCGCACCGGCGTCAAGGTGGCCGTCGTCGACGCCACCGGCAAGGTGGTCGACACGCACACGATCTACCCGCACGTGCCGCAGAACAAGTGGAACGAGTCGATCGCGATCCTGGCCGCGCTGTGCCAGAAGCACAAGGTCGAGCTCATCGCGATCGGCAACGGCACCGCCTCCCGCGAGACCGACAAGCTCGCCGCCGACCTGGTCAAGCAGTTTCCGCAGCTCAGCGTCGTGAAGGTGATGGTCTCAGAGGCGGGCGCGTCGGTGTACTCGGCCTCCGCCTACGCCTCGCAGGAGCTGCCCGGCCTCGACGTGTCGCTGCGCGGCGCGGTTTCCATCGCCCGCCGGCTGCAGGACCCGCTCGCCGAGCTCGTCAAGATCGACCCGAAGTCGATCGGCGTCGGGCAATACCAGCACGACCTCTCCGAGTCGAAGCTCAGCCGCTCTCTCGACGCGGTCGTCGAGGACTGCGTCAACGGCGTCGGCGTCGACGTCAACACCGCGTCGGCCCCGCTGCTGACCCGGGTCTCCGGCATCGGCTCCAGCCTGGCCGACGCGATCGTCGCGCACCGCGACGCCAACGGCCCGTTCCGCACCCGCCGGGCGCTCAGGGACGTCGCCCGGCTCGGCCCGAAGGCGTTCGAGCAGTGCGCGGGCTTCCTGCGCATCCCCGGCGGCGACGATCCGCTCGACTCATCCTCCGTACACCCGGAGGCCTACCCGGTGGTCCGGCGCATCCTGGCCACCACCGGCGGCGAGATCAAGTTGCTCATCGGCAACGGCACGGCGCTGGCCAAGCTCAAGCCGGCCGACTTCGTCGACGACACGTTCGGCCTGCCGACCGTGACCGACATCCTCAAGGAGCTGGAGAAGCCCGGCCGCGACCCGCGCCCGGCGTTCAAGACCGCGGCCTTCGCCGACGGCGTGGAGAAGATCTCCGACCTGACCCCGGGCATGCTGCTGGAGGGCGTGGTCACCAACGTGGCCGCGTTCGGCGCGTTCGTCGACGTGGGCGTGCACCAGGACGGGCTGGTCCACGTCTCGGCCCTGTCGCGCACGTTCGTGAAGGACCCGCGCGAGGTGGTCAAGCCCGGCGACATCGTCCGGGTGAAGGTGCTCGACGTGGACATCCCGCGCAAGCGCATCTCGCTGACCCTGCGCCTGGAGGACGAGGCGACGCCCGCCCAGCGCGACGGCGGCCGCCCGCGCGGCGAGCGGCCCGACCGTGGTGAGCGTGGCAACGGCGGCGGGGGCGCCGGTAGCGGGGGCGCCGGTAGCGGGGGCGCCGGTGGTGGCGGCGGTGGCCGCCCGCGCGGCGGCGACGCCCGCGGCGGCGGCCGGCAGTCCCGCGACTCGCCCGACACGTTCTCCGGCGGCGGGGCGCTGGCCGACGCGCTGCGGCGGGCCGGCCTGGACAAGGGCCTGGACGCGCTCAGAGACCAGCAGAAGGACCAGCAGAAGGACCAGCAGAAGCAGCGCCGGAAGTAGACCGGCGCAGGCGCCAGATCCGAGTCGTCATGACGTCCCCGGCCTCGAGCGATCGGCGGACGGGGACGTCATACTCGGCGAGCTCCTCGAACAGCCGCTCTGGCAGGTGCCCGCGGCCCGGGTCGCCGACGAGCGCGTCCGCGGCGGCGGTGCGCAGGATCTTCAGTACCGTCGCGGAGACCGGCGCCGAATAGAAGACGTCCCCGGCCACGACCACCTCGGCCGGCACGACCGCCGCGGCCGTCTCGATCTCGACGCCGTTGCGAGCCGCGTTGCGCACGACGGCGGCGAGCGCGGCGGGGTCGGTGTCCACGGCGGTCACCCGCCTCGCCCCGGCCCGTTTGGCGGCGATCCCGACGAGCCCGGAGCCCGCCCCGAGGTCGACCACCGTGCGTCCGGCGACGAGTTCGGGGTGGTCGAGCAGGTGCCGGGCGAGCGCGACCCCGCCGGGCCAGGCGAAGGACCAGAACGGCGGCGGGGCGTCGCTGCGATAGCCGCCGGTGGCGTCGAACAGCCGGACCCGCTCGTCGGCCAGTTCGAGATCGAGCTCGGGCAGCAGCGGCACTTGCATATCTCGTCCTTCTCCTGCGTTTCCCTGGATGTGTCGGGCGTTTCCGCGATCATGCGGCAGCCGCCGCCGAACGCTCGGTTCGCCATGATGAACAACCCCGCGCGGGGAAGATCTCCCGGGTGACCAGGCCGTGTTCCTCGGGCCGGCGCGGGTCGCGGTGAGTACCTTCGAGCGGGGTCATCGCAATCCAGGTCATGGAGCAGAACATGCGAGCTGTCGGGTATCGGACGGCGGGCGGACCGGCCGTGCTGGAGGACTTCGAGCTGCCGGTGCCGGAACCCGGGCCGCGCGACCTGCTGGTCCGAGTCGAGGCGGTGTCGGTCAACCCCGTCGACGTGAAGGTGCGCGCGAGCGCCGATCCCGGCGGCACGCCCCGCGTGCTGGGCTTCGACGCGGCCGGCGTGGTGACGGCGGTCGGCAACGAGGTCAGCCTGTTCTCTCCCGGCGACGAGGTGTACTACGCCGGCTCGATCGGCCGGCCCGGCACCGACCAGCAGTTTCACCTGGTCGACGAGCGAATCGCCGGGCGCCGCCCGCGCTCGCTGACGTTCGCCGCCGCGGCCGCGCTGCCGCTGACCACGATCACGGCCTGGGAGACCCTGTTCGACCGGTTCCGGCTCGGGCCGGACAGCACCGGAACGCTGCTGGTGCTGGGCGCGGCGGGCGGGGTGGGCTCCATGATCATCCAGCTCGCCCGCGCGCTGACGAGGCTCACCGTCGTCGGTACGGCGTCCCGCCCCGACTCCCGCCAGTGGGCGCTCGACCTCGGCGCGCACGAGGTGGTCGGGCACGGCGAGCTGCCCGAAGGGCCCGAGGGGGTGGACTACGTCTTCTCGCCCTTCACCGCCGGGCAGGTCGAGCACTTCGCCCGGATCCTGCGCCCGGGCGGCCAGATCGCCGCGATCGACGAGCCGGAGGGCCTCGACCTGCTGCCGCTCAAGACCAAGAGCATCGGCTTCCACTGGGAGTTCATGTTCACCCGGCCGCTGTTCCAGACTCCGGACATGGTGGTACAGCACGAGTTGCTCGACCGGGTGGCGGAGCTGGTCGACGCCGGCACGGTGCGCAGCACGATGACCACGCAACTGGGCCCGATCGACGCCGACCACCTACGCAAGGCCCACGAGATGGTGGAAGACGGACATATGACCGGAAAGGTCGTCGTCGCGGGGTTCTGAGCGGGACGGTCTAGGGTGGTTGGGCACCCCGCCCTGCCACCCGTGTTCGCCCGCCCCGGAGGTACTCCCGTGGATTGGCCCCCGTTCCTGCAGCTCAGCGTGCCGGTCACGCTGGCCGTGTGGGTCGCGCTGACGGCCGCCGCGCTCTGGCGCTCGCGCTCGCGGCTGCCCGAGCCCGGCGCGCCGCTGACCGCCCCGCCGGGCGAGGAGCCGCCGGCGGTGGTCAGCCTCATGGCGAACCGCTGGCGATCCGACGAGGACGCGATCGACAGCACCCTGCTCGACCTGGCCGCGCGCGGCTTCCTCGAGCTGCGCCAGCCGGGCGAGGATCCCTCCGAGACGACGGTACGGCTGCGCAAGGGCGACGGGCGGAGCCTTACGCCGTACGAGCAGCAGGTCCTCGACCGCGTCCAGAAGCTGTCCGTCGGCGGCGAGGCGTCGCTGACCAGCCTGGCGTTTCGCAGCTGGTCGGAGGCGCGCCGGTGGCGCGGCGCGTTCTACCGCGCGGTGGTCGAGGAGGCCCGCCACCGCGGCCTGTCCCAGCCCCGCCTGACCAGGCGGACCCGCCGCACGCTGCTCGGCGCGGCGGTCGTCCCGTCCGGCTTCATGTTCGCGACCTGGATGTGGGCCGCCGCGAAGCTGCACGCGGGCCTGGCCGACCAGATCACCGGCTCGCTCATCGGCGCGAGCGCGGTGTTCCTGGTCATGTACCTCGTGGTCGAGCTCCGCTGGAGCGACCGGAGCACGCCGGAGGGCACCCGGGTCGCGGCCGACTGGCTGTCCTACCGCGCCCACCTGGTCGCCGTCGAGGGGGTGACCGACCTGGCCCCGGCGGACGTCGCCTCCTGGGGCCGGGACATGGCGTTCGCCTCGGCGTTGGGGGTGCTCCCGACCGAGGAGGCCCTCATGCGCTCCCGGGTCGCGCTGTAGGGCGTCATTTCGCTTCCGGGTCGCGCCGTGCCGCAGGCCCGCGAGCGGCGTCGAAGCGCGACCGCCGGCCTGGGAGCGGCCGATTTTGCCGCTGATCAGGCCTGACCGCGCAGCAGCAGCGTCAGGAACTCGGCGTTGGACTGCGTCTTGGCGAGGCGCTCCAGCAGCTGCTCTGTGGCCGGCTGACCGCTGGCGCCGAGCGCCTTGCGCAGCCGCTGGACGGCCAGCAGCTCGTCCGGGTGCAGAATCACGTCGTCGCGGCGGGTGCTGGACCCGTCGATGTCGATCGCGGGGAAGACGCGGCGGTCGGCGAGCTTGCGGTCGAGCTTGAGCTCGGCGTTGCCGGTGCCCTTGAACTCCTCGAAGATCACGGTGTCGCCGGTCGAGCCGGTCTCCACCAGGGCGGACGCGATGATCGTCAGCGAGCCGCCGTTTTCGATGTTGCGCGCCGCGCCGAGCAGGCGCTTCGGTGGGTACAGCGCATTGGCGTCGATACCGCCGGTCAGGATGCGCCCGGACGCCGGGGCCGCGTTGTTGTACGCCCGCCCGAGCCGGGTGATCGAGTCGAGCAGCAGGACCACGTCGTGGCCGAGCTCGACGAGGCGCTTGGCCCGCTCGACGGCGAGCTCGGCGACACCGGTGTGCTCCCCCGCCGGCCGGTCGAAGGTCGAGGCGATGACCTCACCCTGCACGGAGCGCTGCATCTCGGTGACCTCTTCGGGCCGCTCGTCGATGAGCAGCACCATGAGGTGGCACTCGGGGTTGTTCTGCGCGACGGCGTTGGCGATCGCCTGCAGGACCATCGTCTTGCCCGCCTTCGGCGGCGACACGATGAGCGCCCGCTGGCCCTTGCCGATGGGCATGACCAGGTCGATCAGGCGGGCGGTGAGCTGCCGCGGGCCGGTCTCCAGGCGCAGGCGCTCCTGCGGGAACAGCGCGGTCAGCTTGGCGAACTCGGGCCGGTTGCGGGCCCACTCGGGGTCGTTGCCGTGCACGGTGTCGAGCCGGGTGAGGGTGCCGCCGTTGGCACTGCCGGTGAGGGCGTCGCCGTGGCGCAGGCCATAGCGGCGGACCATCGCGGCCGGGACCGTGACGTCGTCGGGGCCGGGCAGGTAGCTGTCGACCCGGAGCACCATCTTGTCGCGGTAGACGTCGACGATGCCGGCGACGTCGTGCGCCTCGCCCGAGCTGGGCGGTTGTGGCTGGTTGGCCGGGCGGCTGTGGTCGCGGTTGCGCTGTGCGGAGCGGGTGCGCCGCCTTCCCTGGCTCTGGCCCGAGGGGTTCTGCTTGGGGGTGGTACGTTCCAACACTTCAGTTGGGGCCATATGCGTCCTCCTAAGGACTGTGCGGCCGTGAAAACGTGGATCTCCAGATACGCGTGTCCGATGAACCTGACTGCGCTGCGTGTGCGGTGGCCGCCTGGCTTCCTGCGCAAGAGCGTGACACGCGGTGGCGAAGGGCGTCCCCGGGCGGCAGATTGCCGACTTCCGCGGGACTGAATCGACCGTAACCCGAACAGCAACCTTGAGCAAGCCCCGCGGGGGCGTGGCGCGCTACCTCGCAGCACCCGAACGGGTCCCCGGACGGCACCGGACCAGCGGTTCCCTGAATGGTGTCACGGAGCACACCAATCGGGGGGGTTGCCATGAACACGACGTTCGACACAGTGCGCGCCGAGGCCCTGTTCGCCTCCTCCCTGCAAGCCTCGCAGAAGCCGACGCCGCTGGAGGTGCGCAACGCCGTCACCGGTGCACTGCGCCGCTACGGTATCAACGGCTGCACCGCCCGGATGGCGAGCGAGTTCGGGGATTACCCCGAGACCGCCGCCGCCCGCATGGGGTGGGCGCTGGAGATGATCCGGTCGGCGTATCAAGAGCTGACCTCTCGTGAGTTCGCGTACGCCGGCTGATCTACGTTTCCGACGACGACCGACGCGGTATGAATCGGGTCGTGGACCTTCGCCTGACCGTCGACCTGCCGCGCGACGTGGATCGCGTGAACACCCTCAGGCATGTCCTGGACGGGGCGCTGGCCGGGCTCGGCGTGGCCGAACAGGCCCGGACAGACATCGCCCTCATCGTCAACGAGACGTGGGCGAATGTGATTGCTCACGTTCGGATCGGTGTGGCCTTTCAGGTCCGGGCAACCGTCGACGAACAACGTTGTGTGATTGAGGTCACGCACCCCGGCGAATCAGCCACTAAAACCATCAACGTTCTGACCACTTCCGGACATTCCCTCCGGGTCGTACGCTCCCTCGCTGACGACGTCGACGTGGACAGCGACGGCCTCCTCATGAAGGTCACGAAGCTGCTATGACCGAATTCGCCGCCACAACCACAGTCACCCCCGCCGCCGACGGCGCGGTCACCGTGACCGCCACCGGCGAGCTCGACATGACCAGCGCCCCCGATCTGATCAACGTGCTGCGCGAGGCGATTCGCAGGCACGGCCCGTCGCGGGTCGACCTCGACCTGACCGGGGTGACCTTCATGGACTCCACCGGCCTGCAGGTCCTGGTGGCCGCCAACACCGACGTCGGCGGCGGGCTGCGGATCACCGGCACCAGCCCGGCGGTGTACCGATTGCTGCAGCTCACCGGCGTCCTGGAGGAATTCGGGTTGCCGTCGGTACGTTCTGGTCAAATAGCGACATAACAATTTCGCAACTGGATAGTCCCCGCACCGGCACCTGGACAGGAGTTAGCTGGACCCAGCAGGGAGTTGCCAGCAGGAGGTCCCACGATGGAGTCCACGTTCGAAGCGGTGCGCGCCGAAGCGCTCTTCGCCTCCACGTTGCAGATATCCCAGCGCCCGGTCGACGCGGACGTACGCGCGGCCGTGACAAGCACCCTGCGCAGCATCGGCGAGCAGGGCTGCGTCGCCTGCGTGGCGACGGAGTTCGGTGATCACCCCGAGACCGCCACCACGAGGATGAGCTGGGCGCTGATCATGATCCGGCACGCGTACGCCGAATCGTGCACCCCCGAGGTCTTCGCCCGCCCGCGGCCGGCGCTGACCTGAGGCATCGCGGCCATCCCGGCCCGGTCCGCTCACGGCGGCCGGGCCTTTTCAGCGCACCGCCTGTCGCAGAAACCGCAAAGCCCCCGCCGAGGTTTTCCCGGACGGGGGCTTGCTACTCCTTCGGCCGTGAAGCGGGTCTCGGCCTACGACTGGGGGTGTGTCAGACCGCGCGGATGTTGTCGGCCTGCGGCCCCTTCTGGCCCTGCGTGATCTCGAACTCGACCTTCTGACCCTCGGCCAGCTCGCGGTAGCCGGTGGCCTGGATCGCCGAGTAGTGCGCGAACACGTCGGGTCCACCGTTGTCCTGCGAGATGAAGCCGTAGCCCTTCTCCGAGTTGAACCACTTCACCGTGCCTGTTGCCACGTGTAACTCCTTAGCGACGGCGCCCCGACCCGCACCTCACGGATCAATGTGTGAAACAGGCGCACGCCACGGAGGAGACGGTAGCCTGCGCGCTACAAAAACGCAGCCCCGGTATCGCGATGCGGACCCGATCGACTACCAAACTGAAATGCACACCCAGACCTTCTGAACACTCAGCGTATTGCACTACCGAACAGTCGGTGATAAAGCGATCGGCTTCAACGCCTGAGTCTCGCGCAGAGCGTAAAGGTCTAGTACAGTCGGGTCAGCTCACCTCGTCCGAACGGTTGGTTTGGACAAGGGGCGCCGTCCAGCAGCGGCGGATCGGCCCCGGTGAGCCCGCAGGTCTTGCACCGGCACTCAAGAAACGGGTGCCGAGAGCGATTCTCGACCGGCGTGGCGGCGCATGCCCTCCTTACCTTCCCAGGCCGCAGCACCCGTCTGCGCCCAGGCCGCCGCCGGTCACCCGCACCAGAAGGGTCAAACCCGTGACCGTCTCCGTCGACCGTGCCATCAACCGCACCCCCTCTGTCGACCGCGCCATCGACCGCGCCATCGCCGAGCACGGCCCGAACACCCACGGGGCAGGCGAAACCACCGGCACGAGCACCCGCGCCACCGACGCCCAGGCCCGGGCGCTGCTCTCGCTGATGGCCGACCTCCCGGCCGGCGCCGACCGCGAGCGCGTCCGCGCCCGGCTGATCGAGCTGTACATCCCGCTGGCCGAGTACCTGGCCCGCCGCTTCCGCAACCGCGGCGAGCACTTCGACGACCTCGTCCAGGTGGCCAACCTGGGCCTGATCAAGTCCGTCGACGGCTACGACCCGGCCCGCGGTGCCGCGTTCACCAGCTACGCGATCCCGATGATCGTCGGCGAGCTCAAGCGGCACTTCCGGGACAAGGGCTGGGACGTGCGCGTGCCGCGGCGGCTGCAGGAGCTGCGGCTGGAGATCAGCAAGGTCTCCGGCGACCTCGCGCAGGACCTCGGCCGCTCGCCGACCGTGGCCGACCTCGCCGCCCGGCTCGGGGTGAGCGAGGAGGAGGTCATCGAGGGGCTGGACTGCGGGCAGGCGTACCGCGCGCTGTCGCTCGACGCCCCCGCCGGCGACGGCGGCGACCCGACCTCCGCCGGCCTGGGCGACCTGATCGGCGCCGAGGACCCGGACATGCAGAACGTGGAGAACCGCGAGTCGCTGCGCCCGCTGCTGGCCAAGCTCCCGGACCGCGAGCAGAAGATCATCGCCATGCGCTTCCACGGCAACCTGACCCAGTCACAGATCGCCGCCGAGCTGGGCATCTCGCAGATGCACGTGTCGCGCCTGCTGGCCGCCGCGCTGCGCACGCTGCGCACCGAGCTGAGCGCGATCGCCGAGTAAGCCCCGGGCACCGCGGCCGCCGTCGTAGGTGCGATTTCCGTTGCTGTACCTCCGATTCGAGAACGCGATATCGTCACCTCCCGGCGGCGCGAAGCGGCCCCCGATACGGAGAGTGCATGTGGTGACGGTGACGCGGCCCGGGACCGGCGACGGCGTGACGGGCGAGGAATCCACCGGCGGTCGCGGCACCCAGGCGCTGCGGGTCGCGATCGCCCTGCTCCTGGCCTGGCTCGTGCCGCTGGCCGCTCACCCGGTTCGACTGGACGCACTGCTGCCGCTGCTGGTGCTCGCCGGCACGATGGCGATCCAGCGCGGCGGCACCGGGCTGCTCGACCGGTTCGTGCTCGCCTGCGCCCAGCTCTTCGGCGCCGCGTGCGTGTTCGGCCTCGCCCTCACATTCTGGCCAGGGCATCTGCACCCGACCCTGGTCGCCGGCGTCGCCCTCACCGTCCTGGTGCTGATCGCCGCGGCGACGGGCCGCCTCACCCCACCCGCGCGTAAAGACGCAAATCGCGACAAAAGCCGGAAGATCCGAAAGATCCGGCGCCCTGCCGACACCCTGCTCGCGATCGCGTTCGCCGGTGTCGCCGCGATCTCGCTGATCCCGTACGCCGCCCGCGACCTCGGCGGCCGCCTCGGCCTTCCGCTCGCGGGCGAGGACATCGCGCGCCACTACCTGCTGTACGACATCATCGGCCGCACCGGCGGCTACCTGTTCCTGCGCCCCGAGGCCCTGCGCCCGTTCGTGCCGGACGAGGAGCTCGACGGCATCGCGAACTACCCGCAGGGCCTGCACTTCGCGTACGCCGTGCTGGACCGCTTCGTCTCCTCGACGACCGGGCGCACCTCGGCCGGCGCCGCCGCCGACGTCATGGTCTGGCTGCTCGTCGGCACGTTCCTGCTGCTCGCCCTCGCCGTGCTGTGGGCGGTGCGCCGCCTGGCCGGCCCCGGCGCCTCGGCCGCCCGGCTGCTGCCGGTCCTGCTGGTCGCCGCCGCCTGGCTCGTGCTCGGCGACCCGGTCACGGTGCTCTCCCGCGGCTACCCGAACGAACTCGCCGGCCTCGCGTGCGCGGCGGCGCTCACCGCGATCGTCGTCCGCCCGCTCCCGCGGCCGGGCGAGCAGACCGTGACCGTGGCGCTGCTGCTCGTGGGGATCTCGTTCAGCTACCCGCTGTTCCTGCCGTACGGCGGACTGGCCGCCCTGTGGTGGATCTGGCGCGCACGGCTGTGGCGGTTCTGGTGGGGCTGGCTGACGGCCGCCCTGGTCGCGGTCGTCACCTCGATCGGCCCGCTGACCGCGATGGCCGCCTCGAGCGGATCGCAACTGCTCCTCAACGGTACGGCGAGGATCGTCGACCGCCCCGCGACCGCGGCCCTGCTGGCGCTGGCCGTGTTCGCCGTGCTCGTGCGGCGCGGGCTGCGCGCGCCGAGCCACCGCACGGCGCTGTTCTCCCTCGGCGTCGCGTTCACGCTCGCCGCCGGCCTCGGCCTCTACCAGACGGCCACGATCGGCCGCCCGGTGTACTACTTCGACAAGCTCCTGCACCTGCTCATCGTGGTCAGCCTGTGCGCGCTCGGCGGCCTGGTGCGGTTCCTGCCGGGGCTCGGCGCCGCGGCGCGGGTCGCGATCGCGCTGCCGGTCGTCGCCCTGCTGGCGGTCGCGGGTGGCGAATGGCACACCACCCCGGTCGCGCCCGGCGTCAAGCTGGCCCTGGGCAAGGACCGTGGCTCTCCGGAGGCGGCCCGCGACGCGCTGCTGATGGCCCGGATGTTCCCCGACGGCGGCGGCGCGGTGAACGTCGACCTCATGGGCAGCCCGTGGCGAAACTGGTCGGCAACCCTCGGCGCCGCCGCACTGCAGCACCAGTACCGGTACTTCCCGGCCTGGTCGGGGCTGCTGTACCCCGGATCCGCCGGCAAGGCCAGCACCATGGAGGACATGGACCGGCTCGTGCGGGAGAGCCCGGTGCCCGTCCGCTTCTTCGTGCACGACCCCGAGGCGAGCCTGCTCGTCGTCGATGGAGAGCGCCCCCACCGGCCGAACGTCCGGCCTGGTCAGCCGCTCCCGGTGGCGTTCGGCGACCCGGCCGCGCCGACCAACATCGCGGCCGCTCGCGCGCTGGCTGCGAAATATCCGACGAAAGTGCAGGTCGTGTACGCTACGCCAGCGAACCCATAAGGACTCCGTGTGGTGGCGCAGCACCGCATTCGAGACGGATTGGTCATCGTGCAAAGACCCGAGGTCAGCGTCGTCATTCCCACCCGCAACCGACCCGAGCTGGTGGTGCGCGCTGTCCGCAGCGCGCTGGCCCAGACGCTGCGGGAGATCGAGGTCGTGGTGGTGATCGACGGCCCGGACACGGCGACCGTCGACGCGCTGCGGGCGGTCGGCGACGATCGCATCCGCCCGATCGAGCTGCCGACGTCCGGCGGCGCGCCGAACGCGCGCAATCGCGGCGTCGACCACGCGCAGGCGGACTGGGTGGCGTTCCTGGACGACGACGACGAGTGGCTGCCGGAGAAGCTGGCCACGCAGCTCGCGCGGGCCCGTGCCTCCGGGGTGGCGCTGCCGATCGTGGGCAGCCGGCTCTACATGCGCACCCCGCGTGCCGAGCTGATCATGCCCCGCCGCATCCCGGCGCCGGACGAGCCGATCAGCGAATACCTCGCCGTACGCCACGGCCTGTTCCACGGCGACGGCTTCATCCAGACCTCGACGATCATGGCGCCCACCGCGCTGCTCCGGAAGGTGCCGTTCACCGACGGCCTGCGCCGCTTGCAGGAGCTCGACTGGACGCTGCGCAGCCTGCAGGAGGAAGGCGTCGACCTCATCTACGCCGAGGAGCCCCTCGTCATCTGGTACGCCGACGAGAACCGCCCCCGGATCAGCTTCGACGCGCCGTGGAAGCAGTCGCTGGAGTGGCTGCAGCAGACCCGCCCGCGGGTCACGCCGCGTGCCTACGCGGCGCTCGCGATGAGCGTGGTCGGTTCGATGGCCGCCGCCAGTCGCAGCCCGCGGGTCTTCTTCGACCTGTTGCGCGAGGCCCGGCGGCACGGCGAGCCGAGCTTCACCGACTACGTCACCTTCCTGCAGGTCTGGCTGGTGCCGGCCGGGCCGCGCCGGGTGGTACGCGACTTCTTCCTCAGCCGCCGCCGCGCGGGGGCCGACGCCGGATGAGAGGCCCAATGACCGGCCCGAAGGCCCGCGTGGCGGGCGCCGTCGCGGCGATCGTGATCGCGCTGCTGGCGGGCGTCCTGGAGTACACCCGGACGGACTCGATCGGGCAGTCGGCGGCCGCGTTCGCGGCGGGCCTGATCGCGATGGCCGTGGTCGGGCTGGCGCTGAGCCTGCCCGGCATCACGCTGCAGGGCCTGGGCCTCGGCGGGCTGTTCGTGCTCGCCGGCATCCTGACCTGGACCGCGACCAAGCGCCCCGGGATCATCTGGGCCGTCCTCGCCGTCGAGGTGGTCGTCTTCGCGGTGTGGGCGTGGCCGTGGCTGCGCTCGGCCCGCTCGCTGTCCCGGCTCGGCACGGCGTGGCTGGGCCTGGCGTACTGGTTCTTCGGCATCCTCGGCGCGGTGTTCGTCGAGCGTGCCGGACACTTCAAGGTGGCTGGCCAGCGCGTCGCCTACGCGGGCGTGTTCACCCTCGCCGTGCTCGCGCTCATCGCGCTCAACACGACCGCGAAGCGGCGCGGCAGGGACCTGTCGGTCGGCATGGCCGCGGCGATCCTGCTCGGCATCGCGGCCCTGCTGCTCGTCGGCTCCGGCAGCCTGTTCGACAAGGTCCACGCGGTCCCGGACAACGCCTCCGCGCACCTGATGACCGACCGCTTCTGGGGCGGCCCCGGGCTCTTCTACCACCCGAACTCGCTGGCCGGTCTCATGGCCGTAGCCGGCATCCGGATCGGCTTCGACCGCGCGATGGCCGCCTGGCAGCGCCTCGGCGTCGCCGCGCTCGCCGCGCTCGTGCTGTCCATCAGCGACTCGCGCACCGGCTTCGTCTTCGCCGCGGCCGCCGCGGTCCTCCACCTGGGCCTGGTCCTCTGGCGGCGCAACGACGACGTCGACCGGCTCCCGTCCCGCTCCGCCTGGCTCTCGGTGGTCACCCCGTTCGTGGTGCTGCTCATCGTCGTGACCCTCGGCAACGGGTATCAGTTCCTGCTGCGCGACCGGTTCAACAACCAGGGCGACGACGTGACCAGCGGCCGTACCGACACCTGGCGCCAGGTCTGGGTGGACTGGAAGCACGCCGGCTGGGCCGAGAAGGCATTCGGCGACGCGCGCACCTCGCGGGCCGTGGTCGAGCGCGTGAACGACGGCAACCCGATCGAGGGCCCGCGCCGCCAGCTCAACACCGACAACGCCGCAGTGGGCGCGTTCCGTCGCGGGGGCGTGCTCGGCGCCGCGGCGTTCGTGCTGGGCCTGGGCCTGCTGCTGTGGCACGCGCTGCGGCGCCGCCGGGACGGCACGCTGCCCGCCGCCTGGTTCACGATCGGTGCGCTCGCGGTGGTGCCGACGATCGCCACCGAGGACTGGCTGATCGGCGGCACGAACGGCGCGATCTGGCTGCTGCTCGCGGCGGGCGAGGCCCGCACGCTGCTGCACCGCGACGAGCCGTCCGAGGTCGCCCCGGCGCCCGAGCCAGCCGTCGCCTGACCGCCGCGGCGCCACCCGGCCGGGGCAGATAAGGCCCCAGCGGCATCAGGACTTCGGGCGGATCGCGTACGTCACCGAGCCGTGGGTCTGCGGGTTCCACGACGGCGGGATGTAGAAGGCGCAGCCGTTCGGCGGGTCGACGCACAGCACCGCGTCCACCGTTTCGATCGCCGGGGGCGGCATGTCCGGCTGCAGCGACTGCAGCGACACCAGCTCGCTGCCCCGCAGCAGGATCCACCACGGGTACTCCCACGTGTTGTAGCCCTGCAGCAGCCCGACCCGCTTCGCGCCCGAGGACCGCACCGCGTCGGCGGCCCACTCGTAGTCCGTGCCCCACTCCGGGCGGCGGATGAAGCGCTCGTCCAGCGTGCTCGTGGTGAACACCGAGCCGTGGCCGACCAGGCGGCGGGGCCAGCCGTACGAGACGGCGAACACGCCGGCCACCGCGCCGCCGGCGAGGGCGAGCGCGGTCACGCCGGCGATCGCGCGGCGGCGCGCGGTGATCAGGGCGTCCACCCAGAGGGCGGCGAGCGGGGTGCCCAGCAGGACGAGGAACACGATGAGCCGGTTGCCCCAGGGCTGCCACTTGACCGTGGTCACGTACGCCAGCACGGCGATCCAGAACACCGCGGCGTAGAGGCGGGCCGGCGAGCGGCGCCACAGCAGGACGGCGGCGCCGATGAGGATCAGCGCGCCCTGCACCGGCAGGGAAACGCGGTCCTCGTCCGGCGGCCAGGACTCGTACGGGTAGGTCGCGCCCCAGTACGTGATGTCGCGCGCGTCCGGGTCGACGCCGATGGCGTGGGCCAGGCCCCTGATCGCGCCGGCGCCGACCGGGCCGGCCGGGGTCTGCAGCGCGGTCTCGCCGATGCGCAGCGCGTTGATCAGCACCGAGGCCGGGTCGTGGCGCTGCATGGAGATGGAGCCGCGCAGGTGGCCCGGGCCGAGCGGGTTCTCGTACGTGGTCTGCACGCGCCAGAGGTACGGACCGGATATCAGCGCCATCATCCCGGCGATCACCGCGGCCTTTGCCGACGCGACAGCGACGGCGCGCCAGATCGGGCGCTGCCGCGCCTGGGCGCCGAACCACACCACGAGCAGCGGGCCCGCCGCGAGCAGGCCGGTCGCCTTGGTCAGCAGGGTCAGCCCGGCGGCGGTGCCCAGCAGCAGCACCGCGGGCCAGGGGGTGCGCCGGCGCAGTTCGTCGAGGACGAGGGTGGCGACGCTGCCGACCCACAGCGCGACCACGAGGTCGGTCTGGGTGCTCGTCGCCTCCAGAAGGACCATGGGGGTCGTACCGAAGATCAGCGCCGCGATCAGCTGGGCGCGCCGGGCGCCGCCGAGCTGGGCGGCGATCCGGGAGGCGATGAGCGCGGCGCCGACGCCGGCCGCGAGCTGGACGAGGTTGTAGAGCGCGTCGCCGCCGGTGAGCAGGCGCAGGTGCAGCAGGATGTACTCCGCGCCCGGCGCCATGGCCAGCTGCCGGTCGATGATGGTCGGGTAGAAGTCCACGCTGCCATGCGCCGCCCAGTGCTCGATCTTGGGCAGGTGGTACGTCTGCGAGTCGAAGTTGTTGGGCGGCGCTATCAGGGCGATGACGAGGTCGGCGAGGAACAGCGCGCCGAGCAGGGCCGCGATCGCGCGCTCGACCCGGACGGCCTCGCGCCAGCCGTCGCGAATTTTCGGAAATATGCCGACGAGTCGCTTACGTCCGAAATATCCGCCCGCGATCGCCGCGGCGGCCCAGGCGATCGCGATCGTGACGCGGTTGAGCAGGCCGATCGCCGAGAGCAGCTCGACCAGCAGCACCGACGCGCCGCCGAACACGAGCCCGGCACGGATCAGCAAGAGGCGAGTCGGCGCTACAAGCACCGCGGCAGGCTATCGGACCTACCTGAGTGCCGGGCCCCGGGCCGCTAAAGGCGTTCGACAACTCGCCCTCGACAGCGGTCGCGGGTGACGAGAAGTGTACTGTGCGTGCTCCTCCACGAGCGCATAGTCAAAGTCGTCGTGATCGGTCAGCAGTACGGCCGCGTCGGCCGCCATCACCTCGACGGCGGTCAGGTCGACCAGGGTCACCCCGCCGAGGGCGCCGATGTCCCGCGGCAGCGCGTGCGGCTCGACCGCGCGGGCTGGCGACTCGCGCAGGTCGCCGCCGTTGCTCTTGTCGGGCGTCCACGCCCTCAAGATTTCGTTCGGCACCCGTGGTGAGATCGTCGAGCACGACGACCTCCGCAACGCGCGGGTGCGCCGCGAGCTCCCGGCACAGATTCCCGCCGATGAACCCGCGCCGCCCGCGACCAGAACTCTCATCGTCCCAGTCCACCGCCCAAAACCGAACAATGTACCGAGGTTCGGATCATTCGGACTTATCCGGGGTAACGATTTGGACTTCTCAGCCGAACCAGCGCTGTCCGTACAGCTGGGCAAGCACCGCTCGGCCGAACAGCGCCGCCGCCCCCGCCGCGTCGGCCCTGACCACTCGATCGCTGCCGGCTGCGCCCCGGATCTCGAGCACTCGCGGGTCGCCACCCCGCTCGTCCAGCAGGTGCGCGACCGGCGCGTAGTCCTCCGGAATCCACTCGTCCTCCCCCGCCGCCCAGGCCGCGGCCCGCACCCCGGCGTCGACGATCCGCCGCGGCACCACGACGTCCCGGGCCCGCACCGGCGGCACGACCGCGATGAGCCCGAACGACAGCAGCAGCCGCGCACCGTACCGCTCGATCAGCCCCTCGACCGCCCCCGGCGCCGGCCCCACGACCGTGACCCAAACCCCGGCGATCGACCCGAGCGCGACCGCGCTCCCTTCGGGGTGAACGCTCTCCACTCCGTCGACGAGCCTGAGCACGGCCGCGTGGGCCTCCGTCCCGTACGCCGCGATGACCACCCCACCTGGCGAACCGCGCACGCCGGTCGGCTCAGATGACCGCGAGCCGGGGCAGCACCCGCTCGGCCAGCTCGGTGGCGAATTCGACCGGGTTGCGGTCCGGCATGGTCTGGACCTCGGTGATCCCGAGCGCCGCGAGCTCGTCGACGTAGGCGAGCCAGCCGTCGACGTCGTCCAGCACGGGACGCAGGGCGACCACGGTCTTGACGATCGAGTCGTAGTCGCGACCCTCGGCGTCGCAGTGCGCGCGCAGGATGTCGAGCTTGCGCGCCACGTCCTCGGGTGAGCTGGCGAAGAGGTTGCAGGCGTCGCCGTACTTGGCCACCAGGCGCAGCGTCTTCTTCTCTCCGCCGCCGCCAATCATGATCATCGGGTGCGGGCGGCTGATCGCGGGTGGCGAGTTCAGCGTCTCGGTCAGTTGGTAATACGTGCCGTTGTACTCCGCGACCGTGCCGCTCCACATCTGCAGGCAGATCTGCAGCGTCTCCTCGAGCCGCTCGAATCGCTCGGCGACCGGCACGACCGGCACGCCGAGGCCCCGCTGCTCCCGCTCGTACCACGAGGCGCCGATGCCCAGCCGGGCGCGCCCGCCGGAGAGCACGTCGAGCGTGGTGACGATCTTGGCCAGCAGGCCCGGGTGGCGGTACATCACCCCGGTAACCAGCAGGCCCAGCTGCATCTGCGACGTGATCGCCGCGACGTACCCGAGCGTGGTGTACCCCTCCAGCATCGGCTCCTCGGCCGGTGCGGACGCCTCCATCTGGAAGTAGTGATCCATGACCGAGAACGCGGCGACCCCCGACTGCTCGGCGATCAGGGCCGTCTCGCGCAGGGTCGGGGCGATCGCCACCGGCTCGGCCGGCTTGGCGAAGTTCCAGTAGTGCAGACCCAACTTCATGGCGCCAATTCTTGCGCGTATCGCAGGGCGCCGCCGCCATCCCGCGCAACCTGCGGTGAACACCGTCGTACGCCTCGGCGCCCCGCAGATAACGCTTGGCCATCTTGGCCACCATCGTGTAATTGGTGTCGCAGACGTTGCCGACCGGCGCCTCACCCGCCTGACTCACCAGTTGGTAGGCGTCAAGCTCGTCCAGCCCGGTCAGCCCGGCGACCCAGGTGACGAGGTCGTGCTGGCTGATGCGGAAGGCGTCCTCCAGCGGCCGGGCCGAGCCGGTGCTCATCAGGAACTCGTCGGACTCCAGCCGCGGCGCCGGCGTCGGTACGCCCTTGAGCAGCTCCACCACCAGCGTGGTGTGCATCGCGGCCTCCACCGCGACGCCGCTGACCTCGCCGTGACCCTGGCGGGCGTGGCCGTCGCCGAGCGCGAAGAGGTCACCACTTAGCTCAATACTTAAATCTAGAAATACTTGCCGCTCCGATTTTTGTCGTACCCCCTCCCTACGATGACGCTCGCGCCGGTCGCCCCCATCGATCGATCGGCCACGGGGAGGAACGAATCATCATGAAGCGCACCGCGGCCGCCCTGTCGGCGGTCCTCGTCACCGCGGCGGTGCTGGCCGTCTCCGGACCGCCCGCACACGCCACGATGAGCCAGGCGACCGTCCTGCCACAGACCAGCTGGGCGTATCTGGACTCGCACAGTCCCAGGACGAAGTTCGTCAACCCGGAGACCGCGCCCAGGGCCGGCACCATCGCCGACGCCGACGGCACCGCCCACACCTACCGCTCGTACTTCACCTATGACCTGACCCCGCTCAAGGGCCAGGTCGTGCACAACGCCCACCTCAGCGTCCTCGAGGATCTGGTCAAGAACTGCGACACGGCGGCGACCGTCGAGCTGTGGCGCACCGCGCCGGTCAAGGACGCCACGACCTGGAAAAACCCGCCGGCCGAGCTCGAGCGGCTGGGCCAGGTCACCGCTGGGGCTCCCGGCCTCTTCGGCTGCCCCGGCGCCTTCGGCATCGACCCGGTCGGGGCCCTCGCCGCCGCCGTGGCGCGCCACGACAAGACGCTGACCATCGAGCTGCGGATCACCGCCGCGCAGGAAAGCGACCCGCACGCCGGCCGCACGGTGCGGCAGCCGCGGCTCGACGTCACCGGCAACCACCCGCCGGAGACCGGCAACCCCCGCGTCTCACCGGGCGACCGGCCCTGCGGCACGCATGCGCGGCCGACGCCGGTTGGCTACATCTTCCAGCCCCGGGTGGACGTCGTCGACGCCGACCAGGACTGGACGACCGTCAGCTACGAGGTGTGGCCGGTTGACCACCCCGATCAGCGGACGGTGTACCAGTGGTACCAGATCTATCTCGACGCGACGAAGTACGCCGAGGGCGCCGTGCTCGCCTGGCACGCGCAGGCCAAGGACGCCTACGACACCGGCGCCTGGAGCAAGACCTGCTACGTGCTCGTCGACCGGGTGTCGCCGGCGAAGGCGCCGCTGGTGACCTCGAAGGTCTACCCGGAGGGCGAGGTCCAGGGCGGCGGCCCCGGCGTCAAGGCCCGGTTCCGCTTCGACGCCGACGGCGACACGGACGTCGCCACCTTCAGCTGGCACGACCAAAGCGGACAGCGCGGCGACCTCAAGGCCAACCGCCCCGGCGGCTCGGCCGTCCTCGAATACACGCCGGCGCACAGCGGCCGCCAGCTGCTGAGCGTCCAGCCGGTCGACAGGGCCGGCAACGCGGGCCCGCAGATGGACTACTGGTTCTCGGTGGCCCCGACGGCGCCGACGGCGAGGGTCGCTATGGGCGGCATCGGGCTGCCGAGCCGCCTCGACCTGACCGCCACAACGGCGAGCACGACCGGCTTCGGCTACCAGGTCGGCGACGGCGCCGAGACTCGGCTGCCGGCGGTCGACGGCAAGGCAAGCGTCGAGATCACCTTCACCCAGGTCGGCAACGTCACCGTGACGGTCAGCAGCTACGCCGGGGACAAGCTCCTCGGCCGCGAGTCCGTGCGGGTGTACGCGTCCGACGCGCCCGCGGTCGACTCGGCGGAGTTCGGGCCGTTCGTCGACGCGCTCCTCGGCGCCGCCGGCTCGTTCACGTTCAAGCCGCGCAGCACGGGGGTCACCCGCTACGACTACTGCCTAAGCAGCTCCTGCGGGCAGGTCGCCGCCGGGGCGGACGGCTCGGCGGTGCTGCCGTGGACGGCGCAGTCGACTGGCTACTTCTTCCTGAACGTCACGGCGGTCAGGGCCGACAACAGCCGCTCCAACCTGACCACCTACAGCTTCCGGGTGCTCAACCCCACACCGCGGGCGAGCGCGCCGAGCCTGTCCCTGCCCGACCGCGTCGACGGGGTGGGCGTGCCGCTGGAAATCCAGCTGTCGAGCGAGCTGTCCAACGTCACCGGGTTCGCGTACCGCTTCGACGGCGGGGCCGAGGTCGTGGTGCCCGAGGGCGACGTCGGCTACCCCTACACGCCGATCACGGTGACGCCAACACACACCGGCAATACGGAGCTGCTCTTCGAGGCCGTGCTGGCCGACGGGAAGCGGTCGCCGACGGAGCTGTTCACGTTCTCGCCGTACACCGGGCCGGTCGTCACGACGGATCCGGCGCAGGGCGCGGCGGGACAGCCGATGACGCTGACGTTCCGCTCGGTGCTGCCGAACACGGCCTGGTTCGCGTACAGCCTGCCCGGAGCCGAGGACCAATCCGTCGCGGCCGGCGCGGACGGCACGGCGACGGTGACCTACACGCCGCCGAGCCACGGTTTCGTCACCGCGACGGTCGTCGGCTACGACTCGGCCGACGCCCCGTCGCCGGTCCGCCGGGTGCAGTTCTACGTGCGCGACACCTCGGTGCAGGTCGTCAGCGGCTACAACCCGTACTGGCCGATCGGCGGCGCCGGGGCTCAGGCCGCGTTCGGGTTCGCCACGGCTTGGCAGCCGGAGGTGGTCGAGTACCGCTACCGGCTCAACGAGGGCCCGGAGCAGTCGGTCCCGGCGGAGCCGAGCGGCTACACCTACACGCGGGTCACGCTGGACCGCAGCGGCGCCAACACCCTCACGGTGCAGGGCCGTACGGCGTCCGGCGCGCTCTCGACGGCGACGGCGTACGCGTTCCTGGTGGGCACGGCGCCAGAGATCTTCTCGGCGGAGTACCCGGGCAATCTCGTCCCGGCGGGCGGCGTCGGCGTGGAGGGCCACTTCACGTTCAGCGGCGGCACGGCCGGGATCACGTCGTTCGAATACTTCATCGACGACGCCACCCCGGCCACGGTCCAGGCCGATGCCGAGGGCCGCGCCACGGTGTCCTGGACCCCGCAGACGCCGGGCACCCACGTCCTCGTTGTGACGGGTCACCTCGCGGACGGCACCCCGACCGACCGCGCGTACTACTACCTGTCGGTCGCCTCATGATCCCCTCCCTCACCTCGTAACCGGTCGAGCCTCCGCCGCGACGCAGGCCCGACTTCAAACCCGCGCTTCCCCGTCCGTCGACGGCGCCTCGCGTGCCCGGCGGCGGACGGGGAACGCCCGCCCCGCCGACCGACCGCCCACGCGGGCCGACGCGCCGCTCGCCGTCGCGGCCGCCGATCGCGAGGCCGGCGTCACCGGCGGGCCGGGCGACCTCCCGGGGACGGTGGGCGGCCCTCGCCCGCCGGCATTTCCGCGGTCAGCCGTCGGGAATTCCGGGATTCACGGCCCGAGTTCCGCGGTCAGCGACCGGAGTCCGCGGTGAGCAGCCGGACTTCTGGGGGTAGCAGCCAGCGTCCGAGGTCAGAAGGAGTCGAGGACGTCGAAGTCCAGGCCGTCCGCCCTGGCCAGGTAGACCGGCTGGTCCACGTGGCGGGCGGTCATGGTCACCGGGCCGCGGCCGCCGGTGATCGTGGTGCCGTCGGCCGTGGCGTCGATGGCCGCCGGGTGCAGGCTGCCGGCCCGGGTGGCCAGGGCGGCCAGCAGGCGCACGCCGTCGTAGCTGGCCTCGGCGTGGCCGTTGAGGACGGGGGCCTGCCAGCCGTAACGGTGGGTGTACCGCTCCACGAAGCTCAGGCCCGCGTCGGTGGCCACGGCGCCGAAGTAGCCCATCGTGGCGTAGAGCTCGCCGGACGCGTCGCCGCCGGTCGCGAGCAGGCCGTTCTCCTCCAGGGCGGCGCACAGGCGAGGCACGCGGGCGGCGAGGCGGGACTCGGCGAAGGCGCGGTTGAAGGCGGCCAGGTCGCTGCCGACCAGCGTGAGCAGCACCGCGTCGGCGCGCCGCCGGGCGACGAGGTCGAGCAGCGGGGCCGGGTCGGGGGCACCGACGGGGACGTAGCGGGCGGCGACGACCTGGGCGTGTGCGTCGCGGAGGTACGCGACCGCGGCGTGGTGCAGCATGCGCGGCCAGACGTAGTCGTTGCCGATCAGCGCCCAGCGCCGCGCGCGGCGGTGCCGGACCAGCCAGTCCAGGGCGGGGCGCAGCTGGCGGGCCGGGGTCTCGCCGAGCAGGTACACGCCCGGCGCCGACTCGCCGCCCTCGTACGGCGGTGTGAAGACGTACGGGACGCGGCCGCCCAGCGCGCGGACGGCGGCGACCCGCACGTCGCTGGCGTGCGCGCCGACGACCGCGGCGACCGCACCGGCGCGGACCAGGTCGGCGAGGTCGGCGGCGACGGTCCGCGGGTCGCGGCCGGCATCCAGCAGTACCAGCTCGATGGGCAGGCCCAGGAGGCCGCCGGCCGTGTTGAGCTCGGCCACGGCGAGCCGCGCGCAGTTGAGCACGGCCGGCGCCATCATGCCCAGCGTGCCCGACGTCGGCACGGCCAGCGCGACCCGCACCGCGCGGCCCGGCTCGGCCGGCAGCAGCCGGGCCTCGAGCGGATCGGAGACGACTCGGACCTCATCCACGCCGCCGAGTATCTTTCCTAGGCGGGGCTGCGCAAAGGGGGACGATGGTGGATGCGGTCGGGCTGCGGGCCCATCTCGGCTACGTGCTGAGCGAGGCCGAGCGGGCGTTGAACCGCGGGCTGTCGGCGGGGCTGCAGGCCGAGGGCGTCTCGGTCGAGCAATGGCGCATCCTGCAGGCGCTCTCCGACGGCCGCGGGCACTCGATGGGCGACCTGGCCGAGGCCGCGCTCATGCCGCACCCGACCCTGACGAAGGCGGTCGACCGGCTCGTGGACGGCGCGCTCGTCTACCGTCGTCAGGACCCGAACGATCGGCGGCGGGTCGCGGTGTACCTCTCCGAGGCCGGCACCACGCTGCTGGACCGCCTCGACCACGCGGCCACCGCGCACAACCGCGCCGTGGAGGCCGCGTTCGGCACGGCCCGGGCCGAGCACCTGATGCGCGAGCTGACGGACCTCATCGAGACGGTTCGATAAGGCGCAAGGCGGCGTCGCTCAGTGCGGAAACGCCCGGCGGGGGCGCGGGGTGATCCCGTCGCGAAACCGCTCGATCGCCGCGGCCACCTCCAGCATGTCCTCGGTGCCGCGGATCCGGTCCAGGTACAGCGAATGCCGGGCCAGGCCGGGTAGGTCGAACGTGAAGTACATGGCCATCAGCGGGTTGACGAACAGCTCGCCGTTGGCGGTGCGCTCGGTCAACCGCACGTCGCCGGCCGCGCCCGTCATCGCGGCGGCGATCTGGCCGTTGACGATGCTGACGTCCCCGGGCATCTGGGCGTGCGCGAAGGCGACCGCGTCGCGGTAGAGCGCGGCCTCGCGGCTGCCGCTCGGGACGGTGAACGCGCCCAGGAACGCTCCATCGCGGTCGAGCGCGGCGATGTTCTCCAACACCTGCACGTGGTTGACGCCGTGGTACGCGTCGACGCCGAACCCGATGCTCGCCACCAGCCTGGTCGGCACCGGCGTGCCGAGCACCGCGGCGAGGCTCGTGGCGTCCTCGACCGGCGTGCCGAGCCCGGCCTCGTCGCCGCGCAGAAGGATGTCGGTGCCGCCGTCCACCAGGACGATCGCGTCGAGCTCGAGGCGCTTCGCCAGCGCCCGGTACGCAGCCCGCAGCGGCCGCACGCCCGTGCGCGGAAACGCGAACACGGTGGCGGGCCGGCCGTGCCGCGCCAGCCAGCGCGCCAGCGCCCGCTCGGGGCAGTAGTCCTGGTAGACCATCGTGTCCGGCCCGATCGCGGCGATGCCCGGGGCGAACCACGCGTCCTCGTCGAGGCCGTAGAGGTGCGCGATCGACAGATTTCCCAGGTGTACCTCGACACCGGCACCCTGTAACCACAGTGCGAGCGGCAGCCCGGCGAAGACGTCGAAGCCGCCCCCGGCGCCGGCGACGAGCACGCGACGGGCGTCCCGCAGCGCGGCGAAGAACGGCGACGGCCACACGGTCCGCATGGTGCCGGTTCGCGGCCCGACGCGCATCGGGTTATCGCCGGCGTGGCCGGGTGGCAGGCGCCTCACTCCCGAGATCGCCACGCTGGTCGTGCAGCGGCTGGGCCTGGGCGCCACCCACGTGATCCCGGCGGGCGCCTTGGCATAACACGGCATAACTTCGGCATAGGAGGAAGCGACTGTGTACAGACGTACACATCCAATGTACGTTTGTACGCATGACCGGACCCGAGAAGTCCATGCGGCAGCGCATGCTCGACGGCGAGCTGTACATCGGCAACGAGGAGCTCTGGCGTGACTACCTGCGCGCCCAGGACCTGACGCGCCGCGTCAACGCCCTGCCCGCCTCCGACGGCGGGACCAGGCGCGAGCTGCTCGCCGAGCTCCTCGGCGCGATCGGCGAGGACACCGATATCCGCACGCCGATCCAGTTCGACTACGGGTACCAGACCTTCTTCGGCGCGCGCAGCTTCGTGAACTTCGGGTTCGTCTGCCTCGACGTCGCCCGCGTGACGATCGGCGACGACGTGCAGATCGCCACGAACGTGCAGCTGCTGACCGCCTGGCATCCGATCGACCCGCAAGCGCGGCGCGACAAATGGGAGGGCGGCTCCCCGATCACGATCGGCGACAACGTCTGGCTCGGCGGCGGGGTCATCGTCTGCCCGGGCGTCACGATCGGGGAGAACACCGTCGTCGGCGCGGGATCGGTGGTCGTCAAGGATCTGCCCGCCAACGTGGTCGCGGCCGGCAACCCCGCCCGGATCATCCGCGAGCTCTGATGTCGACCCGCCGGCACGACCCCGACCGCAAGGACCGCATCATCGACGCGGCCATCGAGGTCATCGCCGAGCACGGGGTCGCCGGCACCACGCACCGGCTGATCGCCGTCGCCGCGGACGTGCCGCTGGGCTCCCTGACGTATCACTTCAGCAGCCTCGAGGACCTGCGCGCCCAGGCGTTCCGGCGCCACGCGCAGCGCATGTCGGTGATCTACGAGGCGCACTTCCGCGGCGTCGAGACCCGCGAGGAGCTCGTCGAAGCGGTCACCGACCTCATCGACGGCGACGCCGGCGCGAACGCCGGCGACTGGGCGATCGCGTACGAGCTGTACCTGGCGGCGCTGCGCGAGCCCGCGCTGCGCGAGATCACCGAGGCCTGGATGCGCACCAGCCGCTCCGTGCTCGAGCGGTTCGTCGACCCGACCACGGCCCGGGGCGTCGACGCCCTGATCGAGGGCCTGGTCATGCACAAGACCCTGTCAACTGGCCCGGTGTCCCGCCAGGACATCCGGGCGATCGTCGACCGAACGATCGGACCCCGCACATCATGACCGTCACCGCCCCCGCCACCGTCGACCTGCGCCGCGCCACGCGGGCCACCTACGCCGCCTTCATCTGGGCCGGCGTCGCCATGTCCAGCTGGGCGAGCCGCATCCCGCAGATCCGCGACGCGCTGCACCTCGCCCCGTCCAAGCTCGGGCTCGTGCTGCTGGCCATCGCCGGCGGTTCGATCGTCTCGCTGGTCGCCTCCGGCCACATCGTGGCCCGCTTCGGCTCGCGTCGCACCGTGACCGCGATGGCCGCCCTGCTGACGCTCGCACTGTCCGGCACCGCCGCCGGCTACCACCTCGGCGTCGCCCCGGTCGTGGTGTGCCTGTTCGCGTTCGGCTTCGCCAACGGCGCCTGGGACGTGGCCATGAATGTCCAGGGCGCGGTGGTCGAGCGCGGCCTGGGCCGATCGATCATGTCCCGCTTCCACGCCGGGTTCAGCGTCGGTACCGTCGGGGGCGCCCTCCTCGGCGCGATGATGGTCGCCGCGCACGTCCCCGTGACCCTCCACCTGAGCGTCATGGCCCTGCTCGTCGGCGGCGGCACCGTGTACGCGGTCCGCAACTTCGTCCCCGACGGCGCCACCGAGGAGCCGTCGGGCGGCGGCCTGAGTCACACGCTGCGGTTCTGGCGCGAGCCGCGCACCCTGCTGGTCGGCGTCTTCGTGCTGGCCTTCGCGTTCGCCGAGGGTACCGGCGTCGACTGGATCGGCATCGCGGTCATCGACGGCTACCGGGCCCCCGCCGCGGTGGGCACCCTGGCGTTCGCGGTGTTCCTGGCCGCGATGACCACGGGCCGCTGGTTCGGGCCGTTCCTCCTGGACCGCTACGGCCGCGTCCCGGTGGTCCGCGCCCTGGCCGTGGTCACCGTCGCCGGCCTGCTCCTGTTCGTCTTCGGCCCGGTCACCTCGGTCGCCTTCGCCGGCGCGCTGCTGTGGGGCCTCGGCGCGTCGCTGGGCTTCCCGGTGGGCATGAGCGCCGCCTCGGACGACCCCGCGTACGCCGCCCCGCGGGTCAGCGTGGTGGCCTCGATCGGCTACTGCGCGTTCCTCGGCGGCCCGCCGCTGATCGGCTTCCTGGGCGACCACCTCACGGTCGTCCGCGCCTTGGCCGTCGTGGCCGTGCTGGTGGCGCTGGCGTCGGTGGTGTCCGGCGCCCTGCGCCCGCTGCCCGCCCCGCCCACGACCGACTGAGCGCCCGGACTCACGCCGGACTCACGCGGTGGCGGGCTCCGTCGCCGCGTGGTCCGGACCGGTGACGAACGGCCGGTGCCGCAGCGCCCACCCGACCACCGCGGGCATCGCGGCCCCGGCCAGGGCGAACGCGGCGCCGAGCACGATCCACCCCGGCCCGCCCCAGCCGACGGCCAGCGTGGTGACCACGAACGGCGCGAGCATCTGGCCCAGCTGCATACCGATGGCGTACGCGCCCTGGTACTGGCCGTGCGCGTCCGGCGGGGCCAGGCCGAACGAGATGCCCCAGCCCGACGCGGAGTGCCACAGTTCGGCGCCCACATGGGTCAGCGCGCCCGCGACGAGAAGGGCTATGGTCACGCCGTGGTGGGCGGAGCCGGACAGTGCGTAGAGGGCACAGGCGGCGAACAGCGCCAGGCCGGCGCGGCGGGCGGCCCGGGCGGCCCCGCGCGGCTCGTCGGTGCCGCGCGCCGCACGGACCTGGAAGAGGACCACCACCGTGGTGTTGGTCAGGAACAGCACCGCGATCAGCCAGCGCGGCGCGTCGGTGCGGTGCGCGATCCACAGCGGCAGCGCCACCTCGAACAGGCCGAAGTGGGTCGACAGCAGGCCGTCGAGGGCCACGAAGGCCAGGAACGGGCGGTCGCGCAGCGCGATGAGCCTCGGGCCGTCCGCGCGCTTCGGGGAGCGCGGAACCGGGGCCAGGCGGCTGAGCATCGCCGCGGCGGCCAGGTAGGTGATCGCGTTGCCGAAGATCAGGGCCAGGTAGGCCGCGCGGGTGTCCAGTGCCAGGCCCACGCCGGCCAGGGCGGCGCCGGCGGCGATACCGACGTTGGTCACCGAGCGCAGGTATGCGCGGGTGTGCACGCGCTTGTCGGCCGGGACGGCGCCGGCGATCACCGCGCCCTTGGCCGCCCGCTGGGCCGCGTCGGCGATCGCCATCGGGACCGCCACCAGCAGGAACGTCCAGACCGAGCCGACCAGGGCCAGCGCCGCCGTCCCGGCGGCCAGGGCGATCAGCCCCGCCACGAGGACGCCCCGGGCGCCGCCGCGGTCCGCGAGGTAGCCCATCGGGGCGCTCGCCACCATGCAGACCAGCGCCGTCACGGTGAGCGCGACGCCGGTCTGGCCGATCGACAGCCCGGCCGACCGGGTCAGGAACAGCGCGCTGGACGCCATCCACAGCCCGTTGCCGAGCGTATTGACGAGCGTGGCCAGCACGAGCAGCCGCAGCGGTCCGGTGGGCAGGCGCATGCGGAGACCATAGCAAGACGTACGTACGGTTTGCTACCTCGAAACTCAACACGCCCTTAACAGAACGTTGGGTTTTGTCCGGTTCCGTTGACGGGCGCGCGCGGACGGTTGCCAATGCTCGCTGAGAGCGCTCTCCCGCCAACGGCGCGGCGATCCAGATCGCCAACTGCAGCGGCAACCCCGCCCAGCAGTTCGTGCTGAGCGCGGCCGGCGACCTGGTCAACCCCCAGGCGAACAAGTGCGTCGACATCAAGGACTGGAATCCGGACAACGCCGCGGTGCTGCAGATCTGGGACTGCTCCGGCGGCGCGAACCAGAAGTGGCACACGGTCTAATAGGTGGCGTGACCAACCACGTCGAGATCTACACGGACGGCGCCTGCAGCGGAAACCCCGGTCCCGGGGGCTGGGGCGCCGTCCTGCGCTACGGCAGCGTGGAGAAGGAGCTGTGCGGCGGCGAGGCCACGCCCACGACCAACAACCGCATGGAGCTGACCGCGCCGATCCGTGCGCTGGAGAGCCTCACCCGGCCGGTGGCCGTGCACCTGTACACGGACAGCTCCTACGTCCGCAACGGCATCACCGCCTGGGTACCGCGCTGGAAGCGCAACGGCTGGCAGACCGCCGACCGCCAGCCGGTGAAGAACGTCGACCTCTGGCAGGAGCTCGACGCGCTCGTCGCCCGCCACCAGGTCGAGTGGCACTGGGTGAAGGGCCACAACGGCCACCCGGAGAACGAGCGCGCCGACCGCCTGGCCGCCCGCGGCCTGCAGGAGGCCCGATCGGCCCAGCGCCGGTCATGACACCGCTCAGTGCTGGGTGAAGATGCGCTGGACGCGGGGGCCGACCTGGGTCAGCAGCTCGTGCGAGACGGTGTCCATCGCGGCTGCGGCCTGTTCGATCGGGGTGGAGAAGCCGGCGTACTGGCCGAAGATCAACACGTCCGAGCCTACCTCCGCGTCCGGGTGGCCGGTGATGTCGATGGCCATCGAGTCCATCGAGATGGTGCCGGCCATCTCGCAGCGGTGGCCGTTGACGAGGACGAAGCCGACCTTGCGGAAGGCGCGCGGCACCGCGTCGTAGTAGCCGGCCGCGATGAGCGCGATGCGGGTGTCCGGGGACTGGGCCCGGAACAGGCCGCCGTAACCGACGCGCTCGCCCGGTGCCATGTCGTGGATCTCGATGATGCGGCTGACCAGGCCGACGCCGGGGGTCAGCGTCATGAGGCCGCTGGTGGCGGTCGACACGTGCAGCCCGTAGAGGCCCAGGCCGATGCGGACCATGTCGTAGCGCGCCTCGGGGAAGCGGATCGTCGCGGCCGTGGCGGCCGTGTGGCGTACGACATCCTCGAAACCCATGTCGGCGGCGGCCGAGCACACCGCGCCGAAGCGCTTGAGCTGCTCGCGCGTCAGGTCGTCCTCGGCCGGGTCGTCGGGGCAGCCCAGGTGGCTCATCAGGCCGGCCAGCCGCAGGTGCTCGTTGCCGCGCAGCTTGCCCAGCAGTTCGATCGCCGCTTCCGGGTAGAAGCCGCTGCGGTGCATGCCGGAGTCCACCTCGACGTGCACGTCCAGGCGGCGGCCGCTGACCTCGGCGGCGCGGCAGGCGGCGTCGTACATCTCGACCGAGTACAGCGACGGCGTGAGCCGGTGCCGCACGAGCCGCCCCAGGTCGCCGGGGACGGCGAGGAACACGAGGATCGGCATCTGCACCCCGGCGCGGCGCAGCGCGATGCCCTCGTCCGCGGTCGCCACGCCGAGCCAGTCGACGCCGGCCTCGCGCAGCGTGTGCGCGACCGTGACCGGGTTCGTGCCGTACGCCTCGGCCTTGACCACGCCCATGAGCTTCGTGTGCGGGCCGACGAGCTTGCGGAAGGCGGCGACGTTGCTCTTGACGGCGGCGAGGTCCACGTAGAGGCGGGTCGCCGCGGCCGTCTCCACCAGGTGCATCCAGGAGTCGGTGACCATGGTGTCCCGCGGTACGTGCACCAGGGCCACGTCGTCCGGGCGCAGCTCGGTGGCCACGAACGCGCGCATCCGGTCCTCGTCGGGGAAGCGGTGCACGGGCACGCCGGTGCCGCGCAGCGCGTCCTCGATCAGGCCGTGCGCGTCGTCGGCCAGGCCGCAGACCAGGCGGACGTTCTCGGCCTGGAGGCAGCGCGCCATGGCCTCGGCGGCCTCGGCGGTGAGACCGGCCAGCGGATCGCCGATGATCATCAGTGTGCGGCCGTGGGCGCCCATCAGCGAGCGCGCGGTGCGTAGCGCGCTGCTGAGCGCGAGCGGGTCGGTGTTGGCCAGCTCGCCGACGACGGTCGCGCCGTCGGGGCGGCGCCACATCTGCATCCGCGTCGACGGCGGCGTGTAGTCGGCGACCGCGGCGAGCAGGTCGGTGGGGCCGATCCCGAGCAGGGTGGCCGCGCCCATCGCGAGCTCCAGGTCGCTGAGCACCTCCGGCGACGGGGTGGCGACGAGCAGGTCCTCGTCGGTGCCGCCGGGCAGCGTCGCGCGGACCAGCGACGAGCGCTCCACGTGGCGCAGGCGGGCCAGCCGGGGCAGGGCGGCGTCGCCGGTCGGCAGCACGCGCGCCCGCGTGATCGCGGCGGCCAGCCGGTGTACCGCGGGATCCGTCTCCCCCATGAGCAGCCAGCCGTCGTCCGGCAGGCCGGCCGCCATGCTCAGCAGCTCGCGGGCGTGCTCGTCGCGGCTGCCGAAGCTCTGTACGCTGCGTGAGCCGAGGTTGGTGAACACGACGGCGTCGGGGGCCACGATGCGGGCCAGCCGCGCCATCTCGCCCGGCTCGGTGGCGGCGGCCTCGATCACCGCGATGGGCACGTCGGCCGGGCACTGCAGCACCGACAGCGCGACGCCGAGCTGGCTGTTGTAGCTGCCGGGGCTGCCGTACGTGGTGCGGTGCCCGGCGAGCAGCCCGACGAGCGCGTCCTTGGTCAGGGTCTTGCCGTTGCTGCCGATGACCGCGACGAACGTCGTGGCGGTCAGCTTCCGGCGCCACCACACCGCCATCTCCTGCAGCGCGGCGAGCGGGTCGGCGACGGCGATGAGCGGCCCGGCGTCGGCGGGCAGGTCGGCGAGCCGGTCCTCGGCGACGACCGCGGCGATCGCGCCGTTGGCCAGCGCCCGCGCCACGAACCTGTGACCGTCGGCAGCACCCTGGAGAGCGAAGAAGAGACTGTCGGCCTGCAACCGGTCCGAATGGATGGCGATGCTGCCGACCTCGCGCCCCTCCCGCGGGAAGTGCACGGTTCCGCCGACGATCGACGCCACCTCGGTGACCGAGACTGGGTCCATTCACCGAATAGTAGCTGGAGCGCGCAGCACCACGGACAGTAAGATTGCCGGGTGTTGGAGATCATGGAGATCCTCCGCGCGGACGCGCACGCGACGCCGGAACGGATCTCGGCGCTGACCGGGATCCCCGCAGACGAGGTCAGGGCGCAGATCGCCACCTGGGAGCAGCAGGGCATCATCCGCCGCTACAAGGCCGTCGTCGACGCCGACCGGCTGCGCGAGCTGACCGGCGAGCAGCTGATCACCGCGTTCATCGACGTGGCCGTGATGCCGGCCCGCGGCCTGGGCTTCGACGACGTGGCGTTGCGGATCGCGCGCTTCCCCGAGGTGCGCTCGGTGTATCTGGTCTCCGGCGCCCAGGACGTGCGCTGCGTCGTGACCGGCCGCAGCATGCACGACATCGCCGACTTCGTCGCGCAGAAGCTCTCCACGATCGAGCGCGTGACGGCCACGGCCACGCACTTCGTGATGAAGACGTACAAGGACGACGACGAGCTCTACGCGACCGCCGAGGTCGACCGACGCCTCCCGGTCACGCCGTGAAGCCGCTCAACCCGATCGTCGCCGCCTGCCCGCCCTCCGGCATCCGCCGGTTCTTCGAGATCGCCGCCACCATGGACAACGTGATCTCCCTGGGCGTGGGCGAGCCCGACTACGTCACCCCGTGGCACGTGCGCGAGGCGGGCATCTACGCGCTCGAGCAGGGGTACACGACGTACACCTCCAACGCCGGGCTCCTGGAGCTGCGCCAGGCGATCGTCGAAGACCTTGCGCGGCGGCATGCCGTGAGCTTCGACGCCACCGCCGAGTGCCTGATCACCTCGGGCGTCTCGCAGGGCCTCGACCTGGTCATGCGCACCCTGCTCGCGCCCGGCGACGAGGTGATCATCCCCGAGCCGTGCTACGTGGCCTACGGCCCGTGCGTGACCTTCGCCGGCGGCACTCCCGTGTACGTACCGTCCGACGCGAGCTTCCACATCCTGGTCGACGAGATCGAGCGCGCGATCACCCCGCGCACGAAGGCGATCCTGGTCTCCTCGCCGTCCAACCCGACCGGCGCCATCCAGCCGCGGGAGGTGCTCGCCGCGCTGGCGGATCTGGCCGTACGCCACGATCTCTACCTGGTCTCGGACGAGATCTACGAGCGCTTGAGCTACGACGCCCCGCACACCTGCGTGGCGTCCCTGCCGGGCGCCCGCGATCGCACGGTCGTGCTGGGCGGCTTCTCGAAGGCCCACGCGATGACGGGCTGGCGGGTCGGATACGTGTGCGCCCCGGCCCCGGTGCTGGAGCTGGCGGGCCGCATCCACCAGTACACGATGCTGTGCGCCCCGCACATGTCGCAGGCCGCCGCCCTGGAGGGCCTGCGCGCCGGCGAGCCGCAGGTGGTGGAGATGGTCGCCGACTACGACCGCCGGCGCCGCCTGTTCGTGAAGGGCCTCAACGAGATCGGCCTGACCTGCGAGGAGCCCCAGGGCGCGTTCTACGCCTTCCCGTCGATCCGCGCCACCGGCCTGGACTCGGAGACCTTCGCCGAACGCCTCCTGGAGACCGAACGCGTGGCGGTCGTCCCCGGCAACGTCTTCGGCCGGTCGGGCGAGGGCCACATCCGCTGCAGCTACGCCACGGCCCTGCCCCTGCTCGACGAGGCCCTGGAGCGCATGGGCCGCTTCGTCAAGAGCCTGCACGCCTGACGGCGCGGGCGGCCCCGTGGCTCGCCCGCGCCGGCTCGGAGCGTCAGTGCACGTCGGCGGCGTTCGGCGGGGTGGCGTCGGACCACTGCGCCTTCACCACGGCGGTGTAGCTCAGCCGCGCGCCGGCCGTCCAGGACTCCTGGGCCAGGGCGTTGCCGGTCGCGGGGTCGACGATGAGGCGCTGCTGGCCCTCGGCGCCGCCGTCGCCGCGGCGGGTGTACGCCACGGCGATGCCGCTGCGGCCCAGAGCGTCGGTGACCCGGCCCAGCGAGGCGATGCCGGGCAGCTCGGCGAGCAACCGGTACGCCGCCGCGCGCACGGGGGCGGGCACGGGCAGGTCGAGCACGATCGCCGCGCCGCTGAAGAACAGGAAGCCGTCGCGGCTCTCCGTCGCGCCGCTCTCGGCGTACCACTGCAGCAGTTTGGCCTTGAGCTCCTCGGGCCGTGACGGCAACGCGGCCAGCTCCGCCGCGGACCTCGGCCTGCCCCCGAGCAGGAAGTTGTTCTCGGCGGTGTGGCCCTGCAGCGGCCGGAGCGTCCAGCCGCCCGACGGGCCGCGGAGGTAGGCGACGCTCGGGTCGCCCGGCCTCGTGGCGAGCCACTGCTCGTCGGTGGCGCGCGGGAGGCCGGTGTCGCGCTGCTCGCCGTGCTCGGCGCGCACGACCCAGTACCGGCCGCCGCCGGCCGGTCCGGCGTCGCTGCGCGTCGCGGCCACCAGCAGCAGGTCGGCCGCGGTCTCCGGGTCGGGGGCGGCCGCTGTGCTGATGCCCTGCTTCGGCGTGGTGGGCGCGGTCTGCTGCAGGGCCACGGCGGCGGTCACCGCGGCGACCGTGGCCAGGCCGGCGCCGGCGAGGACCAGGCGGCGGGTCGGGCTGAGGGTCGGCCGGGGGGCGCGGACCGCCTCCCGCGGATACGACATGATCATGGCAGGGTCGGCGGGCGGCGCGGAGGGGGCGAGGCGGCCCGGGCGGGCCTCCGCCAGGGTGCGCATGGTGTCGCGGCTCATCGGCTGTACTCCTGGATCGAAGGTGAAAGAGGGGCGTGACGAGCCGCCAGGGCCTGCTCCAGGCGCTTGCGGGCGCGGTGCAGCCGGACGAAGTACGTGGCGGTCGAGCAGCCGATCACCCGGGCCGCCTCGCGGGCGCCGAGCCCGTGCCAGGCGACCAGGGTCAGCAGCTCACGATCGTCCTCGCCGAGCCGCGCGAGCGCGGCCAGCATCGCGGCCCGCTCGGCCACGCCGTCGGCGACGTCCGCCTGCGCCTCCTCGACCCAGGCGCGCAGTTCGGCGGCGATGCTCGCCTGCCGGACCTCGGCCCGGTACCGTTCGCGGATCACGTTGCGCGCGACGCCGAGCAGCCACGGCAGCGGCGCCGCCGGCACCGCGTCGAGCCGGCGCCACGCGGTGAGGAACGTGTCGCCGACGACGTCGTCGGCGAGGTCGCGGCCGGCGCGGCTCACCGCGTACGCGTACACCTGCCGGTGGTGCGCGTGGTAGATCGCGGTGAACCGACGGCCGTCGTCGGGTTGCTTCACGGGCCCTGTACTCCTTCGTGCCGAAGGTGTCTCGTCACGAGGTAATGCGCGCCCGTCCCCGATTCTTACGGAAACCAGCGGGCCGCGTCCGGGCGCCCGGGGCGCAGGGTCAGGTTCGGGCCGTCGTAGGTGAGCGGGGCGTCGACCACGCCGGGCGGCATGAACAGGGGCGTGTCGAGGTCGACGTAGCGGAACAGCCCGGGTTCCGCGGCGGCCAGCGCCGCCGAGTACGACATCGACAGCGGCGTCTCGATCATGCCGCCGATCATGCACGGGATGCGCGCGGCGCGGGCGATCGCGATCACCTCCAGCGCGTCGGCCACGCCGCACTTCATGAGCTTCACGTTGATGGCGGCCACGCCGAGGTCGGCGACGCGCTTGGCGTCCGCCGGTCCGCGCACGGACTCGTCGGCGCAGATCGCGGCGTCCGCGGTGAGGGCGGCCAGGTCGTCCAGTGCGGCCGCTGGGACCGGCTGTTCAAAAAGCTCCAGTTGTACCTCGTGCAGCGCGCCCAGGAACGCACGCGCTTCGCGCAGGTCGTATCCGCAGTTGGCGTCCACGATCAGCCGCAGCGCCGGCTCGGCGGCGTGGATCGCGCGCACCCGGGCGGCGTCGGTCTCCCAGCCCGCGGCACCGGCCTTGATCTTGACGGTGTCGAAGCCCGCGGCCGCGGCGCGGCGGGCGGCGGCCACCGCGTGCTCGACCGACCCGGCCGGGATGGTGATGTCCGTTTTGAGCCGATGAATTCCTGAACCAAGCGACACGTCGCACAGCGCCTGCTCCAGCGCGCACCGCGCGGCCGGCTCGGCGGGCATCAACGGGCGCAGCGCCCGCCAGTCCCCGGCCTCCCGGCCGATCAGCGACGGCGTGACCCGGGCGATCGCCGCCAGCGTCGAGGCCTGCGTCTCGCCCGAGACGGCCTCGAAGGGCGCGGCCTCGCCGTAGCCGGTCCGGTCGTCCGGGTTATCTGGGTCGTTGAAGATCACCCGCACGAAGACGTTGCGGGCGACCGCGGGCGCTCCCCCGGCGATCGCGAACGGCTCGGTGAGGGGGACGTCGACCGCGGCCGCATGGATCTCACGAATGCGTGGCAAGGTCCAGGATGCGCTCGAGGATCTGCCGCGGCGGCACCGGCGGCTCTTCGGCCAGGCCCTGGTGGTAAAACACCGTCGCCGGGGTGAGGCCGGGCAGCGAGTTCGCCTCGATCACGATGATCTCGCCGGTCTTGTTGTGCATGAAGGCGTCGATGCGCCCGTACCCCTCCATGCCCAGCACGTTCGCGGTGCGCGCGATGCGGGCGCGGACGGCCTCGACGGCGCCCGGCTCGACCCGGCCCAGCGGCGGCGCGGGCGGCGGCGTGATGTTGATGCCGGTGCCGCCCATGAACTTCTCCTCGAGGCTGAGGATCCCGGCGCTGGCCACGGTGATGCTCGGATTCATCGCGACCATCGCGCCCTTGGGGCCGATGACGCCGACCGTGACCTCGATCCAGCCGGTGTCGCGGTCGCGGCCCCAGACCAGCTCGGCGGCGCCGGAGTGGTCCTCGACCCGCACGTCGTCGGTGTCGATGTAGTCCTCGAAGAGCAGGTGCTGCGGGCGGCTCGTCGGCATCTCGACCAGCTGGTCGGGGCTGAGCAGCGAGAACCCGGCGTCCTTGATCCGGCGGGCGCCGGCGTTGATCAGCTCGAAGTAGCGGCCCAGGTCGGCGGCGTTGCCCAGCGGCACGATGCCGGCCGAGCAGCCGTCGTCGAGGGGCTTGACGACCACGCGGGTGTCGGTGCACTCGGTGATGATGTCGTGCCAGAGCGTCTCGACCGCGGCGGCGTCGACGACCTCGGGCACGTCGACGCGGATCCGGCGGGCGGTGTGGATGCCCTCGCTCTCCAGCGTGGCGATGACCTTGCCGGTCTCGTACTTGTCCGCGCACAGCCGCGACGCCTCGGGCCCGGAGCCGTTGTAGCGGATGCCGTGCCGGTCGAGGAGCTCCTGCAGGGTGCCGTTCTCGCCAGCGCCGCCGTGCAGGGCGATGAACACCAGGTCGTGGCGCTCGAGGAACTCCTCCATGCTCAGCTGTACGGGCGGGGCCACGGAGACGCTGCGGGCCCGCTCCGGCAGCCGCAGGCGCTCGATGATCCGCTCGGCGAGGCGGCTGCGGCGCTCCTCGAGGCGCAGCCCGTCGCGGCACGCGTAGACGATCTCCTCGACCGAGTGGCGCAGCGCGGTGGAGTACGCCACCTGCCACACCGAGCCGTCGGGCGCGAGCAGGTAGGGCACCGGCGCGTACTGCTCGGAGCGGGCCAGCTTGAGCCAGACGTTGGTGCCGCTGAGCACGGACACCTGCCGCTCCGCGGTGGCCCCGCCGAACAGCACCGCGACCGGCTGCCCGCCCTGGGCGGCCGCATCGGCGATCTCGGGGAACGCCAGCCCGACCCGGCGGGCCGCCGCCTTCAGCACCTCGCGCAGCACGTCGGCGTGCGCCATGCCCAGCTGGGCGGCCTGGATGAACAGGAAGCTGTTCTGCTCCATGCCGCTGATCGGGTTGACGTCGGAGACGAGCACCGAGCCGTCCGGCTGCAGCCAGGCGTCGATGCGGGCGAAGTCGCGCAGCCCCAGCGCGCTGAACACGGCCTCGGCGGTGCCCTGGATGGCGGCGATCGTCGCGTCGTCGCGCGGCGGCGGGCAGTGGTAGTGCGAGTCGTTGCTGGCCAGGTACTTGCGGCGGTAGTCGAAGATCTCGTCGTCGTTGGCGCGGTTGTGCAGCTCGATCTCGACCGGGATGAGCGCCACCGGCCCGTCGGGCCCGTCGAGCACGATCGTGGTGACCTCGACGCCGGTCATCCGCGGCTGGATCACGATGCGGTCGTGGCGCTTGCGCAGCGCACGCAGGATGTCGGCGGCGGCGTCCCGGTCGCGGGCGACGAACACGTCGATGCTGGAGCCGCCCTTGGCCGGCTTGAGCACGAGCTTGTCGACCCCGGGGAACGCCTCGGCGACGACCCGCTCCGCCTCGATGTCGGACATCTCCGCGTCGACGAGCACCGAGGGCACCGCGCCGATGCCCTGGGCGTCGAGGGCCTGCTTCGCGCGGTACTTGTCGAAGGCGGTCGCGCACGCCTCGGCGCCGGTGCCGACGTAGGGCACGCCGGCCCGCTCCAGCAGCGCCTGCACCTGCCCGTCCTCGCCGAAGGCGCCGTGCATGACCGGGAACACCAGGTCGGCGTTGCGCAGCCGGGCCACCAGCTCGTCGTCGGTCAGCGGCCGGCCCTCGTGGGCGAGCTTGAAGTCGAAGTCGGAGGGGGTGTTGCAGTACAGCAACCCGCGCGGGATCGCGTAGGGCCGCGCCTGGCGGTCGAAGAAGATGATCTCCTTGAGGTCGACGACCCCGCCCTCCAGGTGGTCCGCTACGGAGCGTGCGGAGTTGAGCGAGATTCCGCGCTCCTCGGACGGGCCGCCCAGCAGCAGCGCAACGTCGACCATTGGTTCCTCTTCAGACGGGCCACCTAGACCCGGCCACTTTACACCTCGCCCTGATCACGCAGTGTCGGCAAATCAAACCCTCCGACCCCGGGATGCGTCACCCGCGGGGGATCGATACCTTCTGCGCATGCGCACCCGTCCCGCCGGTACCCTCGTGCGCGGCAGGCCGTAGTGCAGAGGTCGACACGCCACCTTGCGAAGCTGGAGGACGCCGGTTCGATTCCGGCCGGCCTGCCCTTTCCGCAGCGCGACCTGCCCCAGTGGCGCCGGATCCGGGCCGGGATGCCGTCGCCCGCCCTCGTCGCCGCGGCGGCCGAGGCCCGCGCGTCCGGCGACTGGCGCGGCGCCGCGGCCCTCATGCCCGTCGACGTCGACGTCGATCTCGCGAAGGTCCGCGACGGCTTCGGCGCCGAGGCCGCCGCCGCGCTCGAGGACGACCTGCGCCACCTGTGCCTCGATCTGCTGTGGTGGCACCTGCCCCGGCACCGCGGCGGGATGACCACGATGCAGGGCCTGGTCAGCGCCGTCCTCGCCCCGGAGTCGGGCGCTGGCACCGCGCCGCTGCTGCGGGTCCGGCTGCCGCGCTCGCCGACCGGCCCGCAGCGGGTCCGGCTCGGGGTCGCCACGCTCGCCGAGCTGGAGTACGAGCGGTGGTACCTCGCCCCGCGGTACACCTGGGACGTCCGCGCGACCGCGGGCCTACGCTCGGTGTGGGCGGAGCCGCAGGTGTACTCCCTGTTGTCGGACGGCGACTTCGAGTCCGCGTGGCGGCGGTGCGGCATCACCCTGAACTTCACCGACCCGGCCGCCCTCCAGCGCCCGTCGGCCGCCCCGACCAGCCCGCTCGGCGTGGCGGAGCAGGCCCGGGCGGCCGCGCGGGCGTTCGGCGTCGACAGCGTGGCGACCCTGTTCGGGGCCTACCTGACGCTGCACGTGCCGGACCTGACGGCGGACGCCGCCGACCCCCTCACCGCGGACGCCTCCGACCCCAGCGAGTGGCTCGAGGTGCCGGTCCGCATCCCCACCGGCACCGTGCCGCCCGACCTGGCCCTGCTCGCGGCCGGCCTCATGTCCCCCTCCGACCTGCACCCCTTGATGCGCGCGGCCCTGTTCCCCGAAGCCGGCAATGCCGCCGTCGCGCCCGAATCACCACAATCTTTCGGACATTTCCGGGCGCGCTGCCGCGACGGGTGGCACCGCCTCTCCATCGCCGGCGGCACACTGCGACTGCACGACCACGACGAGGTCGAGCAGCTGCGCGAGGCGACCCTGCACTCGCTCGGCGGCGCCGTCAGCGGCTGCTACGCCGTCCGGGAGGCCTGGCACACCGGCGTTGGCCGCCTCCCGCGCGCCCTGCGCGACCACCGCCGCGAGGTCGTCCACCGCCTGCAGCACGGCGACACCGAGTTCCTGCTGACCGGCCTGGCCGACGGCACCATCGACCCGCGGATGCGCACCGGCAACGGCTGGTCGCTGCTGCACATGGTCATGTGGCTCGACCACGAGCGCGCGCTCGGGCCGCTGCTGGCCGCCGGCCTGGAGGTCGACGTGCGGGACCGGATCGAGCGCACCCCGCTGTACGCCGCGGTCATGAACGGCGGCGACCCCGAGCTGGTCCGCCGTCTGCTCGCGGCCGGCGCCGACCCGCGCGCCGAGACGGTCCACGGCGCCTGGCCGGCGGGCGTGGCCAGGTCCCGCGGCGACTGGCGCGACCTGCGCTTCCTCGCCGAGCTGTAGCGGGCCCGCGACCCGCGGGGGTGGCGGTCCCCGCGGGTCGCGGCCGTGCTCACCGGTAGGTGATGTCGGAGGACTTGAAGTTGCAGTAGCCGTCGCCCATCCCGTCGCCGAGGTAGGTGGGCTCGCTGCCCTTCGCGACGCCCTTGTACTCGGCGCAGACGTGCGCACTGGAGGAGTTGACCAGCGTCACCCGGGTGAGGGTGGCGGTGTCGCCCCAGTTGGTGTTGATGCCGACGACGTACTTCGCGCTGTCGAGCAGCACGTTGTCGACCGTCACGTGGCGCTGGTACGAGTTGGTGCAGTTGCCGCAGGCCCGGTACAGCTTGCCGATGGTCTTGGCGTAGAAGCCGCTGATGTGCACCGTGCCCGAGCCGTTGTGCTGGAAGACCTTGTCGCTGGCCGACCGGGCGCCGCCGCCGATGACGTACGAGTCGCCGTTGGTGGCGAGGAAGGTGGCCGCGTCCTCGCCCACGTCCTCCCACCACACGTTCTGGATCGTGCAGCGGCCGAGGCAGTGCACGCCGTCGCCGGCCGGGGAGCCGATGATGACGTTCTTGATCGTGGCGCCGTCGGCGAGCTCGAACATCGCGGGCTGGCTCTCGCTCTGGCTGCCGTCGCCGATGCAGCAGTACCGCTTGAGCCCGCCGTCGAGCGTGCCGCTGACCTTGATCGTGGCGCTGACCGAGACCGAGCCCGTGGCGGTGGGCCAGCTCCCGGTCGGGGTAGCCGCGGTCGGGGTGCCCGCGGTCGGCGTGCTCCCGCCGCCGCTGGAGCCGAGCTTGACCAACTGCCACTGCTGGTTGGCGCCGTCGAGGTTCTGGTACCCGGCGATCATCGCCCCGTCGGCGGTCGACCAGTTCCAGACGTCGAGGACCTTGTTGCTGTGGCGGTTGACGAACCGGACGTACCCGCCGGACGAGTCCTGCAGGCGGAAGTGCTGGGTGGTCGCGCCACTGTCGGCGTTCTGCACCAGTTGGGTGCCGTCGACCGCGTTGGGCAGTTCGAGGACCTTGCCGGACATGACAGACTTGATCTTGTAGTATCCGCTGCCGGCGTCGACGAACTTCCACTGCTGGACGGTCTGGTCGTTGCGGGTCCATTGGTTGATCGGCGCGCCGTCGTTCGCGGCCCAGTTATAGACGTCGATGACCTTGCCGCTGTTGCGGTTGACGATGACGTAGGTGGCGCCGGTGTCGACGGTGGCCGCGGACGCGGACGTGGCGGCGACCAGCGTCACCCCCGCGACGACCGCGGCGCCGGACGCGGCGGCGAGCGCCAAGCGCACCCGCCGCCGCGTGGGACTGGATCGCATGTGTACCTCCATACCGCTCCGACCGATAGGAAAGCGCTTTTCCGCGCGAAGCTATGGAGGTTTCGAAACACCGCCAACGGGCATCCGGATTGTTACGGTCACATCGACACATATCGCTGAAACTTTCAGCCGGACAAGCGGACCGCATGGGATGTTCGGCTCGGCGGGACGGTCCGTGCGGAGCATGCCACCTGGCGGGTGGCTACCCGTCGGGTCGGCAGCATGACTGGCGGGCACCGGCTGGGCATCGACTTCGGCACGTCCAATGGACATCACGGCCGGCTCGAAGATCGCCCAGGTCCGCTACCCCGACGCCGGCTGCCAGGGCACGGTGACGGTCCTGTCGGCCAACGGCGGCGTGATCCGCGCGCAGGAGGCCATCACCTCGGGCCGCTGCACCCCGACCGGCATCATGACCATGCACCTCGGCCCGGACGGCAGCCTGGAGCTGGCGTACCGTCCGGACGTGGCCACCTACACCGTGAACGCCTCGCTCCGGCACAGCTGACACCGGATGCTCACCGCCGGCGTCGACCTCGCCGCGGCCGACGAGCGCACCGCCGTGGCGTCCATCGCCTGGACCGGCGGCCGCGCCGTCCTGCGCGACCTCAGGCTGGGCGTGTCCGACGCCGAGATCGTCGACGCGGTCCTGGGCTCCGACAAGGCCGGTATCGACTGCGCGCTGGGCTGGCCGGAGCCGTTCACCCGGATGCTCGCCGCCCACCGCGAGGGCCACGCGACCGACCTCCCGCCGCCCGGCGGCGGCGCCGCGTGGCGCCGGGCGATGGTGTACCGCACGACGGACGAGGTGGTCCGCGCGACCTTCGGCCTGATCCCGCTGAGCGTCTCGGCCGACCGCCTGGCCCACGCCGCGATGCGCTGCGCCGCGCTGCTGGCCATGCTCGCCGGCGCCGGGGCGGACGTGGACCGCGCCGGCGCGGGCCTGATCGTGGAGGCGTACCCGGCCGCGTCCCTGCACCGCTGGGGCCTGGCCCACCGCGGCTACAAGGGCCGCCACGACGCGCTGGTCGACGCCCTGAGGGCACACGAGTGGCTCGACCTCGGCGGGCACGAGCCGCTGATGCGCGCCAGCCACGACGCGTTCGACGCGGTGATCGCCGCCCTGACCGCCCGCGCCGCCGCCGTCGGCAAGGCGACCCGCCCGGGGCCCGAGCAGCTGCCGGTCGCCCGGGTCGAGGGCTGGATCGCGGTACCGACGGCCGGCCTCGACGAGCTCAGGTGAGCCGGCGCGTCCCGGCCGGGCGGACGATCCACAGCGCGGTGCCGTACATGGCCAGGCCGAGCAGGATGAAGCCGGCGGCGACCGGGTAGCGCCACCCGGGCGGCATGTACGTGGCCAGGAACCAGGAGTGGCGCAGCATCCCGTTGGCGACGAAGACGGCGGCGAGGATGCCCTGCGGTACCAGCGGGATGGCGCCGAAGCCGAAGCACCAGCCGGCGACGGATCGCCGCGTCCGGCTCAGCCCCTCGAAGCGGGACGCGACCGTCGCCCTACCGGTGGGCTTGCGGCCGGTCCGCATGGTGTCCAGCAACTCCGGGCCGTGCGAGCGCAGCCGCCGCTCGGCCAGCCGCCCGAAGCCCCAGAAGCACAGCCCGCCGGTGACCACGCCGACGGCCACGCCCGCCCAGCCGAGCCGGATCGCCACCAGGCCCGCGGGCACGCCGGTGACGACGACGAGCGCGAGCATCAGGTACGCCAGCCCGGTCAGCCCGCCGTCGTCCTCACTGGTCCGCAGCGGGTTGCCGGCCCGGCGGTGCGGATCGGTGCCGGGCACCAGCGCGTACACCGACACCAGGGGCACCAGCCCGGCCGCGCCGCCGAGCAGGGCCGCCAGCAGCGCCAGCACCAATGGCCACGGGCCGCCGGTGATCGCGGTGAACCCGACCGTCAGCGCGACCGCGATCACGCCCTGCGTCGACAGCCACGCCAGCTGCCGGCCGCGCACGTCGCTCGCGCCCGGCGTCATCATCGCCAGCCACAGCGCGGTGCCGTCCGCGCCGTACAGGTTGGCGGCCATGGCCGCCGCCATGACGACGAAGATCGGTCCCGCGTAGGGCAGCATGCCGTCCCAGCCGATGATCAACGGGCTGGCCGCGAAGGTGACGCCGTACGACAGCGCGAACGCCAGATAGTGGTTCCGCACCAGGTCGCGCGACCAGGTGCGCAGCTCCTTGGCGACAACGGCGCCCGTGGCGGTGGCGGCGCCGATCGGCCGCCGGCCACGCCCGGACACCCGGGTCGCCCCGGCCCGCCGGCCGAGCAGCGCCGCCCACGCCCCCAGGAGCAGCAGCACCAGCGCGGCCAGCGCCGCCAGCGCCCACCATTGCCCCTGTACGGCGAGCAACCCCCAGGCCGAAGGCAGGTAGCGCACGGCGGCGGGCGTGCCGGTCTCCCCGAAGGCGACCATGAAGACCCAGATCTGCCCCAGCGCCGCCACGATCGCCCCGTTGAGCAGGCCGGCGGCGATCGCCCCGGGCCGCGTGCGCAGCGCCAGGCCGACCACGGCCACGGTGACCTTCGACAGCAGGACGAACACGGCCAGCTGCAGCCCCATCGCGGGCAGGGCCACCAGCGCGTGCACGACGCCGAGCCGCGCGCCGGTGACAAGCAGCCCGAGCAGCGCGCCCAGGCTGACCAGCGGCGCGATGCCGACGAACGCGGCCGCCAGCAGGCCGGCCGCGAGCCGCCGGGGCGGCAGGCCGAGCAGCGTGAAGTACTCCGGCCGCAGCGTCTCGTCGCCGCCGCCCACGAACACCGGGCCGAGCGCCCAGCCGAGCAGCCAGACCGCGTACGCGGCGGCCAGCAGGTCCGGGCCGGCGAACGCGAGGTACACCGTCCCGGCCGCGAGCAGCGCCCCGAGCGCCGCGCCGGTGCCGGCCGTCTGCGCCCGCTGCCCGCGGTACGCGTGACGCAGCACCGCGATCTTCATCCGCGCCATGGTCACCGCGACAGCCACGACAGCTCCCCCTTCACCGCGGTCCGCTCCCCGCCGACCAGCCCGACGAACGTCTCCTCCAGCGACCGCGCGCCGCGCACCTCGTCCAGCGCCCCGGCCGCCACGACCTTGCCCTTGTCGACCACGGCCACGTGGTCGCACAGCTGCTCCACCAGCGCCATCACGTGACTGGACAGCACGACCGAGCCGCCCCCGGCGACAAACCCGCGCAGCATCGTCTTGATCGCCGCCGCCGACACCGGGTCCACGGCCTCGAACGGCTCGTCGAGCACCAGCAGCCGCGGCGCGTGCAGCAGCGCCGTGGCGAGCCCGATCTTCTTGCGCATGCCGGTCGAGTACTCGATGACGAGCGTCGAGCCGGCGTCGTCGAGCTCCAACACGGTGAGCAGTTCCGCCGCCCGCTCGGCCACCACGTCCTTCGGCAGCCCGCGGAGCAGCCCCAGGTAGGTCAGCACCTCGCGCCCGGTCAACCGCTCCGGCATGGCCAGCCCGTCGGGCAGCACCCCGACGAGCGCCTTGGCGCGCCGCGGATCCGCCCAGACGTCCGCCCCGAAAATCCGGGCGGTACCGCGGTCGGGCCGCAGCAGCCCGACCGCCATGGCGAGCGTGGTGGTCTTGCCGGCCCCGTTCTGCCCGACGAGCCCGAAGAAGGACCCTTGCGGAACGGCAAGGTCGATGCCGTCCACGGCAACCTTGTCCCCGAACCGCTTACCCAATCCACAAATCTCGAGCGCCTGTCGCATGCTCTTGATGCTACGAATCCGCCCCGCTCAACGGACTGGCGCTGAATACCCAGCCGGGGTGGAGTTATCTCCACCTCACCGGCGGGCCCGGTCGAGAACCTCCTCCGGGGACAGCGGGGCCTTCGGGTGGTGGGTCAGGCACAGCGGCGTGCGGACCTTCACGAACGAGAAGCCCTCGCCCGCCGCGTAGAACTGGCCGCTGCCCAGCAGGCCGATGTCGGGCAGCTTGCCGCCCTTGGCCTGCGCCAGCTCGCGCGCGGCGTCGATCTGGGCCGGCGAGTTCAGCAGGCCGAAGAACTGGGTCGTGGCGTTGCCCGAGATCTGGTTGTGCAGGCCCTTCGGCGCCTGCGTGGCGAAGACCAGGCCAAGGCCGTACTTGCGGGCCTGCGACGCCAGCATGATCGTGCTCGCGGTCGAGGAGGTCGTGCCGGTCGACGGGGCCAGGGTCTGGGCCTCGTCCATGATGAACAGGCCACCGAGCGGGCGGTCGCCAGCCGGGTTGCGCTTGAGCCAGGTGAACAGCGCCATCTGCAGTTGGTTGACGAAGCCCTGCTTCTCCTCGTCGGACATGAGGCCGATGAGGCTGATGACCGAGACCCGGGCGCGCTTGCCCGGGGGTGGCGTCAGCAGTACCGCGGGATCGGCCGACGCTCCCTTGCCGCCGAACAGCGGATCGTTGACCATCGCGGCCTTGAGGGTCTCGGCCAGATCGTGGGCGAGCTTGCCGGCCCGGCTCATCCGGCTCACGTCGTCGGGCAGGTCGGCCAGGAAGTCGGCGAAGCCTTCCAGTCCGACCTTGTTGCCGCGAGCGTACGCCTCCAGTGCCTCGGTGAGCACCGCCTTGCCCTGCACGGCGAGCTTCGTGGTGCCGCTGACGCCAGCCCGCGGCGCGAGCGCCTCCACCGCCGCGCGCACCGCCTGGGCGAACTCGTCCGGCGAGTCGCGAACCGGGGCGAAGTCCGGCAGCGGCTGGAAGCTCAGCGGCCGGCCGCCGCCGACGCCGGGTGTCCACACGACGACGTCGGTGTGTTCGAGGTAGTCGAGGGCACGCTCGTCGTCACCGGGCCCCCAGCCGGACGGCGGCTCGGGCCATGGGTCACCGAGCCGGGCCAGGTCGTTGTTGGGGTCGAGCACGATCGCCGAGACACCCTGCCGGGCGCACTCCTCGACCAGGCGGCGGATGAGCACGGTCTTGCCGGAGCCGGAGCCGGCGAAGATGACGGTGTGCCGCCGGAGCGACTCCAGGTCGACGACGAACGGCGCCTCGTCCTGGATCATCCGCCCGAGGCGGATGATCCGGCCGTCCCCGTCGGCTCGACTCGGGTCCTGCGGCGTCACCGTCGACCGGCTCGAGTCCTGCGAAATCGGCGCCGACCGGCCCGGGTCCCGCAGCGTCACCGTCGATGGGCTCGGGTCCTGCGGCTTCGGCGGCCGTGGGGGCTCCGCCGGGGTGCCCGGCGGGCCGAACACCTCGCGGAACAGCCGGGTGCCGCTCGCCGGCCTCCGGGACACCAGCCACTCGCCGAACAGGGCGTGGGGCACCGCCTGCATGCGCCGCAGCGCGTCGAACACCCTGAGGTCGGCGTCGGCGATCTGGTGCCAGATGCCGCCGGCCGCCAGGAACGCCTCCACCGTCTCCCTGGTCCTCGCGCCCGTCGGCCAGTCGTCCTTGCGCAGCAGGACCAGCCGTCGCTGTGGGACGGCGCGGTCGAGGCCGGCCATCACGCACGCGTTCTTGATCCGGGCGGTCGCCGCACGGGGGTTGGGGTGGGCGATGGCGCGCAGCCCCCAGTGCGCCTCGTTCTCGGTCGCCTCGTCGAGCACCTGGATGAGCCGTCCGTGCAGCGCGGGGTTCGCGCCTGGCTGCGGATCCTGCTTGTACACGACCCCGGTCGGCGCCTGCTCCCCGATCCACGCGCTGATGCCCGCGGCGAGCAGCTGCGGCATTTCGATGTCCTCGGTGTGCCGGTCCAGCGCCCCGGAGACGTCGGCCGCCGCGACGAGTTCCGCGAATATCGCGTCGAGCGGGCGCAGGTCGTCGCCGCCGGTCGCTGTGTCCTTCGGCGGTGGCGCCGGCTCGTCGAAGCGACGCAGCTCGACCATCTCGTCGTTGTCGAGACAGCGGCGCAGATGTTCGTCGACCCGACGCAGCAGCGCCCGCGGGGTGAAGCGGCGGGCCTCGTCGAACGCCTCGGGCCGGATCGGCCAGGTGTCGTAGTCCACCGACACGTGGTACGCGGTGTATGCGGCCGCCAGGCGCTTCGCCACGATCGCGCGGGCGATCTCGGCGCTGTCGATCCGGTCGGGCAGGACCGTCTCCCGGAAGCGCTCGATCACCGGGCCGGGGGCGCTCCTCTTCAGCAGCTCCCAGGTGTCCGGCAGGCAGGACATCACGACCAGCGTGCGCTGGGTGACGTCGCGCAGGGTCAGCAGCCCGTCGGCGACCGGCCCGACGACCGCGGCCTGGTCCGGCTCCAGTCCGGCGGCGCGGTCGAAGAAGGCGGTGGTGGACTGGGCGAAGAGCGTGTCGAGCTGGTCGATCGCGATCACGCTCGGGCTGAGGGTCAGGGCGATCAGGCGGGAGATGTCGCCCACGACCTCCTGCGGTGTGCGCGCGGTCGCGGTGAAGCCCCACTCCGTGCGGTCCGACGGCTCGGTCGGCTCGGAGATGAGGTGGGCCTGCCCGATGTCCTGGTGGTCGAAGTCGAGCGAGCCGTAGAGCACCAGCGCGCGGGCGGTGTCCTGGCACTCGCGGCCGGCGGCGTCGTCGAAGCGGCGCAGCGCGGTGATGAACGTGTCCAGGTGTTCGCGGGTCAGCGGGGTGTCGCCGGCGATCGCGTCGCGGACGTCGGCCGGGATGCCCAGCTGCGCGGTGAGCCGTCGCAGGAAGGTCTTGAGCTGGGTGCCCCACCCGATCGCGTCGCGTTTCAGGCCGCCGATGATGCCCTGGACGGTGCTCTCCCAGAAGGTCCGGCCGTTGATCATGTTGACCAGGAAGAAGTAGCCCCCGCCTTCGGCCCGCTGGATCGTGTCGCGCACCGCGCCGAGCAGGTGAGTCTTGCCGGAGCCGGCGCGGCCCTGGAGGGCCACGCCGAGCGGCTGGGTCGTGTCGCTGCGGCGCGCCCGGCCGACCCCGCTGAGGATCTCCCGGACCGAGCGCTCGTGCAGCTCGGGCACGTCATGGGGCGACGCGTGCCAGATGTCGTTGGGCGTCGGTGCAGGGTTGAGGTGCAGCTCCTCCAGTGCGGTGCGTACCGCTGTGCTGATCACGGCCGGCCGATCGACAAGGTGTGATTGGCCTCGCCGCCGATCTCCAGGGCGGCCTCGACGTCCCGGCGCCTCAACGCCTTGGTGTTGGCGACCGGGATGATGCGGACGTCGTCCCGGTCGAGCAGCCCGATCAGGGCCTCGTCCACCGCCGCCCGGTCCAGGTCGGCGAGCTTGTCCCGAAGGTCGGCGAGGCCGACCCAGTCGCCCGGCCGCGCGGCCAAGGCGGCATACGCCGTGCGGATCCGGGCTTCTGCGCTCTCCCCGGGCTGCGGCCCGGAGAACTCGACGCTCTCCCCGGGTTGTTGCCGGAAGAACTCGCCCTGACTGAGCTTCACGCCGTGCGTGGCCTGCAGCTGCTCCAGCGACCGATGGATGTTCCCCAGCAGCGTCAGCAGGGTGCGTGACGCCGACTTGCCGGCCTTCGGCGGTTCGATGGTGTGCAGGTCGCGCATCACCCGCCAGCCCCGGTCAGTGAGCTGGTGGGAGTACGGCCGGTGGGACCGGTCGGTCGCCACGAGGCCGAGCTTCGTTTCGAGCTTCGCGTTGTCCGTGCCGGTGAGCGCGAAGCCGGCCAGCTCCTTGAGCTCGTTGTTGTTCAGCTCGCGCGCCTCGGACATGAGGACCACCAGCGCCAGGATCTGGTTCGGAGTGAGGCTCGGGATGTCGTCGGAGGGCATTGGGCCTCATTTCTGTGAGAGAGGGGTACGCCGCAGCAGCAGGAGGTCCCTGATCGTCAGCGCCGCGGCAAACGGATCGGCGAGGACCTGGTCGTTGGTGAAGCGCAGGACGTCGTGGCCGAGCAGTTGCAGCTGGGCATCGCGGCGGCGGTCGTCGGCGTACTTCCACCGCTCGCGATGGTCGTCGCCGTCGACCTCGACCACGAGGCCGTCGGCCGGCCAGAACAGGTCCAGGCGGTACGCCTTGCCGAGCACGTGCCACTCGAGCTCCTCGTTCCACCGGCGCCCGCGGGCCCACTCGTGGGGCGCGAGCGCTCGCTCCAGCGCCTGCTCGGCCGCGCTGTCGGCACGCGGCGTGCCGGACAGCGGCGGATAGGTGAGCAGCGGCGGGCCCAGATCGCCGGTAGGCTCGGGCTCCGGCCCGGCCTCCGCAGCGAGCCGGGTCAGGTGGGCGGGGAGGGTGATCCGGACTGTCGGGATGCGATCGACGCTCGGCAGCGGCGGGCCGGCCAGCCAGACGGTGAATCGTCCGTGTTCGGCGAGCCACGCCGCGGCGCCGACGAGCGCCTGCTCGCCGTCGGGCGTGAGGCCCGCGGGGACGTCCAGCAGTACCGCGACGGCGGCACGGCGATAGGCGTCGGCCAGGATGCCGCCCAAGCCGCGCGCGCGGACCTCGGCGGGGAAGCGCGGCGCGTCGGCCGGAGGGAGGCCGCCGCGGATGCGCAGCGACCGCTCGGCGGCCGCGGCGAGGAACGGACCGAAGTGATCCGTCCGCGCGGCCGTCCGGGCGGCGAGAGCACGAACGGCCGCAATGCCCAGTCCGGACGGCCCGTCCAGCCGTTCGGCGCCGGGGAGCCAGCCCGGAAACAGGTTCACCGCCGCCTCGTCCAGGGCGTCGAGGAACGCGGTGACGTACTGCCCGACCCGGAGCCCGGGCGGCGGGCGGAACCGGACGATCGCCGGGGCGTCCGCCGGCAGGGGGTCGAGCCCCACGCTCAGCAGCGCGGGATCGGCGTCGGCAAGGAAGCTGGCCTGACCGCGCGGCGGCTCGGCCCACCACCAGACCCCCGATGTCACGGTTCCCGACCGTACGCCGGGACATCGATCGACCGCGTCGGCCCTTTGCCCGACTCATTCCGGCAGCGCAGCGGGCAGCCAGCCCCGCTGTGTAGCGTTGCCGACACTCGCTGATACATCGGCATGCTTCTATGAAATTCATGACGAGACCAATGGCCAGACTGGCCACTCTTCTGCTGGCGCTCGCCGCCGGCGCACTGGGAGCGGCCGCCCCTGCTGGCGCGGCCCTGCCGGACAGGTTCGCCTTCGTGCTGTGGAACGGCTCCGCCACCGTCGCCACCGGCACCGTTCCCGCGGCCACGACGGTCGTGATCGGGGCGCCCGGGCGGTATCGCATCACGTTCCCCGGCTCCGCCGCCGCGCGGGGCGTGGTCCACGTGACCGCGATCAACGACTCGCCGCACTGGTGCCAGGCCAACACCTGGGGCCCGTCCGGCGCCGACGAACTCGTGTACGTCGACTGCTACAAGGCCGGCGGCACCCCCGACTACACGGCGTTCACGGCGATCTTCGAGAGCAGCTCCCCGCCCACGCCCGCGATCAACGGCCGCTTCGGCTACGTCGACGCCCTGCCCACCGGCGCGCTGGTCAGCCAGTTCAACTCGGCGGGCGCCGTCAACTCGGTGTCCCCGTTGGCGACCGGCCAGTGGGCGGTGAAGATGCCGAACCTGAGCACCCCGGGCCCGGTGGACGGCAGCCTCCAGGCCACCGCGGTCTCCTCGACCCCGGCGCGGTGCAAGGTCGCCAAGTGGAGCTCGGCCCCGTCGGGCCAGCTCGTCTACGTGTTCTGCTTCGACGCCCTGGGCTCGCCGGTCGATACCCGGTTCACGCTGACGTACCAGTATCAGCAGTCGCTGTACGGCGCCGGCTGGCCGCCGAAGTACTTCGGCTACCTCTGGAACGCCCCGCCGCTCGGGCCGCCGTCGACGAACTTCAACTCGCAGCTGGGCTCGGGCGTCAACACGCTGGCGTCCGCCGGCGTCGGGCTTTACCTCGTGACCTTCCCGAAGCTCGGCGTCACGCCCGACACGATCCAGGTGACCGCGACCGGCACGGGATCAGAGTTCTGCAGCCTGCTCACGTTCTGGACCCACCCGGCCCCGGACACCGTGGTCCGCGACGTGTCCTGCTCCGACAACTCGGGGAACCGGGTCGACACCGGCTTCCTGATCAGCGACAACTCCGCCTTCTGACGACACCCTGCTGAACAAACACCGGGCTCGACGACCCGGCGCGCGCGAACGGGCGATGCCGGGTCGGACCCGGCATCGCGACGATCATGTCCGCCGGCGTTCGCCCGGCTCCCTGCGGTGGTGCCGGGTCAGCCCCTCGAGGATCGCCTGAATCGGCTGGTCGAGGAAGTGGAAGTCGGGAACCGCGACCGCCTCCGCCCGCTCGTGCAGGGTCTTCGCGGTGACGGTGTCGTCGATGCGGGGCACGTGATGATGTCCATCGCGATCCATGAGCCCCTCCTCGTGTTCGGTTCACGAGAAATAGTGCATATGACCATTATTGCACTATGCAAGGGTCACTCCCACCTCGCCGGCGTCGCCGTGGGTGGTCCAGCCGAGCCACCAGTCGTGCTCGTCCAGCTCCCCGGCCGCCTCGGCGAACGCGGTGAGTGCCTCGGTGACCGCGGTCCGCCACAGGTCCGCGGTGGCGGCCACGATGCGCTCGAGCTCGGCCCGCCGGCGCGCCATGACCTGCTCGACGATGTTGCGCCCGGCCTGGGTGAGCCGGATCCGGACCACCCGCCGGTCCTCCGGGGACCGCGTGCGCCGCACCAGCCCCTTGCGCACCAGCCGGTCGAGCATGCGGGTCCCGGTGGAGGGATTGACCTGCAGCTCGTCGGCGATGTCGACGCTGCGCTGTGGCCCCCGCATGGCGAGCACGACGAGCGTGCGGAACTGCGGGAGCGTGACCTCCCCTTCCACCGCGGCGAGCGCGCGGGCGGTGAGCCCGACGAACGCCCGGCTGGCGCGCATCAACGCCTGCACGGCGGCCTCGCTGCTGCCCTCTTGCATGGAGCAATGATTGCACTGACGGAGTGGTCAGGCCGACTTCCGGACGGCGGGGGCCGAGCTGGCCCCGTCGGCGTAGGGCGCCAGGCTCACCCGGGAGCTGATGGCCAGCTTCCGGAAGATCTGGCGCAGGTGGTAGTTCACCGTGTGCGTGGAGATGTCGAGCCGGCGGGCGATCTGCTGGTTGGTGAGGGCCTGGCCGGCCAGCCGGGCCACCGCGCGCTCGCGGTCGGTCAGCAGGGCCCAGCCGGTCGGGGCCGGCGCCTCGGCCGGGGTCTCGAGCAGGGGCTCGTTCACCAAGGCGACGACCACGATCCCGGTCTCGCCGGACAGGTCGGACAGCAGGACGGGGTGCAGGTAGAGCGGCATGGTGATCCGACCCTTCGGGAAGTGAAAACCGGACGCCTGGCGATTACCGGAACTTACTGGAGAATACTGGAGGCGTGCAACAGCATCCCTGGGTCGAGGTGGGGATTGCTGGAATTTACTGGAGGACGTAGGGTCGCATCATGGCAGACAGCGCTGAGGAGCTGGAGCCGCAGATCGAGGCGCTGCGGGCCGAGGTCCGGCGGGCGATGGCCGCCGGCGACCGGCCGCGGGCCCGAGCCCTGCGGGCGCGGCTCCGTGCGCTGGAGGATGCCTGGGACGAGGCCGTCGAGTCGCTCGCCCCGGACGCTCCCGCGGCGATCCCCGCGCCCCGCGAGGGCGGCTCGCTGCTACCCCTGCGAGAACAGGTCCACGGGGCGCTGACCCTGCTCACCGTCCCGGCCGCGCCGAAGCTGATCGCCCAGGTGTACAACGCCTGCTTCGGCGGGGACATCAACAGCGCCAAGCTGACGAGCCTCCGGCGCGACGAGGAGCGCTCGTTCAGGGCTTCGCCGTTCTCCCGGCCGTACTATCTGTGCGCCGCCCTGACCGCCGACCGCCTCGCGCCGGGCCGCGGCCTGCTCGCGATCTCCACCTGGCCCCTCGAACGGCGCATCGTCGGCGCCCTGAGCCCGCGGGTCGACTTCCTCACCGCCGCCGTCAGCATCGCGGAACACGTCGACCGGCTGCCCGATACCGACCGCGCCACCGCGCGCCTACTGTGGCTGTTCGCGGAGAACATCCCCGGCGCCGCCGACGGCATCGGCTCCGCCAAGCCCGACACCGTCATCCGCGCCGCGCGGGCCGAACTGCAGACCCACGAACCGGCCGACCGGTCGCACCGCGAAGCGGCCGCCGCCCGGGCCCGCGCCCAGCTCGACGACGCCGGGCAGCTCTTCGGCAACCCGCTGCGAGCCGTGGCCGCCGGCACCGACTCCTGAGTTCCGTCTTCCCCCGCGAAGGAAGAGCATCGTGAACAGCACCGAACAGCAGCTCGAACACCTGCGCGGCCCGGTTCCGCCGCTGGCGCACAACGCGCGCACGATCGCCGCGCTGACCACCAACCCCGGCTGCGCCCGCCGCGCCGTCATGGACGCCGCCGGCGTCGACAAGCGCGCGGTCGCCGCCCGCGTGGGCTTCCCGCCGCCGTACGGCCAGTCGCCGTTCGCGATCACCCGCACGCAGGCGTTCACCGCGCAGGTCAAGGCCAACGGCTGCGCCGAGCTGCTCCGGATGCTGCGCGAGGTGCTCGACCTGAAGATCCCGGAGGTGGCGTACCACGATCTCGAGGACGCCGGCGGCAACGAGAGCCAGGAGGTCCGCCACGCGCTCGCCCGGCGGGTCCTCGGCAACGCCGCGCAGCACGCCGACGACTCGGGCACGCTGTTCGACCACCCGCTGCTGCGCCTGCCCGTCGGCGGCCGGCAGGTCTTCCTGGAGCCCGACCTCATCGCCTTCCAGTACCAGGGCACCTTCTACGTCATCGAGATCAAGTCGTTTGCCGTGATCGATGGCCAGGCCGACGGCGGCAAGGTGGCCTCCGCCGCCGTCCAGTCCGCGGTGTACGTCGTGGCGCTGCGCCGCCTGCTCGCCGAGCTCGGCCACGACCCGTCCCGCGTCTCCCACGAGGTCGTGCTGGTCTGCCCGGAGAACTTCTCCAACCACGCCGTCGCCACGAAGCTCGACGTGCGCCGCCAGCTGACCGTCCTCAACCGCCAGCTCAACCGCATGACCCGCATCGACGAGCTGCTCGCGACGCTGGACCCGGACCTCACGTTCGACCTCGCCCCCGACCGCGACGGCGTCCCGACCCGCCCCGTCGGCGAGCTGTGCGTCGCGATCGAGCACATCCCCGCGCGGTACTCGCCCGAATGCCTGTCGATGTGCGAGATGTCGTACTTCTGCCGCCGCGAAGCCCTCGGCACCACCCACGCGCTCGGCCGCTCGGTCAGCGAGGACCTGGGCAGCGTGGAGTGGATCGACGCCGTGCTCGGCCTGGCCGCCGGCCGGCTGACCCCCGCCCCCGAGCAGATCGAGGCCGCGGCGGTACTGCGGGCAGCCCTCCGATTGCGCGGCGAGTCCGTCGAGGTCCCGGCGTGACCTCGCTGACCTCCCTGGCCAGGGCGCTCGCGGTCCGCCACGAGGCCGCGCAGCCGCTCACCACGGTCCGGCACACCCACATCAGCACCCGGCCCCTGGTATTCATCCCGCTCGCCCTCGCCGGCGAGGCCAACGCCCCGCTGGCCGCGCTGGTCGGCGACCGCGAGGACGCGCCGAGGCTCTTCGTCGTCCCCCAGCCGCGCAACCGCGACCAGCGCTTCCGGTTCGCCGCCGATCTCGGCCGCCGGTTCATGTCCTATGTGGACAGCTTCGCCCGCCACCAGGAGGACGCGCGCGGCCGGCGACGCTTCACCGACGCGCCCCAGCTCCTCGTGCCCAACCCCGGCGGCATCGGCTTCGTGCGCCTCTTCGGCCGCTCGACCCGCCTCCGCCGCACGTACGGCGAGTACGCCGTCCCCCCGGTCGTGCCGCTGTTCGGCAAGTGGCTGACGTTTTTCGCCGAGCGCGCCGAGCACCCGGGCTCGTCGCTGATGCTCGCCATGACCTCGGTCCTCGGCGCGCACTGGGCCACGGGCCAGAGCGCCGTCGAGGACGCCAACCTGGCCGCCCTGCTGGCGTGGCTGGACCCGCCCGCGGGACAATCGCCGTTCGACGCCGCCCTGGACGCCGAGGACCCGGACCGCTGGCCCCCGGCCGGCCCGGCCACCGACCCCACGTTCGACGCCGAACGACTGGCGCCCGCCATCGAGCGATACGCGCGTACCGACGGCAACTCCATCGCCCGCGAGGTGGCCCTCGACATGCTGGAGTCCGCGCTGCGCGGCCAGCTCGAGCCGACCTGGCACCTCATGTGGCGGGGCGTCGCGCTGCTGGAGCGGCTCGCACCGGGCGCCAGCGTCGTGGAGCGCTGGGCCGACGACCGCGACGCGTACACCGGCTACGTCGCCCACGTGACCGGCGAGAACCCGCTCCCGCAGCCCCGCCGGGACAGCGCGGTGGCCGCCGCCAGGCGCCTGAACCGGCTGGAGCGCGCCCAGGCCCGCTTCGACGCCCAGCGCGCGCTGGACGATCCGCTGGTCATGGCCGAGTACCGGCTGACCGGCGAGGCCTTCGCCGGCGATGTCGTGGCCGCCGAGCCCGACCGGCTCGACGCCACCGGCCCGCGCCGCAAGCTCCGGCCGCACGTCACGGTACGCACGCAGGATCCTTTGCGGCTCGCCGTCGGCGTGGAAGTACAGTCGCCGGCTCGTGCTTCGCAGAAGGCGGAGATCCTCTCCATCACGCCGGCCGGCGACGGCGCCCTGGACGTGGAACTGGAGCTCAACGGCGGCATGGGCCGGGCGCTCACCCCGGCGCCGGGCAGCGTCCCGTCGGTCGGGGAGCGGATCACGTACAGCACGGTGTCCAACGCCTTCCAGGCGTCGGGCAACTTCCCCGAGGCCGGGGACACCCCCTGGACCCACGGCGGCCCGCCCGCGCCGCCCGTGCCCACCGAGGAGGACGCCGTGGAGGCCTGGTCGTGACCGTCATCGATGTATTCCCGGACGTGTTCCCGGACGTCATGTCGGACCTGCAGGACGGCCCGGCCCCCGGCGTGGTGGTCGACTCCCCGCCGGGCGCCGGCAAGTCGACCCTGGTCGTCCGGGCGGCCCGGCACATCGCCGAGTCCGGCGAGCCGCTGGCGGTCGTCGCTCAGACCAACGAGCAGGTCGACGACCTCATCGCCAACCTGGCCCGCTCCGCCCCCGGCCTCCCGATCGGCCGCCTCTCGAAGCAGGGCTACGTCCCGGTCGCCCGGATCTCCGGCCACCGCAACGTCACGGTCGACACGGCGGTCGCCGGCCTGGCCGGCTCGCGCGTCATCGTCGGCACCTCCGCGAAGTGGGCCACCCTGACCGACGGCTCCTGGCCGTGGGCGATCGTCGACGAGGCGTACCAGATGCGCTCCGACGCCCTGCTCCAGATCGCCGGCCGCTTCGACCGCACCCTGTTCGTCGGCGACCCCGGCCAGCTGGACCCGTTCTCGACGGTCGAAACCGAGCGCTGGGCGGGCCTGTCCTGGGACCCCCAGCTGAGCGCGGTGGCGGTCCTGCTGCGTCACAATCCCGGTGTACCGGTCCATCGCCTCCCGGTCTCGTGGCGCCTGCCGGCCACCGCCGCCCCGGTCGTCTCGGAGGCGTTCTACCCCTTCACCGGCTTCACGTCCGGCACCGGCCCGGCCGACCGTTCGCTCACGTTCACCACGCACGCCTTCGGCCGGTCCCCGCTCGACGCCACCCTGTCGACCGCGGCCGCGACGGGCTGGGCGCTGCACGAGCTCCCGGCCCGGCACAGCATGCGCACGGACGCGGAGGTGGCCGGGGCCTGCGCCGCGCTGGCCCTGCGCCTGCTGGAGCGCGGCGCCGTCGCCGTGTCGGAGAAGTCGCCGGCGGGCGCCGACGTCACGGCCGACCGGATCGCGATCGGCACCGCGCATCGCGACCAGGCCGCGGCGGTACGCCAGCACCTCCCGCCGGACTCCGGCATCACGGTCGACACGGCGAACCGCCTGCAGGGCCGCGAGTACGACGTGACGATCGTGTGGCACCCGCTCTCCGGCCGCCGCGACGCCACGGCGTTCCACCTGGAGGCCGGCCGCCTGTGCGTGCTCACGTCCCGCCATCGGCACGCCTGCATCGCGGTGGCGCGGGCGGGCATCGCGGAGCTGCTGGACGCCCACCCGTCGACCGGCCGCATGTACCTGAACGAGGTCGTGAAGTTCCCGGACGGCTGGGAGGCCAACCAGGCGGTGATGGCCCACCTGGAGCGGCATCGCGTCACCGACCGATGAGTTCGCCGGCGCGGGGGCGGCACGTCCTGTTCTCCAGGTCAGAAAAGGCCAGAAAATGCTTCAGGGGCTCACCGAAATGGTGAGCCCCTGAGCGAAAGATTGTCCGGCGGCGTCCTACTCTCCCACACTCTCTCGGGTGCAGTACCATCGGCGCTGGAGGGCTTAGCTTCCGGGTTCGGAATGGGAC